>JAXGCE010000039.1:0-65621 GCA_034186105.1 Selenomonadaceae bacterium
AATCAGCTATTCGGCAGAAAATGCGACGACTGTTCATCACTTCAGGCTCTGTCTGCGATATGAATTTACATGTAGGAATGGCTTGAAATCAAGGATTTCGGGCTTGACAAAATAGGAAGGGCGGATGCCATCTTGGCAAGCCGACAGAAGAAGCAGGACAGGCAGCTCGAGCGCCGCGACGCCGACGGCTATCCCGGGCTCGTGCCACTCAAAGAAATCTATGGCTTCGAGCTCTTCCTCACGACCGAAAGAGACTGGCACTCCTCCGTGACCCATGGGAGCGAACTGTTGCACGTCTATCGTCGGACGGGGGAAGAGATCGTCGTCTGGTTCAAGGAACGGCCGCGAACCACGGTAACCACGCGCCACGGCATGGGGCTGTATTACTGCTATCTGACATTCTCGAAACGAAAGGATGATTACTATGTCCCGTTGGACGGAAGTACGCGATGCCATTGAAGCCGATGTCTCCAGCATGAGCCTCAGCGAGACGGCCAAGCAGGAACTCACGAAGAATCTCGTCGACAACGTCATGCCGGCCGTCGATGCCTGGGTGGACAAGCTCTCGGCCGGCCTCATCGACGAAGCCAAAGCCGAGACGGGCTGGAACAAGATCAGAGACGGCATCGTCCTGCCGTACGCACTGCGTGCGCTCGTCTACCTCGGCAGGCAGGTGCTGCAGAAGACGCTGGAGAATACCGTCAAGGCGTGAAATATTCCATATTAAGGTACGCAAAAAGCCCGGCCATCACGGTCGGGCTTTTCGTTGTTTTCGGCGGCAAAATCATTTTGGCGGCAAAATGGCGGCAAAGGGGAATTTGCCATTGCAAAAGCCTAGTGATTTCGCTAGCTTGAAAACGTTTTTGATTTTCACACACAATAGAATCAAAAAAGTTACAGGGGGATGGAGGATTGCAGGAAGCATGCATCGGATGCGAGGAGGGGATCAACGGATTCGATGTTTTGGGGAAGTGCTCCCTGACTTATTTTCCCTTTGACGTCTTTTATTTTAGCGATAGAAAACGATTTCCGCAAGAGGGCGTTGTGATTTTTTTGCAGGAAAAAAGAGGTTTTTTTCTAGTTTTGTGAAATAGTAACGATGTAAATGTGAATTTCACAATTTGCTTGTGAAAAAAGGAGGGACTTTTTTGAAGACGAAAGACCGTAGAGAGCGTGTGTTGCAGGATCTCATAGAAAAGCGACGCGTGTCGATTGAGGAACTTGCACGTGAACTCGATGTTTCAACGATGACGATTCGACGGGATCTCCGGCGTCTCGCTGATGAAGATGTCGTGACACTCGTGCATGGTGGTGCAGTTTATAATGAGGGGAGTGCGTATCTCCCGGCGATGTCTGTACGGGAGCGACAGATGCGGAGAGAAAAGAGCCTGATCGCGGAATATTGTGCGAGTCATATCCCCGAAGGCAGCGCCGTCTATCTTGATAATGGCTCGACGACGGTTGAGATTGCCGATGCGCTCCGTGGCAAGCAGAACATCGCCGTGCTCTCGCATTCGCTACCCGTGCTTAACATCCTCTCAAATGCGAAGAACATCCAGCTTGTCTCCATTCCCGGCATTTACGAGTTGAATGCGAAGGGGTTCTTTGGCGATTTGGCCATTCGCATGATCCGCCAATTTCGCATCGATATCGCGTTCCTCGGCGTGACGGCTGTCGATACGGAGGATGGTGTCATGAGCGCTGTCTTTTATGAGCAGGCACTGAAGAAAGCACTTATTGAGCGTGCGCGCAAGAAGATCCTCGCGATCGATCACACGAAGATCGGAGGTTCGTCGTTCCTCAAAGTCTGCGATCTCAAGGATATCGATGGCATTGTGACAGATCGACTCGCCAATCCATCCTTTCTCAAATCGGCTGCGCGTCTTGGCATTGACGTCGTGCAGGTATGATGACGTCAAGGACACTTGTCTCTTTTTATTGACATAGCATGGTTTTGCCGCTATCATGGAAGAGTGATTTGTGAAAATTCTTGTGATCTTACGGGGAGGAAGATGATTTCATGAAAGTAGCAGTTCTCATGGGAAGTGACTCTGACTGGCCGATCCTGAAGCCAGCCGTTGAGCTCCTGAAGCAATTTGGCATCGCGGCAGAGGTCGAAGTCGCGTCGGCACATCGCACGCCGGCGAAAGTTCGCGACTTCGTGCTTGCAGCGCCCGGGCAAGGGGTTGGTGCGTTCATCGTGGCTGCTGGCGCTGCCGCTCATCTTGCGGGTGTCGTCGCGAGCTACACGACGCTGCCAGTCATCGGCGTGCCGATCAATGCGACGGCGCTCAATGGCATGGATGCGCTCCTCTCGACGGTGCAGATGCCATCGGGCGTCCCCGTTGCAACAATGGCTATCAATGGTGCGAAAAATGCTGCCATTTTCGCCGTACAGATCTTTGCCGTGACAGACAAGGATCTCGCAAAGAAACTCGCGGACTATCGCGGAGAAATGGTGCAGAGCGTCGACAAGAAGGCCGCGCGCGTCAAGGCGCAGCTCTGATCGGGATTCCTTGCTTTCTCATTGAACAGGAGAGATACGAAGCCAGTGATGTATGATATCGCAAATAAATGGAAAGAGGAGTGCGGCGTCTACGGCGTGTACTCGCGGTCGGAAAACGAAAACGTCTCGGAAATGACGTATTTCGGCCTCTATGCACTCCAGCACCGTGGCCAGGAGAGTGCTGGCATCGCGCTGACGGATGGAGCGTGGATGGACGTGACGCGCGGCATGGGACTCGTCAATGAAGTCTTTCGTCACCAGCTGCCACACATGGAACATCAGTACATCGCCATCGGCCATGTGCGCTACTCCACGACGGGCTCGAGCCTCCTCGCGAATACGCAGCCTCTGATGGTCAACTACGCAGGTGGCAAGATCGCGCTTGCGCACAACGGCAACTTGACGAATGCTGCTGAGATTCGCCATCAGCTTGAGCAGCAGGGCACGATCTTCCAGACATCGATCGATTCTGAGGTTTTCGTGAACCTCATCGCGCGTTCGCGTAAAGAAACGATAGAAGAAAAGATTATCGAGAGCCTGCAGCAGATCCAGGGGGCGTACTGCCTGACGATCATGACGGAAAACAAGCTGATCGGCGCGCGCGACCCGCATGGCTTCCGCCCGCTCTGCCTTGGCAAGCTTGATGACGGCACGTGGATCCTTTCGTCTGAGAGCTGTGGCCTCGACGTCAACGGAGCGGAATTCGTGCGCGACGTCCAACCAGGCGAGATGGTCGTCATCGACGATAACGGCGTGAAATCGTATAAATTCCGTCAGGGCGAGCAGCTCGCGTCCTGTATCTTTGAATACATCTATTTTGCGCGTCCGGACTCTGTCATCGATGGACAAAGCGTCCATGAAGCTCGTTTTGAGATGGGGCGTATTCTCGCACGCGAAGCAAAGTTTGAAGGCGATATTGTCATCTCTGTGCCAGACTCTGGCACGACGGCTGCGACGGGATATGCATATGAAGCGGGCCTGCCGTTCGTCGAAGGGCTCATCAAGAATCGCTACATCGGTCGTACGTTCATCCAGCCGACGCAGAAGGCGCGGGACACGGCCGTGAAGCTGAAACTCAATCCAATCCGTTCTGTTGTCGAAGGAAAGCGCGTCATCATGGTTGATGACTCTATCGTGCGCGGCACGACGAGCGGCAAGATTGTCAAGATGCTGCGAAATGCCGGCGCCAAGGCAGTCTATATGTGCGTCAGCTCGCCTCCGATCGGCTACCCGTGTTACTACGGCATCGATACGAGCGTGCGAAAGGAACTCATCGCCGCGACGAAGTCCGTTGAGGAAATTCGCGAGTATATCGGTGCAGACGGCTTGCACTTCCTGAGCCTCGAAGGGCTCAAGAAGTCCGTCTCCAAGGTCTCGCCAGATTCGATGTGTTATGCCTGCTTCAATAAGGCATATCCCGTCGCACAGGGCGAGAAGCCGCAAGGCGACAGCAAATACGTCTTCGAGCAGCGCAAGTGCTAACGAACTGGAGGAAAACATGGCAGAAAAACTCACGTATAAAGATGCGGGCGTCAACATCGACGCGGGCAACTACTCCGTCAAGCTCATCAAGGACAGTGTTCGCGCGACGTACCGTCCAGAAGTTCTCGGCGACCTCGGAGGCTTTGGCGGCTTGTTTGCGTTGAATAGCGGAAAATACAAGGAACCCGTTCTCGTCTCCGGCACGGATGGCGTCGGCACGAAGCTCAAGATCGCATTTCTGCTCGGCAAGCATGATACGGTCGGTCAAGACGCCGTCGCCATGTGTGTCAACGATATCCTCGTACAGGGAGCAGAGCCGCTGTTCTTCCTCGATTACCTTGCTGTGGGGAAGCTCGACCCCGAGCAGGTTGCTGATGTCGTCAAGGGTGTTGCGAATGCCTGCAAGGAATCGGGGTGCGCACTGATCGGCGGCGAGACGGCAGAAATGGCGGGCTTTTATCCTGATGGCGAGTATGATATCGCTGGCTTCTCGGTCGGCGTTGTCGAAAAATCAAACATCATCACGAGTGAGAAAGTCAAAGAAGGCGACGTTCTCCTCGGCTTGCCGTCGACGGGCGTCCACTCGAATGGATTCTCTCTCGTGCGTAAAATTGTATTTGAACGCCAGGGTATGAAGGGCGACGAATACATCGAAGAACTCGGCACGACGATCGGTGAGGCACTGCTGACGCCAACACGCCTCTATCCGAAGACGTGCCTGCCGCTCATTGAGAAGTTCGACATTCACGGCATGGTGCATGTGACGGGCGGTGGCTTCTACGACAACATTCCGCGTGCGTTGCCAGAAGATCTCGCTGTCGAAATCAACGATGATGCTTGGGATATGCCACCGATCTTTGTCCTGTTGCAGAAATGGGGCAACGTCGACTGGCCTGAGATGTATCGTACATTCAATATGGGGATCGGCATGATCCTGATCGCTTCGGCAAATGAGGCAGCGAAGATGAAAGCGCACCTTGAAGCAGAAGGCGAGACGGTCTATGAGATTGGCCGCGTCGTGCGCGGCGATCACGATGTCACGATCAAAGGCGGCGTGTTCCATGGCTGAGGCGAAACAGCAGCAGGTTCTCGGTATCCTTGCGTCGGGACGCGGCACCGACCTACAGTCCATCATCGACGCCACCCAAAGGGGAGAGGTGCACGCCAAGATTGGCGTCGTCCTCTCCGACAAGCCCGATGCGTATGCGCTCGTACGTGCGAAACAGGCGGGGATTCCTGCTGTCTGCGTCAATCGCAAGCTGTACGACGGTCGCGAGCCATTTGAGGAAGCGCTGATCCAGGAGCTCGAAGCGAAAGGTGTCACGCTCGTTGTCCTTGCTGGTTTCATGCGCATCCTGACGCCGCTTTTCGTGCGACACTATAAAGGGCGGATCTTGAATATCCATCCGGCACTCTTGCCGAGTTTTCCAGGTGCTCATGCGCATCGTGATGTGCTCGCTTACGGCGTCAAGGTTAGCGGTTGTACGATTCATTTTGTCGATGAAGGCACGGATAGCGGTCCTATCATTGCGCAAGCCACCGTTCCCGTGCATGACGATGATACAGAAGAAACACTTGGCGCACGTGTACTGGCGGAAGAGCATCGACTCTATCCACAGGTCATCGAATGGTACTGTGAAGGTCGCCTCCACGTGGACGGGCGAAAAGTCCATATTGACAAGTAAAATAAAAAACGGATAATAAGGAGGATATGGTTTATCATGAAAATCAAACGCGCTCTGATTAGTGTCTCGAATAAGGCAGGTGTTGTCGAATTTGCGCGCGCGCTTCACGAAGCAGGTGTCGAGATCGTCTCGACGGGCGGAACGATGAAAGCCATCAAGGAGGCTGGCATCCCTGTCACGTATGTCAGTGATGTCACGGGATTTCCCGAGATCATGGACGGCCGCGTCAAGACGCTGAATCCGTACATTCATGGCGGCATTCTCGCTGTGCGCGACAACCCCGAACATGTCCGCGAGATGCAGGAGCACAAGATCACGGGCATCGACCTCGTAGCCGTCAACCTCTATCCGTTTAAGGAGACGATCGCAAAACCTGGCGTCACACTTGCCGAGGCGATCGAGAACATCGACATCGGCGGCCCGGCCATGGTGCGCGCGGCAGCTAAGAACTTTAAATTCGTCACGATCGTCACGAACCCTGACCGCTACGATGCAATTGCGAAACAGGTCAAAGAAAGCGGCGAAGTCGACGACCATACGCGCATGGTGCTCGCGCAGGAAGCGTTTGCCCATACGGCCGCCTATGACGACATGATCCAGAAGTATCTCGCGGAGCAGCTGGCAAAATAAGGGGGAACGCATAGATGAACATCTTGGTCATCGGCAGCGGCGGCCGCGAACACACGCTCGCTTGGAAGCTTGCCCAATCACCTGAGGCGACGAAGCTCTACGCCATTCCTGGCAACCCAGGAATGGCAGCCGTTTGTGAGTGCGTCGGCGGTATTTCCATCGAGGACAATGCTGCTGTCGTCGCATTTGCAAAAGAGCACAACATCGATCTAGCTGTCATCGGGCCAGAAGTACCATTGACGAACGGCATCGTCGATGCGTTCGAGGCCGCTGGCATCCTTGCGTTTGGCCCGCGCAAAGGCGCCGCTGAGATCGAGGGCTCGAAAGCGTTCTCGAAAGGCTTGATGAAAAAATACGGCATCCCAACGGCAAAATATGAGGTCTTCACAGATGTTGCTGCTGCAAAAGCTTATGTCGAGCAGGAAGGCGCGCCTATCGTCATCAAGGCAGATGGACTTGCTGCCGGCAAGGGTGTCATTGTCGCCATGACAAAAGACGAAGCGCTCACAGCCATCACGGACATCATGGAAGACCAGGAATTCGGCGCGGCTGGCAGCCGTGTTGTCATCGAAGAATTCATGGAAGGCGAAGAAGCATCGCTTCTTTGCTTCACCGATGGCGAGACGATCGTTCCGATGATTTCCTCGCAGGATCACAAGCGTGCCTATGATGGCGACAAAGGTCCGAACACAGGTGGTATGGGTACGTATGCACCGGCTCCTGTCATGACGCCAGAAATGGTCGAGGCGGCGACGGAAAAGATCTTGAACCCTGTCATCGCTGCGATGCGGAAGGAAGGGCGTACATATCAGGGGTGCCTCTATGCGGGGCTCATGATCACGTCGGATGGCCCGAAAGTCGTCGAATTCAACGCGCGCTTTGGCGATCCTGAGACACAGGTTGTGTTGCCGCTTCTGAGGAGCGATCTCGTTAAGATCATGATCGCTTGTGCGAAAGGTGATGGCAGTCTCAAAGACACGGAGATCCAGTGGAGCGATGGTGCGGCCGTCTGTGTTGTGCTTGCCTCGGGCGGCTATCCGAAATCATACCAGAAAGGCTATGAAATCACGGGGCTTAAGGCAGCTGAAAAACTCGGTTGTCACGTTTTCCATGCGGGTACGGCAGAAAGGGATGGTTCTGTCGTGACCGCTGGCGGTCGCGTTCTCGGTGTTGTTGCTGAGGCGGAGGATGTCAGCACTGCCGTCAAGAAAGCATATGATGGTGTCGATGCCATCGATTTTCGGGATAAGATGTTCCGACATGACATCGCGCATCGTGCGCTGGAGCGGCGGAACGCCCACGTTTGAACACGTTAGTGATGATGTAAGGCTCCTTTCCGGGAAAGAAGGAATCTTTCTTCCTAGGAAAAGGAGCCTTTTTATGCTGTCTGGCGGAGTTTGTCCCAAAATATGAAAGTTGGTAGAAAGTTAGAGAAAGGGGCTCCCCAAACGGTGTGCAATATGCTATAATACATAACATTAGAAAGGTACAAAAAGCAACTTAAGAGGTTGTGTCCTCGGGGAAAGGACATGTGAAGGGAGAAACGTGAATGGATTGGATGCTGGATCATTTGAATGGAATTGCGTTGGCAATCCTGCCCATCCAGGCGATGCTCGTGATGTTTTATTTTCAGAGGAAGTATCCGCCGCTCAAGCGCCGGGATTCTTTCGGCATCGTGATCGGCGCTGGCATTGTGATGACGATCCTGGGCTTTGTCGTTGGATCGTCAGCACTTTATTTGATGAGCTATCTCTGCTTGCTCGTCGGCCTGCGGAGCTATTTCGGTGCACAGAATCCGGAACGATTCCTCGAGCATCGTACGGGGCTGTTCAACCGTCGTGCCTTCGAAGGGGTCATGCAGGAGAACTTCGGCCGCAGATACTGGATTGTCACGTTCAGCATATACAATTACAATGATGTCCGTGAACTCTATGGTGCGAATCAGACGGATCGTTGCCTGCGCCAGATTGGGACATGGATGCGTGCGACGTTTCCTGGCGTCAACCTTTACTATGTTCGTAGTGGCATCTTCGTATTGCAGTCGTTCCAGCCGATGGATCAGGCGGCCGTTGCGCACCGCATCCAAAAGCGCTTTGAAGAAAGCTGGCAGGTCGGAGAGGCAGAACGCTTCCTCGATGTCGGCTGTGCATTCCTCGATAGCTCCATCTGTGTTTCGTCCGTCCATGTCCTCATGAACTGCATCGGTATGGCACACCGTCACCTTGATGACCAAGTACAGAAGCCGAAAGAGCCGATCCAGGTCGATGGCAAGTATGTGAAAGGCCTTCATGAGGAACGCGCCATCAAGCGCGCACTAGAACATGCCATCGAAAACGATGCTGTCTGTGTCTTTTTGCAGCCGATCGTCGATGCGCGCACGCAGTGCATCGTCGGTGCGGAGGCCCTTGCACGTCTTTATGACCAGGAACTTGGCTATATTTCTCCAAAACATTTCATCCCCATTGCAGAGAAGGACGGCAGCATCTCATCGCTCGGCCGTCAGGTGTTCCGCAAGACATGCGAATTCATGAGCCGCCCGGAAATCCAGAAACTCGGTCTTGACTGGGTCAACGTCAACCTTTCTCCCGTTCAGTGCATGAATCCACATCTAGCAGAAGAGTTCATTGGCATCCAGCAGTCGTATGGCGTTCCCGCGGAAAAAATCCACCTCGAGATCACGGAAGAATCCATCATTAATCTCACGACGCTCCAAAACCAGATTGCAAAAATGCGTGCGAAGGGATTCCGCTTTGTGCTCGATGACTACGGCAGTGGATATTCCAATCTCATGATGGTTCGCAAGATTCCCTTCATCAACATCAAGCTCGATATGAGCTTTGTGCGTGCGCATTTTCAGGAACCGAACACGTTGCTGCCGGACACGATCCGTGCATTCCGTGAACTCGGGTTTAGCATCACGGCAGAAGGTGTGGAGACCTCTGCGATGGCGCTGGCGCTCGACCAAATGGACACGACATATTTGCAGGGATTCCATTATTCGAAGCCGATGCCAATGGAAGATTTTTATGCGTTCATGAAAGCCCAGGAAGCAGCGAAAGAACTTGATAATGAACTCGATGATACGGAAATCGGCCTCGGATTGCCGATGACGGCGATGGCGGGCTCGGTCGGTTGAGTCGTGAAAGGAAAAACGTAATGCCAAAGGCTGAATTATTGGAAGCATATGCGCGCCTCGTCGTACGCATTGGCGTGAACTTGCAGCACGATCAGATTCTCGTGATCAATTCACCGATCGAATGTGCGTCCTTTGCGCGTCTGCTCGCGAAAGAGGCATATGCAGCGGGAGCACACGAAGTCGTCATGAGCTGGGGCGACGAGCTCTCCGCGCGTATCAAATACGATATGGCTCCGACAGCTGTCTTCTCGGAATTCCCCGAGTGGCGGCGCGCGTTTTACACGGACTATGCCGAGCAGGGAGCGGCGTTCATTTCGATTGCTGCGCGCGATCCCGAGATCTTCGCCGGGGTCGCATCGGAACGATTAGCGCTTGCACAGCAGGCAGCGGGGGCAGCGCTCCTCGAGTACCGTGCGCGATTGATGGCAAACCAAAATACGTGGTGCGTCGCGTCCGTGCCGACGGCGGCTTGGGCAAAGAAAGTATTCCCTGGCGTTTCAGAAGAAGCAGCTATCGCAAAGCTATGGGAGGCCATTTTCCAGACCGTTCGCATCGGTGAGGATGTCGATGTCGTTGCGGCATGGAAGTCGCATGTGGACTTCCTGCATCGTGCAGCTGCGTTCCTCAACGAAAATGATTTCGCGAGCCTGCATTATACAAATGAGGTTGGCACGGATCTCACGATTGAGCTGCCGGAAGGGCATGTCTGGGCAGGCGGCTCGGAGCTGGCTGCGACGCATGTGCCATTTGTCGCGAATCTGCCAACGGAAGAAGTCTACACGTTGCCAAAGAGCGATGGCGTGCACGGCAAGGTCGTCGCGACAAAACCGCTCGTCTACCAAGGGAGCCTCATCGAAGGCTTCTGGCTGAAATTCGAGCAGGGCCGCGTCGTTGATTTCCATGCGGACAAAGGCGAGGATGTGCTGCGCGAACTCCTCGCGACGGACGAAGGTTCGTCGCGCCTTGGCGAAGTCGCGCTTGTGCCATATGACTCGCCAATTTCAAAGAGTGGCCTGCTCTTTTATAACACGTTGTTTGATGAGAATGCCGCCTGCCACCTTGCGCTTGGCAAGGCGTATCCGACGTGCTTGAAAGGCGGGGAGGACATGCAGAGTGTCGAGCTCCTGCAGCATGGTGTCAATGATTCGCTGCTGCACGAAGATTTCATGGTCGGTAGCCGCGCACTCGCCATCACGGGCAAGCGGCGTAGCGACGGCCGCGAAATGCCCGTGTTCCAGCATGGCAATTTCATAGAGTTTTGAACATACCAAGGCCCTGATGTCTCGCTCGTGCGAAGCATCAAGGCCTTGATTTGTAAAACTGTAACACGTCTTTTTCTTCATGGATTGACAGACTGAGGCCGATACGCTAAACTAGTAAAAATAATTTTTTTCCGTTCACCATCTAGAGAAAGGGGCTTGCATTGGCTTACTATTATTCGGAACCATCGCATACGTTTGGCGAGTATCTTCTCGTCCCGGGTTATTCTTCTGACAAGTGCATCCCAGCGAACGTCTCCCTGAAGACGCCGCTTGTGAAGTTCAAGAAGGGCGAAGAGCCGAAGATTTCCATGAACATTCCGATGGTTTCCGCCATCATGCAGGCCGTCTCGAATGACACGATGGCCATCGCGCTCGCAAAAGAGGGCGGCGTTTCCTTCATCTATGGCTCCCAGACGATCGAAGAGGAAGCGGCCATGGTCGCGCGTGTCAAGAACTACAAGTCTGGCTTCGTCACGAGCGATTCGAACATCACGCCGGAGACGACGCTCGGCGAGATCCTCGAACTCCTCAAGAAGACGGGCCACTCCACGATGGCTGTCACGGAAGACGGCACGCCGACTGGCAAGCTCGTCGGCATCGTCACGAGCCGCGACTACCGCCTGTCGCGCATGAGCCTTGACGAAAAGGCGGGCACGTTCATGACGCCATTTGAAAAGCTCGTCTACGCTGACGCTGACACGACGACACTCTCGATGGCCAACGACATCATCTGGGACAAGAAGCTCAACATGCTGCCGCTCGTCGACAAGAACCAGCGCCTGCGCTACATGGTGTTCCGCAAGGACTACACGGACAACAAGGACAACGCGAACGAGCTCATCGACAGCAACAAGCGCTACATCGTCGGTGCAGGCATCAACACGCGCGACTACGCCGAGCGCGTCCCGGCGCTGCTGAAAGCTGGCGCAGACGTCCTCTGCATCGACTCGTCGGAAGGCTTCTCCGAGTGGCAGCGCATCACGCTCCGCTACATCCACGAGCACTTCGGCGAAGACGTCAAAGTCGGCGCTGGCAACGTCGTCGACGCTGATGGCTTCCGCTTCCTCGCCGAGGCCGGCGCGGACTTCGTCAAAGTCGGCATCGGCGGCGGCTCCATCTGCATCACGCGCGAGACGAAGGGCATCGGCCGCGGCCAGGCCACGGCGCTCATCGACGTCTGCAACGCCCGCGATGAATACTACAAGGAGACGGGCATCTACGTCCCGGTTTGCTCCGACGGCGGCCTCGTCCACGACTACCACATGACGCTCGCTCTCGCCATGGGCGCCGACTTCCTGATGCTCGGCCGCTACTTCTCGCGCTTCGACGAGAGCCCGACGGACAAGGTCAAGATCAATGGCACGTACTACAAAGAGTACTGGGGCGAAGGCTCGAACCGCGCGCGCAACTGGCAGCGCTACGACCTCGGCGGCGCGAAGAAGCTGTCGTTCGAAGAAGGCGTTGACTCCTATGTGCCATACGCTGGCGCCCTCAAAGACAATGTGGGCATCACGCTGGCAAAAGTCCGCTCGACGATGTGCAACTGCGGTGCGCTCGACCTGCCGGAACTCCGCGAAAAAGCCCGCCTGACGCTCGTCTCCTCGACGTCCATCGTCGAAGGTGGCTCCCATGACGTCATCCTCCGCAACAAATTCAATCAGGCTTGATGTAGAAGCCTTCAGCCTCCTTCTTTGAGGGAGGCTTTTTCTTCACCAACTTTTCACATCACAGCTTTATAATGAACAAAAATCAATTCTGGGAGGAACCATTTCATGCGCATCCTGCTCGCCGAGGACGACAAGCGCCTCGGGAAACTCATCAAATACATGCTCGAACAGAACCAGATCCAGGTCGAATGGGTGCAAGACGGCAGCGAGATCTACGACTACGCGACGTACACGGACTACGATATCCTCGTGCTCGACTGGATGATGCCGGGCGAGAGCGGCGTCGACGCTTGCCGCCGCTTACGCAAGGCGGGGTATGAGCGTGCCATCCTCATGCTGACGGCGCGCGACTCTGTCGAAGATCGTGTCACAGGCCTTGATGCCGGTGCCGATGACTACCTCGTCAAGCCATTTGAGTTCGCGGAACTTCTCGCACGCCTGCGCGCGCTCGGCCGCCGCAGCACGCAGAAGATCCAGCAGGAGGTCGTCGAAGTCGGCGGCTTCACACTGAACCGCACGTCAAAAGTCCTGAAGCGTGGCGACCAGGTCATCCAGCTTTCGCCGCGTGAATTCCAGCTCTTTGATCTCCTCGCGCAGAATGCTGGCATTGTCGTGCCACGTGACATCATCCTTGATCGCATTTGGGGACTGGAGTCCGACGTCAGCTCGAACAATATCGATTCTTATATGAAGATTTTGCGCAAAAAGCTCGACGTCGGAGACGGCAAGAGTCTCATCAAGACCGTGCGCGGCGTTGGCTACAAGCTTGAGGCAGATCACTGATGGCCAAGAACCTCTCCAATATCTCGAATATTTTCGGACAGGGCCGCCGCCGCCTCACACTGTTTTATTCGACCATCATGGCTGTGTTTCTCGTACTGCTGATCTTTGTCGTACACAAGACGATGGAGTGGTCCATCACATCAGAGCAAGCGCGCGAGCTCCTCGATACGGCGTCGAACGTCGCTGAGGGGCAGGTGTATCTGAACCAGCACCCAAACATCTCACTGGACGACGCGACATATAAGAGCACGAATGACCGTTTGTTTTTCTATGTCTTCGATGAAGACGGCCGCCTGCTGAATTTCGCGCGCGCCTCGTTCCGCATCGAACCGTTCATCCTCGACCTCGTCAGCAAATGGGACGGGCAGGAGGACGAGGTCTCCGTCTATGGCCGCAAGGGCGAGAGTGGACAGGAGACGCGCATCATGATGACGTCGAAAAAAGTTCGCGATGTGGATGGCACCATCCAGACCGTCTATGTCGGCAAAGACGTCACGGCCATGTATAACGGCATGCAAAAATCGACGTATGCCATGGGCGTGCTCGGCGTCATCGCGCTGATTTTTGCGACCGTCTTCGGTCACATCCTCTCTGGCCGAGCCATGGTGCCGCTCAAAGAGGCGTATGAAAAGCAACGCCAGTTTGCCGCCGATGCCTCGCACGAGCTTCGCACGCCGCTGGCTGTCGTCATGGCGTCTGCCGACCTTCTCGAAAACGACCCGTCGATCACGTCGCCATTTCTCAAGCAGGTCATCGCTGATGTGCGTGACGAAGTCAAGAAGATGACGAAGCTCGTTAGCGACCTGCTGCTTGTCGCGCGCAGCGACAACAAGGCGCTGAAGCTCAAGCCGACGAAATTCGACGCAGCAGAATTGCTCGGCCAGACGGCGCGCGTCATGCAGCCGCTCGCGGAAAAGAAGCACATCACCGTGACGTCTGAAGAACTCGGCAAGCATGAAATCCAGGCCGACGAGCAGAAGATCAAGCAGCTCATGCTGATCCTCGTCGACAATGCCGTGAAGTATACGCTGGAGGGCGGCCGCGTGACGGTCGGCTTCGAGAAAGCCCCACAGGGTCGCGTGCGCTTTTATGTGCAGGATACGGGCATCGGCATTTCAAAAGAAGACCAGGAACGTATCTTCGACCGCTTCTATCGCGTCGACAAGGCGCGTTCGCGCGAGATGGGCGGTAACGGGCTCGGCCTCTCGATCGCGCAGGAAATCGTAAACCTGCATCAAGGCACGATCCAAGTCCAGAGTGAGCTCGGGCAGGGGACGCGGTTCATCGTGGAGCTGAAAGTCAAGTTCAAAGCACCGAAGGGAGTTGCGAATGAAGAAGAGAAGCTCGTTTGATATTTCTTCCTATCTGATTGTCGGTCCTGAGAATACGCATGGACGCCCCGTCGCAGACATCGTGCGGGTAGCACTGTCGTCAGGTTTCACCTGCCTGCAGCTGCGATCAAAAGTCGCGACGGCACGGGACATGCTCGCGCTCACGCGGGCCTGTGCTGACGTACGGGCAGAGCTTGGCCGCGCGGATCGAGTCGCGCTGCTGATTGACGACCGGCTCGACCTCGTGCTTGCGGCGCGGGAGCTTGGCATCCCCGTCGATGGCGTCCATGTCGGCCAGACGGATGTGCCGCCCGACCTTTGTCGGCAGCTGCTCGGCCCCGATGCCATCGTCGGCCTTTCGGCACCACGCACAGAGCTTCTACAATATATCCGCACGGGCGACCTCTCCATCATCGACTACCTCGGTGCTGGACCTCTCCATCCGACGGCATCAAAGCCCGACGCCGGCCTTCGCCCAGATGGCACGCGCCACTTACGCACGCTCGACGAACTGGCAGCTCTCGCCAAAGAAAGCCCCATCCCCGTTGTTGTGGGCGGCGGCGTCAAAAAAAGCGACCTGCCCGCGCTGAAACGCACGGGGGCCGCTGGCTTCTTCGTGATTTCCGCCGTTGCTGGGGCAGAAGACCCAGGGATGGCTGCAAAAGAACTTGTGACAACATGGAACAAGGCATGAAAAAGCTCGCCAGATCGGCGAGCTTTTTCATGTTTATTCTTCCGTTTTTTCTTCCGCGTAATAATGCTGCGTCACATCTATCAGATCGTATACGATGCGATGCGTGAAGTCCCACTGGTTGAAGTTCTCGCCTTCGCAGGCAAAGAGATAGCCATCTTGCACCCAGCAGGCGACGAATGACGTCTCGTTGATCTTCGCGAACAGTACAGCGTCATCACCAAGCTTCAACGGTTGCCAGTCGACGGAGTAGATGCCCGAGAGCGCCGTGGCCGTCGAAGGAAGGTCTGCGGCCTGGATGCTCGATGCAAGCGCCGTCCGGATGGCGACCGTCTGCCGCTTTGCGGGATCGCCATAGCGCGACGTGTAGCGCATGTCGGCGACCGTGCCATCGATGATGTAGGCATCCGTCAGCGCATAGCCTTCCGCGCGCGGCAGCACGAGCGGGCGGAAGCCGAGCACATGGCGCATCTCGCGATACGACGTGTATGGCACCATCGGGTTCGGGAGCTGCGTGCTTTCCGTCGAAGTCGTTTCTGCCGCACCGGCAGGCACAGCCGTCGTCGGAATCGTAGCAGCAGCGGGCGTTTCCGCCTGCGTAGTTTCCGCAAGGACATTCGAAGCTTCCGCTTCCGTATTCTCTGCCGAGGCCGTCGCGGGCAGAGCAACAGGGAGGGTGAGCGTGGCCGCAAGCACAGCGGTCATCCAAATATGTTTCTGCAAGGGAAGTTCCTCCTTTGAGTGCAAAGCAAATTACAGCTTTTATTCTACCATAAATCCGGAACAGGTGGACAATGAGATGAGAAATTTTTGACGTGAACCTATTTGTTTGCAGAAATCAGCAGGATTTTTCGCACAAATGACGAATAAAGATACAAAAGGGAAATTGACAAGGTGACGATTATAGCTGTTTTCGAACGTTTTCAAACCATCAAAATTTCGGCGAAGGGGATGACGTTCATGAAGAGAAGCAGATTCGACCATCGGCTCGACAGCATCCTGCGTGCGGCGCGTGTGCGTCTCATGGAACGTCTGCGCTTTGCGTATTTCCGCGGGCGTGCGCAGGAGTATCTCGCTGAGATCCATTTGGCGGCCGGCATTGAGCCGGAGCTCTTCACTGGCAAGCTGCTGCCGCTCGAAAAGGCGGCGGCCGACCTCCTGGAGCTTCGCATCTGCCATGCGCGTCGAAAAGGGTATCTACGGAGTTACCTTGCCGAAGTGCACATGCTCGATATCTTCGTGCGCCACCAGCACATCCAGACCGTGAACTGGAACCGTCCGAATCTCTCACTCGTCAGCGCAGCGAACAAGGTCGCAGCCGCCACCGTCCCTCCCGATCCCGACCGCGTCCAGCGCCTGCGTGCTGGTTTCCACCTTGTAAAGTAGCCTCCCTCCTTGAGGGAGGGGGACCGCAAAGCGGTGGTGGGAGTCCCCCTGTACGTAGAAACAATAAGTACGGCGTTTTTTCCGCGGGTGCGATTCTGTTGCAATTAAAAAGTCAAAACATCAAAAATAACGTTTGACATTTTGACTTTATCGTGTATAATGAAATCAGAAACACGAAAGAAGCTTCGAACGGAAACCAGATGACAGACTGAGAGGTCAGGAGGAACGTACGATGGGAGAAGAAAAATATACGGCGAAGACGCTGGCGGCGCTGCAAGGTGCGCAGCAGATCGCGGCGCTTCGCTATCATCAGGAAATCACGTCGTTGCATGCGCTTTTAGCGCTGGCAAAGGAACCAGAGGGGCTGCTGCAGACGATCTTTGACGACTGCGGCGTTGACCTCGGCATGCTGCGCTCGCGCCTCGAGCAGGAGCTCGCGAAGATCCCGAGCGTCAAAGGGCAGGACCGCCTGACGATGGGCATGGACATGGTGCGCGTGCTCGCGAAAGCGCAGGACACGGCGCAGGCCATGCACGATGACTACATCAGCACGGAGCACCTGCTGCTCGCGCTCGCGACGGATGGCAGCGAAGACGCACAGGCCGTCTGCCGCGACTTCGGCCTGACAAAGAGCAGCATCCAGAAATCCATCAAGAAGAACCGCAAGCAGAACGTCACGACGGACAACCCCGAGGAAGGCTACAAGTCGCTCGAGAAATTTGGCCGCGACCTCACAGCGGCCGCACGGGCGGGCAAGCTCGACCCCGTCATCGGCCGCGACGAAGAGATTCGCCGCACGGTCGAGATCCTGTCGCGTCGCACAAAGAACAATCCAGTGCTCATTGGCGAGCCGGGCGTTGGCAAGACGGCTATCGTCGAAGGCCTCGCGCGCCGCATCGTCGCAGGCGACGTGCCGGAATCGCTGAAGAACAAGACGCTGTTCTCGCTCGACATGGGCGCGCTCGTCGCAGGCGCGAAGTACCGCGGCGAATTCGAGGAACGTTTGAAATCCGTCCTCAATGAAATCGTCAAGTCCGATGGACAGATCCTGCTGTTCATCGACGAGGTCCATACCGTCGTCGGTGCAGGCGCGACTGAAGGCTCCATGGACGCAGGCAACCTGCTGAAACCAATGCTCGCACGCGGCGAACTGCGCTGCATCGGCGCGACGACGCTGAACGAGTATCGCAAGTACATCGAGAAGGATGCGGCACTCGAACGCCGTTTCCAGCCCGTCATGGTCGACCAGCCGAGCGTCGAGGACACGATTTCCATCCTGCGCGGCCTCAAGGAACGCTATGAAGTCCATCATGGCGTACGCATCCGCGATGCCGCGCTCGTGGCGGCCGCGACGCTGTCGGACCGTTACATTTCCGACCGCTTTTTGCCAGACAAGGCCATCGACCTCGTTGACGAGGCGGCCGCGAAGCTCCGCACGGAAATCGAATCCATGCCGGCACCGCTCGACGAATGCCGCCGCAAGCTCATGCAGCTGACGATCGAGGAGCAGGCGCTGAAGAAAGAGACGGATGCAGCCTCGAAAGACCGTCTCGAAAAGCTCGAACAGGAAAAAGCCGACCTCGAAGCAAGGGACAAAGAACTCAAGGATGCCTGGGAGCAGGAGAAGCAGGGCATTTTGCGCGTGCGCGCCATCAAGAAGGAAATCGACGCCGTGAATGGCGAGATGGAAGCGGCCGAGCGCGCCTACGACCTCAACAAGCTCTCGGAACTCAAATACGGCAAGTTGCCGGAACTCCAGAAGCAGCTCGCTGACCAGGAAGAGGAAATCAACAAGAAATCGAAAGACCAGCGCCTGCTCAAAGAGGAAGTCGGCGAGGAGGACATCGCGAGCGTCGTGTCGCGCTGGACGGGCATCCCCGTCACGAAGATGCTGACAGGCGAGCGCGAGAAGCTGCTGCATCTGCCTACCGTTCTTCACGAGCGCGTTGTCGGCCAGGACGAAGCCGTCGAGGCCGTCAGTGACGCCATCCTGCGCGCCCGCGCCGGCATCAAGGACCCGAACCGCCCGATTGGTTCGTTCATCTTCCTCGGTCCGACGGGCGTCGGCAAGACAGAGCTCGCCAAGACGCTGGCAGAAGCGCTGTTCGATGACGAGCGCAGCATCATCCGCATCGACATGTCCGAGTACATGGAGAAGCATACGGTCTCGCGCCTCATTGGCGCGCCTCCGGGATACGTCGGCTACGATGAGGGCGGCCAGCTCACGGAAGCCGTGCGCCGTCGCCCATACAGCGTCATCCTGCTCGACGAAATCGAGAAAGCGCACCGCGACGTCTTTAACGTGCTGCTGCAGATCCTCGACGACGGTCGCCTGACAGATGGCAAAGGCCGCGTCGTCAATTTCAAGAACACCGTCATCATCATGACGAGCAACCTCGGCTCGCATGAAATCCTCAACAAGGAATATGAAGAGGCGAAAGGCGCCGTCAAGGACATCCTCAAGGACTACTTCCGCCCCGAGTTCCTGAACCGCGTCGACGACATCATCGTCTTCAAGGGCCTCCAGAAAGCGCAGGTCAAGTCCATCGCGGCCATTCTGCTCGGCAACCTCAAAGCTCGCATGGAGCGTCAGACGAAGATTTCGCTCGATTGGGACGACGATGCACTCACGGCGCTTGCCGATCAGGGCTTCGACCCGAATTTCGGCGCACGTCCGCTGAAGCGCCTGATCTCGCACAAAGTCGAAACTGCGCTCTCGAAAGAGATCATCCGTGGCGACGTCGGCGAGGGCGATACCGTCAAGATGAGTTATGATGGAAATGATTTTACTTTTGCAAAGGAATGAAAAGGTAAAAGTGCCTTTGAGAGCAGGCTCCCTCATTGAGGGAGCTGGCCCGAAGGGCCTGAGGGAGTAGTCGGGTGCTGAAGCCTGACAGAAATGCAAAACGCTGCTAAGACATTGTAATTGGATGTCTTAGCAGCGTTTTTTATTTCTGCGGCAGAATTTCGACCCAGTATCCATCCGGGTCAGCGATGAAATAAATCCCCATCGCAAGATTCTCATAGCAGATGCAGCCCATCTCCTTGTGATGCGCATGCGCGGCGTCAAAATCATCGACCGTCACGGCGAGGTGGAACTCATTCTCGCCGAGATCGTAATGCTCCTTGCGGTCTTTGAGCCACGTGAGCTCGAGCTCGTGCGGCGTCTGGCCGCCGTCACTGAGATAGACAAGCGTGAAGCCCGGTGTCTCCATGCGGTGCGATTCTTCAAAGCCAAGCGCCTCTTTGTAGAATGCAAGGCTCTTTTCGAGGTCGAGGACGTTGAAGTTGTTGTGGGCGAATTTGAATTTCATGAACAGGACTCCTTTTTGAAAAAAATCGTTCTATCTGCTATCATAAGATACATAATTTAGAATTTGCGCGGAAGGACGAAAAAAGTCAGATGGAACAGGAAAAAGAGCAAGACATCAAAGAGGTCAAGCGTGAACTGACGAAGCTCCGCAAGGAGATTCGTCATCACAACGACCGTTATTATAATGAAGACAATCCCGAAATCTCGGACTACGAATACGACCAGCTCATGCTGCGCCTCAAGGCACTCGAAAAGCAGTACCCCGAGCTCATCACGAAGAACTCGCCGACGCAGATGGTCGGAGGCCGCGCCATGCGGACGGCTGGCGTGCTCGTCAAGCACGACGTGCCGATGCTGTCGCTCGCCGACGTCTTTTCCAAAGAAGAAATCTTTGCGTTCGTCGAGGAACTGCAGCAGGCGCTCGGCGACCCGGAATTCGTTGTCGAAGAGAAGATCGACGGCCTCTCCATGGCGCTCCGCTACCGTGACGGCAAGCTCGAACGCGCCATCACGCGCGGCGACGGCCTCGTGCAGGGCGAAGACGTCACGGCGAATGCGCGCGTCATTGACGACGTCGTGCCAGAGCTCAAAGACAAGCTTCCATATTTTGAGATTCGCGGCGAAGTCTACATGGAAAAAGCCGCGTTTGACCGCGTGAACGATCGGCAGGAACTCCTCGGCCTCAAGCCGTTTGCCAATCCGCGCAACTGCGCGGCCGGGACGCTGCGGCAGCTCGACAGCCGCATCACGAAGGAGCGCCACCTCTCGCTCTTTGTTTTCAACCTGCAGACGGCTGATGGGCGCACATTCCAGACGCACACAGAGGCCTACGACTACATGCATGCGCAGGGTATCAAGACGATCCATGGCTACCGCGTCTGCCATACGAAGGAAGAAGTCTGGGCGGCCATCGAAGCCATCGGCGAAAGCCGTGGCGACCTCGCCTATGATATCGACGGTGCCGTCGTGAAGCTCAACAACCTCTCCGATCGCGACAAGCTCGGCGCGACGAGCAAGGTGCCGCGCTGGGCCATCGCCTACAAATATCCGCCCGAGGAAAAAGAAACCGTCATCCGCAGCATCGAGCTCTCCGTCGGCCGCACGGGCCGCATCACGCCAACGGCCGTCTTCGACCCCATCCGTCTCTGCGGCACGAGTGTCGAGCGCGCGACGCTGCACAACCAGGACTTCATCGACGGTCTCGACGTCCGCATTGGCGACACCGTCCGCGTCTACAAATCCGGCGAGATCATCCCGAAAATCAAGGAAGTCGTCAAAGAGAAGCGGCCAGAGGGCACGACGCCATTCCAGATCGGCGACACCTGTCCTGTCTGCGGCTCGCCAGCACTCCGCGAGGCCGACACGGCCGACATCCGTTGCCAGAACCCGAACTGCCCGGCACAACTCGAAAACCATCTGCTGAATTTCGTCGGCCGCACGGCCATGGATATCAAAGGCTTTGGCGAGGCGGCCATCCATGGCCTCATCGAGCAGGGATACCTCAAAAATATCGCTGACATCTACCATCTGAAGGAGCATCGCGATGCGCTCATCGAGAGCGGCCTGATCGGCAAAGAAAAGAATACGGACAAGCTGCTCAACGCCATCGAAGCGAGCAAGGCGAACGACCCGGCGCAACTCGTGACGGGCTTCGGCATCCCCGGCATCGGCCGTGCGGCCGCCCGCGAGCTCATACGCGCGTTTCACTCCATCCCCGAGCTGATGCAGGCCGATGAAGCGGCCATCCTCGCCGTGCGCGACATGGGCGAGATCAGCGCGAAAGCCATCACGCGATTTTTCGCCGACGCGGAAAACCAGCGCGAAATCGCCGACCTCGCCGCGCAAGGCGTCCGTATGGAGGCTGAGTCAGCTGTGGCAGGCGACGAGAAACTCGTGGGCAAGACGTTCGTTATCACGGGTACATTGCCGACCCTCGGCCGCAAAGAATGCGCCGCTCTCATCGAATCCCACGGTGGCCGCGTGACAGGCTCTGTTTCGAAAAAGACCGACTATCTCGTCGCTGGCGAGGCAGTGGGGAGCAAGCTGCAGAAAGCGCAAGAACTTGGTATTGCTGTGATTGACGAGGAACGGTTGAAAGAACTGATAAAATAACATCGCTTGACACCTAGATGCCCTCGTGTTATACTTCAATCTATACAAGGAAAGGCCATGACGGAGCCAGATAGACGTGCCCATTCCCTCCTAGAGAGCTGCCGATGCTGGAACGCAGCAGGGAACACGCGTTGAATTACTCTCCTGAGCCGCAGGCTGAAGGGATGATTTCAGATTTTCCCGTGTAAGCCCCGCCGGATGCCCCCGTTACCATGGGCTAGGATTTGTGCACGAATCCGAACAAAGCGGCTTGCGAAAGCAAGCAGGGTGGTACCACGAGCTCACAGCCCGTCCCTGTACAGGGGCGGGCTTTTCTGCACCTTGCAGTCAGGAAAAGGAGGACTTATCCCTATGATCATCGTCATGAAACCCCATTCCACGAAGGAAGAACTCGACCGCGTCACTGCAAAAATCGAATCGGCTGGCCTCACAACGCACCTCTCCGTCGGAAAGGAGCGCACGATCGTCGGTGTCATCGGCGACAAGAAGCTCATTGCCAACCTCGAAATGAACATGATGCCTGGCGTCGAAAAGACCGTCCGCATTACGGAGAAATACAAGCTCGTCAGCCGCGAATTCCACCCGGAAGACAGCGTTATCGACGTCGCAGGCGTGCCTGTCGGCGGAAAGCACCTCGCCGTCATGGCTGGTCCGTGCTCCGTTGAATCCGTCGAGCAGCTTGAAGAGGCTGCAGAAGCTGTCGCAAAATGCGGCGCCAAGTTCTTGCGCGGCGGCGCATTCAAGCCGCGCACAAGCCCATATGACTTCCAAGGGCTCGCAGAGCAGGGCCTCAAGATGCTGCGTACGGCGGCCGACCACAACGGCCTGAAAGTCGTCACGGAAATTGTCGACAAAGACGACATCGACCTCATCGGCACGTACGCCGACATTTACCAAGTCGGCGCGCGCAACATGCAGAACTTCCAGCTTTTAAAAGCGCTCGGCAAGGCTAAGAAACCTGTTATGCTGAAGCGCGGCCTCTCCGCGACGATCAGTGAATGGCTCAATGCCGCCGAGTACATCGCCGCTGGCGGCAATGAAAATATCATCCTCTGTGAGCGTGGTATCCGCACGTACGAGACGTTTACGCGCAATACGCTCGACCTCTCGGCTGTCGCCGCCGTCAAGGAACTCAGCCACCTGCCGATCGTCGTCGACCCGTCGCATGGCACGGGACGCTGGGAAATGGTGCGCCCGATGGCACGCGCTGCCGTTGCCGCCGGTTGTGATGGCCTCATCATTGAAGTCCATCCGCATCCGGAAGTCGCGCTCTCCGACGGCGACCAGAGCCTGACGCCGAAAAACTTCGCAGTTCTCATGGACGAGGTCCGTCAGTTCGGCAAATTGATGGGGAAGACCTTATGAGTAGCGCAGAAAATGCCCCGTTGAAACTTGCCATCATTGGCGTCGGCCTGATTGGCGGATCGCTCGGGCTCTGCCTCAAGCGCGCCCTCGGTGATCAGATTTACATCACCGGCCTCTGCCGTACCGAGACTTCCATGCAGCATGCCATGGCGCGCGGCGCTGTCGACTACGCTGGGGATGACCTTAAAAAAGTTGTTGGAAATGCCGATATGATTTTTCTCAGTCCGCCTGTTCTGCAAATTGTCCCGATGGTCGAAAAGATCCGCCCATACCTCAAAAAAGGTGCTATTCTCACGGACGCCGGCAGCACGAAAGGCTACCTCTCCAACCACCTGCGGCCGCTGCTGCCTGACGGCGTCACCTACATCGCCGGGCACCCCATGACGGGCAAAGAAAAAAGCGGCGTTGATGCTGCAGATGCTGATCTTTTCCGTGGCAAGGCCTATGTGCTCGTGCCGACCGGCGCACCAAAAGCGGCCGTTGACCGTCTGATGGCCGTCCTGCGTTATACGGAAGCAAACTTCACGACGCTTGATCTCGCGGCCCACGACCGCTGTGCCGCCGTCATCAGCCACGTCCCGCACGTCACTGCTGCCGCCCTCGTCACGCTTCTTGCGCGCACCGGAGGCGACCGCGAAGCTTGCACCCGTCTCATCGGCGGTGGATTCAAAGACACGACCCGCATTGCATCGTCCAACGCCGACATGTGGGCCGACATCTGCATGACAAACGGCCCCGCCATCGCCGAAAATCTCCGCGCTCTCCAAGGTATTCTCGGGGAAGTCATCGAGGCCTGCGAAAAACATGATCGACAGTATATCTATCATTACTTCACGCAGTCGAAAAAAATCCGTGATGGACTCTTAGAACATGCTGCGCAAGAGAAGATTGATCCGAACTGAGGGAACGATATGAATATCAAACTCACGGACCTCGCCGCCGCGATTGCTCGCTCCGACGTTGTTCCTTCCTATATCGACACTACCGAAGGCCGCGTCGTGCATCTCGCTGTCGCGGCGGGGGACGATGCCGCTGACGAGGCCGCGTTCGACCATGCGCTGCGCATCGAGGAGGACTTCGAGCGCTACATCCCTCTGCCGGACCTTTACGACGCCGAGGAACCCCGCGCCATGCAGGCCTTTGCCGACGCGCAGCCCGCAGCGATGCGCGAGCGCCTAGCCACTGTTCTCTCTGTGCCTGGCGCCGCCCCGCGCTTTCGCCGCGAAGTGCGCAAATTGCTGCTCGAAAAGAAATGGCAGTCTTTCTTACATGCCCACTTGCTCGTTGTCGCGAAGGATTTCTGCGAAGAAAACGGCATCGGGTATGATGTGTGAATACAAGAAAAGCCCCATCGAAGGTTCTTTATCCCTTCGATGGAGCTTTTTTTATTCTCCAAGCAATTCCTTCTTCATCTCACGGTACCGTCTCGTATAGTACGGCCCGTCCTGCGCTTCGCGGTGGTCGAAGCCGTAGGCGCGGCGGCTGACAGCGAGGATCGGCGGCGCCTGGATGCGCTTGGCAATCGCCATGCCGCTAAACAGGTTCCACCAGCGTTCGAGGTCAGCGATGAAATCCTTTGCTGTTGGGAAGTATTTTGCGACGAGGCCCGCTTCGCAGCCGAGGTTCTGTTCGACGGTATCTTCCTGATACCACGTCAAGAGGTCTTCCGGCGTCGCTTTCTGCCAGCGCTCGACGAACGAGCGGAACAGGTAATCGTGATACGGGTACTTGATCGGATCCCCTTTTCCTTCGTCGACGTTTTGTGCACTTGAGAGTTCGGCGCTCGGCACGAGGTCGATGATGCCCTGCGGGATCGTCTCGCGACCGTAGATGGTGTCGTTCAGGTAATGGGCGAGCGCGTAGACCTGGTATTTCCAGAGGTCGGCGAGTGCGGCGAGGAAGCCAGATTGGTCGCCGTAGAGCGTTGAATAGCCGACCGTCGTCTCAGCTTTGTTCGCATTGCAGGTGAAGCCGCCGCCAAACGCCGCGGCCGCACCGGCAAGCACGCGTGCACTGCGGTCGCGCGCTTGGATGTTCTCGAGGACGAACGAAGAAATCTGAAGATGCCATTCCGTGCCGTCTGCAAGGTTCTGGACGGGGAGCGTTTCAAGTTGCGTTTTCGTCAGGTCGACGGCCTCCTGGATTGGTACGATGAGGTAGTGGCAACCGAGATTTTTAGCAAGCTCGGACGACAGTCCTTTCGTCGTCTCGGAGTTGAAAACGCTCGGCATGTTGACGAGCAAGAGGTTTTCTGGGCCGAGCACCTTGGCATAGAGCGCGGCAGCGACGGCGGAGTCGATGCCGCCCGAAATGCCGATGACGACTTTCTTCATATGGATGCTTGCCAGGAACTCCTTGATCCCATAATGAAGCGCGCGATAGATGGCGGCAATGGGCGGTTCGGGCGGCTGGGGCGTGGCCGACATGGCATCGATGCGGTCGAGGTCCGTGATGGCAAGCGTTTCTTTATATGGTGGGCAGACAGAGGCGACGCGCCCCGTCGCGCTGTAGACCGTGCTCGAACCGTCAAACGTGTAGATCGTCTTGCCGTTGTTTTGCAGGCCGATATTGTTGACATAGAACAGCGGCGTATGCGCAGCCTTCGCCTGTGCGCCGAACACACGATTGCGCTTGTCGTTCTTGCCAAGCGTATAGGGCGACGCGGAGATATTGACGAAGAAGTCGATGTCGTGATGACGGTTCAAGACGTCGAGCGGTGTCAGGCTGTAGTCGTCACTCCAGCCGTCTTCGCATAAGAGGCCGCCGATGCGGTAGCGCTGGCCGTGGATATCGAGCGTCAGCGGTGACAGAAGCCGCTCGGCCGTTGTGCCGAGCTCACGCGCGAGCTTCTGCAGCGAGAAGAAGTGGCGTGTGTCATCGAATTCACGGTAGTTTGGCAGCAGCGTCTTGATGATGAACGGATACGGCATGGATTCAGGCGAGACGAGCTTTCCATCCTGTGCGCAGAACAGCGCGTTGTATTTGCGCACGCGACCGTCGTTATTTTTTTTCTCCCAATCAATGGCGATGTTGCCAAACAGCACGACGATGCCATCGGCAGCTGCGATGACATCGCGGCCATAGCTCTCGCAGTCGCGGAGAAAGGCGGACTGCTCCCAGGCGTCGCCGAGGAGGTACCCTGGGATGCACATCTCCGGGAAGACGATGACGTCAGCACCCTGCTTTTTTGCGTCGGCGATCATGCGCAACATCGTCTCTGTGTTAACATCCGGGTGACCCGGGGAGACTTTCATCTGCGCCATGGCGATTTTCAGCATATGCAAACACCTCTGTTTGTGTTATAATGGTTGCAACTTTACAGTCCACTATTTTACCATATTCCCATCCAATAGGAAAGCAGAGGCGATCTTTTTGAATTACATCAGCACGCGCGGCGGTACCGAGCATCTTTCTTCGGCAGTGGCCATCCTGCAAGGTCTGTCAGCAAACGGCGGCCTGTTCGTCCCCGAGGAGATTCCGACGGTCAGCGAATCGTTCATCACCGGACTCGTGCCGCTCACATATGAAGAACGCGCCGTCCGCGTCCTCAAGGAATTCCTGACGGACTACAGCGAAGACGAGATCCGTGGCTGCGTCACGCGCGCCTATGGCGGCGGGAAGTTTGACACGGAGCGCCGCGCGCCGACGCACCTGCTGCAAGATCGCAGCGTGCTCGAGCTCTGGCACGGCCCGACAAGCGCGTTCAAGGACATGGCGCTGCAGCTCCTGCCACAGCTGTTGTCGACGGCACTGAAAAAGACGGGGGAGAAAGATACGATCCTGATCCTTGTCGCGACGTCGGGTGACACGGGCAAGGCGGCACTCGAAGGCTTCCGTGACGTGCCGCAGACGAAGATCATGGTGTTCTACCCCGAGGGCGGCGTCAGCGCCATCCAGCAGCTGCAGATGGTGACGCAGGAAGGCGGCAACACGAGCGTCGTGGCCGTGCGCGGCAATTTTGACGACGCGCAGACGGGCGTCAAGCGCATCTTTGGCGACAAAGCATTTTCCGCCGAGCTCGCAGCGGCGCAGACGAAGCTTTCCTCGGCAAACTCCATCAATTGGGGACGCCTCGTGCCGCAGATCGTCTACTATTTCAGCGCCTATGCTGATCTCCTTGCTGCTGGTCGGGTAAAGATGGGCGACGCCGTCAACTTTTGCGTGCCGACGGGCAATTTCGGCGATATCCTCGCTGGCTACTATGCTAAATGTATGGGCCTGCCGGTCGGCCGCCTGATCTGCGCATCAAATCGCAACAACGTCCTGACGGACTTCCTGACAACAGGAACGTACGACCGCAACCGCGATTTCTACAAGACGATCACGCCGTCGATGGACATTCTGATCTCGAGCAACCTCGAACGACTGCTCTATCATATGTCGGGGAGCACGGACGCCGTGGCTGGATGGATGAAGGAACTTGCCGAGACGGGCAAGTACACGGTCCCGCAAGATCTCCTTGCAAAGATCCAACAGACGTTCGCGGCCGGCTGGGCTGACGACGTAGCGACAAAAGACGCCATCAAAGAAGCGTTTGATGGCAGCCACTACAGCATGGACACACATACGGCCGTTGCTTGGCGCGTCGCGGATGACTACCTCGACCGCACAGGCGACGAGCGCCCGATGGTCGTCGTCTCGACGGCGAGCCCGTATAAGTTCAGTGGCAGCGTGCTCGAGGCGCTGGGTGTCGACACGCAGAATCTCGATGCCTTTGCACTGCTTGATGAGCTCCAGGACATCACGGGTACGGCCGCGCCATCTGGGCTCAGCTCGCTTCGCAGTAAGGAGGTTCGCCACAAAACGGTCTGTGCAAAAGAGGAAATGAAAAAAATTGTTGCCGCTTTTGCGAAACAATAAGAATACACTCCGCCATAACCATAGGGAATGAAGCGGAGTAAGATATGACGAATCAGGAACACAGGAGAAACGACGGCTGTTTCTTTTGTGTTCTTGTCTTTTTTGACGGACTCTGCACGACTCTTGATACATTTTGCTGCCTTGACAGCTTGTCGAGAATATTTGACATTTATGAATGAATAAGGTAATATTATAGGCGTGCCGTGGAACTGCACGAGCGGGGATGCGGCAGAAACAATCAGATTTCAAATGTATGAAAGAGGTTGAAAGCACATGGCAAACGTTGATCTGAGCCAGTATGGCATCACTGGTGTCACGGAGATCCTCCACAATCCTTCTTACAAAGTTCTCTTCGAAGAAGAGATGAAAGATGGCCTGACGGGCTATGAGAAGGGCCAGGTTTCGGAGCTGGGCGCCGTCAATGTCAAGACCGGCATCTTCACGGGCCGTTCGCCGAAGGACAAGTTCATCGTGGATGACGAGACGTCGCATGACACGGTTTGGTGGGACAGTGAGTCCTATCACAACGATAACCATCGTGCAACGAAAGAGGCATGGGCTGCCGTGAAGGAGATCGCAAAGAAAGAGCTCTCCGGCAAGAAACTCTATGTCGTCGATGGCTTCTGCGGCGCGAACAAGGACACGCGCATGGCTGTCCGTTTCATCGTCGAAGTTGCTTGGCAGGCACATTTCGTCTCGAACATGTTCATCAAGCCGACGGCGGAGGAACTCGAGAACTTCAAGCCAGATTTCGTTGTCTTCAATGCATCCAAGGCAAAAGTCGAGAACTACAAGGAACTCGGTCTGCATTCTGACACGGCCGTTGTCTTCAACCTCACGGAGCGCCAGCAGGTCATCATCAATACGTGGTATGGCGGCGAGATGAAGAAGGGCATGTTCTCCATGATGAACTACTTCCTCCCGCTGAAGGGCATCGCAGCAATGCATTGCTCCGCCAACACGGACAAGCAGGGCAAGAACACGGCCATCTTCTTTGGCCTCTCCGGCACGGGCAAGACGACGCTCTCCACGGATCCGAAGCGCCTGCTCATCGGCGACGACGAGCACGGCTGGGATGATGAAGGCATCTTCAACTTCGAGGGCGGTTGCTATGCAAAGGTCATCAACCTCGACATGGAGTCTGAGCCGGACATCTATGGTGCTATCAAGCGCAACGCACTCCTCGAGAATGTCGTCATGGACGAGCAGGGCAACATCGACTTCGCTGACAAGTCCATCACGGAGAACACGCGCGTGTCCTATCCGATCGACCACATCAAGGGCACGGTCAAGGGCTTCGTCAATGACCGCAGCGCAGCACCGGCTGCAAAGAGCGTCATCTTCCTGTCTGCAGATGCCTTCGGTGTCCTGCCGCCGGTTTCGATCCTGACGCCGGAGCAGATGCAGTACTACTTCCTCTCCGGCTTCACGGCGAAACTCGCTGGCACGGAGCGTGGCATCACGGAGCCGACGCCGACGTTCTCTGCTTGCTTCGGCCAGGCGTTCCTCGAACTCCATCCGACGAAGTACGCACAGGAACTCGTCAAGCGCGTCAAGGCCAATGGCACGAAGGCATATCTCGTGAACACGGGCTGGAATGGCACGGGCAAGCGTATCTCCATCAAGGATACGCGTGGCATCATCGACGCGATCCACAGCGGCGCGATCCAGCATTGCCCGACGAAGAAGATTGCTTACTTCAACCTCGAGATCCCGACGGAGCTCGAAGGCGTGGCAACGGAAGTTCTCGACCCGAAGGATACGTATAAGGATCCTTCCGAGTGGGACAAGAAGGCAAAAGAGCTTGCTGGCATGTTCATCAAGAACTTCGCGAAGTACACGGATACGGAAGCTGGCAAGGCGCTCGTCGCTGCCGGCCCGCAGCTCTGATTTTCTGACGGCCATAACGTACAACCTGATATAAAGAAGAAACCCTTCATTTCTTGAGGGGCTTCTTTTTTTTATCCCATGAAATTCTTTTGGTGACCCAAATTTCTTATTTCTTTTTCAGAAGTTCTTTGTTATAATAAAGGAAACGTGCGTTCCACTTTCGTATGAAGCATGAGGATGCGCGGGGGAGGGAACCCATGAAAAAGATCATTCTTATCGCCGTTTCCGTTTATGCTCTCATTATTGCACTTGGCGTTGCGGCGTATTTTTTATTTCGAGAGCCGCCTGCGGCTCCACCACCGCATGAAGCCACGGTGTCGAGTAGCAGTAGCACGACGAGTGTCGCTACCATCCCGGAGACCAAGAGTGGAGAGGCAGTAAAAACGCCAACGACCGCAGCACAGGATAAACAGACGGCCGACGCCATCATTGGCGGCATGAAGGTGGATAACCGTGGTGCCATTACGCTTTATACGTATGACTATCCGAAAAAGCCGGCACCAGGTGTCTATTTGAGGCCATTTCTTGTCACAGATGGCGCGGCTTGGGTATTGAAGTTCGATCTTTATTACTATTATAACATCAGCGATCCACAAAAGACGGCGTGGGTTCATGGCGACTCGCTCAATGTTGACGTTGATGGCAAAGTGTATAATCTGCGTTTTTTGCAACATGATCGTCGGGATAAGATGAGTCCGGATGCCGAGAATCTCGCAGAAAGTTATGTCCACGATGTAACGGAGGATGAACTTTCTGTTTTGCGTGCGATCGCGCAGTCTGGCAGCACCACGATTACGTATTATCAGCAGGAAGGATCGGCTCAGCGGAGCCATACGATCACAGCTGAAGAACGACAGCGCATCCAAAATGTCCTGACACTCTACGATTACGAGACGAAGGTGGATACGCCATGAAAATTCTAGCTGTCGATGATGACGATTCTATTCGTGACCTCTTGTCACTCCAGCTCCGCCGTCACGGCTATGACGTGTTGACGGCCGCTGATGGGGAGGAAGCACTGGAAAAAGCTTCTGAGGCCGATTTCATTGTTCTCGATCTCATGTTGCCGAAGCTTGATGGATATGAAGTCTGCCGCCGTCTGAAATCCACGCCGGCGACGAAGTCCATCCCGATCATCATGCTGACGGCGAAGACGGAGGAGATCGATACCGTTCTCGGCCTTGAGCTCGGTGCTGACGACTATATGGCAAAACCCTTTTCTATGCGCGAGTTGCTTGCACGCATCAAGGCCGTCAGTCGTCGTGCGGAACCGCACGAGGTAGGTGGGGGAGACGCGCCTCTGACGTTGCGTCTCGGGCCCTTGGTCATGGATTTCTCTGCCTATCGTGTCAGTATCAATGGCGGAGACATCCCGCTGACGCCAAAGGAATACGAACTTCTAAAACTTTTTCTGACGCATATCGGTCGTGCCTACAGCCGTGACGAGCTTTTGACGCAGATTTGGGGCTACGAATACTATGGCGATACGCGCACAGTCGACGTCCATATCCGTCATCTGCGCAGCAAACTCGCCGCCGCCCCCGCTATCGCCCATGGTATCGAAACCGTCCGTGGTGTTGGCTACCGCTTCCAGTACGAAGAAAAATGAACAAATCAGCCCCAATCGGGGCTTTTTTTGTGGCCGAAAATCCTAAATTGTGCGATAATATATGTGTTGAGGACAAGATTTACACAAACGTAACAATTCTTCAACATTCCAGCCTCCCGTGTGAGGTACAATCAACGTGTATTTGATATGACGAAAGGGGAAACCACCATGTATGCCATCATCGATGTCGGTTCGAATACGGTTCGTATGAACATCTACAAGCTCGAGAACGGTCAGTTCTCGCTCGTCATGGGCAAGAAGGAGTCTGTTGGGCTCGCTTCCTATGTCAAGAACGGCCAGATGCTTCCCGAGGGTGTCAATCGCGCCTGCGAAGTGCTGACGGAGTTCCGCATGATCCTGCAGGACCTCAAGATCACGAACTACCATGTCTTCGCGACGGCGGCACTGCGCAACGCCGCGAATAGCCACGCAGCCGTGGAGGAAATCATGGAGCGCACGGGCATCAACGTCGAGGTCATCTCCGGTGAGACGGAGGCTGAGCTCGACTTCGTCGGCGCATCGCATGCCGTTGAGGTCACGGAAGGACTCTTGATCGATATCGGTGGTGCATCGACAGAGCTTGTCGTTTATAAAGATGGCGAAATCCAGAAGAAGGTTTCCCTGCCCATCGGCTCGCTGAATACGTATGACCGCTATGTCACGAACCTGCTGCCGAGCCGCGCCGAGCGCAAGGCCATCAAGCAGATGGTGTTGAACTTCTTGAAGCAGGACGCCGACCTGAACTATGGCTCATACAAGATCGTCTGCGGCGTCGGCGGCACGGTGCGCGCGGCGAGCAAGCTCAACAACTATTTGTTCCAGCTGCCGATCACGAACATGCAGATCAAGGCGCCGAACATCAAGAAGATCCTCAAGCTTCTCGAGAACGACGAAGGCGAAGCCATCCCCGTCGAGACGCTCGAAGTGCTTTTAAAAGTCGTCCCTGAGCGCGTGCGCACGGTGCTGCCGGGCATGATCATCCTCTACACACTCGTCAAGCATTTCAAGAGCGAGTACGTGCAGGTCACGCGCGCTGGCGTCCGCGACGGCTACCTCTACCGCTACGTGCTGCAGCCCGATGCGCCCAAAAGCGACGCGCCCGCCACGGAGATCACAGCGGCCGAGGGCGAGGCGCTGGCGGCGGCATCGCAGGCGGCCGTGGCAGAAGGGCAGGCAGGTGACATCTGATGCTGGATATCCGCAGAAAGCTCGAACAGACCATTGATACGAGCTATACCCAGGATCGCGAGCTGTCGTGGCTGCGCTTCAACGAGCGCGTGCTCGACGAGGCGACGGATGCGACCGTGCCGCTCTACGAGCGCATGAAGTTCGTCGAGATCTTCACGAGCAACCTCGACGAATTCTTCATGGTGCGCGTCGGCAGCCTGTTTGACCTCAAGCACATCCAGCCGGACAAGATCGACAACAAGAGCGGCATGACGCCGGGCGAGGAGCTCGCGGCCATCTTCCAGGAGACGCGCCGCCTCTATGAAAAGCGCGATACGATTTACAAGAAGCTGCAGAAGCGCCTGGAAGAACACGGTGTCGTCCACCTTCACGTCGACGACATGGGGCTCGAGGAGCGGCAATATTTCGAGCAGTATTTCCGCGAGCAGCTGCTCCCCGTGCTCTCGCCGCAGGTCATCGACCTGCATCATCCGTTCCCGCATCTTGAGAACAAGGAGCTGCTCGTCGGCGCGCTCCTGAAGCACGAACACCACGTCACGCTCGGCATGGTGCCACTCGCGCCGTCTTTGCCGCGCTTCCTCATCGCGCCAGGCAACCGCATGGCGTATGTCCTGCAGGAAGAGCTTATCCAGGCCTACCTCGACAAGATCTTCACGAACTATCCAATCATCGACCGCTCCGTCTTCGCCGTCACGCGCAACGCCGACATCAACCCCGACGACGAGGAAGTCGACTATGGCGCCGACTACGTGTCGCAGATGCGCAGCGTGCTGAAAAAACGCCGCCTGCTGCCGCCCGTGCGCCTCGAAGTGCAGACGCAGGGAGACAGCCTCGTTGCGCCGTGGCTTTCAAAGCGCCTCGGCATCCCGCTCGACCAGGCCTATGTCACGAGCGTGCCGCTGACGATGCCGTATGTCTACGGCCTCGAAGACCATTTCACTGGCCATCAGCGGCAGGACCTCTGCTACTCACCATATGACTGTGTCACGGGCATTGACCGCTTTGGCGAAAAGCCCATGATGGACGTCATCCGGAGTGGCGACGTGTTGCTGTCGTACCCGTACGAGGACTTCGGCATCTTTTTGCAGCTTCTGCGCGAGGCTGTGAACTCGAAGGATGTTGTCTCCATCAAGATCACGATCTACCGCGTCGGCAAAGGTCACGTCAAGCTCATGAACTACCTGATCCTTGCGGCCGAGCTCGGCAAGGAGGTCACGGTTCTCCTCGAGCTCAAGGCGCGTTTTGACGAGCAGAACAACATGGACTGGGTCGACAGCCTGCGCGATGCGGGCGTCCACATCCTCTACGGCTTCGAAGGCTACAAGGTGCACGCGAAGGTCTGCCTCATCACGGTGCATCGCGAGGGCAAGGTCAAGTACCTGACGTACGTCGGCACGGGCAATTTCAATGCGAAGACGGCGCATCTCTACACGGACTATGCGCTGATGACCGCCGACGATGCCATCGGCCGCGATGCCTCGATGTTCTTCCGCAACATGGGCATCTCGAACCTGCGCGGCAGCTATGAAAAGCTCCTTGTCGCGCCATCGACGCTGAAGTCAGGGCTCCTGCATCTCATCGACGAAGAGATCGCAAAAGCGGAGCGCGGCGAGCCGTGCGGCATCCGCCTGAAGCTCAATTCCATCACGGATCGCCAGCTCATCGACGGCCTGCAGCGCGCAGGCGCGGCAGGCGTGCGCGTCGACATGGTCGTGCGCGGCATCTGCTGCATCGTGCCGGGGCTGCCCGGCCTCACGGAGAACATCCACATCCACAGCATCGTCGGCCGCTACCTCGAGCACGCGCGCATCTATGCGTTCGGCAAAGGGCCGCAGACGAAGCTCTACATCGCGTCGGCCGACTGGATGACGCGCAACACGGAAAATCGCGTCGAAGTCGCCTGCCCGATCGAGAAGCAGGAGCTCAAGGACCAGATCCTCTCCATGTTCGACACGCAGTTCCGCGACACGAAGAAAGGCCGCCGCATCGGCTCCGACGGCTGCTATCACCACATCCGCCCCGACATCGGCAAGAACGCGCAAGAAGTGTTCATGCTGCAGGCGAAAGCGAACGTCAGCACTCCAGAGTAATTTTAGGAGGAACCAACACACCATGAAGATGAACGTAGAGAAGCTCAATCTCTTTTACGGCGAGCACCAGGCGCTGTTCGATGTCGACCTGCCCGTGCCGGAGCACAAGGTTGTCGCCCTCATCGGGCCGTCGGGCTGCGGCAAGTCGACATTTCTGCGCACGCTGAATCGCATGAACGACCTCATCGACGGCGTGCGCGTCGAAGGCGACATCTCGCTTGACGGCGAGGACATCTATGCGCCGAACACCGATCTCGTCGAGCTTCGCAAGCGCGTCGGCATGGTGTTCCAGCGCCCGAATCCTTTCCCAATGTCCATCTATGACAACGTCGCCTATGGCTGCCGCGTCCACGGTCTGAAGGACAAGAAGAAGCTTGATGAAATCGTCGAAAAGAGCCTCAAAGGCGCTGCGCTCTGGGACGAGGTCAAGGACCGCCTGAATGCCTCGGCACTCGGCATGTCCGGCGGTCAGCAGCAGCGCCTCTGCATCGCCCGTGTCATGGCCGTCTCGCCTGAGGTCGTCCTCATGGACGAGCCGTGCTCCGCGCTCGACCCGATTTCGACGATGAAGATCGAGGAGCTCGTCTCCGAGATCAAGAAAGACTTCACGATCGTCATGGTCACGCATAACATGCAGCAGGCCGCCCGTGTCTCCGACTACACGGCATTCTTCCTCAACGGCAAGCTCATCGAGCATGACAAGACAGATGTCATCTTCACGAAGCCGCATGACAAGAAGACGGAAGACTATATCACGGGGAGGTTCGGCTGATGCAGGAGGTACAGAAAACCCGTCAGGAATACATCCAGGCGCTCGCGGACGTCCAGGGCAAGGTCTACCAGATGGGCCTGCGAGCCGAGGCCGCCGTGCAGCGCTCGCTGCAAGCGCTCCTTGAGAACGACCATGACCTCGCCGAACGCGTCATGAAAGAGGACGACGACATCGACGACATGATCATCGATATCGAGGACGATTGCATCCTCCTGATCGCGAAGCAGCAGCCCATGGCGCACGACCTGCGCGTTATCGCGACGGGCTTCAAGATCTCGACGGACATCGAGCGCATCGGCGACCATGCTTTTGACATCGCCCGTACGGCCAAGACGGACGGTGAGCTCCTTGATGGTGAGCACGCCGCCCTTGTCAAGGAACTCGGCGACTGCGCCACCCTCATGGTCAGCAAGGCCATGGAGGCCTACCGTGACGCCAACGTCCGCCTCGCTGACGAAGTTCGCCATATGGACAAGAAGATGGATGACATCTTCCAGCGCACGTTCTACTCGCTGTCGCACTTCGTGAGTGATAGCGGCACGCGCCCGGAAGAGGCGACGAAGCTCCTCTTCATCGCCCGCTTCCTCGAACGCATCGGCGACCACGCCGTCAACATCGCGGAGTGGGTCGTTTATCTCGAGACGGCTGAGCGCATCCGTACGCGGAAAGCAAGATACGAGAAGTAAAGTTTTTTGAGGAGGCTGTTGCTTGTGCAACAGCCTTTTGTTGTATAATAAAAGTAACTTCACCCGCAAAGGCAGGTTACTACTTCATGCTTACCTATTCCTTCGAAAACATCGGCCGTACGCCGCTCTACGCCCATCTCTACCGCTGTATCCGCCGCGACATCGAGACGGGCGTGCTCGCGCCGGGCGAAAAGTTGCCGTCGAAGCGCGCGCTTGCGCGTCACCTCGGCATCAGCACAATCACGGTCGAAGGCGCGTACGGCCAACTCATGGCCGAGGGTTATTGCACGTCAAAACCAAAGCGCGGCGTCTATGTCAGCGAGGCGATCCAGAAAACAGCTTGGATGCAGACCACACCCAAGGAGCCCTCTCTAGGGAAGCTGCCACCCGTAGGGATGGATACGCAGACGCTTGGCGCTTCAGCGCCATTAGCGGTCGCTTATACCGCATCGCAGCAGAGGATAGCGCCGTCTGCGATTCCCGATCCCATTGACTTCGCCGCCCGCAGCGCATCGCCCGACACGTTCCCGTTCTCCATCTGGACGCGGCATCTGCGTCGTGTCGTCGCCGACGATGCCGAGGCGCTGCTCGCGCGCTCGCCGGGGCAGGGCGTGCTGGCTCTTCGCACGGCCATCGCCGACCATCTGCGCCGCTTCCGCGGCCTCGCCGTGGCACCAGAGCAGATCGTCGTCGGCGCGGGGACGGAGTACCTCTACACGCTGCTCGTCCAGTTCTTTGGCCGTGACCGGCGTTTCTGCGTCGAGAATCCGGGATACGGCCGTATCCGCCGCATTTACGAGGTGAGCGGCGCGACATGCCTGACGGCCGGTCTCGACGCGCAGGGCGTGCGCCCACAGGAGCTCGTGGCTGCAGATGCCCACATCGTCCACATCAGCCCGTCGCATCATTTTCCGACCGGGATCATCATGCCCATCAGCCGTCGCTACGAGCTCCTCGGCTGGGCGACAGGCGCGCCGGATCGCTACATCATCGAAGACGACTATGATAGTGAGTTCCGCCTGACAGGGCGCCCGATCCCGACGCTCATGGGCATCGACGCCCTCGGTCGCGTGCTCTACATGAATACGTTCTCGAAAAGCCTGACGCCGACGATCCGTATCAGCTACCTCGTGCTGCCGCCCGCACTCGTCCAGCCCTTCCGTGAAAAGCTCGGCTTCTACAGTTGCACCGTCTCGAATTTCGAGCAGTATACGCTTGCGCGCTTCCTCGCTGAAGGCGACTTCGAGCGCCACATCCGCCGCATGCGCACGCTCTACCGCCGCCGTCGCGAGACGATCCTCCAGCTACTCAAGGCCAGCCCCTTTGCCGATCACCTCGAGATCCGTGAGCAAGGCAGTGGCCTCCACTTCCTCGTGCGGTTTTCTGACGTGCGCGGGGAGGGGAGCGACGACGCTATCGCCAAGCGCCTCGACGCTTGTGGCATCCGCATGCGTTCGCTTGCGAGCTGTTACGCATCCGAGAGCGCCCCGCCGCCCGAGGCACGCGCCACATTCGTCCTCGACTATTCCACCGTGCCGGAAAGCGCCATGAAAGACGCCGTTGCGAGGATTGGCCAGGCGCTCTACTGATTTATTCTGCCTTCGGGAACTTCACCACGAACCGCGTCCCTTTGTGGACCTCGCTCTCGACCGTGATCGTTCCCTCAAATAGCTTCACGAGAAATTTCACGAGCGCGAGCCCGATACCGTTGCCGCCCGACTGTCGGGCGCGCGCTTTGTCGACGCGATAGAAGCGGTCAAAGATGTACGGCAGATGCTCCGGTGCGATGCCGATGCCGTCATCCTGCACCGTGATTTCGGCCATGCCCTCAAGCTCCGTGCAGCCGAGGCGGATATGGCCGCCCTCTGGCGTGTACTTGATGGCGTTGTCTAGGAGGTTTTGTACGATTTGTTGGAAGAGGTCTTCCTTGGCCAGCACCTTGGCGTCTGTCTCAATGCAGATATCGAGGTGCTGTTTTTTTGCATGTGCTTTTTCCGTGAGCTCGTCTGCGGCAGCCGTCACGATGCGGCTGACGGCGACGGACTCTTTTTCGACAGTCTTGCGCATGTCGCGACTACCGAGGTGCGCGAGTTCGAGGAGCCCTGTGATCAGGCGTTCCATGCGCGCAGCCTCTTTTCCGATGACATCGGCGCAGTGGCGGCTGACAGCAGGGTCGGAAAAATCGTCCTCGGCGAGAAGCTCCGCAAAGCCGCGGATCGACGTCAGTGGCGTCCGGAGTTCGTGCGCTGCGTTGCCGACGAACTCACTTTGCCGCTGGCGCACCTCCTCCATGAGGGAAATATCATGGAACACGGCCATGACGGCGCGCTTTTCCCCGGCCTCGCCCGTCTGGAACGCGGCGAAATAAATGCGGAACGTATGCGGCGCCGCGAGTAGCTGGAGCTTCGTGTGGATCGTCTTTGGCGCGCCTGTCTCGAGTACCTGCTGCGCCGTCTCGGAGATCTCCGCGTTGCCGAGCACGTGGATGCTGTGTCGCCGTAGATCCTCCGGGTGTAGCGCGAACAGCCGCCGCGCCTGCCGGTTCGCGTCTGTGATGTTTCCTGCTTCATCAAACAGGAACACACCGTTGTCCATCGACTCGAGGATCAGGTTGAGTTTCTCGTTTTCCGTGCGCGCCTCGTCAATCTTTTGTGACAAACTATCTGTCAGGCGATTCAGCGTGTAGATGAGGATATCGAATTCGTCGTCCGTCCGCAGGAGGATGCGGCGGCGGAGGTTGCCACCCATGATGTCGCGCGCTGCGCGGATGATCGTCAGGATCGGCGCGATTTGCCGATGGCCGAGCCAGAGTGCGAGCAGGGCAGAGGCGACGAGCGCGAGAAAAAGAGCCGCTGCGAGCATTGTCATGTTGTGCTGCATGGCGACCTCGACGGGTTCGAGTGACGTCGCCGTACGCACGACGCCCGTCACGCGGCCGTTCTCCACAACGGGGATGGCGACGTAGAGCATGTTTTCGCCAAGTGTGTAGCTGTAGCGCGTCGCGCTGCCCGCTGTGCCTGCAAGTGCCTGCTGCACCTCTGGCCGCCCACGATGGCTCTCCATTGTTTCCGCGTCGCGGTTCGAATCCGCGAGTACCGTGCCTGCGTCATTGAGCACCGTGATCCGCAGACCCGTCTCCGCGTGGATGTCATCGATGTCTTCCTCGAGTCCGCGACCCAGGTCGTAGACTCCTTCTTTGAGTGCAAGCGCGATGACCTGCGCATGCGTATGGAGATCTCGCCGCGCATTCTCGACCGTCTCGCGGTGGAAATACTGCATGAGAAAGAAGCCGAGCATCATGAGCCCGAGAAACGAAAGCAAAAGAAACGACCCGAAGATGCGCCGTGCGATTTTTGAATCCAGCATGGAAACGCCTCAATTCTATAGAAGATACTCTCATTCTACCACGCTGCCGTGCTTGCCGTCGCGCGCGGTACAGCCTATTTTACACAAACGTAACAATCCCACAACAAACCGCCGCCGCCCATCTGCTAGGATAAGGGTAATCCAAATCCAAATCACCAAGGAATATCTGCATGGAATCATCTGAGGAGGAAGAAACATCATGTTTAACAAGAAAAAGCTGGTACTCGCCCTCGGTGCTCTCTCCGTGAGCGCTTCGATGCTGCTGACGGGCTGCGGTGGATCGCAGCAAGCAGCGTCGTCTGGCAGCGGCTCGGGAGAAGCGGCCATCTCCGGCAAGATCAGCGCCTCGGGCTCCACGGCACTGCTGCCGCTCCTGAAGCCGGCACAGGAAGCCTTCCAGGACAAGTACAAAGACGTCACGGTCAACGTCGCGGGCGGCGGCTCGTTCACAGGCATGAACCAGGTCGCCGAAGGCTCCGTCGACATCGGCGACTCTGACGTCAACCTCCCGGATGAATATAAGGACAAAGGCCTCGTCGACCACAAAGTCGTCGTCGAGCCGTTTGTTTTCATCGTCGACAAGGCGAACAAAGTCGACAACCTCACGAAAGATCAGGTCGTCGGCATCCTGACGGGCAAGATCCAGAACTGGAAGGACGTCGGCGGCGAGGATCAGAAGATCACGCTGATCCATCGTGCGAAATCTTCGGGCAGCCGCGCCACGATCAGCGATGTTGTGCTGAAGGGCGCTGCGTTCACGGATGATGCCGTCATCCAGGATTCGAACGGTGCTGTCCGTGCCGCCATCGCCAGCACGCCGGGTGCCATCGGCTATGTCGATGCTCCGTATGCGGACGACAGCGTCAAAGTGTTGAAATTCGACGGCGTCGAGTACTCCGCGCAGAACATCATTGATGGCAAATACCCGATCTACGGCTATGGCCACATGTATACGAAAGGCGAGCCAACGGGTGCTGTCAAAGCGTTCATTGACTACATCCTCAGCGAGGAATTCCAGAACAGCCAGGTCGAGAAGCTCGGCTTCATCCCGGTCAGCAAAATGAAGAAGTAATCCACCATCCACAGCACCCTCTCTGAGGGGGAAGGTATGTCGGAGGTAGGACGTTTGTAATGCATGCGTGTATGTGCGGAGAAAGAGCAGGGGAGACAGATGTATGGAACAAGTGGTATCGATGAGTAATGCCAACGAAAGGCAGCCGGGCGGTGGTCATCAGCGCCGTCTCTTCTACGACCGGTGCGGTCGCTACCTCTTTATTGCGTCTGCCTGCCTCATGACGCTCATTATCTTTTCGATCATCTTCTTCGTCGGCAAGCAAGGTCTTTTGACGCTCGCTGACGTCAGCCCGATCGAATTCTTTACGAGTGGCGACTGGGATCCGAGCGCCAAGAAATTTGGTGCGCTGTCGTTCATCCTCGGCAGCCTCGAGACGACGTTGCTGTCGGTGCTCATTGGTGCGCCGCTCGGCCTCTTAGGCGCCGTCTTCCTCGCGAAGCTCGCGCCTGTGCCTTTAAAGCGCATCATGCGGCCGGCCGTCGACCTCTACGTTGCCATCCCGTCCGTCGTCTACGGCTACATCGGCTTGACGCTGTTCGTGCCATTCTTGCGTGAGACGTTCTCGATTCCGACAGGCTTTGGCGTGCTCGCGGCATCGCTCGTGCTTGCCATCATGATCATGCCGACCATCCTCTCCATCAGCACAGACGCGCTGAACGCCGTGCCGAAACCGCTCGAGGAAGCATCACTCGCGCTCGGCGCGACGTGGTGGCAGACAATGGTGCACGTTGTCGTGCCGTCGGCCATCCCGGGTGTCATGACGTCGATTGTTCTCGCCATGGCACGCGCCGTCGGTGAGACGATGGCCGTGCAGATGCTGATCGGCAACACGCCGCAGATCGCAGCGACGCTCTTCACGCCGACTGCGACGCTGACGAGCAATATCGTCGTCGAAATGGGCAACACGCCGTTTGGCTCGACGTGGGGCAACGCCTTGTTCCTCATGGCGTTCGTGCTCTTGATCCTCTCGCTCGGCATGATCCTCCTGATCCGCTACTTTACGTCAAAGAAGGTGGTCGCATGATTAACGCAAAGGCAGAAAACCAAATCGCGAAAGGCGGCCTCTGGCTTGTGGGATTCTTCATCCTCGGGCTCCTCGCCGCGTTCCTTGGCTACATCCTCTACAAGGGACTGCCAGTGCTCGACCTCCATTTCATCTTTGGCAAATCGAGTGACATCATGGCTGGCGGCGGTGTCGGCAGTCAGCTGTTCAACTCGTTTTACATGCTGTTCCTGTCAATGGCCGTGTCCATCCCACTCGCGATTGGCGCTGGCATCTACCTCGCCGAATATGCGCGGGAGAATCGCCTGACGAAATGCATTCGCCTGTCGGTTGAAAGCCTCGCAACAGTACCGTCTATCGTTTTAGGTCTCTTTGGCATGATCATTTTTGTCAACCAGATGCACCTCGGATTCTCCATCCTCGGCGGTGCGCTCACGCTCGTGTTGCTCAATCTACCGATGCTCGTGCGCGTCACAGAGGAATCCATCCGTACGGTGCCAAAGGACTATGAGGAAGCGAGCCTCGCGCTCGGTGCGACGAAACTGCAGACGATTTTTAAAGTCGTGCTACCTTCGGCCATGCCAGGCATCATCACGGGTATCACGCTGACGGCCGGCCGCGCCCTCGGCGAGACGGCTATCCTGATCTTTACGGCAGGTACGACCGTATCGCGCTTCATGTACGACACGGACGTCATGGCCGGTGGCGAGACGCTCGCCGTCCACCTCTGGTACCTGCTCTCAGCCGGTCTCGTGCCGGATCGCGACACGATCGCTGACGGCATCGGCGCCCTGCTGATCCTCACGATTCTCGTCTTCAACTTCCTGCTCGTACTGCCGCTCAAATACTTCCAGCGTCACAGCACGGGCCGGTAAAGAATCCATTGCCCCTCCGGGGGCGGGGATGTGCTGCGTTGCTGGTACATCCCCGATTTCCCCAATATCACATACACACACGAAAGCCCCGGGCATTTGCTCGGGGCTCTCGTGTTTATCTTCCCATTTCTCTGCGCAGACCGTCGTAGAACACGACAAGGCCTTCTTTCATGGCTTCCGCGTTCTCTGCACCGATCTTGGCACCGCGCTTGAGCTCGGCTGTCGTCGTCAAGATGTTCTCGATCGTCGTGACGTAGTCGAACTCTGGTTCGAGGACTTCAGCCGCGTCAAGCGGTGGCAGGATCGTGATTTCCTGTTCCAGGACGGCATAGCGTTCTTTGAGCTCTTTGAGATGCTTTTTCTGCGTCAGCGCCTGAGCGAGGTTGTTCGCACGGACTTTTGCGAGGCTCTCATTGATGGTGTTCCTGAGGTCGTGTAGCTCGCCGATGTGCTTCTTGAGTCGCGCGAGCGCGCGCATGGTGTCGAGTTTGTTTTCCATATCAGAACTTCAGCTGGTTCTTGATGCGGTCGACGGCGCGCAGCGTGTTCTCGCGGTCGCCAAACGATGTGAGGCGGAAATAGCCTTCGCCGCACGGCCCGAAGCCGACGCCCGGCGTGCCGACGATGTTGACCTTCGTGAGCAGCAGGTCGAAGAAGTCCCACGACTTCATGTCATTCGGCGTCTTGAGCCAGATGTACGGCGCGTTGACGCCGCCATAGGCCGTGATGCCGGCCGCCTGCAGGCCTTCGCGGATGATGCGGGCGTTTTCCATGTAGTAGGAGACGAGCTCTTTGACCTGCTGCTGGCCTTTTTCCGTGTAGATGGCTTCGGCGCCGCGCTGGACGATGTAGGCCGTGCCGTTGAATTTCGTCGTGTGGCGGCGGTTCCAGAGGTCGCGGAATTTCACGCGGCTGCCGTCTTTGCCTTTGCCCGTGACGGTCTTCGGGATGACGGTGTAGCCGCAGCGCGTGCCCGTGAAGCCCGCGGTCTTCGAGAACGAGCGGAATTCGATGGCGACGTCTTTGGCGCCCGGGATTTCATAGATGGAGCGCGGGACGTCGGGCTCGGTGATGTAGGCGGCATAGGCGGCGTCAAAGAGGATGACGGCGTCTTCTTTTTTGGCATATTCCACCCATTTCGTCAGCGCGTCGCGCGAGAGCGTCGTGCCGGTCGGGTTGTTCGGGCAGCAGAGATAGATGATGTCGACGTGCTCGGTCGGCAGGGACGGGGAGAAGCCGTTCTCGGCCGTGCTCGGCAGGTACGTGACGCCTGCGTAGTAGCCGTTGTCCTGCTTTTCGCCCGTGCGGCCCGCCATGACGTTCGTGTCGAGGTAGACGGGGTAGACGGGGTCCGTGATGGCGATGCGGTTGTCGGTGCCAAAGATTTCCTGGATGTTGCCCGTGTCGCTCTTCGAGCCGTCGCTGACGAAAATCTCATCCGATGCGATGTCGATGCCGCGGTCCGTGTAGTTGTGCTTGCGGATGGCTTCGATGAGGAATTCGTAGCCCTGCTCGGGGCCGTAGCCGCGGAACGTTTCGGCGTTCCCCATCTCATCGACGGCCTTGTGCATGGCCTCGATCGATGCCTGTGGCAGTGGCTGCGTGACGTCGCCGATGCCAAGGCGGATGATGTCGGCTTCAGGGTGAGCTTCCTTGTATGCAGCGACGCGGCGCGCGATCTCAACAAAGAGATAGCTGCCGGCGAGTTTTTGATAGTTCTGATTGATAGTTGCCATGGAATACCTCCTAGTTTTGCTTTGGGGTCCTAGAAACAGTTCACTGAAAAATCTCTGCAAACGTATTTATTATACCACAGCGGCGGCGCGCTTGTGAATATGTGGCCGCGAATAAAGCGCGACGCGGCTTCATGGGCGACAGTACCATAATTTGAACGATATAATCGTTGTATCATTCAATTAATAAAATTTATTATCAGAATATTTTATGATGAATTGTATTTACTTATCGACCCGACGTGTGTATAATATAGGTACTAGGACTCATGGATAGGAAAAAGGGAGGCTGGAAGGCTTCCCGAACGGATTTTTAGAAAGGGAGTTGTCCTATGGAAATGCTACTCGGTTTCCTCGTGCTCCTGGCGTGCTTGCTTGTCGGCGTGCGCCATGGTGGCATCGGCCTCGCCGTCATCAGCGGCATCGGCCTCGTCATTTTCACCTTTGTTTTCCAGTACAAACCGGGCACGCCGCCGATCGACGTCATGCTCACGATCCTCGCCGTCGTCACCTGCGCCGGCTTCCTGCAGACGTCAGGCGGACTGACGGTCATGCTGAAGTACGCAGAAGCGTTCCTGCGCAGCAACCCGAAGCAGGTCACGATCCTCGCACCGCTGACGACGTGGTTCCTCACGGTGCTCTGCGGCACGGGCCATGTCGTGTACACGATGTTCCCGATCATCTATGACATCGCCATCAAGCAGGGCATCCGCCCGGAACGTCCGATGGCCGTGTCGTCTGTCGCGTCGCAGATGGGCATCTGCGCATCGCCGGTCTCCGTCGCTGTCGTCTCGATCATCGGCTTCATGGCCGCTGCGGGCTATGACTACTCCGTGTTGCAGATCCTCGCCGTCTCCATCCCGGCTACGGGCTTCGGCGTCCTCTGCGCCGCCATCTGGAGCTATCGCCGCGGCAAAGACCTCGACAAGGATCCGCGCTTCCAGGAACTCATCAAAGACCCGGAGAACAAGAAGTACGTCTATGGTGACACGGAATCTCTGCAGGGCAAAGATCTGCCGAAAGAGTTCTACCGCGCCATGTTCATCTTCTTCGCCGGCATCGCCATCATCGCTATCCTCGGTAACTTCCCAGACCTCCTGCCGCACTTCGTGGCGAAGGAAGGCGCAAAGCCGAAGCCGATTTCCATGACGGCCGTCATCCAGATGGTCATGTTGCTCGTCGGCGCTGCGATCCTCCTGACGTGCAAAGTCAAGGCAAAAGATGTCGGCAACAGCCAGGTCTTCAAATCTGGTATCGTCGCTCTTGTCTCGGTCTATGGCGTCGCTTGGATGGCCAACACGTATTTTGGCGCACACATGTCGTTCCTCAAAGAGGCACTCGGCGAAGCTGTCGCCGCGTACCCGATGGCGTATGCCATCATCGCGTTTCTGACGTCGAAGCTCGTCAATTCACAGGCCGCCGCCATCGCGATTGTCGTCCCGATGGCACTGTCGGTCGGCATGGATCCAGTGCTCATCATGTCGTTCATCTCGGCATGCTACGGCTACTTCTTCCTGCCGACGTATCCTTCCGACCTTGCCTGCATCGGTTTTGACCGTTCTGGCACGACGCGCATCGGCAAGTACATTTTGAACCACAGTTTCATGATCCCAGGCCTCATCGGCGTCTCCACGGGCTGCTGCATGGGCTTCATCATGGCACATATCGTGATGTAATTCATCCGAGATTTCTCCAGGCTCCCCGGCGCGGGGAGCCTTTTTATTTTCTACTGGAAACCTTGCGCCCATCATGGTATAATTCAAAGGTCGGGGACTCTGCGCCCCGCAGATTTTTGAACGTCCATGTTTTGCATGGCGCAAGGCGGTGTTTTTCCATCAGTACGCAAGAAGAGAAGAAATCCTCCAGCAAAGGCGAGTCGTTCCTCAAGGGGACGTTCATCCTGACGATCGCGGGCTTCGTGGTCAAGGTTATCGGTTCGCTGAACTGGATTTTTGTTTCGCGCATCCTCGGCGGCGAGGGCATCGGCCTCTACCAGATGGCGTTTCCGATCTATTTCCTCGCTATGACGGTGTCGCAGGCCGGCGTCCCAGTCGCCATTTCCATCATTACGGCCGAGCGCATCGCACTCAAAGATATCTGGGGTGCCAAGCGCGTGTTCCGCATTTCTATGACGTTCATGCTGCTGACGGGCCTCGTGTTCTCGCTGTTGACGTTTTTTGCGGCGGACTGGCTCATCGACTACCAGTTCATCCGCGATCCGCGCGCAAAAATGGCCGTGCAGGTGCTCGCGCCGACCGTGTTCTTCGTGACGCTGCTTGCAAGCTCGCGCGGCTACCTACAGGGCTGGCAGCGCATGACGCCGACGGCCGTCTCGCAGATTGTCGAGCAGATCTTCCGCGTCATCACGATGATCCTCCTCGCAGACCTGTTCCTGCCGTGGGGTCTTGATTACGCAGCGGCTGGCGCATCGCTCGGCGCACTCGCGGGTGCGGTCACGGGCCTCGTCGTGCTCGTCTATTTCCACTGGAAACTCGACCGTGACATCGAGCGCGACTATGGCAAAGAGCTTGTACCGCCGCCAGGCGAAAATGTCTCGTGGCAGCGCATCATGAAGCGCATCTTCATGCTGTCGCTGCCAGTTTCGGCGTCGAGCCTCATGCTGCCCGTCGTGTCGAACCTCGACCTCATGATCGTGCCGCAGCGCCTCGAAGTCGCGGGCTACAGCGTCAATGAGGCGACGGAGCTCTTTGGCTACCTGACGGGCATGGCCGTGCCGCTCGTCAACCTCTCGACGATCCTGACGGCCTCCATGGCCATGAGCATCGTGCCGATCATCTCGGAGGCGCGCGCTCTGAAGGACATGAGCCGCGTCTACGCGCAGACGGCCGCGTCTGTGCGCATCTCGAACTTCGTCTGCTTTCCCGCATTTGTTGTGGTCTTCGTGCTCGCAACGCCGATTTCATCACTCATTTACAACGCGCCGGGTGCGGGCCCTGCCGTCATGATCTCGGCATTCTCTATCGTGCTTCTCGGCCTGCACCAGGTCTCGACGGCTATCCTGCAGGGCCTTGGCCATCCGACGATCCCGATGGTCAACATGATCCTTGCGGCGGCCGCGAAAGTGCTCCTGAACTGGAACCTGACGGCCATTCCCTGGCTCGGCATCATGGGTTCCGCGTGGGCGACGGCGGCAGATATGGGCGTCGCGGCTATCATCAACCTCGTTTTCATTTACAAATTCATCGGCTACCGCATGGAAGTGGGGCAGCTCATCAAGGCCATCATCTCGTCCGTCGTCATGGGCGTGGCCGTCAAGGGCTTTTATGACTTCACGATGGCGTGGTGGGCCATCGGCGCGATCTCGACGTTTGGTGCCGTATTCTTCGGTTGCTTTGTCTACATCCTCGTCATGGTGTTGATCGGCGGCATCCTCGAAGAGGACATGGCAAAGATCCCGATGATCGGCCGCTACAGCATCCGTGCGCTGCGCGCCATCGGCGTGTTCAAGAAACCTGCAGAGGCAGGGGAGGGAGAAACGAAATGAAACGGCTCGTCCTCGCGTACAATCCCGTTTCTGGCCATGCGGCCTTCAAGAAGAAGCTCGACTGGATCATCAAGGAATTCCAGAAGCGCAGCATCATCATTATCCCGTATCGGACGCTGCGGCACAACCATCACTTCGCGGAATTCGTGCACGAAGTAAAGCCAGAAGGCATCATCGCAGCGGGCGGTGACGGCACCGTGCATGAAATCGTGAACCTCGTCGTCAAGAATGACTTGCAGCTGCCCGTCGGCATCATCGGCAGCGGCACGTCGAACGACTTCGCGTCGTATTTGCATATCAATGATGACTTCGACGCCTATTTCGACGCCATCGCGGCCGGCAGCACGCGCCGTGTCGACCTCGGCAAAGTCGGGGTCGACTATATCATCAGCGTTGCGAGCGCCGGCATGCTGACGGGCATCGCGCACGAAGTCCCATCGCGCCTCAAAAACGCGCTCGGCAAATTCGCTTATTACCTGCGCGGCATCGGCGAGCTGCCGAAGCTGCGCTCCGTGAAGTTCCATGTCGTCGCCGACGGCATCGCGCACGACGTCGATGCGTATTTCTTCCTCGTCGTCAACAGCGCGACCGTCGCGAGCTTCCAGAATATCGCGCCCGTCGCTGAGATCGATGACGGCAAGCTCGATTTCCTCGCCATCCAAAAGACGAACGTGCCACAGCTTATGCGCATTGGCCGCAGTCTGCTCGCGGGCGGGAACGTCCTCGATCTCCCCGCCGTGCTCCACATCCAGGCGCAGCATTTCACGATCACGGCTGACACGCCGCTCGAGGGTGATCTCGACGGCGAAGCAGGCCCAATGCTGCCGATGGATATTGAGACGGTGGCTGGAGCGGTGGAGATTTATTGCTTCACGTAAATCGGTGACGTTTGGAAATCAGCTCCGAAGCAGCAGGGCTGTGGTAGCGCAAGCTCACGGAGCTCCGTCGCACGCACATCGTAAAGCAGCATCTGCTGTACCTCTGACAACGTATCAAATGGTCGCAAGGCATCGCGGCTTTTTAGAAATTGGCTCGTCTTCGTGATGATCGGAAGTCGGGCTGTTTTTTTTGCCTGATGCAGGATCTGTGCGCCACGCGCATTCATCGAGAGTACGCGCAGGTAGCGCGGCCCTGTGCGGTCAAATGTAGCCGCAGCCTCAGCCGAAAAGCCCGTCATTACATGGATGAGCAGCCGCGCGATGCGGCTTTGCGGGTAACGGCGCGTCGCGACGGTGGTGATGAGGCCTTCCCAGGACGTTGCTGTCCCAGCCTTCTCGAGCAGCCGGTGCTCCAGCCCTTCGCCTATGCCGGCGATGTCGCGGAGTGTTGCGTCGTCCAGCGTCAGGAGGTGGGCGAGGAGGGGGCGGAGCAAAAAATCTTGGCATGGGAGGCCATCAGACATGGTCTCCATCAAGGCCGCAAAACAATCCTTCGGCATTACGCGTTTCAGAGCGACATAAGGCTCCCTCTTCGAGGGAGCTGTCAGCGAAGCTGACTGAGGGAGTGGCGAAGGTAGGGCGGATGGGATGCGCGATTGTGCAGTCGGAGGGATTTCCCCATGAGAACCTTCGCCTGGACAATCCATCAACGATTCACATCCTACCTTCGCCACTCCCACCACCGCTTCACGGTCCCCCTCCCTCGGAGAGGGAGGCATCTGTTTGAGCAGCGTTCGTATGGCTGAGGCACTTGCAATTTTGCCGTGGAACGCTTTATCGTGGTAATCCGCCCCGACCCTCTGCACGAGCAGTGGCTGGACGCTGGGCGCGTATCGCTGCAGTGCCCGCAGGTACTCGATGGCGAGGATGTTGTTCGGCGCGCGCAGCACGTCGTTTGACACGCCTGTCCGCTCGGCGACCTCTGCCGACATCGCCGCTGCATACGATGCGCCAGCCGCGATGCGCTCGTGCACGGCGGTCTGGAGCGCAGTGTCATCCATGCAAGCCGCCGCCGCGGCAAGCGGCGCGAGATCAGCCGACTCGGCGCCAAACGCCAACACGTCGAGGCAGCCGAGCCCCGCGAGGCACTGCACGCCGCCAGCGGCAAAATGCTCGGCGCTGCGGCAGGCGAACGCATAGGGGAGCTCGAGGACGAGGTCGGCACCGCCGCGCACGGCCCACGATGCCCGCGTCCACTTGTCCGCGATGACCGCGTCCCCGCGCTGCGTGAAACTGCCGCTCATGCAGACGACAATCGTCGCGCCCGGCACCGCCTCGCGGATCTTCGCGAGTTGGTAGGCATGGCCGTTGTGGAAAGGGTTGTATTCGGCAATCAGGCCGACGGTAAGGGAAGTGTTCAAAACAAAAACCTCGAGATACAGAAAAAGGAACCACGCAACCGTGGTTCCTTCCTTATTCTTAGTGGTGCCGGTGGCCGGACTCGAACCGGCACGCTGTTGCCAACGGCAGATTTTGAGTCTGCTGCGTCTGCCAATTCCGCCACACCGGCAGTTCTGGACTTGCGTCGTGAACGTGTTATATTTTAGCAGAACGACGGTCACTTGTCAAATGTTTTGCAACATCAAAGATGTTTTTCCGTCAACACGCGGTCGAGTTCGTCGAGGACGTCGTTCACGTTTTGCTCTGTGATGACGAGCGGCGGCTGGAATCCCATGACGTTGCGGCCTGCGCCATTCTTGCCGATGATGTAGCCGCGATCTTTCATTTCCTCGAGCACGTCGTCGAGAAGCTCCGGCGCCGGCGTGCCGTCTGGATGGATGAATTCCGCGCCGTCCATGAGGCCAAGGCCGCGCACATCGCCGATGACGCCATGGCGCGTCTGGAGGTCACGAAGACCTGCGCGTAGCTGCTGGCCGCGCTCTTCGGCGTTTTTGCAGAGGTCATGCTTCTCAATGTAGTCCAAGACGGCGAGACCAGCCGTCGACGAGACAGGATTGCCGCCGAGCGTCGAGGCACCGGGGCGCGTATAGGTGTCGGCGATCTCTGCCGTCGAGATGAAGCACGAGATCGGTGCGCCGTTGCCGAGCGCTTTCGCCATGCACATGATGTCGGGCACGACACCGAAATGCTCGATGCCGAACATCTTGCCCGTGCGCGCAAAGCCGGTCTGCACTTCGTCAATGATGAGGAGCGTGCCGTACTGTGCAAGGATCTCTTTGACCCTCTGGAAGTAGCCTTTCGGCGGCACGACGATACCGGCGTTGCCCTGGATCGTCTCGGCGATGAATGCGCCGGGGTGGCCGCTCGTCGCCGTCTTGACGAGGTCTTCGACGGCGTTCGCGCAGGCGAGGTCGCAGGTGTCTGGTTTTTTGCCGAGCGGGCAGCGGTAGCAATACGGGTTCGGCGCGAAGTGGATGCCGCCGACGGGCGTCGGCGCCGTGCGCCACATCGTCAGGCCTGTGACGCTCATGCCGAGCTTCGTGCGGCCGTGCAGGCCCTGCCTGAGCGCGATGATCTCGCTGTTGCCGCGATAGACTTCGGCGAGCAGCAGCGCGCCCTCTGTCGCCTCCGAGCCCGTCGAGCAGAAGAAGCATTTCTGGAGATCGCCCGGCGTGACTTCTGCTAGCCGCTCGGCAAGGTTGACGAAGTTTTCCGTCAGGTAGATGTTGCAGACATGCTGCAGCTCGTCGATCTGCGCCTTCATGGGCTCCGTGATCTCGGGGTTGCAGTGGCCGCAGTTCATGACGGAGACGCCGGCGTAGCAGTCGAGGTACTTCTTGCCGTTGCTGTCCCAGAGGTACTGCATGGAGCCTTTGACCATTTCCTGCGGGTTGCGATAAAAATGGGCGAGGCAGGGCATGATGTACTTCTTTTTCTTTTCGATGATGGCCTCAGGGCCGATGAAATGTTTTTCGTTCATAAAAAACTCCCATTCCGCCGCTGTCGCTGGCGGCACAAATAGGAATGAAAACGAAGGTGCGACACTCCTCCGTCTGGTATAATCAAATCAGGAAGCAGGCATACTACAAAGCACGGGGAGGCGAGCTGAAGACTATCGGCTTGCTCGATTCAAATCAGTATAAAAAACAGTGCCGACACAGCCTCTCAAGCACAAATAAGTGGCTCTTCAAGACCGCACGCTAACCATTGGCATAGACTTATCGTTTCTGCTTGGCTGGTCAGTCCCTGCCTTCTTCCAAAATGAAAGGAGGCCGCGCCATGAAGATCGTTCACGAGATTTGCTGTGGCATCGATGTTCACAAAACCTTTCTCGTTGCCACCATCGTCACCGCAACAGACACGAGGCATCTCACTTACAAGAAGGAGCGCTTTTCTACCTTCAACAAGGAGCTCCGCCGTCTGAGAACTGGCTCATTCAGAACAACTGCTTCGATGTCTGCATGGAGTCCACTGGGAAATACTGGGTTTCCGTGCTTAATGTGTTAGAACCGGAATTGCGCGTCATGGTCGTCAATCCCAAATGGGTTGCTGCCATCAAGGGCAACAAGGATGACGTCAAAGACTCCAAATGGATTGCCGAGCTTTTCTGCTTCGGCATCCCCTACGGCAGCTTCATCCCCGAAAAGCCTATCCGCATCCTGCGTGAGTTCACCCGTTATCGCTACAAGCTCACCAACATGAAGAGCAGCGAGAAGAACCGCTTCCAGAACGGTTTCACGGTGTGCAACATTGCATTGGATTCCGTAGTGTCGGATATGTTCGGAAAATCTGCCAGCGCAATTACGGACTATCTGCTGAAAACTCCAAAGCCAGATCCCGAGCACTGCCGCGATCTGCTCCATCGCACTCTCAAAAAGAAGGCTGACGCTGTCGTGGATTCCATCGAGGGATTCCAGCTGACAGAGGAACAGGCGTGGCGTATGCTCCAAGTCCGCAAGCATCTGGAGTATTTGGAAAACGACATCGCCGAAGTCGATGCAAAGATCGACGAGCTTGTCCGTCCTTACGAACCTGCTATCAAATTTCTTTGCACGATTCCCGGCATGAAACGCGAATCCGCCATCACCGTTATTTCCGAGATCGGGACGGATATGACACAATTCGGCTCTTCCAAGAGACTTTGCAGCTGGGCCGGCCTGGCACCTGGGAACAACCAGTCGGCAGGCAAGAAGAAATCCGTACGCATCACCCGCGCCGGCGTCTACATCAAGCCGATGCTCGTCCAAGTGGCTCACGCCGCCGTCAAATGCACGAGCCAGCCCTACTACAAAATCAAGTATGAACGCATCATGCGCCGCCGTGGCAAGAAAAGAGCCATCATCGCCATCGCACGCATGATTCTCACCGCCATCTACCATATGTTCCTGACGGGTGAGATGTTCAATCCTACCGACTTGAACAAAATCGATATGCCTGAAAAACTCGGAGAACAGCAACAGAAGCGAGCTGTCAACAATGCAATCGCTCTTCTCCAAAAAGAAGGGCTGTTGCCAAGCTCATTCTCTGCCGAATCCTGTGCATAAGATTAAAAATAAGCTTTTGCACCAGGCTTGTTAAATTCGGCCATTTTTACGGATCAGTACCGTATTGTGTTTTCACGCTATTCTCTTTTCTCAGATGGAGTTACGCGACTCGCGGAAGCGGAACGTGCCGATGCCGAGGGCGCGCGGCGTCATGCCTTTCACCATCTCAAGCATCTGGTCGTCGAATGCCATGACGTCGCGGCCGGCCGCGAGCTCTTGCAGCGCCTTGCGGTACATCCACGTCACGGTCGCTGTGAGGTCGGCGTCGTAGTCCTGCGCCTCGATGCGGTACGAGGCGATGCCGCCCATCTTCTGGAGGTACGGATACAGGCAGAGGTCGTTGGCAAAATAGATGTGGTTGCGGCCGAACTGGTCGACGCGGATGCGGTGGAGCTCGCCGGCGCGATCCTTAAGCGCGTAGCGGCGATCCATGACTTCCGGGTTGTCGAGCGGGTTGTAGTGTGGCAGGTTCATGCCGATGATGTTGTGGTCGCAGATCATCGACTCATAGCTGCCATGCACGATGACTTCGATCGGGAGCTCAGAGCTCTCGACGATCTCGCGCAGCTGCTCGAACGAAAGCTCGAGCGACGCGCAGGCCATCGTGAGGCCGTTTTCCTTCAGAAATTTCGCTGCGAGGTGGTTGAACAGGTTGAACGAGACATCAGCTTGCACGGGGAGATCCGTCAGCGTCTTTGCAAGCTTCAGCGCGCCGAGGTTGCTGACGAGGATGCCGTCGGGGTGGCGCTCCCAGGTTTTGAGGCCCGAGAGGAACTGCTCGAGCTCGCCGCATTCGCGGCGCATCGTCGTGCGCGGCGTGTTGAGGATGACTTTGGCACGGCCGTCCGCTGCCGCGAGCACGTCCTGGTAGTCCGCGAGTGTCCACGGGCAGTTCGGGCGGAACGCTTCGCCGCCGACATAGACGGCATCAGCGCCATGCTCAATGGCGGCTTTTGCAGCGTCAGGCGTCGCGACGCGCACGGAGAGGCGCGGCTGCGGGGCAAATGGCTTTTCGATCTTGCGTTCTTGTTTCAGGATGTCATCCTGGAAGCCCGCTTCTTTGACGGCATCAGAGAAGAAGCGCGGCTCGCGCTCGCCTGTGAAGCCGATGTCCTTCGCCGTCGGCTGGCCGAATGCAAACGTCGTCGTGAAGTCGCGCGCGCGGTTGTCGTAGAGCCGCTTCCAGCCCTCTTCGTCCGTCTTGTAGCCCGTCGGGTCGGCGATATACGCGTCGATAGCGGCGCGGTACGTCGAGACGATGCGGCGGAGGAACGGCGCCGGGCGCATGCGGCCCTCGATCTTGAACGAGAACACGCCGGCCTGGATCAGCTGCGGGATGGAGCGGTACATGCACATGTCCTTGAGCGCGAGCTTGTACGGGCCTTCGCTGCCTTCGTCGACGCGCTCCCCCGTCGCTTCGTCCACGAGGTCGTACGCCCAGCGGCACGGCTTCAGGCAGCGGCCGCGGTTGCCGCTCTGGCCGAAGACGACGCCGGAATGGATGCACTGGCCGCTTTCGGAAAAGCACATGTCGCCATGCATGAAGTACTCGACTTCAATGCTCGTCTTCGCGCGGAAGTTCGTGAGCTCGGAGAGCGTCATCTCGCGGCCGACAACGATGCGCGTGATGCCGTATTCTTTGAGTTTTTCGATCGCGTGCTCATTGTGCGTGTTCATCATGACGGAGGTATGCAGCGGGATCGTGAGACCCATCTCGTGTACGAGTTCGAGCACGGCGAAATCCTGCACGAGGATCGCGTCGGGTCGGATCGTCTCGAGGTAGGCGAGATACTCTTTGAGCGCCGGGAGTTCTTCGTCGCTGATCAAGTTGTTCAGCGTGATGTAGAGGCGCACGTCATGCGCGTGGCAGTAGTCAATCGCTTCTTTCAGCTGCTCGTCCGTGAAGTTGAAATCGCCTTCGTGCATGCGCATGTTGAAATGCTTGCCGCCGAGGTAGACAGCATCTGCGCCGGATTCCACGTCCGCGACGAGCGCGTCCCACGTGCCTGCGGGTGCCAGGAGCTCGACCGATTTTCGCGTCAAAATCATAAAAAAGAAAACCTCTTTCCTTTTCAAATTGCTGATACTAGTATAGCAGGAAAGGAGTAGACGGGCAAATAAAAGTAAGAAACTGCGGGGCGGTGTGGCGCATCCTTGCATCCCGTGGTATAATGTATGCGATTGATTTCGAGAACGTGAAAGTAAAATCAGAAGAAACAAGAATAGGAATCATGATTTTGAAGAAGGTAGATTTATGACATTTGACTCCAGCAACGACACCGTTGCCATCCTCTATGATATCGAAAACGCGCCGTTCGAGATGCTCGATTACACGCTCGGGAAAGCGCGTCGCTTCCAGCCGTGCCGCATCATCGTCGTCACGGACTGGGATAAGGTGCCGGAGGACCAGAAGCGCTGGGAACGGCTGCGCCGCCGCCCAGGCTTCACGTTCCGCCCTGTGACGCGTACGTACCTCGGCAAGAATTCGCTTGACAACGCGCTCTATGATTCGGCGCAGGTGCTTTATAAAGACGGCGTACGCCGCTATTTCATCATCACGACGGATTCCGATTTCGTCAAGATCGCCGAGGCGCTGAACGCTGGCGAAAAGTCGTACATCATCGGCGTCGGCACGAAGCAGGCGAGTGAGACACTCCGAAACGCCTATGACGAATTCCTCTGCTATCCGCCGGAAAAGCCCGAGAGAAAGACGCGCAAGGCGGCGGAGAAGAAGACGGCAGAGAAGAAGCCGGTCGAGAAGAAGCCGGTAAAGCAGGACGCAGCGAAGCAGGAAAAGAAGAACGCCAAGACGGCAAAGAACGAACCGAAAGCGGGCAAGAACGCCAAGGACGCGAAGAATGAGAAAGCGGCAAAATCTGCAAAGCCAGCCAAGCAGGAAAAGCCAGCGAAGATCGAAAAGGCGGCGGAACCTGTGAAGAAGCCGGCGGCGCCTGCCGACACGCTGACAATCCGCCTGCCGCGCACGCTGCAGCGCGACCTCGAACGCCGCAAGGAAGAGGAGGGCGTCTCGATGGACGAACTCGTGACATACCTCCTCATGCGCGGCATCACGCAGTAATGGTTTTCCGAAGAAGGAGACACCCATTGTGAAACGAAAAGAACAGGCTTTGCTCTATGGATTCAACGACGAAGAACGCATCGCGGCCGTGCGCCGCGCACTCGACAAGCTCGGCATCGCCGCGCACGTCCTGCCGCCCGAGGCACATCACCAGAAAGTCGGCTACCTCATCGGCAGCAAGGGCTTCCGCCTGACGCCGGAGGATGAGGACGAAGCCGATTTCGTCTTCCCGCACGAAGTGCTGCTCCTCGACAAGGTCAAGGGCAAGCGCCTCGACGAAGTGCTCGAAAAACTCGCGGCCGCCGTCCAGCCGCCCATCCGCTACAAGACGGTCGTGACGCCTTTTAACACGTTCTGGACGCTGCGCCGCCTCTGCGAGACAATGCAAAAAGAGCATGCGTATCTCGCAGAACGCGACGCGGCAAAAGCCAAGCGCAAGCAACAGAAAGAAGCCTGATACATGAAGAAACTCGATGATACCCAGTCCATGCCGCCCGTCAGCGACGAGACACAGATCTTGCCGCGCAGTAGAGGCGGCAAAGGAACCGTCCGCGAACTCGACCCGTTGCCACAGGAAAGCGACCGTCCGTCTTCGATGAGACAAGGCGGGGCAAATGGTTGGAACGATCCAAACGATCCCGTTAGGCCGCAACGTGACGATGACAAGATGAGCAAGCGCAAGCGCAACGTAATTTTTGCCATCGGCTTCGTCGCCGCCGTGTTCCTCGGTTTCATCGCGGCCGGGTACAGCCAGGAGAGCGCCGATCGTGAGAGCGCGAAGGCCGCGCAGGAGCAGCAGCTCCAGACGCAGCAGTCACAGCTGACAAAAGATACGAAGGCGCTCGAAGAGAAGAAGGCGCAGCTCGAGCAGAAGAAGCAAGAGCTCGCGCGGCAAAAACAAGAACTTGACCAGCAGTCCGCCCGCGCCCAGGGACGCAACGAGCAGCTGGAAAATGACCAATCGAGCGGCCTCGGCAAGATCTTCGACAAGGTCACGGGCAAGGACGCGAAACGCCAGCAGGCGAAATCCGCGAACGACGCCGAGCAGTCGGCCGCACAGCAGAACGCCGCGAGCGTCGACCAGTCCATCGAGAACGTCCAGCAGATGCTCGATGACGTCGATCAGAAGCTCGACACGGCGAAGAGCGTCAAGCAGGACGCCAGCGCCGCGCTTGAAAAGGCGCAGACGGCCTACGACGAGAACCGCGACACTATCGACGCCGTCGTCTCCTACGCCAAGACGGGCGCGCAGATGCTCGGAAATTTGTTGTTTTAAGTATCGGGAGGTTTTCTTATGAAGAAATATCTCATCTTATTCTTTGCAATTCTCGCGACCCTCACGTTCACCGCCTGCGGCACGAACCAGGGCGCGAAGGACCAGCCACTGCCGAAGCTCACGGTCGGCCTGATGCCGGACGTCGACTCGCTTCCTTTCCTCATCGCCCAGGAAAAAGGCTATTTCAAGGAAGAGGGGCTCGACATCGAGCTCCAGCAGTACAAGAGCGCCATGGATCGTGATGCGGCGCTGCAGAGCGGCACGCTCGACGGCGACGTCTCCGATATGCTCGCCGTCGCGTTCGCGAAAGATGGCGGTTTCGACGTCAAGGTCACGTCGTTCACGGACGGCAGCTACAAGCTCATCGCCGGCGCGGCCGAGCCCTTGCGCGATGTCAAGGGCCTCGCAGGCAAAGACGTCGCCGTCTCGCGCAACACGATCATCGAGTACGTCACGGACCAGATCCTCGCAAAGGATGGCATGACGGGCGACTCTATCAACAAGGTCATCATTCCGCAGATTCCGACGCGCCTCGAGATGCTGCAGAACGGCAAGCTCGCGGCTGCGACGCTCCCGGAGCCGATGGCCAGCATCGCCGTCGCGAACGGCTGCCGCTACGTCACGGGCTCCGACGAGCTCGGCATTAACCCCGGTGTCATCATGTTCACGGAAAAGAGCACGCAGGAAAAGAAAGCCTCGATCCAGGCCATGTACCGCGCCTACAACAAGGCCGTCAAGTACCTGAACGAGACGCCGCAGGACGAGTACATGGATCTCGTCATCGAGAAGGGCGGCTTCCCGCAGGCCTCGAAAGAAGCGCTGAAGCTGCCAAAGTACCACGAAGCCGCGCTGCCAAAAACAAGCGACGTCACGGACTGCATCGCCTGGCTCAAGGACAAGGGACTCATCCAGAGCTCGTACAGCTACAACGACCTCGTGCTCGACCTGCTTTCGAAATAAATCGGTTGTTATATGATAGAGATACACGATCTTTCCGTCGCGTATGACCGCGACAACGAAACACCATATGAAGCGCTCCACAGCGTCAGCCTGACCGTTCCGAAAGGAACGGTTTGTGCTGTTCTCGGACCGTCCGGCTGCGGCAAGTCGACGCTGATCCGCGCCATCGCGGGACTCGTTCCGCTGGCGGGCGGCACGATCGCCATGGACGGCGCGCCCATCGACCCGCGCCGCGTGACGATCGGCTTCATGCCGCAGAACTATGGCCTGCTGCCATGGCGCACGGCACGCGAAAACGTCCTGCTCGGCCCGCGCATCCGTCGGCAGGACCGTGCGGCGGCTGCGGAGCGGGCAGGGGAGCTCTTCTCCCGCCTCGGCATCGCCGGCCTCGAGGACCGCTACCCGCAAGAACTCAGCGGCGGCCAGCAGCAGCGCGTCGCGCTCGCGCGCGCCTTTCTGCTCGCGCCCGACCTCCTCTTGATGGACGAGCCGTTTTCCGCGCTCGACGCCATCACGCGCGAAGAGATGCAGGACGTCTTCCGCGCGCTCTGGCGCGAAGCGCAGACGACGACGCTGCTCGTCACGCACTACGTCGAAGAAGCGCTCTACCTCGGCCACACGATCCTCCTGATGCGCGCCGGCGGCCGCATCGCCGAGACGATCGCCAACCCGCTCTGCGGCCAAGATGGTCTGCGCGGCTCGGAGGCGTTCTTCCGTGCCGCCCGCGACCTGCGCGAGAAAATCCGTACCTTGAAAGCCCCCCTCTCCGAGGGGGGAGGGCCACGAAGTGGCAGGGGATGTGTCGGAGGTAGGACGTGAAGCGTAAAACGATTGTTTTCTGCGAAGGATACAGGTGATGTCATGCGGTGGAAAAAACTTTTGGTGACATATGCGCTTGGCGCTGTTACACTGCTTGTCCTTTGGCAAATCATCGCACTTATTGCCTCTATCCCCATCATCCCGCAGCCCGTCCGCGTCTTCGAGCGCCTCAGCCGCATCTTCACCGACGCCATCGCCATCCACGCTGCCTACAGCCTCTGGCGCATCGCGGCCGGCCTCGCGCTCGCCGTCGCCATCGGCTACCCGCTCGGCCTCGCCATGGGCTACAGCCGCCGCGTCGACCGCCTGCTCTCGCCGATCGTCTACCTCACGTACCCCGTGCCGAAGATCGCACTCCTGCCGATCCTCATGTTGCTCGCGGGCGTCGGCGAGCTCTCGAAGATCCTCATGATCTTCCTCATCATCGTGTTCCAGGTCGTCATCGCCGTGCGCGATGCCATCCGCGCCATCCCGGAGGAGACGTTCTTCCCGCTGCGCGTGCTCGGCGCGCGCTTTCCTGCGATGCTCCGCGAAGTCATCCTGCCGGCGACGCTGCCGAAATTCCTCACGGCCGTCCGCGTCGCCATGGCCACGGCCATCTCCGTCCTGTTCTTTACCGAGACGTTCGGCACGCAGTACGGCATGGGCTACTTCATCATGGATGCCTGGCTGCGCGTCAACTACCTCGACATGTACGCCGGCATCCTCGTCCTCTCCGTGCTCGGCCTCGTGCTGTTCACCCTCATCGACGCCACGGAGCGCATCGCCTGCCGCTGGCAAAGGTGACCCCTTATGAAAAAAGCCATCGCCGCCCTGTTCCTCTTTGTGCTGATCGGCATCGCGTCCGCCTACATTTATCACGTCTATCAAACGCCCAGCGCTTCCGAGGGCATCGACATCCACGCCGCTGGCGATGTCGCGCCGGACATGATGCAGGACGTCGGGGAGGCCGTGCGCCTGTTCACCAGTGATGCTGAAAAGCTCGGTGCGCCGCTCCTGCACCATGTCGACGTCTACGTCGCTGCTACGCCCGACGACTATATCGCCGTCCTCACGGATCCGTTCGGCCAGAGCGCGGACGATGCTGCGAAGATCGCGGAGGTCTCGGGCGGCTGGACGGGCGGCCGCAAAGGCCTGACGGCGCTCAACGGCACGGCCGGCGTCATGGACGACCGCAGCGATCGCAAGAGCACGACGGCGCACGAGCTGTTCCACCAACTGCAGTTCGAGCTTGCAGGCGGCAACGACACAGACGAAGCTGCCATTTTCTGGCTCGAAGAAGGCGCGGCGGATTACGTTGGCGCGCGCATCGCCGAGCAGGCGAACGGCAAGACGCTGCACAAATGGGAGCTCGATACGCTCTACGACTTGCGCATGGCCGAGTCGACCGTGAGGCCCGAATCGCTCGCGCACTGTACGCTCGCGCAACGCATGACGCTGATGGAGCAGAAATACCATACGTACCAGATGGCCGACGCCATGACCATCTACCTCATGCAACAGCAGAAAGGCAAGGAAATGGCGTCGCTCTTGCAGTATTTCCGTTTGCTCAAAGAACATCCGAACGGGGAGGAGGCGTTCGAACAAGCGTTCGGCCTCTCGTATGGCAGTTTTCTCAAGAAGTTCCGCGCGTGGTATGACGCTGAGCTTCATCACACGGCCAACCTTTCGTTCCGTGCGCGTCCCGGCGTGTCGGGCGGCCGCGCCGAGACGCTGCATGACCAGGCGCTCGCCGTCCAGCCACTGCTCAAGGCCTCGTTTGGACAGGAGCTGCGCGGCCGCTACGACATCATCGTCTGTAGCGGCCACGATGATTACGCCGCCGCTATCAAGGAGATCTGCGTCGTACCAAAAGAAAAAGCCGCCGAGCTCGCGGACGGCAGCCTCTGGGTCAACAACGGCAGCACGATCATCCTGCAGGCAGGCGAGCTTGCAGACCGCCGCCAGCAGCAGTATGCCATGGCAACGCTCATGGCCCGCCTCCTGCGCATCCAGCTCGCCGGCCGCCCCGAAGACCACCCAGACGAAGCGCTTGACGGCCGCTTTGAGACGTTTTTGCAGAACTACGCGCGGCAACTTGCCCATGGATGATGATGCCAGATGTTTTATGTATACATGCGAGCCACGCAAAAAATACTTTACACGTGGACATCTTTGTGGTAGGATAAGACCTGTTGAAAGAAGACCATATATTTTAGGCAATGGAGCCATGCAGACCTGTTGACAGGAGGCGTTTCCGCCGACCGTCACCGGGCTTGTATGGCTTTTGTTTTTTTTCGTGCAGGTCTCCTGCAGAAAGCAAAGGGTGGTACAACATGTTAGATGAACTCCTGTATGTGATTCCCGCGCACACGGATCGCGCAGACGTCAAGAAGATGCTCGAGGCACATCCCGAGATCAAGTTCGTCTCGCTCGTCGGCGTCGACATGGCCGGCAACGACACGGATGAGAAGATCCCGATGCGCATCTTCCTCAAGGACATCGACGACTTCTATGCTGGCTCTGCGGTCCAGACCGATGGTTCGTCTGTCGTTCTGCCGGGCATCGCCACGCTGAACAACGCAAAAGTCGACATGCCGGTCGACCCCGACGTCAACTGGTTCGTCGACTACAACTTCGAGCACTATGACGAAGACACGGAGAAGCCGGTCGGCACGCTCCGCATCCCGTCGTTCCTGATCCATGAAGGCAAGCGCGTCGATGCGCGCGCCGTGCTCGCTGACTCCCTCGAGTATGTGAAGAAAGGCCTGCTCGACCTCTTCCATGCACATCCGGACATTGGTGGCCTCGCCGTCAAGGGCAGCGACATCGAGGACATCTCGTTCACGTCCGCGACGGAGCTCGAGTTCTGGGTCAAGACGCCGCTCGAGGATGCCGACATCGAAGAGATGTCCGCGTCCCAGGTCATGCAGGAGCAGTACTGGGAGCGCACGCATGGCGCTGTCCGCACGGCTCTTGAAGAGACCGTCATGGCGCTCGAGCGCTATGGACTGAAATGCGAAATGGGCCACAAGGAAGTTGGCGGCATGAAAGCCCAGATCGACGAGAGCGGCCGCATGACGCATGTCTGCGAGCAGATCGAGATCGACTGGCGCTTCGCTGACGCCCTCCAGGCTTGCGACAACGAGATCTTCGTCCGCACGATCGTGCGCGAAGTCTTCCGCGGCAACGGCCTCGAGGTCTCGTTCAAGGCAAAGCCGATGATCGGCCTCGCTGGTAATGGCGAGCACACGCATATCGGCATGGTAGCCGTCATGAAGGATGGCTCATATGCAAACCTCTTCGCAGCGGCACAGCCGAAAGAGGACTTCATGAGCGTCGTCGGCTATGGTTCCATCATGGGCCTCCTCAAGAATTATGAAGTCATCAACCCGTTCGTCTCCGCGACGAACGATTCCCTCAATCGTTTGAAACCGGGTTTCGAGGCGCCGGTCTGCATCGTCACCTCGCTCGGCCATACGCCTGCAGTCCCATCCCGCAACCGCACGATTCTCGCCGGCCTCATCCGCGACCTCGAGAATCCGATGGCGACGCGTTTCGAGCTCCGCGCTTGCAACCCGTACACGAACACGTATCTCGTGCTCGCTGCCATCTACAGCGCGATGCTCGACGGCATCACGGCTTCCATCGACAAGTCGACGAAGGAATGCGTCGCCGAGATCTCGAAGAACGCCGGCGAGGATGGGTTCTACCTTGAAAAAGACCGCGCTTACCGTTCCGAGGACGATGTCTTCGAAGACTACACGGACGAGGAGCGCACGCACCTCTTCGGTGCGCCTCCAGCGACGGTCTGGGAGAACATGCAGGGCTTCGAGACGTATCCTGAGAAGCTCAAGGTCATCACGGCCGGCGGTGCTCTGCGCCAGCAGATCATCGACGCGTTCCGCGATGGCGCACTGCTCCGCTGGAAGACGGAGCTCGTGAGCCGCATCATCCCGGAGAACCGCGATATCGTGCGCAAGGCGAAGGAAATCAAGAGCGCCTATGTCACGGATCAGGATTCCTACAACTGGAACAAGATCAACGGTCTCCGTACGTACCTCGCGAAAGACAGCATCGACGAGAAGAGCCTGTTCACGCTCCTCATCAATGCGCTGAACGAGAAGGATTATGCGACGGCTTCCGGCCTGCAGGTCGAAATGTACGACAAGGTCGAAGAGCTCAAAGCGCTCTATGATGCGTACGCGAAGAACATGATCTGATTGTTGGACCACCCATACAATAGCGAAAGCGGCTGTGCCTCTTGGCATGGCCGCTTTTGCTGTCTCGTTCAAGTGGGAAAAATTTTGTTCAAAGGCAGGAACAACGGACACGAAGTCAGAATACTACAAAGAAAGAACAACATGAAAAGGAGTGGTATCTCATGCGACTCGAATTCATCGGTGCAGCCCACACCGTCACAGGCTCCTGCTACCTCCTCGAAACGAACGAGCAGCACTACCTTATCGACTGTGGCATGTTCCAGGGCTCGAAGCGCGTGCGCGAGTTGAATTATGAAGACTTTCCGTTTTCGCCAGCCGACATCGAGGGCGTCCTCTTGACGCATGCCCATGTCGACCACTGCGGCCTGCTGCCGAAGCTCGTCAAGGAAGGGTTCGCGGGCTCCATCTATGCGACGAAATCGACGTGCGAGCTCTGCCGCATCATGCTGCCGGACTCTGCGCATATCCAGACGGCCGACGCCGAGCTGCAGAACCGCAAGGGACGTCGTCGCGGCGACACGCCCGTCACGGCGCTCTATGGCATCGACGACGCCATGGAGGCGCTGAAGCACCTCGTTGTCGTGCCGTATGAAAAGGAGTTCCAGCTCGCGGACAACATCCGCGTCATCTACAAGGACGCCGGCCACATCCTCGGCTCGGCGTTCCTCGAAGTCTTCGTCACGGAGAACGGCAAGACGACGAAGCTCGTGTTCTCGGGCGACCTCGGCCAGCCCGACCAGCCGATCCTCAAGGATCCGGCCGTGGAGACCGGCGCGGACTTCCTGATCATCGAGTCGACGTATGGCGGCCGTCTGCACCAGATCTACGACAAGGAGACGCGGCTCCTCGAAATCATCAACGACACGATGGATCGCGGCGGCAACCTCGTCATCCCGTCGTTCGCCGTCGGCCGCACGCAGACGCTGCTGTATTATTTTTACAACCTGTCGAAGCAGGGCAGGCTCGACCCCGACATCCCGATCATCATCGACAGCCCGCTCGCCATCAACGCGACGCGTGTTTTTCTCAAGAACACGCAGGACTTCGACGACGAGGCGCTCGAGCTCTTCAAGGAGAGCGGCAAGATCATCAAGTTCCCGCAGGTGCGCGTCTGCGAGACGGCAGCGGAATCGCGCGCGCTCAACAGCGAAGAGGGCAGCGCCATCATCATCTCGGCCTCGGGCATGTGCGACGCCGGCCGCATCCTGCATCACCTGAAGCACAACCTCTGGCGCCCGGAGTCCACGATCCTCTTCGTCGGCTACCAGGCAGAGGGCAGCCTCGGCCGCCGTCTCGTCGACGGCATCAAGCGCGTGCGCGTCCTCGGCGAGGAAGTCGCCGTCAAAGCGCAGATCCAGAGCCTCGACGGCTTTTCCGCGCATGCGGACTCCAACCAGCTCATCGACTGGATGTCGACCATCCAGAACCCCAAGCCCGCGAAGATTTTCATCGTCCACGGTGAAGCACAGTCGCAGGAAGCGCTCAAGGACCGCATCCAGAAAGAGTGCAAATGCGAAGCCTACATCCCGTTCCGCGGCGACCTCGCCCAGATCACGGGGCGCGCCTGCGACATCCAGCCGTCGAACATCCCTGAAGTCTCCGTCGAGATGGAGATGGAAGACGTCCTGCGCGACTTCGACGCCGACTACCGCCAGCTCCGCCAGCGCGTCCTCGCCCTCGTCCTGCGCCAGCCAAAGCAGATGGAGCCGATCATCAAAGTGCTCACAAAAGGCCGCAACTATTTGCGCAAGCTGTTCACGCCGTACAATATCTAAAGCATTGGGAGTGTAAAATAGTTTGTGTAAAAGGCCTTTACAAGTCAACGTTGGTTCTGGCATACTGACAGAATCACTCGCAACCGCAAAGGATGAACACAATGGCAAAACGCGAACTTACGCCCG
>JAXGCE010000040.1:0-6202 GCA_034186105.1 Selenomonadaceae bacterium
CGCTTCTTCGACGGTGAATTCATCCTTGCTATAGAGGAGCTCGCGTTGTGCATCCGAAAGTTCAATCATCGAGTGCATCTCCTATCGTCGTGTTTGTGCTTATTTTATCATTTCATCGTGTGTCGGTCAATGAAAGGATGTAACCCCGTTTTATAAGACGAGCAAAATACGGTCGTATTTCTAGTAGAAAATGGGAAATCAAAGCATAAATGACAGGCTTAAAATAGCAATAAAAATTTGTCTTGCTTTTCTTCTTGATGAGTGATAGGATGAGAACAAGAAGAAATGAGAAGAAGTCGTTAAAAAACTAAAGGCAGCATTTTTCCCGCATGGCGCTGTCTGATTTTATAGAAATCGATGCCATAAAACGTGAGAAAAAAGAACGCTTTGCAGGAAAACGGATGAATTTGTAGAAATTAACATATATATACAATTTTTAACAATTTGGCAGGAAGGTTGCCTGCTTGTTGACCTTTTCTGCGCTATTGCCTGCTATGCTTTGAATAGACAGCAGAGATAAATTTTTCTTCCATCAAGGCGGCGGAAGTAAGATAGGGAGGAATCATTATGGGATTCGATCCGCACGCGAGCAAGTTCACGATGACGCAAAGGTGCAAGCCGCTGGTGCTCCTCTTGGATACCAGCGGTTCGATGCGTGGGGAGAAAATCGAGCGCCTTTACGATGCTGTGACAATGATGATTCATCAGTTGGAACATGGAGTACAGCGGGAAATCATCTATAAGATTGCAATCATTACGTTTGGCGGGAAGCAGGCTTCTTTGCATACGGCCTATACGGATGTAAGCCATGTGATGCATCTTCCGCGCTTCGAAGCTGGGGGTGGCACGCCGCTCGGGTCAGCACTGACGGTGGCAAAAGATATGATCGAGGATCGAGATACGACAAAGAGCACCTGGTATCGCCCGACGGCCATTCTCGTCAGTGATGGACGGCCGAATACAGGATATAAAAAGCCGATGTCCGCATTCATCGATGGCAGTGGATTGTACGGAGAAAAGCCAGACCGCACCCAGCGTTGCCAGCGTATGGCAATCGGCATCGGAAATGCAGGAGATTTGAACGAAGCTTTGCTTCAAAGTTTTGTCAGCGAGCCAGATTTATATTTTCATGCAGAGGACGCGGCTGACATTGCGAAAAAGTTCGAACTTGTGACGACAACCATCCGCACAACCGTGCGGCCAAAATAATATTTTCTATGAAACAGGAGGAAAAAAACAATGGGATTTGATCCAAATGCCAGCAAATTCACGATGGTGCAGCGCTTCAAGCCCGTGGTGTTGCTTCTCGATGTCAGCGGCTCGATGTCGGGCGAGAAGATTGACCGCCTCTACGATGCGGTGACGACGATGATCGACCGATTCCAGGATGGATGCCAGAAGGAAATTTCCTACAAGGTGGCAATCATCACGTTCGGCGCTGGTGGGGCCTCGTTGCATACGCCGTATACCGATGTCGGGAACCTGCAGAACCTGCCGCGCTTCCAGGCGGACGGCGGGACGCCGCTCGGGCGCGCGCTCATGATGGCGAAAGAGATGATCGAGGATCCGGACACGACGAAGCGGGGGGCGTGGTATCGCCCGACGGTCGTCCTCGTCAGCGACGGCTATCCGAATGATTCCTGGGAGCAGCCCATGCGCGATTTCATCCAAGGGACGGGCCGGGATCCGGAGAAAAAAGACCGCAGCACGAAATGCCAGCGCATGGCGGTTGGCATCGGGAGCGCGAGCGAACTGGACGAGCGGATGCTCCAGGGCTTCGTCAGCGAGCCGGATTTCTATTTCCACGCGGAGAACGCATCGGAGATTGCAGAGAAATTCGACCTCTTGACGACAAAGACGATGAATACGGCGAAGCAGCAGGCAACGGAACCGAAGCGCACGACCCAGACGCCGATGAGCGCGCAGCGGAATCCGACGGATGCCGGCGGAATCCGCCGGACGACGAGCCGCCGCGTCACCACGACGGCTCGGACAGCTGCAACGGCCATGGAAGCGGAGGAAGACGATCTCTACAACTGAGCCGTGATGGCATCTGAAAGGCAGGGAGAAGTACATGAGAGCACAAGGCGATCCAGAAGAACTTGTCCGTTTTGCAAATGCATTGCAGCATTATCTCGACACGCTGCAGCAGGAAACGCAACGCCTCAACGGCGCGTTTTCGCAGCTCGGCGACACGTGGAAGGATCAGAAGCGCGCAGCGTTCGAAGACCAGTATCGGAAACTGCAGGGCTCGATCCATGCATTCCATGAGCAGGCGAGCCAGGAAGTCCCGTACTTGCGGCAGTTGGCCGCACGGTTGCAGGATTACCTGCGCACGTGAGGTGTGAGGAGTGCGTATGAAAGCAGAGGTTGAAAACAGCGAACGCCTCCTGCAGAGTGCCTCGGGGTTGCGGCGGATATTTGCCGAGATGAAGCAGGCCTGCTCGGAGGAAGTGCAGAAGGCCGAGCAATTGCATCGCGAGACGGAGCAGGAGCTCGCGCACAGCCGACAGATGCTCCAGCGCGCGCGGCAAGCGGAACAGGCGGCGCAGGTGGCCTTGCGTGCGGCACAGGCGGCGGTCGCTGCGGCGAGCGCCGAAGTTGCGGCAGCAACGGGGTCGCTCAATCCTGCGGCCATGGCAGCAGCGATGGCGCATCTCCGTCAGGCGAAGCGCGCGTACGATGCGGCGAAACGTGCGTATGAAGCCGCCAAGATGCATCGTGAGCATATGGAAAAGCGTGTGACACTCGCTGAGAAGGCGGAGCAACTCGCACGTGTGATGCGAGAAAAGCTTCTGGCGATGTGCCGCATGCACGTGATGAAGGCGCTCCACGTCGTCCAAGAGGCGGCGGCGCGCCTCGTCGCGGCGCAGCAAAAGCTCGCGGGCTATCACGCCTCAGCCGTGCCACAGGCGACGCTCGAGGCGCTAACGTCGGAGCTCTCTGGCACGTTTGAATCCGCGGAGAAGCCCTGGGACGTGGCCTCGTCAACGGCATCCGAGCCTGATGCTGCGGATGATGCTGCAGCACCGGATGATTCGGCTGTGTCCGGAGCACAGGATGTATTAAAGGCATCAAAAACCACCAAGGCCTCGGAAGCGTTTGAGGTGTGGGCACAGTATGAGCTCCAGGATACGGGGAAACCGGTGCCGTTTTCGGAACTGCATGATCGCTTCAACGCGTCCGATGACGTGCGGCAGGGGCTCTTGCAGCACCTTTACGAGACGGATGCGAAGTTTCGCCAGCAGGTGGATGAGATCCGCGCACAGGCGGCGACAGATCCAGAAGGTGCTGCGCTCCGCGTCCGTAAGGGCCTGGCCGGCCGCCTCGGCGAGGAGATGGTGCGGTACGCGTTGCAGCCGTACGGGACATCGTGCGAGACGCAGGTGCATCACGACGTCGCGGATGGCGGCTTTACGAAGACGGATTTCGTCTTGCATGGGCTCAAGGCGCCGATCATTCTCGGTCGTGGCAAGGGCATGGGCGCGACGGTCGGACAGGATATCGCCATCGAGGTAAAGACGGGATCAGAAGGCTACATCGCACATGAAAAAGAGCACATCTTGCGACAGGTCGAAGGACATCAGCCGTATGATGCGAGCTGGGTGATCTGTTCGCGAGACATCAAGGACATGACGGAGGGACGGCAGGCGCAGTATCGCGAGGAGATCCGCGAAGCGGGCTCGCCCGTCCTCGGACTTCTGCCGGAAAAGGCGGAGCTCGACCAGTCGTGCTGGGATTTCATCAGGAGTGCATGAAGGGATGGATGGTCATGATCGAAGACGTGCAATCTGCATGGCAGCAAGGCAAGGAGGCGTTTGCCGCGAACGTGAAAGACACGTTCGGGCAGGCCATCCTGAACGAAGGGTATGAGCCGCTCGGGCAGGAGCTCTCGGCGGTGCGCGCAGCGATGGATGCGGCGCACCAGGAACAGGCTATGGTCCGAAACGTGCTTCAGATGGCGAAGGCGATTGTCGTATGAAGGAAGACGTATGGCCGATGGCGCGGCAGCTCACAGCGATGGAACAGGCGATCCGCGAGGATCGCGAAAACAATCGGATCATGGAAGAGGAATGCGGTTATGCGGACGGCGCGCTGCAGGACGCGCGCGCATATGACGTCTTCCTTCGGAGGCGCGACCACCTGCGCGCGCGTTACCAGCAGAAAATGCAGCAGCTCCGTGATACGCTGGCGGGAGACGCGAGGACGTATGAGAAGTTCGAGCGGCGCGTCGCGACGTTCTTTGAGCGCCCGCTGCCCTATGGTATGCGCTGCGTGCATCTCGGCGAAGCGCGCGCTGGATTTGCCGAATTCGAGCAGATGCTGCCGCTCGTCTTTTCTCTGCCGATGGCGGCGCCCATCGCCGTCCCGCAAGGCGAGGCGGAGATCTTGCGCCGTTTTTTGTACCGCTTGCTCTTTTGCTATCCTCTGGGAAAATGCCAGCTTTATGCCTATGACCCGCATCATTTCGGCGGGACGCTCGGGCGTCTCAGCTGCCTCATGGATGTCGAGGAAGTTTTTCCGCAAAAGAGTGTCCTGCTCGATGAAGACCATCTGAAATTGCTCATCGAACGGTTGAAACGCACGTTTCTCGAGCTCCACCAGAGGTTCGTGCAGGTGCAATGCCGTAATTGGCGCGAGTACAACCACAAGATGCGCCTCGCGAAGGAACCGCGCATGCAGATCCCCTATCGTGTGCTCCTCTGCTTTGACTTGCCGGCCGGATGTAAGGCGGAGACTCTGCAGGCGCTCGGGGATCTCGCGCGGGAGGGCGAGGTGTTCGGCTTCCTCCTGCTGTTTTCTTATGATCCGAAAGCACTGGAGCTTCCGCCACCGGATCCTGCGTATTCGTCGCTTTCCCGCGATCTCTCTCCGGAGGGGAAAGCGCTGAAACAGCTCTGTGCGATGGCACTGGATTTCTCGAAAGATGCGCGTGGCACGCTCAGCGGCATGGGCGTCTGCCCGCCGTTCCAGTATTTCCGGACAGATGTGCGCTCGTTTCTCGTGACACCGAATGCGGCAGATGTGGAGCGGGATTATATGCAATACAAAAAACAGATGGAAGAGATGCGCGGCAAGGCATTGACCTTCGATGCGATGCTCGACGAGACGCCGTGCTTCAGCGGTTCGGCAATCGGCGGACTCGCTATCCCTGTCGGTCTGCGGAAGTCGGATGGCACGACGCTGCTGCTGCATATCGACGACGCGACGCCGCATTTCCTCATCGGTGGCGGGACGGGATCGGGCAAGTCTGTCTTCCAGCACGTGTTGATTTTCAGCGCTTGCTGGAAGTATGCGCCGAGCGAACTTTCGCTCTATCTTTTGGATTTCAAGGATGGTGTGGAATTCGCTGCCTATGCGAATCCTTGTCTGCCACATGCCGCGCTTGTCGCGATGCGGGCCGACCCAGATTTCGCGTTGACTGTGCTCTCCCATCTCGTTCGCGTACTGCAAGAGCGGAACGTGCGATTCAAAGAAGCAGACGTCAACGACTACAAGAGCTATCGTGAGAAATGTCCGGAGAGGGAATTCCCACGCATCGTTCTGTTCATCGATGAAGTGCAGAATTTCCTTTCCGCGAAGCCAGAAGAGGCTATGAAACTACTTCAGATTCTCGCGAAGCAGGGGCGCAGCGCTGGCATTCATATGGTTCTTGCCACGCAAAGCTTTCGCTCGATGGGCACGAGCACCACGGTACCGTTCAGCGATATCAAAGGGCAGTTCGCAGGCCATGTCGCGCTCCGTTGTGATGCACCGGACTCGGCGGCTCTGCTTGGCATGGGGAATGAGGAAGCGGCGACCATCAAAGTGGCGGGCGATGCCATCCTAAATGTTAGTCAAGGCGTGGAGGAAAACCAATGGTTCCACGTGCCGATGGCCTCCAAGGAAAACCGGCAGATGCGCCTTGCGATGATCCGTGCGGCTGCCGGTGGATATGCGCGGGAGACGCGCGTTTTCGACGGTCAGAAGAAGCCACCTCTGCCGGAGCCTGCCGCGTTCGCGCACAAGGGCTTCGCGCTGCTCGTCGGCGAGCAGTTGTCGTACGAGCGCACGCCGTTCTGGATTCCGCTGACGCGCGATGTCGGGGAAAACGTCCTGCTTTGTGGGAACACAGGGAGCTTGGTGGAGTGTTTGTATCGGTCGGTCAGCGCATCGCAGGACATGGATGCCATTGCCTCCACCGCCGGCGGCCGGCCGCCGA
>JAXGCE010000041.1:0-10002 GCA_034186105.1 Selenomonadaceae bacterium
AGCGCGTCAGTCGGAAGGGGAGGACACGATCATGGTCGGCCGCCTGGTGGAGGCGCTGGAATGGGGCCTTTCCTACAGCCTGCGCCAGACGCCGCCGCCGAAACAGCTCCTCGAAGCGGTTCGCGCGCAGGACGCGCTGGAAAACCAGCGCATGTTCCAGACGTTCGCGTGGCAGATCGGCTTTCCACGGGCCGAGAAGTACACGTGGATGTTCCGCAACATCACGGCGACCGGCATCGATTCGTCGCTCGCGCCCGACGGCACGCCCGTGCTCGAGACGCTGTTGCCGCTCGCGATCGCAACAGCCGCGCGCACAGCGGAGTGTCGCTTCCTCGATGCTGTCGCCACGCTTCCGTTGAAAGAGCGCCATCGCCCACTCGCGTTTTTCAGCCGCCTCATCCAGTACGGCCGCCAAGTCCGCCATGAAGCTGCGTGGGAGCCGCTTTATGGCGATACGGCGAACGGCCTGAAACAAGTGGTCGAGCGCTTTTTGCAAGCGCTCCTGCCAGGCTTTGAACGCCCGGAAGAAAGGACGGTCATCGAAGGGAATGCGTCGCTCGCGCTTTTGAATGGTGAGCTCGCGTTGCGCGATGCGCTCAGCAACGAAGTTTACAATGCGTTGCCGGAGTCTCTGCGCCTGAACTTGATGAAGATATCTCCGGAAAAAGATGTAGGCAGTGTGCCACCGAAGGAAGCAATCCTGTCACTCTGTGCGCTCATGGAGCACATGCTCGCTTCCTGGCTCCAGCGCCAAACGCCCATCGAAGCGGGTGAAAAAGAAGTGCTGTTTGCTCTTGTGGAGCCTTTGGGCCTTCCAGCCGGACTGCGGCAGGTCGGAACGCGCTATTACGTGTGCGCCTGCGCCCATGAAAAAGCGACGCTCGGAGGATATCTTCTTGCAATTTTGAGGACGCTCTGCCCAGACGGAAGGCTTACGGATGCGTGCCGCGCCGTCTTTGATACAGGGCTGCCGGCGCTCGTAGACGAGCTCGCGACTGCGCGCGGGCATGGAAACCAAGTCGGGATGTTGATGGATGGGAAGACCGTGCAAGAACTGTGTGCGCGTACATTTGAAGCTTGCAAGACGTTAGGAGGACACGCATCATGATGGAAGAAGAAAAAAAATCCGTTGCCGAAGAGCCAGAGGGAACACCGGAGGACAACACAACGGGAGCGGTCGACGAAATTCCACAGGAGTCGGAGGATGCGGGCACATCCGCAGATGATGAATACGAGAAAATGATTGCGCGCCTGACGCAGTGGCAAAAAATGCTGGAGGAAAAAGAACGCGAGCTCGGTGACCGCGAACGGGACGTGATTGTGCGTGAGAAGCAAGTAGAGCTCCAAGAAGGCGCCGTTGCCGAGAAAGAGAAGCAGGCGATGGCACACACGCTCGCGGCCGAAGAAGCCTCCGCAACCGCAAAGCAGCAGCAGGACGAGAATGCGCGTGTCCGCCGCACAAACGAAAGCGAGAAAAAAGCGCTCGAAGATGCGAAGAAAAAGCTCCAAGCGATCCAGGACGATGTCGCCAAGCGGGAGAAAAATCTGCTGGAAAAAGAGCATGTAGCAGATGTTGCCGCGTTGGAGGATGAGGCCGGCCAGCGGACGACCTTCGCCAAGGAGCTTGCGGAGCTCCGCGAGAAGACGCGGAAGCAGCTGCAAGACGATGATGCCGCCGCGAGGGAAAAACTCGCGGGCGAGCTCGCGGAACAGAAACAGCAGGCGGACGAAAAACTGAAGGCGCGCGAAGACGCGCTTGCGGAAGGGAACGCCGAGCTCGAAAAGCAGCAGAAAGCCGTGAAATTCGAAACGCTGCGCCTGAAGAAATGGGATGAATCCCTGCAGACGCGCGAGCGCGGTCTCGAGAGCGAGGTCGCAGAGAAGATGGCGGATTACCGCCAGAACCATGACACGCAGCTGAAGAATGCGCGCGATGAGATGGAACAGCTGCGTCGGCAACTCGAGACCACGGAGCAGGAGCTCTACACGTATCAGGATTTCCGTGCGAAATACGGGACCGAGCCCAGCGTCCTCGAGGCGCAGATGATCGAGCTCAAGCGCGCGAAAGAAGATCTCGAAGGCCAGCTTGCAAAGCGTCCAGGTCCGGAAAAGGATCAGGAATGCAGAGACTTGAAAGCAGACTGCGCGCGGCTTGAGGGCGAATTGAAACGTGAACGCGAAGAAGGCGCGCAGCGTAAGCAGCAAGTCCTCGAACTCGAAGATTTGCGCAACAAGAACACGTTGCTCGAAGCATCGAATCATACGTTGCAATCGAGCCTAGAGACGGCGCAGGACGTCATTTCTTCGCAGGACGAGCAGATCAAGCGCTTGACGGCGACGGAGACAAGCCCAGCCGATCGCGAGAAGCGTGCCGCGAGCCTGCACGAGCCCTATCTTACGCGGCCGTTCCAAGCGCCGGCGGAAGATGCTGGCCTCGATGAATTGGAATGGCTCCAGACGATTTACGAAAACTGCAAAGAATACGGCCTGCAGTTCCCGCTTCGCATTCTCTATGCGTTCCATACGTCGCTTAAGATTGCGAACTGGTCGTCGCTCTCCGTGCTCGCCGGTGTCAGTGGCACGGGCAAGTCGGAGCTCCCGCATCTCTACGCGCGCTTCGGCGGCCTCAACTTCATCAACGTGCCCGTGCAGCCGAACTGGGACAGCCAGGAATCGATGCTCGGCTTCTTCAATTCGATCGACAACAAGTTTGATGCGCAGCCCGTTTTGCGCTTCCTCGTTGAATGCACGGAAAACTACAAGGACAACATGGCCATCGTCCTGCTTGACGAGATGAACCTCGCGCACGTTGAGCATTATTTTGCGGATTTCTTGAGCAAGCTCGAGATGCGCCGCAGTGCCTCGACGAGCGAGCCGCAGACCATCGAGGTCAATCTCGGCGCCGGCGTCAAGCCGTACCCATTGCCGCTGCGCACGAACGTGCTCTGGTGCGGCACGATGAACCAGGACGAGACAACGAAATCGCTCTCGGACAAAGTCCTCGACCGCGGCACGGTCATCCATTTCCCCCGCCCGCATCATCTCATTAGTCGCAAGAGCGCCATGAACCTCGAACTTTTCTGCGAGAAGAAGCTCGACCATCCCGTGACTCCGATGAGCCTGAAGACGTGGGATGGATGGCGTGAGAAGGTCATCCCATTCAAAGAAGGCTCGGAGCAGATGAAAGAACTCGATCGTTATCGTCTGCTGCTCGAGCAAATGAACGAGAGCCTGAGCCACGCTGGCCGTGCCATCGGCCACCGCGTTTGGCAGGCCGTCGAGCATTATGCCATCAATCATCCGCTCGTGCGGGACGCGTATGAAAAGACGGTGCAGGGCACGGGGAAGGAAGCGGTCTCCACGGGCGAAGCGACGGGGGAGCTGCGCGACGCATTGCACATCGCCGTCGAAGACCAGATCGTGCAGAAAGTCATGCCGAAACTGCGTGGCATCGACACGCGCGGAACGACGCGCGAGGAGTGCCTCGACCCAATCGGCGAGCTCATTCGCAAGGAATTCCCCGACATCGCGGACGATTTCAAGATTGCCTGCGAAATGGGCTACGGTCAGTTCATGTGGAACAGCGCTGAATACATTTCGAAAGGAAACAACGTGTTCCAAGAACTCGAGGGGCGTTGATGCATGGAAATCCAAGACTTTGATAGCTATTGTCGTGCACTGGGCGCCGGAGATCCGCTCGCGGCACTCACGGCGTACGTGCGCGGCTGGATGATCCAAGTGCAGGCGCTTGATGACGGTACGGATGAAGAAAAGCGCGGCTATGTCGGACTGACGGAGCTCCTGGAACCGTGTGGTGAACCGGAGGGCGACGAGATTTCGCGCATTGTTGCCTCGACGCGCGAAGCTTTCGCGCATGTCACGGGGCAGCTGCACGAGCGTATCTTGCGTGAGAACGTCATGCTGCCGATTTACCGCGCAAAAGAGATTGGCAGCGCGGGGCTCAACTGGCTCAGCAAGCGGTCGGGACGCACAATCCGAGAGAAACTGTCCACGACGAAATCCATGCTCGCCGTTCGGCGCCGCATGAGCTACGATACGGGCGAGAACCGCCTCCTGCTCGCGTTCACCGAGCAGTTGGAAGATGCCGTGGAAAAAAAGCGCACGGCAGCGCCTGCATTGCTCATCGATGCGGAACGAGCGTTTCAGTCCCGCGCCTTGACGTTTTTCAAAAGTGAAGAGGCTGATGATATCGGCCGATGGGAAAACGTGCCGCCGAACAACACGTTGCTTTCGGATCGTTGGTACCGTCAAATCTGGAAAGGGTGGAACGACCTACAGAACGTCTCATCGCTCATCCGCTCAGATGCGGCGCACCTTTCCGCGCGCGTCGGCACGGTGTTTTTCTGGAATGTCTTGCGCGCGGCGCGTCCTTATTGCTATTTTCTGCAGCAACCGGTCGCGTACCGTCTTCAAGAGTTCCATCTCTCGCCGGCGCTCGGATCGGTCTGCGGCATGCATCCGGATTACGGCACATTCACAGCGTCGTTGCGGCAGGGAGACGGGCGCACGGAAGCCTTGTTCGCGTTCGGCGACGTGATGCTCGGCGCAATCTTCACGGCAGATGACATGGAGCTCGTCCGTGCAGGGACACCCGTTGCAAAAGAACCGCTGACGTGCGGCGCGCTCCAAAAATTTGTAGAAACCGCTAAAAATGAGCTCTTCCACGGATGCAGCCAGATCAAGCAGACAGCGGCGCGCGCTCCGAAGGATGCGCTCTCGGCTGCAATGTTTCTCGATCTCTTTTCGACGCGACCGCTCTGCCGGACGGATGGAGGGGCGTCGTACCGGCTGCCGTTCCGTTTGCTGCGACAAGATTTCACGTTGGAGGACGGTACGCCGGCGGATCTTTCCGTCGCATCGGCGACGGGGTGGTATCTATCGCCAGAGGCCCCGTCGTATTCCGTGACATCTTGCTTGCACGACAAGGCACACGGCGCGCAGGATGCGCGTTTGACACGTCTCGTGCGGATGCTGCTTTGCGCATTGCCGCGCAAACATGTGCGGCAACTGCATCTTCCGCTCCCGGATCTCTATGACGAATTCCAGATGGGTGCGATCCGCAAGGCCTTGCACGCATGCTATCCAGACGTCCACACGATGCCGCGCAGCATGGCCGTGCTTTTCGCAGAAATCGGTCAGCGCACGTTCCAGGCGTTCCAGCCGGGTGATTTCGCTCTGTTCGTCGACTACGTGCATGGCCATGTCTCACTGACGCTCGCGCAGGCGAGTTATCACGAATCGATAGAGCAGGCGCTACCGGAGACGCGTGGCCTTGTCTGGGAACGTCACCCGACGGCATCCGAGCGGTGCGAAGCGTATTCCACGCGATTGAAGGAACGGTTGCTACGCGAAGGACTGCAGCTTTCGGAGCAAGGGCTACAGGAAGTCGTCAGCGTCCTCGGGACGAAAGGGCTGCCGCTCGAAGGGCGTCGCCTCGCCGTCGCGGAAGGCGATGGCACGGACTGGCAAATGCTCACGGATGCGGAGACGCGCGCTTTTGCGGAAGAAAAATACGATGTGACGGCTGCTGTCAAGCAATTCCTCTCCGAGCGCAGAGAGATGGTGGGACCGTACCATGTCTACGTCTATCTCGTGTCTCCACATCTTGAGTGCCACATGTCGCACGTGACGCGGCGCGATCAGCCAGATCTTCCACTCTCCGGCATGCAGGCCTATGCGCGCATGGATGAAACATGCGAAGTGTACAGCCGTGAGCAAGAGGTGAAGCTGCCACCGCTCTGGACGGATCAGCTTCCGGCACTTGCTATCAAACAAATGATCGGCACGTTTGATCTCATCCGTGCCGGCGGCCAGGCGCGCATTGTACCGGAGCTCGGCCACGAGCAAGAAATCTCCATCCCGAATGTGTTCACGTTGCCGAAAGACGAGCCGGAACCACGTTTCGGTCTCATTATGGGGCAGGGAAACACGGACATTTCCTATGAGGCCGTCATCCACCATCCTGCGTTCCCGTTGAAAAAAGACACACCTTGCAGCTTGCGTCTCACGTACACGTATGGGCGCGACATCCCATACACGCTCGTATTTGAGCCGCAGACGTCAGACGCACCGTTCCGCGAAGCGGAAGTCGCATGGGAAAATGCGAAAGAGCGCCCCTATCTCGATCTGCCCGTGCCGGAGTACCCGGAGGACAAAGAAACATGGGAGACGTTGCAACACGGCTTTACGAAGCGGAAGAAGGACGTCGATTACCTTGACTGGATCGAAAACGTCTTTACGGGCCGCGTCCTCATCGACCTCGATGAAGCCTATGTCGACGCGCGCGGCAATGGCAATTACATGATCCAATACGAATTGGAAAACGGGGAGCAGGCTGTCATCTCCGTCTGGGATCCGAAGCAGGAACTCGGCTTGGAGGCCTATGCCGAGGACGACGAAGATGATGACACGTCGCACCAGTTCCTCTCCTGTCTGCTCGAGCCCGACACGCGGCATCGTAGCCGCATCCATATGCCGGACGGCGCATGGCGGCGGAGCCGCCAAGGCGATTATTATGTGTACCTCAAAGTGGACACGGATCAAGACGTCGCGTTTTATGAGAACAACATCCTGTTTGGCGATGACGTAGACGCTGCGTCTGATGCTGACCTCACGTTCGTCGTTAAGCCGCGAAAGGATGGCAAGTTGCTTGCGCGCGACATCGTCGTTATGGACGACGATTATACGTTTTATCGCGCGAAGGCGGCCACTCTTGGCGACATGCCGTACAATCTCCGATCGCTCAGCGTCCTTTACCCCCTGCAACAGGTGTACGCGAACGGACGGACAACGCAAACGGCCGGCTGTCCTGCGCACTTCCGCCAGGCAATGCAAAATGTCGCGCATGACTTGCCGTTCCAGTATTTTCTAAAGGCATTCCGCGCGGGCGACGGTCAGATGACGTGGGATCTGTTCCGCATCATGTGCGTGCTGTCGCTCGAGATCGGGAAGCCGTTTTACGATGCGGCAGGCGTGATGCTCCGGAAAAAGCCGAATCTCATCGATGAAGACCTCGGCTGCGCGCTCGGCGCCTGCGACAACGAGATGGAATTCCAGCTGTTGAAAGACATTGACGCGTCCGCGCTCGATGACTTTGAGACGATGGCCATCCTCAGCAAAGCCGCATGGAAAGATCGCCGCTTCATCGAGCATGCGCCAGCCAGTCTATTGCTCCAATCGTTCGAAGTCGCCGCGCAGACCGTTATCGCGTGCCGCCCAGAGAAAGACGCGAAGAAGAACAATTACCTCGCCAAGCGCATCCTGAAATGCCTTGAATACATCCTCGCCATCTTTCGCTTGCGCGAACGCCGCGATGAAAATCTCTGCCGACGGCTCTCGCTGAATCATCCGACAATGCGCAAACTGTACGAAGCCGTCGAACGCTTGGCAACGGAAGGATTCGAGTTGCCGGACTCACGCCTCCAGCTTGAGATTCATCGTGAGGATGACTGGAAGGATATTCCTGATTTCTATTACGCTGTGCTGACGTATGTGACAGGTACAACGAGCCAGATTCGGATTTCCGGAATCTTGGAGAATGAAGAATGATGCAGGAGACGTTGCTCGCGCGCATTGTCGCAGAGGGGCGCGCGCATTGCGGGAGCGATTCGTATTTCGAAGAGCGCGGCTTCGGTGAAAAACTCACAGGTGTGCTTTCGCTCGGCATTCTGCCGGACGGGCTCCGTCCGTTCGCGGAGGAGATCGATGAGGATCCGTGTGTCCTCGCCTGCTATCGCTATGTGATTCCTGAGTTCCGCGCAGATGGGGGCATTTCCTATCTCATCGTTCGCATCGATGCGTCACTCGCACGGTCGCAGATGCCGTTCCGATTGCGCCCCGTCTACAAGCTCGGCGCGTCGAAAGGCGCGCTTTGGCATGTGTGCGACCTCTTTCGCACAGATGCGCCCGTGGTGTTCATCTGCGAAAATTGGAGCGATGCGTGTAGCATTCTCGAGGCTGGCGGCGCGGCCGTGGCCCTCAATGCCATTGATCATATCCTCACGCTCTGGAAACTCTTGAAGCGCATGCCGCGTATCACCTCGCGGACGTATGTCCTGGCGTGTGACAATGATGCGTATGGCGTCATCGGCAATGAGAACCTGCAGAAGATGTTTGACGACCTCGGCCTCCCGGCGCGGTCGTTCGGCCCGTTTCCCAAAGGTGTCAAGGATTGCAACGCGTGGCTGACGACGGATCGCGATGCTTTCGTGCAGCATGTCCATTCCTTTTTGACGAGAGGTAACCCATGGTATCCGTTGAAGAATTGAAATGCAATCTCCATACGATGGAAGCGCGGATCGGCGTGTACGAGCGGCTGGAGGCTCAATACTTCCCGTTTCTTTCTGCGCGTCTACCTTTGCCGCCACCAAGGGAGAAGCATCCGCCACATCACATCTGGGCGTGCTGGCTGCAGGGAGAAGAGAGTGCACCGCCGCTCGTGAAAGTGTGCCTTGCACGCATCTTTGAGCGCTTCCATGGCTATGAAAAAACGCTGATCACAAGGGAAAACATGGGCGCGTATATCACGCTCGATCCCGTTGTCTTGCGAAAATGGCAGGACGGCCTGCTGAGCGACAACGCCTTTGCCAACATCGTGCGGTTGGAGCTCTTGCTGCGCTACGGCGGCGTTTGGCTGGACGCGACCGTGTACCCAACGACGGAGACGATGCCGTCGTATCTGGAGGACGCTCCGCTGTTTGCCTACAGCAGTTGGCATTGGCTGTCCGGCGACATCCGCCCCGTGTCGGTTTGGCTGCTCGCATCCGTGCCGGCGCATCCGATCCTGCAGACCGTGCGTGATGGCCTCGTGCAATATTGGCAGGATTACGATGCGCTTGTGGATTACTTCGTTTTCCATATGTTTTTCCGAATGGCGATTGCGCGCTATCCGGAACTCTGGCGCGCAACGCCGCGTTATACGAATGTCCTTCCACACCTCATGCAGTTCGAGCTTGCCGCGCCCTATCGCGCACAGCGCTTCGCCGAGCTCTGCGCCTTGTCGCCGTTTCACAAGCTGACGCACAAATTGCCGGTGGCTGTTCGGGAGGACCCGGGGAATCTATATCATCATCTGCTGGAGGAAGTGTGAAGGAGGGAGCCGCGTGGGCGTCATCATCACGATCGAAGGTAGCTGGGCAGTCGGGAAATCGACGCTCCTGCAGCGGTGGAAAGCGCTGCACCCTTCGTATCTCGTGCACGACGGGCTGGACAAATACGACGTGGGCGCAGATCTGTCCGACGAAGCGTCGTATTGTCAGCACGAGCGCCGCTACCTCCGTCATTTTTTGGCGGAGGAACGGCGCTTGCGCGCGCAGCCGCAGCCCGTCCTTCGCATCCGCGGTACGGAAGCGGCGGCGTTTTACGCGTGCCATTTCCCGCGGAGCCATGACCATGCGTGGGACGTCGAGCGCCTGCTGCACGAGGAGCTTTCGGAGCTCCGAGCAGCCCCGAGTGACCTCCTACTGTATCTTCATGCCTCCGTCCCGACGATCCGGCAGAGGGCCGCGCAGGATGCGACGAAGCAGCGGGCGAAGCTTTCGCGCTGGCTGGAGGCCTGGCAAGCGCCGACGGAAGCGTTCTTCCGTTCCCTGCCACAGACGGTCGTGATCGACACGGATGACCTCGCACCTGACGAGGTCGTACAAGAGGCGGATCGCACGCTTTCGCGATGGTTCACGGAAAAGGGGCGCATATCATGAGTTATCTCGTATCCATTTCCGGATGCAAGGCCGTTGGCAAGACGACATTGATTCGCGGACTTCAGTGCATGATTCCAAATCTCGTAACGCGGGAAGGGTTTCGCCGCACGGAGCTTGGATACGATGTGACGACCGAGCAGGGTTTCTACGAAAACGAACGATGGTACTTCGAGCGCGAGATTCGCGAGTATCAGGCGCTCCGGCGCTCCGGTCGTCCCGCCGTGCTGCTGCGCGGTCCGGAGGAACTCCTGTTTTACGCGTTGGCCTATCCTGCGTTGATCGG
>JAXGCE010000042.1:0-3567 GCA_034186105.1 Selenomonadaceae bacterium
ATCGCGGACAGCGGTGGGGGGACGGCAAAAAAAAGAGAACCACGAATCGTTGAATTTTCTAGGGTTCGCGATTCTGAAAATGTATCCCCTCATTGAGGGGGGACGGGCCGCGTGAGCGGCGGGGGGAGTAGTTGGGTGCGATAGCCAAACAGGTCAAAACGACACATCTAAAGTCCCTTAGCAACATTCCGCAAATTTGTTCGTCTCCAGCATCCTACTACTCCCACCACCGCTTCGCGGTCCCCCTCCCTCAATGAGGGAGGCTTTGCCCCTTCGCGACCGCAACCTTTCCTTCGGGCGGGGACGGGGATGCAAAAGGAATCCGTTAAGGAATCGTCCGTGGATTCCGGTGCATCCCCGTCCCCGCCTGCGTGCGAAATCCTCTCTTCGCGACCGCGTTCTTTCTTCTTTAGTGGTGGAACAGCCGGATATGCGTCATCGCCATCGTCATGCCGTACTTGTCCGCCGTCTCGATGACATTGTCGTCGCGAATCGAGCCGCCCGTCTGCGCCACGTACTGCACGCCGGACTTGTGCGCGCGCTCAATATTGTCGCCGAACGGGAAGAACGCATCCGAACCGAGGCAGACGCCGTGCGCCGCCTTCTTCAGCCACGCCTTCTTCTCCTCTGCCGTAAACACGGGCGGCTTCTCCGTGAAGACGCGCTTCCAGTCGTCCGTCTCCAGCAGGTCTTCCCACTCGTCGCCGATGTAGACATCGATGGCATTGTCGCGGTCCGGGCGGCGCACCTCCTCCTTGAACGGCAGATTCAGCACCTGCGGGCTCTGGCGCAGGAACCAGCGGTCCGCCTTGCCGCCCGCGAGGCGCGTGCAGTGGACGCGGCTCTGCTGGCCCGCGCCGATGCCGATGGCCTGCCCGTCATACGTATAGCAGACCGAATTCGACTGCGTGTATTTCAGCGTGATGAGCGCGATGAGCAGGTCGCGCTTCGCCGCGCTCGGCAGCTCCTTCGCCTTCGTCGCGATGTCCTTCAGGCAGTCCTCCGTGATGGCCACATCGTTGCGCTTCTGCGAGAACGTCACGCCGAAGACCTGCTTCGTCTCGACCGCGGGCGGCTCGTAGGCAGGATCCATCTGGATCACGAGATAGCTGCCCTTGCGCTTCGTCTTCAGGATTTCCAGCGCCTCCGCGCTGTACGACGGCGCGATGATGCCGTCCGAAACCTCGCGCTTCAGGAACGACGCCGTCTGCGCATCGCACTCATCCGACAGCGCCACGAAATCGCCATACGAGCTCATGCGGTCAGCGCCGCGCGCGCGGATGTACGCCGTCGCGACCGGCGAAAGCTCCACGCCCTCGACGAAATACACTTTCTGCAGCACATTCGACAGCGGCACCGCCACGGCCGCACCCGCCGGGCTCACATGCTTGAACGAAGCCGCCGCCGGCAGCCCCGTCGCCGCACGCAGCTCGCGCACGAGCTGCCAGCTGTTCATGGCATCGAGCAGGTTGATGTACCCAGGCTTGCCGTTCAGCACCGTGAACGGCAGCTCGCCCTCCGCCATCGACACCTTCGCCGGCTTCTGATTCGGATTGCAGCCATACTTGAGTTCGAGTTCTTTCATTTCCGCATTCTCCTTCTTGAAAAGACGAAAAAGAGCCGCACCAATCCAAGGCTCTTTCACCCAGACGGTCGGCTCACACGCAGCGACGCTGCTACTTGCACTCCCCGTGGTGAACTCCACTTCCGTCAGTCGTGCAAGATTCCTACTAATAATGTAACAAAGGGCGGGCGGGGTGTCAAGGAAAAGAACGCTTGACGCTCGTTTTTCGGAAACGTATACTGGAGGAAACGGAAAAAAGGAGGCCGCAATCATGCGCGTCATCGTCATCGGCGCGGGCAAGCTCGGGTACAGCATCGCCGAGCTCCTGTCCAAAGAATCCTTCGACGTCGTCATCGTCGACCATGACGCCGCCCAGCTCGAAGGGCCGAAAAACACGCTCGACGTCCTCACCATCCACGCGAACGGCGCGAGCCCCATCACCATGAACGAGCCCGACATCCGCGGCGCCGACATCCTCATCGCCGTCACAGGCCAGGACGAAGTCAACATGGTCGCCTGCATCCTCGCGAAAAAGCACGGCATCGCCCACACGATCGCCCGCATCCGCGACATGCAGTTCATGGGCGAGGCCAAGGAATACCTGAAGGAAAATTTCGACATCGACCTCATGCTGAACCCCGAGCTCATCACGGCGCATGAAATCAACCGCATCCTCATGACGCCCGCCGCGCTGAACGTCGAAGACTTCGCCCATGGCAAAGTCCGCCTGTTCGAGACGCGCGTGCGCCGCTCCTCGCCCTTTGCGCGCAAGCAGCTCAAGGACATCGAGCTCCCGCGCGGCGTCCTCGCCGGCATGATCTTCCGCGACCACCGCATGATCATCCCGCATGGCGGCGACTACATCCTACCGCACGACAATGCCTACTTCATCGGCATCCCGTCCGCCATCGAGCAATTCAGCCAGAACTTCATCCAGCGCGACGCCAAGCCCATCCACCGCGTCATGGTCATCGGCGCCGGCCGCACGGGCCGCTCACTCGCGAGCATCCTCGACCGCCAGGACGTCGAGGTCAAAGTCGTCGAAAAAGACCACGAGCGCTGCCAGCTCATGGCCGAAAAGCTCGACCACGGCATCGCCATCTGCGGCGACGGCACCGACATCGACCTCCTGCTCGAAGAAGGCGTCGCCGAAGCCGACGTCGTCGTCTGCCTGACGGAAGACGACAAGCTCAACCTCATGCTCGCGCTGCTCGCGAAGCACCTCGGCGCCGACAAGACCGTCGTCCGCGTCGCCCGCAACGAATACGTCGACCTCATGGAAAAAGTCGGCGTCGACGTCGTCCTCTCGGCGCGCCTGCTGTCCGCAAGCGAAGTCCTCGCCTTCGCCCGCCGCGGCGGCGTCGTCTCCGTCTCGCTGCTCGAAGGCGCGAAAGCCGAAGCCGTCGAAGTCATCATGCAGGAAGGCGCCCCCGCCGCCGGCAAGCCCCTCATGGACGCCAAACTCCCGAAAGAATGTCTCGTCTGCGCCTACGTCCGCGCCGGCGAAGCCGAAATCCCGAACGGCAACACCGTCCTGCTGCCTGGCGACCGCATCATCCTCTTCATCCAGACCCAGTTCGCACAGAAGGTCATGAAGTATTTCAAGGGGAAGGAATGATTTTTAGGCAGCCCCCCTCATTGAGGGGGGACGGGCCGCGTGAGCGGCGGGGGGAGTAGTTAGGTGCTGTGGCCGGACGAGGATGCAAGCGTCTCTAAAGTCCTTCAGCAACCTTCTGCATATTTGTTTGTCTCCAGCACCCTACTACTCCCCCAGTCGCCTACGGCGACAGCCCCCTCTGAGAGGGAGCCTCCTATATAAGCTACACTCAGCATTTCCTCGATACAACGAAAATCTCTATAATTGCCGAACATGCCTCCCCCAGCAGCCCCCCTATAGGCTTTCAGAATCTTGTCCATAACCAGTAGACACGCGGGAGATTCCCCGCATTTCTCCCTTGAAACCGGCGAATCTGCGTCAGCAGAGAGCCGTGCATGGGGTTTCC
>JAXGCE010000043.1:0-34275 GCA_034186105.1 Selenomonadaceae bacterium
CGCAAGTCGCGGGAGCGGAAGGACGGCTGGTGACCGGCGGCAAGTCCGCCAGCGTCTCATCAAGCGCCTGCTCGAGCTTCGCGGCCAAATCCTGAAACCGTTGTGCTGGTTTTGGCGCGAACGACTCGTCCGGCTGCGGCTGCCCGTCCTTGCCAAGTTCTACGAACCGGTCAGATGCTTCTGCTTCCGTTTCCATGGCCTTAGAAGCCGTCGCCGTGCGCTTTGCCAGCACCGCCTGCAATCCTTCGATGGACTTTCGAATGCTCGCGCTGACCTCCTCGCGTTCCTCATCCGTCTCGCAGTTCACGAGCGCCTGCTGCGCTTCACTCTTCAGCGATGCAACGAGTTCCTCGATGCTGCGGCCGGCCGCTTTCGGTGCGACGCGCGCCTCTTCTTCCTCATCCTCGTCATCCTCGTCGTCCGACATCAATGCCGCGCCAGCGATGAGACCGACAATTCCGCCGGCTGCCAAGAACAGCGCGTCTTCAAAAATACTGTTGCTCATGATCAAAACCTCCTGAACGTCATGGATATATCGACAAAACATTTCGTTTCTGTAGCTATCCTATCATTTGAGCAATCCAAAAAGGTCAACACGCAGGCAACCTTGGAAATATTTTTTGCTAGGCGTGAAGCACAACCTGCACCGGACGGAATCTGCATACAACGAAGAGGCTGCCGCAAAACTACAACAGCCTCTTCTGCGTTCAATCCCGCTCCGCCATTTCGGCCAATCGTGAGCCTGGACGCCGTCTGAGCGGCGTGGTTTTTGGTGAGGGAACAGCGGCGCTCTGCGGGATAGATGCTGTCCCTGCGTGCGTGACGTCGACGGCCTTGCATACGGCGCGATACAGCGCTTCTCTTTCATCCTTGGCATCGCCCGTTATGGCGATGCCTTTTTCTTTGCAATACGTTTCGAGCGCACCGCATGGCAAGACACGCTCAGCGGAGAGCAGCAGAAGCATCGACTGGTCGAGCGTGTCGCGCACTGCTTTTCCTGCGATTGCTGCTTGCAGCGCACGGAAGAAGATGGGCGGGTAAGTCGTACCACCGGGGCATGCGAACGGCGTGTCGAGGACATTGACATCCGCATGGTTTCCATGCGAAAAATCCTTGAGTGTGCGAGGAAGCGTCAGATGTGACTTCCCTGCCTGGATGTTCGCGCCGTTGAACGTGAGGAGAAGCATCTCTCCGTTGTGCACGTCTTGGCCGGAGGCCACGTCGAGGACATCGAGCTTCAAGACGGTGCGCGTGATATGCTTTACGTTTTCCACTTCCTCCGGCCGCAAGATGAGCTTGTTATCGGGACGTGGAGACCATTCGCCATCCCGCGCTTCGATGAACGCCGTGAGGTCTACGCGCTCGTGGCACAGGAAAAAGCCACCTCCCGCATGGAGGATGCCGGGCTCCAAGAACAGTGCACCACCCACGTCGGCGAGTTCCATTCCCGCGAGGATGCCGTCACCATAGCCCGCATAGGCGAGGCTCAGGAATGCAGCCTGTGCGCCAATCGCCGCTTCGAGCATCGTGGCCGTCAGGACGGCACCGGAGCGAAACGTGACCTCCTCACGCGCCCCTACGATTTCATTCACTGGCATCGTCAATGCCTCCCATCAAAGAAGAAGGCGCGCGCCTCCTCGCGGAATTTGTGGAATTCCTTGTCTGAGAGATAGAATGTCGTTTTGCCATCCGCATCAACGGATTTCCCGATTTGCACAATGAGGAATCCGTAGCCTCCCGTCGCGGGGAGCAACAGCAGCGACTGGCGCGACTGGCCCTTCGGGACGGGCGTCTCGTCGTCGTTCTCGAGATCGCGCAGGATTGTATCGAGGATTTCCTCGGTGTCCTCATCTTTCTCCGCCAGATACGTTTCTTTCTTCAACTGATCGAGGATAGCCGCCGTCGTAGAAAATGCTTCGCCGCTGCCGGCCGGCTGGAAGTTATAGCGGAAATCTTGAACGGATTTTTCGCCCTGCGGATCGATGACGAAGAACACCGTGCTCTTCGCTTGCGAGGTTGGGAAGAAGATCAGCTGCGTTTCTGGCACGCCGTCCTCACCTCCAGAGAGACGCTTCTCGTCACCATACGAACGATGCTCAAACACCTGATAGAACAGCTTCGGTGCTGCCATCTTCAGCTCGAGTTGCACGTCACCGCGCTCGCAGTCGCGAACATAGCGGATACAACCGCGCAAGCAGGCCATCTTGAGGCCTGTCTTCTGCTTGTCCTGTGCCTGCGGCTCCGCGTCATTCGTCTGTGCCGCTTCGTCGTCGTCCACGTCCTCATCATCGCTGAGCTTCGCGCTGCGGATGTCGCGGCCGGGGATGAATTCTTTCATGAGGTCGTTGAAGAGATTGATCTTGCAGCTCTGCCCCGAAAGCTGGTAGTAGCAATCCGTCTTTGCGAGATCTTCGGGCAGGAGATCCAAGAGGAGCGCATAGAGATCCGGGCAGATGAGACGGTTGATCTCTTTGATTGTGACCGCGACATCCTTCATCGGCTGCTCGATGCGTTCGACTGTGCCGTCCGGCTCCAAGATATTCAGGTAGTAGCTCTTGTCATCGACATGGAGCACGCGGTAATCATCAGCGCGGTTGAAACGGAAGTCGACGACATTTTCCGCACGGAAAAATTGGATCTTGATGTTCTCCGCCATTTTCCAGAGGGAATAAAAGTTGCGCTTCCAGAGCGTCGCCTTGTAGTTGTTCTCCTCCTCGTCGAAACGCGTCGGGACGAGCGCTTCCGCTTTGTCATACGCCTCGTCAAGCTTCTGGTAGATCTTTTTGTTCCGCCGCGTGATGGCAGCACCTGCGTCTTCCGCATGCTCGCGGCCTTCGAGCTTCGCCGCTTCGATAGCGTCCAGCGCGTCATATTTCGCTTTGTCGAGGCGCAACATGATGCGTTCCTCATACGCAGGGATGAGCTCCTGCACGGTCGGCGGCTGCTTTTGGGGTTCGCGGATGCTTGCGGCGAGCTTGATTTTCAAAAGCTGCAAGATGCGGTATGTGATATTGTTGCCACCGAAATTTGCATTTCCGCCTTCGGATTTCGTATCAAGCGTGAGCTTCTGGTAACCGCGCTTGTTTTCAATGGTATATGTGCTGAGCGCAAGGTCGGTCGTCCCGCCGCCGCAATCGAGAATCAAGCAGTCGTGCACGACGGGCTTCATCGCGTTCCGCGCGTTCAGGCAGGCACGATGGATGAGGTCATAGACGATGGCGACACCCTCGTCGAGGCTATCCTGTGCGTCCCTTACGTCATACGCATCGTCGAACGTCTTCTTCATCTCTTGGATGAAGCTTTCCTTGAGCTTGACCGGTGCGGAAAAATGGATTTTGCGGAAATGGTGCTTGAAATGGTGCTCGGCCTGCTGGATGACATATTCGAGATATGCCTTGACGATTGCGCGGCGCACGAGCTTTCCGGCAGCGCCGTCTTCATCCTGCACGCGCTCCTGCGCGTCGAGCACGCCCTCCCACGCTTTGATCTCGTGGAAAACGGAGGCCATCGGCGTATAGTTCTGAGCGACGATAGCGCGCGCCGCCTCATAGCCGAACGCATACGATACCGTATCTTCCGCGCGGTCGAGATGTTTCACATAGACGAGCGTTGGCAGCATTTCCTTTTGCGTGGGCAGGCCGTCTGCGCCGATGTCCGTGACATCGGGGAACGTGACGATCTCCGGCTCGTCGCTCGCCTCGTCGAGGACGCCGTAGCTGCCCGCCGTCGTGTTGCTCGTACCGAAATCAATGCAGAGCGTCTGCTCCGTCTCCTCGACCTCGTTCCATGTCACGTGGCTGCACGGCAGGACAAAATACGCGACCTTTTTGGTATCGCCAGCCTGCTTCGCATCCCGTCCGCTTTGACAGAGCACGGCCAGCTGGAAGCTGCTCTTGCGCGCAAGCAGGTCGCTGTCAAATTCTTCGGCTGGCAGGACGAGGCGCGGACACCCCTTCACACCGAAGAGCTTCCCCTGCAGATGGCCACATGCGACGACGGTTGGATGGCCTGCGCTCTCGTCAAACAGCGCGACCGGCGCATCCTGCTCGGGATGCAACGATGTTGGCAGATCCGACGAAAGTTCAAGGCAGATGCCATCTTCTGCCGTCACAGGCAAGCCATCATAGAGATTGATTTCCTTGCTGATGCCGACCTGCTCCGGCCGCGCCGTCCGCCGTTCTCCTTTTGTGAGGATCTCCGTCCATGCCGCCGCATCATACCACGCAGCCGGTTCTGTCTCAACAGGTGTCTGCGGTTGTGGTGCCTCGATCGGCTTTTCTCTCGGTTTCTTTGCGGCCGTTTCCCCCTTCATGCGGAAGACGTGCAGGAAGCAGTCGATAGGATCATCCGGGACGCGTTTGCCGCCTACGATGGGCTGCTTCGGACGGATATGCTGGAGAAACAGCGCTTCCTTCCCCTTCGGGCCGTCGATGTCGACGCCGGCATCCCGTAGCAATTCCTTGACGAATTCCTTTTGCTCGTTGCCGGAAAGACTTTTTATCGCTGCCACCATATCATCCGTCGTTTGCGGATCTGCAGATAATTCGATGTCAAACGCAGCAGCCCAATTCGTGAACGTCGTCACGCTGAGCGGAATCTTTTTTTCAGGCGGATTAGCGTAAAACGCATCGAGCGACACGATGCCGACGTCGCTCGTCTCCGGCGCTTCCGTTGAATCATCCTTCTGTCCGAACATTTGCTGGATCGTTTCTCCTACCAGCGTTGGATAGAACGTATCTACTGACGACGTGAATGTCTTTTTCTCTGTGTTGCGGTTGTTTCTTCTCATATCGTATCCTCGCTTTCTCAGGATTTCGTGATGCCCGGAATGACCGTGCTCAACGTCTCGGAAAGATCATGCATATTATCGATGGTATAGGTATCCTCCGGTTCTGCCACATTGAGCTCATGAATATTCGACCCCACGCCGATGAAAATCAGGCGGATGCCGTCACTACGCAACGAACGTGCAAGGGCTTCTGTCCCCTTCCGATCGTCAGGGTCTCCATCCGAGACGAGGATACCGACGTGCTTGCGGTCATCGTTCGGATCGAACATACGATTCATGTGCTGCAATGCATCGACGACATTCGTGCTGCCGCCGGGCGTGAGCGAATCGATCCCTCGTTTCAAGCGCTTTTTGTCGTTCGTGAGCGTAACGATGGATTTCGCGCAACTATCGATGGCAACAAGCCCCATGCGGTGCACACGGAAGTCGATGAGTTCGTCAACGAGGTAGTGACTGGCCACCTTGGCTTCCGGCATCCTGTTGCAACTGATCATCGAGCCAGATGCGTCCATCATCAGCACGAAGTCCACCGGGCGTTGCGATCGTTCCGCGCCTTCCTTCGCCGAGCGTTTCTTGGCACCACCTTCGATGGTGAGCACTTTTGACTTGCCCGTCTTGATGTCCACAGCCTCGACGGTCAGGCAACCGCTCGCGTCGTACGAGAACGTGATGTCAATGGACGGCTTCCCGTCCTCGTCCGGCTGGAGGCCTTTGAGCACGAATCCGTCGTAAAAATCATGCGCTGCGATGTCCTCAATATCTTCAGCGTCCGGGCCGGCCTCATAAATCTTGATGATGGCTTCCGTCTGTCCGGCATATTCCGTCCGATAGCGCATCGTCTTCGACGTGGGGAATTCCTCGTTCTTCTTGATGATTTTTGAAAGGATTTCTTTCCCGTTTTCGATAATGGACACGCCGAGCGAGTGCGAGATGTTGTCGTGGAACGGCCGCGTCGCATCAATTCCTGTCCACGAGTGCGCAATCAGGCTGGCACCGTAGACAACGAGCTTGTCGAGCTCCCGCTCCATGTTCACGGGGCAGCCGGTGATACGCTCGACATCCTCCTGGATCTTCAGCATATTGCAGCTGCCTCCGGCGAGGATGACATGGTCAATCTCCGAGGGCAAGAACGTGCCGTTCTTCTCGCCTTGCGCGAGGAAGTGCTCCAAGCGATGCGTGACCTTGTCAAAGAGCTTCTGGCAGATGGTCTCGAATTCTTCGCGCGTGAGGAACGTCTCGAAATCATAACGTTTGCCGCGATAATCCATGAGATCCGAGAGGGCGATGCGCTTGCCCTGCGCGTCCGGCGTGCTGAGGTCTTCCTTTGCCCGCACGGCCGCCTCGCGCAGGCGGTGGCGCACTTGATGGAATACAGCTTCTGGAAGACCGGAGGTCGCGAGATCTGAAAGATCGCAGCCCATGTCCGATTTCACCTGATCGCATAGTGCCGTGAAAAGACAGTCGTCGAAATCATCGCCGCCGAGATGCTTGTCCCCCTCCGTATCCACGGCATGATATTCGTGGCTGGCGGGATCGGCATCGAGGACGCTGAGATCGAGCGTGCCACCGCCGAGGTCGACAACGAGGACGCGCTTGTGCGCCTCTGCGCTCTCCTCGTCCTCCTCGTATTCATCCTGCGCGGAATAGAGCGCGGCCGCCATCGGCTCCGTGACGATGCCGCTCACGACGAAGCCCGCGCGTTTGCCTGCGAGACGTGTCTCTTCTTTCTGCCGGCCGTTGAAATCCGCTGGAACGGTGATGAGCGCGTGGATGGGAAGGCTGGGAGGATATTTCTTTTTCTTCATCCACGTTTCGATGTCCGCACGCACTTTTTTGAGCACTTCGGTGGCGACGTCCGTCGGCGTGAATGTCCGACCGTGGCAATGCCATTCCTTGTCGGTCGCCATATACGTCTTTGCCGAGCGGATGAGGTTGTACGGGTCGGCGATGCCGAGATTCAATGCCGTATAGCCGACGATGACCGAGCCGTCCTCCCGCACATAAACAGCCGATGGCAGCATCTTCTTGCCATCGATGGGGATGATTTTCGGCTTTCCGTTCGTCCAGACGCACGCGAGCGTGTTCGTCGTGCCGAGGTCGATGCCGACCGTGATTGCTTCTGTCGCTTCTGTCATATCCGTCCCTCGCTTTTTCCTGCGCTTTGCAGGCTGTCAATTCTCGTGGCGTTTCGCACGGAGTTGCCGGTTCTCTTCCTTCAATTCGCTGATGCGCGTAGCTTTCTTGGCAATCTCATCGTCCTTCTGCTGGATTGTCTCGTTCAGCGACTGAATCTCGATCTCTTTCTTCCGCAGCTCCTTGCATTTTTCTTCGTAGAGCTCTGCCTTTTCCTTGATGCCCTGCTTCTTCGTGCGCCAATCGTCGCGTTCCTGTTCGAAGTCTTTGCGCTCATCCTTCAGCGCTTGCTGCGCCGTCCGGAGGTCTTCGTTCGCCGTTCGCCACCGTTCCTTGTTTTTGCGCTCCTGTTGCTCGGCAAGAGCGAGGCGCGATGCCAGTTCGCTGCGCAAGCTCGCGACTTGTTCGATGCTTTGGTCGAGGCTCGCGCTGCGCTCCGTCATGGCGCGGTGTTTCTCATCGAGACGGTGCTGGTATTCCTGTCGGAGACCTTCGTAGCGCTGCTCGTACGTTTCCCGAGCCTCTTCCGTTTTCGCCTTTTCCGTACGCTCGGATTCCTGCAGTTGTGCGATTTGCTCGCGCAAGCCATCGTTTTCCTGTTGCTGCTCAACGGTCATGCGATAGAGATAGCCGAGCACGCCACGCAGGTCGGCGATAAGTTGTTTTTTCCGTTCTTTCGACATGGTCACACCCCTTCCTGGATGCTGCCCGCCAGACGGAGGAGCGTCGTCCGGACATTCTGCAGACGGGTTGCGAGCTGGCTGTTTGCTTCTTTCGCTTCGGCGAGCGCGGACTCTTTCGCGGCGACGGCCGCATTTGCCGTCGCGAGCTCCTCATCCATCGCGCCGAGCTCCTCCTCCAGCTGCCCAAGCAACGATTCGCCGGTGCGGTGCAAGCGCTCGGCGAGTTCTTTTCTTTCGTCCATCTTACTCCTCCTGTTCCATCACGACATCGCCCATCCAGCTGTCCAGCAGATCGCCGCTGGCGCCATCGTCCACGACGTCCGTGAGCTCGTAGCACACACCGGCATCGTCGCCGACGGCAAGGCGCAACATCGCATCGCCTTCGAACGTATACTGCCCGACGGGGACGAATCCCACATACACGGGCTCGTCTTTCCAGAATTTTTGGTAGATAGGCAAGTGCCCACCATCGAGGTCGCCCGACAGGATACGCTCCGTCCGCGACCACTGGTGGCTGCGGAGGCCGAACGCGCGGAAGCGTCGACCGCGATAAAAACCGAAACGATACGGCAGATAATTTTCGATTTCAGACGGTTTGCCCGACTGCGCACGCGCGAGGAAGTGCGCCGCGCCATCCGCCACGGACGTGTAGATGGTATCTTCGTCCGTCTCAACATCATCGGGGTCGAACGTGCCATCGGGGAAATAGTCCTCCAAAATTGCAAGGAAATAACGGATGTGCATCGTCCCACCGAAGACGCAGACGCGGTCAACATCCTGCGGGCGCAGGCCGTCCGTTCCGTCAAACAGCGCATCAAGGCGTTCCGTGATTGTCTCGCGCAGCTGATGGCGCTCGAACATCTCGATCACATCTCCGCGACGCAGCGTGAGCGTTACGAAGTCGCCGGACGCGACGGGCATCGGATGCGTCACCTGTTCGTCATCATCTTCGCTGTCCGCAAGGAACAGCCGCTTCTTGAGGTCTTCCGCCGCTTCGAGGATGCCACGCGCGACGCGGGCGCGGTCGAGGTCACTGTGCTCTGCCGGGTGCGCTGCTTCCCACACCTCATACTGCGGGCGCAAAATTTCATCTGCAATCCACTGGTCGATGTCAAGGCCGCCGACGTGGAGCCCCATCGAGCCCGCTTCCTCGACGTGCAGCGTATCCCCTTCGTTCCAGACCGTCAGCAGGCTGATGTCGAGCGTCGAGCCACCAAAGTCAAAGACGAAGACGTTCTGCCGTTCAGCCGTCTGGATGAGCTTCTTTTGCGAGAACAAGGCGGCGAATGGTTCCGTCAATACATGCTGAACGTCGAAGCCAACTGTTTGCGCGGCCCGCTGGATGCGCGCGCGCTGCACAGCGGAAAATCCGACGGGCACCGTGATAGCGGCAGGAATCGTCGCCGCCTCGTCCACCGCGCTCTTTCGGAGCTTCCGCGCCACGCGGCGGTAGACGAGGCGCAGGATGTCCGTCGCGACCTCTTCGGCGCTGAGCTCTTTGCCGAGGCAGGGAATTTCTTGCGTCCACGCACGTTGCTCCAGCTTGCGCTTGATGTCGCGCACGAAATCCTGCGCGTCCACGCCGTCCTCGTAGCGCCCCTGCCGAGCGGACATACCGATGCGCGGATCTGGCACGCCGTTCGCCATCTTGTACAAAATGACATTTTCCGTCGCGACGCTTTCTGTGTCATGGGAATCCAAAGCAATCATGCGGTACTTGCGCCCGTCCCACGCGCACGCCTTGATGTTCACAGCACCAAAATCGATGCCGACCACATACGGCTCTGCCATCGCGCTCACCTCTTCGCCCAGACGACAGCGCTGCCGGGGAGTTCGAGGGATTCGTGCGTGTCATCCTCGAGATAATGCAGGCAGTACGGCAAGCGGTCAATCTCTTTGAGCGTGCCGTAGAGCGCTGCGTCGTCTGTATGGTCGGGCAGGACATTGACGTTGCAACGCTTTGAAACGTCCGAAAGTTTTTCGCCGACACGCAATGACACTGTGCTGACATGGCAACGCGAGAGATAGGCATTCCACGCGGCGATCATCTGCGCGTACGCCTCCGGCTCTTTTCCCATGCCGTGATAGAGCGCGGCGCAGAACGGTTTGAGCAGGCGATCCGAGAGTACGGAGAAAAACGCTTCCGTGACTTCCTGCGAGCGCTCGTCTTCGTCGATGTCATCCCAGTGCCGTTCAAGTTTTTCGTACGCCTTGCGCAAGTGCGTTTCGTATTCGTCGACGATGCCCTGCAGAATGGCGGCTTTCGATCCGCCGAGGGACGCGCGCGGTACCGCGAGGTCGAGCGTCTCTGCCATAGCGCGGCGCACGCGCGCCTCGCTCTGCGGGAACAGCACCGCCTCGTCGTCCGGCAGGATAAACGCCTCGATGCCGGGAAGGATTGGCGGAGGTAGCGGGGGAGGCGGTACTTCATCCTCTTCCGTTTGCTCCAATTTCTTCAGGCGTTTGTCCATCCTATCCGCGAACGCCTGGCGTTCTTTCCGCTCGTCCTCCAGCGCTTGCGTCAGCGCCGATTCTTGTTGTTGCAACGAATCGAGACGTCCTGCCAAGGCTTCTCGCGCCTGACATTCTTCCGACAGCTCTCCTTCGAGCGTTTTCCGCGCTTGTTCTTCTTCGGACAGCAAGCGTTCCACCTGCGCACGGGCGTTCTGCTCTTTGGCGAGCTCCCGCTCGAGCGATTGCCGCGCGTTCTGTTCCTCGTCCAGTTGCGCCCGCAACGTTTTCAGATCTGCTCGCAGCGTTTTCAGCGTCTCCGATGCAGCCACTCGCTGCTCGATGTCAAAGAAAAAATCCAGAAGACTCATGTCTGCGCCTCCTCACAGTTGATACACGGCGGCTCGTCCGTTGACCCAGATTTCCGACAGTTCCTCCTGTCCCTGTGCGCCGTAATAGGCACGGTACGGTTGCACGAAAACCTTGTAGATGCAGCCGCGCTGCGCCGGGCTCGTCGCATGCTCGCCGGGCAGGAACGGCTCGAAATATTTCGCGCACGGCTCTGTCGGGTCGCCCGGCTGCACGCCGACGGCGAAAAATCCGAGCGACTCCAGATACGCCGCGACGCAGGACGTGAATGCTGCATAGAAGCGACCGGTCTCGGAACCCGCCACGATATCGCCGCTGCCACCTTCGAGCATGGGACGGATGCTGGTCTTCACGCAGTTGCAAAGGACGCCGAGGATGTCGCCAATCGCGTCCTCATCCCAGATGCCATCCTCCGGCCCCGTAAGCTGCGCGAATCTCGTCCGCGCGGTGAGCAGCCGCTCATGATAGATAGCCGCTGCATTCCGCTGGCCGGAGCGGAGGAAGCGGTTCTGCGCGGCGAGCGCCAAAGCGTTCGCGACCTTGTCGATGGCGAGCATCTTTTGCTGGTACGTATGCCACGTCGCATCGTCCCAGAGCGGGACGCGGGGCGGCGATGCCGGTTCCGGCGCTGGCGTGGGAATGACCGCTTTTTTCAGCGTGACCTGCTGCGCCCACGGCGGGATACGCTGCGGCCGTTCCATCCGTTGTGGCTGCGGTGGCTGCGGCGGGCGGAACATCACGCGCGCTTTCGTCGGCGGCGCGTCCGTCCTACGCTCCGCGCGAATGTCCAAGATATCATAGATGGGACGCCAATGCGTGCGTACGAGGAGGTCGCGCTCCGCGAGCCAATCCTTCGCTTCTTTGACGAGCGCGCTTCTGTCAGTCGCTTGCATCTTCATCACTCCATAAATCGCTGCCTTTTTCAATCTTGAGATTCTTCGTTTGGATCTCGTTGCCGGCCGCGTCCTGTACGTGCACGTCGATATTCACGCCATCGAGCAGGACGGTGAACGTCACATCGATCTGCGTGTCCGCTTTTTTCAGCCCCTCCGGCAGGTTGCCAATGTGGATGGTCTCGATGAGGTCCATCGCGCGCGGCGAGTTCTTGATGTCGCGCTCGTAGTATTCGATGTCGAGCGCCTGCTGCCCATCACGTGCAAGGTAAAACGTCTTCGTGCCAGAGCACGGCAGCGGCTCGTTCTCACGGATGATGGGCTGGAATTTCTGGAGCATCATGCCCTCAGCCGAGACGACGCCGTACTGCACGTTCGTGATGGCGTCCGTCGAGAGCTCGGCCTCGTTCGCGAGCATCGCCGCGCCCTTCGAGATGAGCGTTTTTGCCTCGTCGCTATCGGAGCACTCCTGCTGCTGGAGTTCGCTCTCAATCATCTCGTGAATGAGCGGGATGGAGCTGCTGCCCCCGGCGAGCACGAAGCGGTCGATGTGGTCGATGCCGCGCTCGTGCGCCTCTTGAATCGTCGCACGTGTGATGTCCATTGTCCGCTCGATTTCCTTGCGGATGGCATTTTCAAATTCCGCACGTGTGACCGTCGTCTGGAGGATTTCGAGCTGCCCGCGAATCATGAGCTGGCACGTGACGGGGCACGGGTCGTTGTCGGGATCAGAGAGCGCGATTTTCGTCTGCTCGGCCGCCTCGCGGAGGTATTGCAGATTCCGCTTCCAGTCGAGGAGCGACATTTCGTTTTCGTCCGGCGCGTTCTCGTCGCCGTCCTCCACGGGGATCGTCACGCCATAGTCCGCTTCGGCCTGAAAAGCCAACTGCTCCATGAGGTGGCGCGTGAGGTCGCTGCCGCCGAGTTTTGCGAGGCCGTTCGTCGCGACTTCGTGGAACGCACCTTTCTGCCGCTGGATGACGGAAACGTCGAACGTGCCGCCGCCGAAATCATAGACGAGCACGCTTTCCCCATCGGCAAGGTCACCCTCTTCCGCTGCCGCGACCGCCGCTGCCGTCGGCTCCGCCGTGAGCTTCACATCCGCAAGGCCGCTGTCGCTCGCCGCGATACGCGTCTCTTTCTTCTGCGCGAGATTGAACTTCGCGGGGACGGTCAATACAGCGTCTTCCACCGTGCCGTCGCCAGCGAATTCGCGCAGCAGCGTGTTCTCCGCCTCGTCGAGAACTTTCTGCAGAAAGAGGATGGCCGCCTTGCGCGGACGCAGGGAGAACGTCGTTCCGTCCTCCGCCGTGACCTCGTAGAGATAGTCCCGGTCGCCGAGGTGACGTTTGAATTCCGCGACGGCCGCATGCGGATTCTGCGCCTGCAGTTGCAACGCCTCGCGCCCGATGCAATAGTCCTCATCACCACGCTTGCGGAAATAGAGCACGGACGGGATAGCGCTGTCGCCGTGGATACGCAGCTGCTTCCATTTGCCCTTGCGGTTCTTGTACGTCACGATGGTCGTCGTCGTGCCGAGGTCGATGCCGATCGCCTGTCCCATAGAGAAGCCCCCTTTCGTTCAATACAGCTGAAACTGATCGAGCCGCGTCATCCACGCCTCGCCGAGGATGCCGAACGGCACGCCCCAGAACACGCGGACGACGGCTGTGCGGTCGAGGAACAGTCGTTCGAGGATCTCGAGCTTCCCCTTGTCCGCCTCGTTTTCCCAGCGCGGCAGGTACAGGAGGATCGTCTCGTCCTGCGTCTCGTAGTACGGCAGGGCATCTGGAAAGAGCTCTGTCAAAGCCTCATCGTAAAACAGCCGACCTACTGCGTTCTCTTCCTGACGCATAAGCAGGCGCGCAACCGTCGCCTGCTCGTCATCTGTCAGCGCTGCGAAGAGCTCCTGCACGCGCGCACCGTAGCGCCCGGCGAGCAACTCCGCCCTCCGCACGTCGATAGCGATGGACGTGCGGTCGATGCCACTCTGCCGGTCGAGGTAGGCGAGCAGGTGCAGCAGCACATTTTCGAAGGCGAGCCATTGCTCCTTCGGGAGTTCCGTTTCGAGCTTCGCCACGAGTGAAAAGATATTGGAGAAGCGCACGAGCGGATTGATGGTGCGTACGTCATCCGTCTCGCTGTCAAGCTCGATGGCTGCCGGGCAAACGGGGTCGCGCCAGTTGACGCGGAACGTTTTTTCGAGCGCCGGCGTGCCGCCGCTCCAAAGCCAGGCCATCAAGACGCCCCCTCTCCGCTGCGCTGCGCGATCCACGTGATGTACGGCGCGCGGCGCTCGAGCGCATCGAGGACGAAATTCGCGTAGTCCGTCAAAAACTTTTCCTGCGCCGCGTCCGCGCAGGCGAACGACAAGCGGATCGCCTGCCCGCCGCGCGCGCGGCGGCGGAAGAGCTCCTGCGCCCGGTCGCGTCCGTACGCCATGCCGCGCTCGTATCGATGCAGTACGGTTCCCTCCGCGTCCGCCTGTACGACGGAAAACGGCGCTTGCGTCAGCTGTTGCAGCAGATAATCAAGCTGCGCGCGCGTGCGGAGAACGTGCGTGTAATCCATCATACCGTTCGTACCGATCGCCCCCGTGGCCGCAACGCGTCCCCTGGCGAATGCATTGGCGAACGTCATCCTCTCCACCGCGCCCGGGCGATGCCAGCGGAAACATTCGCAACGCTGCTCCGACGAGGCATCGTACCAATCGCTCGTCCCCGTGATGGTGATCTGATTTTTCTTGATATTTCTTACGACGGAACGGAGCCCCATCCGCTGCTCCGGCAGCAGGAAGTCCAGCTGCTCCGGCTGTTTCGGATGCCCGTCCGTCCACCGGTCTTTTGTCGGATACGTCTGGATGCCGCAGACTTCGTCAAAGGCAGGACTCCGCCCTTTCTGGGCGTCGTCCGCTCCTTCTTGGACGCTCCACTCGAAATTCCAGTACAGCATCCGGTCTTCCAGCAAAATGCTGGCGAGACCGTTCTCCTCCAGGCAAAGATCGTCGAGCGGCCCTCCCCCGTCCGCCTCGACCATCACGGCGCGCCGCGTCCACGGCGAAAAAATCACGGGACGCGTCACGCGGTAGAGCTCCGCCGTCTCGATGAGCCGGCACTCCGCCTCGGCGAAGAGCGGCACGAAGCGCAGGCGGTACGGCACGCTTTCCGCGCCCCGCCGCCCTTCATATGTCGTCTCATAGACGATCCGACGGAACGTGTCGTAGTCTGTATCGAGGAAATACAGCTGCTTTTGCTGCTTCTCCTGCTGCGGCTGCTCGATCTCGCACCGCCGGGGATCGTCCGCGCGCAGCATCGGGTAGAAGCCGGCATCTGCCAGCATCGCGCGCTCCGCGAGCGGCGCGAGCAGCGTCGTGACGTCCCACGATGCGTTCCCATCCTGCTTGGCGGACGCTTCCTCCTGCTCGAAGCGCTCGCGGCGTTCCTCCGTCAGGCGCGCGCCGTGCTCGATCGTCTCGGCGGCGATCCTGAGGAGCAGTTTTGCCGCATCGGACACGTCCGCCGTCGCGGCGAGATCGCGCAAAGCCTTCTCGTCGCGCTGCTGCTTGCCCTCCAAGAGATGGCGCAGCTTTTCTGCGTCCATCTTCCAATCTTCTTCCATACGCCTTCCTCCCCTGTCAGGCGAGCTCGACGTGCGAGCCGTTCAGCGAGGCCGTCCCCGAAGCGTCGAGCTTCAGCGTGCCGTCGGCGTGAATGTTCGCCGCGCCCCCGGCCGCCGCGTCGATCGTGCCGCCGCTCTTGATCTGGACGTTCTGGTCGAGCGCGATCTGCTGGCCGTCGCGGCGCAGGTACGTCCCTTTGTCGTCCAGCACGATCTCGCTCGTGCCGCGTTCGAGCGCCATGCCCTGCTCAGTGAGCCGCAGGCGGTTCTTGCCGACGGTCATCACGATGTTCTTCGCGTCGATGTGGATGCGCGCGCCCTCCGGTTTGCCGACCGTCATGTCGATGTTCTTGTCGTCGAGCACGATGTTCGTGTCCGTTGACCAGAGTTCGAGCGACTTCGGCCGCCAGAAGACGCGCTGTTTCGTGTTGTTGCCGATGTATTTCACGAGCGGGTCCTGGCATTCCTGCGGCAACGGCTTCTTCCTGCGCAGCTCCGTCGTGACGTAGGCGTTGCGGTCGGCGACGATGGCCTCGACGCGGTCGCCGGGCTCCGGCAAAAAGACGATGCCGCCTTGCTGGCCGGCGTACGGCGGGCGATAAGGAATCCAGAGCTTGCCAGGCGTGACATCCTTCACGCCCTCCTTCCCGTCGGTGAAATTGACGAGCACGCGCCCTTGGTGCAGCTCGTCTTTTGCGCTCATGACGATCCCCGTGAGGCGCGCGGCATGGAGCGCCGGCACGGCTATGTCGCCGTCCTTCGCTTCCGTCACGCCCGTCATGTCGTACGTCACGCGGTCGCTGCCGTGCACGCGCTCGACGAGGACGCGGTCGATGACGTAGTGGCATCCAAGGAGCTCGACGCGCTGGCCGAGCTCGTACGTATACGCGCCGAGCGTGACGGACGCATGCGGCGTCGTCCCCTGCGCGACGCGCAAGCGGATGCAATCGCGCTCCTTGATCGTCTGCTCCTGCCAATCGCGCGCGGCGCCGACGAAGAGCTTGCTTTGCTGCTCGTTCGTATCGACGCACCAGACGTGCGCGCCGGCCGCCGCCGCGAGGCGGCAGGCAAACGCGAAGTCCGTCTCCTGCTGCAAGAGCAGATGCGGCAGCTTCCGCCCACGAATCTCGGACGCGCACTCAATGGACACCTCTACCTCGCCGAGTGACGCGAGCGCTTTCGCGCTCAAGACATCGCCGAGCGTCTTCTCCGGGTCTTGGAACACGCGCTGCTGCACGGCAGTATCCGCCGCGAGCGTCGCGGACGTTGCCTCGACGGTGAGCTGGCAGTCCCCGACGCGCGCCGCGCGCTCGACGGCCTCCACCTTGCCGAAGAAGACGCCCTTCTTTTCCGCGTCCAAGACGCAGACGGTCTTGCCCGCCTGCTGGAAATACGCATCGGCGTCCTCCGTGCGCACCGAGACGCAGAAACGCAGCCTGCTGTGCGCATCCGCGCGCTTCTCCAAGCGGAACGAGACGAGATGCGGGATTTTCCAGCCGCTGATCTCCATGGCACCGCCTCCTTTGCCATCGGTTCAGATAGCGATTCCGTCAGAACGGGATGATCTCCCCCAAAAAATCCTGGCGCTGCGTCAGCTTGAGCTCGAACGTATCTTCCGCCTTGCTCCCGCTCGCCGCCCCTTCACCTTCGCGCTGGTACGTCTCGAAATAGTCTTCCACGAACATCTGCTGGATCTCGTAGCCGTAGGGTTCTTCGCCGCCTGCGACGAGCATCTCGATGATGACGGTGCGGTACTGCGTCTCGCCGTTCTTGTCGACGGCCCACTGCATGACCTCTTTGAGCTCCTTGTGGTTCTCCTTCATGATCTTGCCGTGGACGGTCACGCGCGCGAGCATGCCGTGCGACTTGTCCGTCACGTTCTCGTCGATCGTATCGAACTTCACATCGACGCCCGCCACGGTCTTCGCTGCAGCGATGGCCGTCGCGTCCTTCTTGACGTCGCCGAGGTTGCCGAGGACGATCTCGCCCTTGCTGCTCTTGATGGTCACTTTGAATTGCTGCATGGTTCAGCGCTCCTTTTTTCAGTCGATATCCACTTTGAGGTTGTCCACATAGACGTCCGCATTGCCGAGCTTGATATGGATTTTCGGCGAGGCGCCCTCTTCCATTTCGAACGCGATGTTTTCGTCGTCGTTGCGCAGCATGAGGTTCACGTTCTCCTGATGGTGCGCCGCCGTCTTCCACGCGCGGCTCAGGCTCGGGACCAGGCTCTGCAGCCCGCTCGCCTTCTTGTTCGAATCGTTGTACAGGCACCAGACATAATCCTCGATCATCTTGTGCTCGATGGGGATGTAGTGCTCGTGCTTGTCCTTCGCGAGCGTGTTCGCGCAGAGCACGTACGTGTTTTCGAGCTTCTTGCCGTCGATGCGGAGCGAGTCGCTGGAGAAGACGAAGCCGAATCCGTCCTGCTCGATGGCGCGATGGATCTCCTCGCTCCACTGGAGCGGATTCTCGCGGTTGAACTTCGTCATGAGATACGGCTTCACCCGGTCGTCCGCAGGGTTCACGCGGACGCAGGGCAGCGTCGGATCGACGGAGAGTCCTTTCGCGCGGAGGTAGTCCGGCTGCTGGCTGGCGATCATGATGCCGGCCGCCGGATACGCGGCATCGATGTAGACGGCTGGCACTTTGAGCTTCATGCCGTCATCGACGACGCCGATGGCGCGGAAGCGCTGCTGCTGCTCCGGCGTCGCCAGCGGGATCGTGCGCTCGCGCACGACCGTGAAATTCGGATAGACGTAGCTCGCATGGCCCGCGCCCTTCATGTCGCGGAACCATTCTTTGTGTTCCGCGATGTAGTCCGCCGTGATCGTGCCGAAGCCGTTCTTTTCATTCCCCTGGAAATTGAAGAACGTCATGATCTTCGCATCGCCGAGGATGGCAATCGCCGAGCGGAGGTCGCCAAACGTCAGGCCGTCGTTTTTCTGCGGCTTTTTCGGCGCGCTCTGCTGCGCCCCGCGACGGACGTAATCCCCGACCTTGAATTTGCGCTTCGCGCTCGCTGCATCATCCGCGCTCTGCGCCGACCACTGATCCTGGACGTTCGGGATGACGGCGAACCAGATTTTTTCTTTCGCCACCTGGTCTTTGCCCATCCACTCCATGTAGCGCTTGAAGCCGTCGCGGACATCTTTGTGCACGAGCTCCGCGATCGTGCTGTTCGCGATGAGGATGCCGTCCATGAGCGTGCCGTTCAGCCCACCTTTCACCGTCGCGTGGTCGAACAGCACCTTGATGCCGAGCAGCTTGCCGACGATGGAGGACATCTGCTCGATGAACGACGCCCGCGCATTCTTGTAGACGGACTGATAGCTCAACAGCTTCTGTGTCTCTTCGTCCTTGCTCGCCTGGATGTCTTCCACGCTGGCCAGCGCGTTCGTGGAGGCCTTTGCGACGCTCGGCGCATAGACGGAAACGAGGAGGTCCTTGATGAACTCCTTGCCCTGTCCGTCCGTCTCGCTCTCGTAATCCGCCTCGATGAGTCCTGCGACCGTCATGCCCGGCGCTTCTTCCTCTTTCGTTTCGACCGTCGTGCTCGCCTCGATCTGCTTGAACACGATGCGGCCGTCGTCGCCGAATTCCATCGTGCCGCCGGAGAGCAGCGGGACGGTGCCGTCGGGCGAAGCGTCGGCAGCAGCCAGCTGCTTGTCGAGCTGCTGGATCTTCCGCTCGGAATCGTCGATGGCCAGCGGGAGCATCCCGATGATGGAGCCGCGGATCGTGCGGTTGACCCGGTCGAGGCTGTCCTGCAGGCGCTCTTCATATGCGGCAGAAGACTCGCCCGTCTTTTCCGCCTGCTCGATCTTCCGCAGGTCCTCGCGGATGAGCTTGCGCAGGCGGCGCGCTTCCTGGATTTCTGCTTCCGGCATGAGCATTTCGAGGATGGCCTTGTCGTCGAAATGCAGGTTCGACTGGCCGCTCGTGCCCTTCTGCTCGTAGCACTGCTCGAGCATCCGGTAGTAGGAATGATCCGTGATCTTCATCGGCTCGATGTCCCGGCCGACCGGCTTCTCCAGCGTGTAGATAATCTCCGTCTCCGACACGGGGACTTCGTAGATGTCCGGCGAGAATTTTTCGAGGAATTCCTTGAAGCTGTGCACGGTGAGTTCCTTCGCGATGTCGTCGTTCAGCTCGTTGCTGATGTTCGCGCCCGTCAGCTTCGACGCGAGGTCCGGCGCCTCGTTGTTGAATCTCTCGAACACGATCGTGCGGTACGTATTTCCTTCCATGTGTCATACCTCCTGATCTTTCAGCGCAGAAAAATGAACATTTTCAAGCCTTGCGGCTGTGAGTGCTTCTTTGAGATGCTCCGTGATGATGAGCTCCGTATTCGTCACATCGCGCAAGCGGAAATATTGGAGCCGTCCGACGGCGGCGGGGTCGATGACGATGTCCGTCGCCGTGCGGATGACGTGATGATCGTACGTGCGCTCTTGATACGTGCTGCGTGCCGTGTCGAGCGCCTGGATGGCCGGCGGCAGGATGAGCTCGTAGCGCTCCGAGATGCCGAGCTCCGCATCCTCGAGGTAGACGGGCTGCCGCCAGAGGTCGTAGTCCTTGACGCCTGCCGCCGTGAGCGCCGCCGTCATACGCGGCGAGGCGAGCGGGATCGTGCCGTTCCCCGCCATGAGGAAATCGGGAAACAGCGTGCCGCTGTCCTCCGCGAGCGGCACGTGCAGTGGCTCGCGCGAGAGGAACTGCCACGCGTCGGTCGCGCACGCGGCGCGGATGGTCTCGATCTCCGGTCCCTGCGCGACGTAGTCTTCGACGCACGTCTCGGCAAACAGGATATAAAAAGCACTCACACGGCATCGCCTCCCTTTCGGCTTTCCCATGCCCGGATGCGGTGGACGGCGACTTGGCGCGGGCTCTCGTAAGCGTGCTCGGGCTGGTCGCGCAGCCACGCGAGAATCGCATCGTCGTAGGCGACGAACATCATTGGCGTGGACGTCGGCCACGGCGCGTCATCCGTCAGCGCACACGCATTTGCCTCCGTGATTTCGAGCGCGTCGAGCAAGTCATCCGGCAGCGCATCGCCGTCGATGACGACGAACGACTGCGCGTTCCCGACGCAACAAAGGATGTCGCGCATATCGGCCTCCGACAGTGGCAGCGATTTCTCCTGCACGTCAGGGCTCCATTGGAACTCCAGCGCCTGCCCGTCCGCGTCGCGTTCCGTCGCCTGGAAGCGCGTCGCGCGGCACGTCGTGACTGTGACGTGCTGGCCGTCCTCGCTCCCGCGCAGCACGCCGAGGCGCACCGCACGCGGCAGAGCAAACGCATAGTAAAATGCTTCTTTCGAAACGTAATACGGATAGCTCTTCTCCGGACTCTCGCAAAATGCAGCAAGCTTCGCCTTCGTCGATGCGGCAATGTCATTCATCGCATCAAAGAACGCCTGCTTCTGCGCGTCGGATTTCCGGCACACGGGATGTTCCGCGAGCCAATCACGCAACGCGAGGAGTTGCGCCTGCACGAGCTGGACATAATTTTTGATGGGGCCCGGCGCAGGCTCTTGCTTCGCTTTTTTGCGGATGCGTTCGCGCAGGGCATCCGTGTCGCGGTCGAGCTTGTACGAATGGCCGCCGACGTGCCACTGCATTTTCGTCAGCCCCATCGCTTCATAGGCCGTCGCCCGCTTCAAGACATCTTCCTCCGCGAGTCGGCCCTCCGGCTTTGTGACGAGGAAAATGCAGTTGTGCGCATTGTTGATGTCGTACGCATAAAAATGCGCCAGCTGCACGATTTCCGGCACCGTGCCGAAGACTTGATTGCCCGAAATGATGTGATGCGCCGCATAGCTCCAGCGCTTGCCGAACTCCTGCTCGAGAAACGCCCAACGCGCCGCGAGATCGTCATAATAGCGATCATACGCATCTTTTTCCGCGTCAGTAAATTGCTCATACGCCTTGCGGAGTTCCTGCGCGCTGTTTTCCGTCACCTGCGCGGAGGCTGTTGGATAGCCGCAAGCCTCTTCGCCCTGCTTGCGCCAGCAGCCGGGGCACAGCGGCCCTTTCTGCCAGACCTTTTCGCCGTCTGTCTTCGCCGCGCCTGCAACTGTTGTTTGTTTCGCCGTCGCCGTGGCGTTTTCCTGTTTCTGCTCTGTTTTCTTCGGCGGCTGCGGCGCGCGTTTCGCCTGCGCTTTCGGCGGTGCGGCAGGTGTCTGCTTCGCCGCCGTCTTGACCGCGTCCGCAACCGCTGCGAGCACGGGGAACGCGATGTCGGCGATTGAAACAGCCGACGCGCCGTCCTGCACGCGCTTGTTCGGATTGTTGTCGAGCGTGATCTTCGCGCCAGTTATTGGAATGGGACACATCTTCGCCGAGCTGTCCGTCAAAAGTTTCGCGCCGCCGGCGGTGTTCTTGTCGAGCGCTGACCACGGCGTCGGCACGGTAACGACGGGACACGGTGGCGGCGGCGCCGTCCCGGCTGGCGGCAGCAACTTGCACGACGGTGCCGGCTGCTGCACGTTGAGCAGCGCCACCGCCGTCAACAGCTTCTTCCCCTCGCCATTGCTCTGCGTGCCGAGCGCTTTCGCACAAAACGTACTGCCTCCCGGGCATTTGTACGTCGCGCCATCGGTTACATAGTTCATGAGCATCCCTGCTTTCAATCAAGCACAATGCGGACCGGTTCTGCCATGCGTTCGTCCGGCTGTGCGAGCGCGGCTTCGTCTTTTGCGATGCGGTATTCGAGCGTGTGCGCGTCGATGGGGCGGAACCAGATGAAGGCGTCCGCGTCGCGATACGCTGGCGTCACCGTCCGCTTCTTCGCGATCTCGACGGAAGCCGTATTCGTCGCGGCCTCCGGCTGATCCGTGTAGAAGAGGTCGAACACGTCGCCTGCGTCGATGAACTTGTACCAGTGATCCATCGGCGTGTCCTTCGCGATGACCGTTTGGAACTTTCCGCGCCGGCGGCGGCCGACGTAAAACTGGAACGGCACCTGCGCACCGTCGGGCAAAAGATCGATGACTTCGACGCTGCCGCCTGGCCGGCACTCGAGCAGGCCGAACGCGACGCCCGTCTTTGCCGTCGGCGCGACCGAGCCGTAGCGTTTCGCCAGTGCCGGCTGCTGCGCCTGTGCTTCGCTCGTCCCGAGCGGCGGATGCAGTTTGAACGTCGGCTGCTTGTCTTCTGTGAGGCCGAGCAGCGCCCGAAGCGCTTCCGTCCCCTGACCGTCGGAAAGATACGCATCGAACGCCTCGCGGACGAGCGGCGAGCGCGAGGCGTTGCCTGCGAGGAAGATATGGAGCGTGTCGATCTCCGCGAGCGGCGCGATCTCCTGCTGGCCTTGCGCCTGCGCGAACGCCTGCCGCATCGCGAAGAAAAAGTTGCGCACGCCCTGCGCGATGCGCTCGCGCAGGAGCGTCGAGAGGTCGAGCGTATTCGCACGCATGGCGCTGGCGCGGACGATGCGCCCGTAGCCCGCCGACGTGACGCGACAAGCGGCATCGGCTTTCGCGAGCGAGAGCGTGACGTCACGGATCGGCGTGCCGTCCTCGAGGTAGAGGAGCGGCACGGTCACGCGCGCGCTCTGCAAGATGTCCTTTGCCGCCGCGCTCTCGGGATGTTCCCAGACGACGCGCACGGCCTCCATGAGGTTGTGCATGTTCTGCTTCGCCTCTTGGGAATCGCGGATGAGCGCCTCGCTGCCGAGGAACGCCTCGGGCTCTGCGGCGTACGTGAACGTGATCTTTTTCGCGTCCTTGCCTTTGCTCTCGGGGTCTAAAAGCTTCGCGCGGTTTTCGCGGAAGATCGCGAAGGCGAGCAAGCGCAAGAGATTTTCGCCGCCGAGCGTACGGTCGCCGTTCGCGCCGAAATGCGTGAGGCAGTCATCATAGCGGTCGCGCTCGGACGGGTGCAGGACGCCGTAATCGAAGTCGGCCGTGCCGCCGCCGAAGTCGAACACGGCGTAATACGTCGCCTCGCCGTCCTCCGGCTCGAAGCCGAACGACTGGAGCGCCGTCACGGCATAGGCGGCCGGCTCTGTCACGCCCTCGAGGACGGAGAAGGATTTCATCGCCGCCTCGTTTGCGAGGAGCGCCGTCGGCAGCGATTTCTTCAGCCCGGCTTCGAACGCGCGGCGGATGCGCTCGCGCACGGCGATGTCGTACGTCACGGGGAACGAGAGGATGTAGTGCAGGTAGATGCCGCTGTACATGTTGTTCATGTAGCAGCCGAGGTAATACGCGTAGACTTCCACGGGGTTGAACGCGGCGGCATCGAGGTAGAGGAACGGCGACAGCTCGACGATCTTGCCCCGCTGGTCGCGCAGCAGCCGTTTGCCGTCGCCAGCCGTGCACCATTGCTTGAGGTCGGTGAAAAAGGAATAAAACTGGCGGCTGTCGCCATGATCGAGCGCGGTCTTCGCGGCGTGCGAGCAGCGGATCTGCTCCCAGCGCGTGGCGGGCCGTCCGGCGCGGGCGCGATAGGCCGCGAGGAGGCCGTCGATGTCGCGCAGTTCGAGGATCGTCGGATTTTCATACGGGTCTTCGTCCGCGCCCGCCTGCGCGTTGCGGTAATGGCCGCTGCCGACTTGGAGCGGCAGGCGCTGCGAGTGTTCGTTCTCGTAGACGACGACGGTGCTCTTCGTGCCGAAGTCGATGGCGACAAAGCTCGGATGCACGTCCGCGCTCGAATTCCGCGCCCAGACCCCCTCGCCGAGCTCGGCTTTTCCGTCGTCCGCCTGCGGCTCTTCCATATCCCAAAGATCCCAATGCCCGCGATGCTCGTCCGTAAGCAGGCGCGGATCGTACGGATCGAGCGCAGCGCGGAGCTCGTCGACGTGGAGGAGCTGCTCGCAAAACGCATCAAGCGCGGGCGCAGAATCCGGCTGGCCTGCTGGCACATCGTCCGGCAGAAAATCAAACCGCTTGCCCTGCCGAACAGCCTCCGCAAGCTTCTTGCGATCGAGGACAATGCGACGCCCCGCCACATAAAAAAAATCAGGATACTTTGCCACGATGTCAAAGCCGATTTTTTTGTACAGGGGAATCTTTGCCTTTGCATTGAAGAAACGTTCTTCCGGCAACAGGCGGTACTTCCACCAGAGCAGCAGCGTTTCCGCATCATTCAGCGGCTTGCTGTCGCGACCGTTCAAATGCACGAACGGCACAACGGCAAACGTTGTCGGAGGCGCTATTCCAATCGGCTGGATGGTATGTTGCTTTGTCCCATAGCAATAAATTTCATGGTCGTCCGCTTTATAGACCAGTCCGGCGTAATTGATGTCGTTGAACATCAGCCACGTATTCGAATACGGAAACGCGGCCTCCGCTTCATTCCGGCTCGGATAATCGGCCTCCATGCCACGGAGCGACAGTTCTTCTTTTCGATAATCCTTCTGCCGTCCTGTCACATATTGGACGCGCATATTGCGTTGCGGCGTCAAGCAGGCAATCTGCGATTGGTAGATGACATTCTCCGGGCTGTCCATCCGAATTTCTTGATTCTTCCCGAATCCGTTGACGACCTCCAACGCCGCCTGCACCTGCTCGATGCCCTTCTCAATCTCGTCCGCCGCTTTTTGGATCTGCTGCTCGATCGCCGCATCCGAAAGCTTTTTCTCTCGCTCCTTCTCCACCGGAATCACCCGAACGAGCCGCGTCCTCTCGTTCTCCATGCTCATCCCTCCCGTTCCTCGTCAACGCGAGTCCGCGCACTTCACCCCAGCGTAATGCGTACGGGCTCGGGCATCTGCTCGGTTGACGCGCCGATTTGTTCTTGCGTCGCATCTTTTGGCGCAATCTTCCATTCGATGATACGAGGAGCGACGGCGCGGACGTAGACCATCGCGTTCTCGTCTTTCCACGCCGGCTCGAGCGCGATGTTCAGCATCTGCGCAATCTTCGTCGGCGCTTCGTTCGTCGCGACTTCCGGCTTGTCCGTGTAGAGCAGGTCGAAGTCGTCGCTCGCGTCGATGAAAGGATACCACTTCATCATCGGCGTGTTCATGTCGATGACGGTGAAGAATTTCCGATGTTTTCTGCGGCCGATGTAGTAGCGGAACGACACGCTCTCGCTGCCTTCGGGCACGAGGTTCACGACTTCGTAATTCGCACGGCATTCGAGCAGGCCGTACGCGACGCCCGTCTTCGCCGTCGGCGCGATGTCGTCGCCAGCATTCGTGTGCGGCACTTGCACACGCTTGGCGGCTTCCTCCGTGCCGAGCGGCGGGAAAAGCTGGAACTTCGGCAGCGGCGCGTTTTCCGCGAGGCCGAGCAACGCCCGCAGCGCGTCGTGCGTCTTCTTCGGCGCGGCAGGCTGCGTCGTCTTTGCGCCGCGCTTCGTCACGGCGGCGGCCTTGCGTGCGGCGGCAGAGTTCCGTGCCGGGCGTTTCGCGGCGGTCACGCTTTGCGCCGGCTTCGCGGTCGCGGTTTCTGGCGCCGTGCCGTTCAGGTATTTGCCGAAAATCTCTTTGACGAGCGGCGATCGCGAGGAGTTGCCCGCGAGGAAGATGGCGATCTCGCCGGTCTCCTGGAGCGGCAGGACGGGCGAATCGACCTTCGTCGAGACGTCGAACGCTTCTTTCATGGCGATGAAGAAATTCCGCACGCCGCGCTCGATGCGCTCGCGCAGGATGGCCGTGAGGTCGAGCGTCTGGTCGCCGTCTTTGAGCTTCAGCGTCATCATGCGCGGCTCTTTGTCGCCGTCGCTGAAAAGCATCACCTGCACCGTGCCCTGCTCGCGGATCTGCTTCGCCTCGTCGCCGTCCGGATCTTCCCAGACGGGGCGCAGCTTTTCCATGAGGTTGTGCATGTTCTGATGCGCTTCCTGCGATTCCTTGATGAGCGCCTTGCTGCCGAGGAAGTCCTGTTTTTCCGCCGGCCACGTAAAGCTGAATTTCGCATCGATGGGCTTTTTCGCTTCGTCGATCGGATGCAGGAGCTGCTCGCGGTTCGCCTTGAAGACTTCGAACGCGAGCAGGCGCAGCAGGTTCTCGCCGCCGAGCGTGCGGTCGCCGTTCGCGCCGAAATGCGTGAGGCGGCCTTCGTAGCGGTCTTTGCCGGGCTCGCCGAGCATGCCGAAGTCAAAATCGGTCGTGCCGCCGCCGAAATCGAAAACGCTGTAATAGACATCCTTTTTGCCGTCGGGCTCGAAGCCGAATTCACGCAGCGCCGTCGCGGCGTAGGCGGCCGGCTCGCTCGCGCCCTGCCGCACGGAAAAGCCTTTCATCGCGGCCTCATCGGCGAGGAGCGCCGTCGGCAACGACTTGCGCAAGCCGCGCTCAAAGCTGCGGCGGATGGCCTCGCGCACGTCGAGCTCGTACGTCACGGGGAAGGACATGAGATAATGCAGATAAATCTGGCCTTCGCCGAGCATGTTGTTGAGGTAGAGGCCGATGTAGTAGGCGTAGACTTCGACGGGATTGAAGCCGTCTTCCGTGAGCTCGAGGAAGCCCGGCAGGTCGAGGATATGCCCCCGCTGATCGCGGATCTTGCGCGTGCCGTTCTTCTCGCCGCACCAATGCTTGAGGTCTTCGAAGAACGTCGTATATTGCTCGCCCGCGCCATTCGTGTCGAGGTCTTGTTTCGCGGTATGCGAGACGGTCATCGTCTCCCAGCTCGTCTCCGGCCGACCGTCGCGGGCCTGATAGGCGGCGAGGAACGCGGGGATGTCGAGGAAATGGACGATGGTCGGGTTCTCATAGTTCTCGAGGTGATCGCCCTGGCTGTACGTGCCGCTGCCGATCTGGAGCGGCATATACGTATCCGTCCCGCTGTCGAACGCGACAACCGTGCTCTTCGTGCCGAAATCAATGGCCACGAAATTCGGCTTCACGTCGGACGCGGGATTGCGGGCGACGAAGCCCTCGCCGAGATCCGCCTCCCCGCCGCCGTCTTCCTTCGCATCATCGAGATTCCACAAATCCCAATGCCCGCGCTTCAGGTCAGTCAACAAATGCTCGTCATAAGGATCGAGCGCCGCACGCTCCTGATCGCATTCGATGAGACGTTTTTTCATCTGCTCCAAGGAATCTCCATCCTTCGGCAATTTCTGGGAACGCATGAGCTCTTTCGCATCGAATTTGATGAACGGATATTTTTTGCCGGCTTGCGCATCCGCGATGATCTGCTTCTTGTTCAACGCGATCTTCCCGTTTTGAATGGTCAACGCGCCCTTATTCTTTTTGATGAAGTCCATTACTTTCTGATAAGCATTCTCTTGTTCCTCATCTTCAAAGAAATCATCATCATCCGCATTCTCAGGAATCAAGCCTTTCTTCAGCAGGTCAAACAGAATTCTGGTTCCTGCCCTTTCCGTGTCGCCATACGCCTTGCAAGGAAAAAACGAATCCGTATCCGGAATGTAAATGTCCTTATCTTCATCACGCGCATCCAGGACTTGCTGCGCGGTCGGGAGCTTCTGCAGCAAGTCTTCGATTTTTTGAAACGCAGACTGGAACTTGCTCTGGAGCAGATGCTTGCGGAACTGCTCCATTTTTTCTTTGCTGACCGGCAGCTTCTTGATGATTTTCGTCTCGACCATATCGTTCCCTCCGCTTCACCCCAGCGTGATCCGCACCGGCTCCGGCATGCGTTCCGTCGGGGCGCCGATCGTTTCTTGTGCAGCGTCTTTTGGCGCGATGGTGTATTCGATGACGCGCGGGGCGACAGCGCGGAGGTAGATCACCGCGTCCTCGTCCACCAGATCCTCGTTGAGCGTTTCCGTCCGCTGCTCTGCGATGCGCTCCGGGGCTTCGTTCGTCGCGGCTTCGGGCTTGTCCGTGTAGAGGATGTCGAAATCTTCCTCGCCCGCATCCGTGAACGGATACCATTTCATCATCGGTGTGTTCATGCCGATCACCGTGCAGAATTTCCCGTGCCGCCGCTTGCCGACGTAATACTGAAACGAGACGCTGTCCGTCCCCTCGGGCACGAGATCGACGACCTGGTACGTCGTGCGGCAGGCGAGCAGGCCATAGGCCACGCCCGTCTTCGCCGTCGGCCGGCGCTTCTTGTCCTCCTCCGTCTCATCGGGATTCGCAGGCAGCAGCGCATCCGCCTCCGGCGTGCCGAGCGGCGGGAAAAGTTTGAACGTTGGAAGCGTGTCGCTTTCCGCAAGGCCGAGCAACGTGCGGAGGGAGTCTTTCGGCATCCATGCCGGCGTTGTGGTTTCCGATTCTTCTTTTGCTTGTTCGGCTTCTTTTGCGTCTTCCTTTGCGGCCTTCATCGCTTTGAACTTCGCACGCAGTTCCTCGATTTTTCCGTCCGGCTCATACAGTTGCGTGAAGAGAAGGTTGTCTTTTTCCATCCGCACACCTGTAGTTTCTTCAATGAAATCTTGGAATTCTTCGATTTCTTGCTTTTTGCTATCCGTGTGCTCCTCTTCCGACGTTTCCTCCGACGTTTTCCCGCTCGCAAGATACGCGTCGAAGATTTCCTTGACGAGCGGCGAGCGCGAGGAGTTGCCCGCGAGGAAGATGGCGATCTCGCCGGTCTCCGGGAGCGGCAGGATGGGCGAGTCTTGGGCGCTCGAGACGGTGAAGGCTTCTTTCATGGCGATGAAGAAATTCCGCACGCCGCGCTCGATGCGGTCACGCAGGATGGCCGTGAGGTCGAGCGGCTCGCCGTTGTCGCTTTGGATTTTCAGCGTCATGAGGCGTGGCGTCTTTTCGCCGTCGCTGAAGAGCAGGACTTGCACGGTGCCTTGATTGAGGATTTGCTTTGCCTCGTCGCCGTCCGGTGCTTCCCAGACGGGGCGCAGTTTTTCCATGAGGTTGTGCATGTTCTGGTGCGCTTCTTGGGAGGCTTTGATGAGCGCTTCGCTGCCGAGGAATTCTTCTTTGTCGGCCGCCCACGTGAAGCTGAATTTTTCGCCGATGGGCTCGCCGTCTTCGTCCTTTGGATGCAGCAGCAGGTCGCGGTTGCCCTTGAAGACTTCGAAGGCGAGCAGGCGCAGGAGGTTTTCGCCGCCGAGCGTGCCGTCGCCGTTCGCGCCGAAATGCGTCAGGCAGCCGTCGTAACGGTCTTTCTGCGGCGCACCGAGCATGCCGAAGTCAAAGTCGGTCGTGCCGCCGCCGAAGTCGAAGACGCTGTAATAGGCATTATGCTCGCCGTCGGGCTCGAAGCCGAACGATTTCAGCGCGGTGGCGGCGTAGGCGGCCGGCTCGCTCGCGCCTTGGCGCACGGCAAATTTTTTCATGGCCGTCTCATTCGACAGAAGCGCGGTCGGCAAAGATTTCCGGATGCCGCGCTCGAAGCTGCGGCGGATGCGCTCGCGCACGTCGATCTCGTACGTGACGGGGAACGACATGAGGTAGCGGAGGAAGATGCGCCCTTCGCCGAGCATATTGTTGAGGTACAGGCCGATGTAGTAGGCGTAGACTTCGACGGGGTTGAGGTCGGCCTCGGCGAGCTCGAGGAAGCCGGGGAGGTCGAAGACGTTGCCTTTCTGGTCGCGGATCTTGACGCGCTCGTTTTTCGCGCCGCACCAATGCTTCAGGTGCTCGAAGAACGTTGCGTACTGCTCGCCGGCGCCGTTCGTGTCGAGGTCTTGCTTCGCGGTGCTGGAGACGGTGAGCGTCTCCCAGCTCGTCTCGGGCCGGCCGTCGCGGGCGCGGTAGGCGGCGAGGAACGCGGGGATGTCGAGGAAATGGACGATGGTCGGGTTCTCGTAGTTTTCGAGGTGGACGCCCTGACTGTACGTGCCGCTGCCGATCTGGAGCGGCAGGTAGACGCCGGGCTTGCTCTCGTAGGCAACGACGGTGCTCTTCGTGCCGAAGTCGATGGCGACAAACGAGGATTTCACGTCAGATGCCGGATTGCGCGCCCAGAGCTCCGCCGTGCCGAGCGCGGCCATGCCGCCGTCCTCGCCCGCCTGCGCCGCCGCATCCCAAAGATCCCAATGCCCGCGCTTCTCCGAGGTCAGGAGGTTCGCATCGTAGGGATCCAGCGCCGCGCGGCGCTCATCGCAGTGCAGCAGACGGTCGCTGAAACTCGTGACGAACGCGTCATCAGCAGGCAGCTCCGTCATCTTGAGAATCGCTTGCGCATCGAAGTCCACAAAATCATACGTTTTGCCCTCGCGCAGGTCGGCGATGATCTTGTCCTTGTCGAGGACGATGTGGTCGTCCTTCAGGATCAGCAGGTCGCCGTACGATTTCGCCAGCTCCAGCGCTTTTGCATACATCTTGATCTGATCCTGCGATCCGAAAAATCCATCGTAAGGGCGCAGGTTGTTCTTCAGCCAGAGCAACAGAGTCTCATTGCCGCTGATGGCCTCGCTGTTGATGCCGTGCAAATGGATGAAAGGGATGACAGGATACCATGTGTCATCTTCTGCATCAAGGTCTTTGATTCTGCCGTCACTCACATTCAGATAATATTTTTTGAACCCGTCCGGATTCTTGCAGAAGATGGTTCCCCATGTTTTGTTATTTGCGATATCATAACTGCTGTTTATGGTGAAGGCATCCCTTACCTCTCGTGTTGTCGGATATTGCGCGCTGCGCCCGGCAAGCTGCAATACGGTCGCGAGCTGATCTTCGTCAAAGGGGCTTTGCTTGCCATTGACTTCCATTTGGTCATTCCGCACGTACCCCGTCGGCGTGAATTCCGTCATGACCGGCATCAAGCAAGATGTATGAACACGATACTTCACCTGCAAATTCGCAATGGTAATGCCGGCCTTCCCTTTCAGCCGTTCCTCCATATCCAAGGACTCCTGCAACCTATCCAGCTGGTCTTCCAGCCCCTGCACCGCCGCCTGCGCTTTCCTCTGGAACAGCGCTTCGCGAAAGCTTTCGAGCATCTGCTTGCTGACGGGGAGTTTTTCGATTCGTTTCGTTTCTGCCATCATGTTTCACTCCACTTCGACGAGACTCTTCTTCACGAGTTTTCCGGTCTCCTGATACCGGTAGCCCTGGAGGCGCACGGCGCGGACGGTGCCTTGCTGGCGGCTCTCCGGCGTTTTCTGCATGTCGTTCGGCTGGAAGCGCTCGCCGATGCGGATGTCTTGCACGGCGAGGAGCGGCGTCGGACGGCTCGCATTGACGAGCGCAAGGCTCTGCTCGACGAGACGGGCGAGCGCGGCAATCGTTTCCGTTTCCAGATCGCCATGGACGATCTGATGCATCGTGTAGTCCCAGAGATTCATGAGGACGTCTTGCTGGCTGAGCCGCACGAGCAGCGTGACGGCATTCGTGCCGTCGCCGACAAGCGAATGCAGGCCTTGGTGGAGGTCGTCGGGAATCTGATTATACAAGCGGACAATTTCCTCCGCTGCGGCATAATTCGCTTCGTAATGCTTGCAAGCATCCTCGGCCCGCGTCTGCGCCTTGTGCGCATCATCGAGCTTCCGCGTTGTTTGCGCGTTCAAACGCTCCATCAGCGCATCCATGTCGTCCGCATGACGCTTCGCCTGATCGCAGTCCGCCTGCGCTTTGCTCAACGCGTTCTGTGTGCGCTCCAACGCAGCCTTATTGCGCTCCAATGCATCATGCTCCGCTACGTATTTTTCTTGTGCTTCTTTGAGTTCCGTTGCATGTCGGTTTTCCGTTTCTTCGAGCTCTTTTTCGTGTCGCTCTTGTGCTTTTTTGAGCTGTTTTTGAAATTCTTTTTCTGCTTCCGCTTTTTCCCGTTCGCTTTTTTCGCAAGCTTCTTGGAGCTCTTTGCACTCTTCGTCGCTGCGAAAGCCGTCGGTGTTGAGAAACCAGCGCTTCAGCTCGGCGCGATGCTCCTCCATGTACTGGGGAATGTAATCGTCGAGGATGTCCGGCAGTTTTTCCGACAGTTTCTCCAAAACTTCCTGCACGATTGCCTCGCGTTCTTTCTTCTCGCCCATCCCGGTCACCATCCTTTCTCGATGCACGCGGCCGCCTCGGGAAAGTCGCGCTTGAGGCGCTGCCGTAATTTTTCTGTGAATACGTTTCGTGCTTTTTCGTCGCGCCGCAGTGTGTCCTTGTAGCCCCAGACGTGCGTGAAGGTCTTTTGCTTCCCGAAGAGTTCATGGAGCGGCGCGATCTCGTAGACGGGGCGGCCTTCCTTCGCCGCGAGCATCGGCAGGAGGCGCTGCTCGGCGAAGAGCATGTATGGCAGGTTGTCGCCGTCGCCCGGTGCGGTGTGCTCCATGAAGTCGATGGCGGCCTGCGCGTAGCGCTGCGCGAAGCCGGCATCGCCGTGATAGACGAGCGCGCCGTTGATGGGGCGCACGGCCTCGTCGAGGCCATCCAGCAGCGCATAGCCGTCTTGCAAGCGGAACGTCTCCGGCGGCGGGTAGAGATGCGGCTGAAGGTCTTCGCTGTGGATGGCGGCGACACCCGTGCCGTAGCGCGTGAAGTCCATCGGATGCCAGACGATGAAATCGAGGTCGAGGAGGACGCACGGCGTCGTCTGACGGCGCAAGGCAAAGAGCTTGCCCGCCGCCCAATAGACGACCTCGTCGATTGGCGCTTCCGCCATCGCGGTCAGGCTTTCGTCGACATCCGACCAGACGCATTCAAGATGATGCTCGCGCACCCAAGCCGCGCCGACCGTATCCGTCACGAGCGTGACCGGACCGTTGTGCGCGCGCCATTCGAGCGCGGACAGCGCCATCGTCAAAATTTCAAATTCTGCGAGCCTCACAGCATCGCAGCCGCGTGGCGTGCGCAAGACGTGGATTGCCCTCATGTCAGCACCGTCCTTTAGAACAGATCCGCAATGCCATCCTCGATATCTTCATCGGAATCCAGGTCGCCATCGATGAGATCGAGCCCGTAGCCGCCGCACGCGGACGTCATAGCGGCGGCCGCCGCTTCGTCGTCCTCGGCCTCCGGCAGCGGCGTGCTCGTGAGGTACAGCGCGTCATGCCCCGCCGTGCGCAGGAACAGCGCGCGGATGAAGAGCGAACCGTCTTCAGCCACGCCGAAGAGTGCGAAGAGCCGCAGCTTCCGCTGCTGCGCCATGAGTGCCTCGGCCTGCTCGGGCGTCGCGGGCAGGAACCACGCCCGCTGCGCCGGCCCCTTTTCCCAAAAATCGAGGAAGCTGCCGAGGCAGGCGGGATACACGCGGAACGACGGATGCACGGCGTCATAGTCGCGCGCGTGGAGCATCACCGTGCCGATGGCGATGGCCGGCAGCGCCTCGACGTGCGCAGCGAACGTCCCGGGCGAAGCGTACGGCATCCGCCCCTCCGCGAAGCGCTGGAAGCGCCAGAGCCCGGCGCGACCGTCCGTGCTTTCTGCTTCGTCCGTGAGGATGATGAGCTGATCGGATTCTGTATAAGCTGGCAACGGCTCGACAAGCAGGTCAGGCCGCTGAAGAAACAGCGTCAAGTTCGCCATCGTATAGGAGAAATCCGCGAGATTGACTGGTGTGCTGCTCCGCACGTTCACGACCGGGTTGTGGATGCCGCAGAGATAAACAGGGTGATCGAGCTTGCAGAGCGGCAGCTCGAATTCTCCCTCGAACAGGTAGATCGTCTCCGCGCCGCTCTTCAGCGCGCGCACAAACTCCTCCTGCGTCTCCACGAGCGGGATGGTGCCATGCATCGATTCGCTCGCGCTGTCGATGTAGCGACGCTTTTTAATCCAGCCTTTCAGCTGCGCTTTCTCGATTGCCGTCAAGTGCTCTGTGAGCTTCGGGAACAAGTCCGTCAGCGTCAGCAGCAGGTCGCGATCATCCAAGACTTGCGCCGCACGCACGGCTTCAATCTGCTCCGCTTCGTAAAAATAAAATTCGTCGCGCAGCACGTTCGTCAGCGTGCCGTCTTTCGCCGCAGCCACGAGCTCCGCCGTGTTCGTCGCATAGAGGTAATACGCGAGCGGCTTCGCTCCCGTCGTTTCGTTTCCGTTCTCCATGTTCATCGCCCCGTTTCCGTCATCGATGATATTTCATCCTATCGCATTTCCCGCTCAAAGGGGTCAACAAGCAGGCAACCTTCCTGCGGATTTGTTAGAATTTACATATATTTGTTAGGTTCTACAGACTCCTCTTGTTTTCCTGCAAAGCGTTCTTTTTTCTCACGTTTCTTGGCATCAAATCCTATAAAGGAAGGCAGCACCCTGTGGGAAAAGATGCTGCCTGTAGTGCCTAATGATTTCTTCTCATTTCTTCTTGCTCTCATCCTATCACTCATCAAGAAGAAAAGCAAGACAAATTTTTATTGCTATTTTAAGCCCGTCATTTATGCTTAGATTTCCCATTTTCTGCTAGAAATGCGACCGTATTTTGCTCGTCTTATAAAACGGGGTTACATTCTTTCATTGACTGATACACGATGAAATGATAAAATAAGCACAAACACGACGATAGGAGATGCACTCGATGATTGAACTTTCGGATGCACAACGCGAGCTCCTCTATAGCAAGGATGAATTCACCGTCGAAGAAGCG
>JAXGCE010000044.1:0-70877 GCA_034186105.1 Selenomonadaceae bacterium
ACAGCTACGCCAAGGTGTCGTGGCACTTCCGTTCGAAGGATGCGAGGGAAAAACTGGCATCGCTCTATCCATCCTTGGATTGAGAATATTTATGTTGTTATGGTTAAGTCAGTACACTAGATATTAATCAAGGATGTGCTGGTTTTCTCATTGGCCTTATGCAGGCATTTTCGCTTCTTAATCAAATCGCGGAGGACAAGAAGGTCGTACTCGTCAATGCGGATGTTCTGAGTCCGAAAGTCTCGAAGCATGATCGCAATAGTTATCCTCTTGTCGGTGACGCAGCCTCGATTACGGTTGTTGAACAATCGATGGTACCCATGGAAATTGTCGGTGAGATCCGCATGGACGGTACTCGTTATGATGCACTCATTATTCCGGCTGGTGGCGCACGCATGCCGTCAACGCCGGAGACAGCTGTGTTACATGAGGATGCAGAAGGCAACCGTCGTGCTCTCGATCATCTTTTCATGAAAGGAGGGGACGTGTTTAATTTTGTGCAGACGGAGGTGCCACCACTCATCATGGAGGTACTAGCGCGTGAACACTTAAAAAAAGATGATATTGATTGGTATCTCTTCCATCAACCCAATAAGTTCATGGTGGATAAGCTGGCCGAAGCGATCAATGTGCCATACGAAAAGGTACCAAGCAATATCGTGACGCATTTTGGTAATGCGAGCGGTGTCACAATCCCAACGAACATCTGCTATAATGTCGGAAAACGTATGAAGAAAGAGGTGTTCAAGGTTTGCCTTTCTGGCTTCGGTATCGGGCTTACATGGGGGGCAATGGTGCTGGATATGGGGAGAATGTCATTCTGTGATATCGTGGAATTTTGAGATGGTTGAGTGAAAACGAAAGGACAGATTTGTATGGGGAGTGGCTATGTCCTTGTCACGGGCGCGACGTCGGGGATTGGTGAAGCATTGGCACGCATACTTCTCACAGCTGGTGTGCCAGTTGTGGCGTGCGGGCGAAATCGAAAACAATTAGATTCAATTATAAAATTTGGAAAAGGAATAGCTATTCCCTATTTATACGATTTGATGGATACTGGTTGTCTGGAGCGGCATTTTGCAACGTTCTTGCAGGCGCATAATGTTGAGATTCGAGGGTTCGTTCATTGTGCAGGTGTATATCCCATCGTGCCGATTCGCATGATGTCGGATGCAGATGCACATAAGGTTATGGATGTAAATCTGTTTTCTGCCATGGCACTTCTTAGTGCGATGATGAAAAAGCGTGTGAATCATGGAATGCTTGAGAGCGTCGTGATGGTTTCGAGCACGAGTAGTATCCGAGGGACACAAGGGATGACGGCCTATTGCGCATCGAAGGCGGCGATTGAAGGATTCGTACGAGCGGCAGCAGTAGAACTTGCGCCACACGTGCGAATCAATGCAGTACGCCCCGGTGCAATTCCGACGGAAGGCGGACGAGCACTTTCGGAGGGCGCACAGGATATGCTCACTCATCCCCGAGACTATGGATACTTGCTTGGAAATGGAAGCATAGATGATGTCGTGTCGATGATCCGCTACCTGCTTTCTGATCAGGCAAGGTGGATTACGGGACAATGTTTTACAGTAGATGGTGGATTGTCAGCGCACTAAGCATATGAGATGGGAGTTGATGGGGGATGCCGTGCATTTGGGATAAAGGTATTTTCGGACTTGTCTATCATGGCCGCATGATAGATTTGACAAGCAAAGTGGATTATATCACTCCTGCCACAAGAATAATAATATTCAGAAAATCGGGGGGTATTACCGTCCCTGGACGTGTTGAGGAATCATGGCTTCTTGCGTTTTGCAGAATGGCGGGATGATGAGTCATCAGAGAAAAAGACACAGGAATATTTATGCGAACTAACAATATGTCCAGAGGATATCGTTATTTTTTTCGAGACATCACATTTGATGCGGAAGTGGCAGGAAACAGCGGAAGAGTTGGGGCTTCGCACGCAACTATTACCGCTTGTCGTGACATTCTTTAACGAGATGTTACCGCGTTACCGACAGGTGTATGAGATGTTGACAGATGAAGATTCGAAACAAGCGTATTCAGCACATCTCAATTGCCGCTACAAGTTGATCGCAAACCATGAGCTTGCACGTGTTTATTGTGGAGATCAGTATTTTGCTGTTCCGGAGATAATGACGTTTTCGCCAGATGAAGTTTTTGTAGATTGCGGAGCATTTGTCGGTGATACTGTAGAGTTGTATATTCATCATTGTCAGGGGATCTTTTGCAAGGCGATTGCTTTTGAGCCTGGCCCCGTACAGTTTACAGCAATGAAGAAGCGTTTTCGACGTTTAGAAGAGGAATGGGCAATCTCACCAGGGCGTCTCGTGTGCGTGCAGGCGGGATTGAGCGATGTATCTTCCCATGCAAGGATTATGGGCGGCACGATAAGCGATAATCTCATTGGTACGCGAATTGTAAAAAGTGATGATGAAGATGCTGCAGGCGTCGTTACATTGGATGAAGCACTCAAGGGTCAACGCGTTGACTTTATAAAAGCAGATATTGAAGGAGACGAGATGGATATGTTGCATGGTGCGGCGCATTTGATCCGTACGCAGAAGCCTCGTATCGCGATTTGTCTCTATCACAAGCTTACAGATCCTTATGAAATACCGCTCTATTTAAAAGAACTGGTTCCAGAGTACAAGTTCAAGGTACGTCATCACTCTATGAATTTCATGGAAACCGTCCTTTATGCATATCATGAGTAAAGAGGAATAGTTTGATAATGCTTTTGGAAATGATTTCGAACAATTGGGAGGTCAACAATATGACAAAAGAAGAATTCTTAAACGATATGACGGAGATTCTTGATCAAGAAGAAACTGTAGCCATGGATACGGTTCTTGCAGAAATTGACGAATGGGATTCTCTAGGTTCATTGATGTTCCAGTCGAAGATGCTGGAGCGTGGTTGTGGAAAGCTTGATGTAGCGAAGATCAAGCAAGCAGAGACCGTGCAGGATTTGTATGCATTAGCTCAGAAATGATGTTTTTTTGTAGAATAACACGTTCCTGTTGCAGAACGAGATGGTAGCGTCTGAGCTTTAGAATATACATTTTTAAATTTTATGGCATCGCATTCTACGGGGAACGAGTCTGCGTGGAGCAAAGAGAAAGCCATTCATGTTGACGCGAAGCGGATGGTTCTTTTCGTGAGGAAGGATATTGGGAGGAAGAACATGGCGGACAAGATTCTCGTAACGCGTTCCTCGATGCCTCCGATGGAGGAGTATGTCGAGGAGATCCGTGATATCTGGCAGACGCATTGGCTGACGAATATGGGGACGAAGCATCAAGCGCTGCAGGCAGAGCTGCGGCGGTTCCTCGGTGTGCCAAATATCGATCTCTTCACGAATGGGCATATGGCACTCGAACTTTCCTTGCAAGCGATGAACTTGCAGGGGGAAGTCATCACGACGCCGTTCACGTTTGCTTCGACGACGCATGCGATTGTGCGCAACGGGTTGACGCCTGTCTTCTGTGATGTGGATCCTGTGGATTTCACGATGGATGTGACGAAAATCGAGAGCCTCATCACGGATCGGACATGTGCGATCTTGCCGGTGCATGTCTATGGCAACGTCTGCCAGGTCGAGGAGATCGAGCGCATCGCGCACAAGTATGAGCTCAAAGTGATCTATGATGCAGCACATACGTTCGGCGAGCTCTACAAAGGACAGAGCACGGCGTCATTTGGTGATGTGAGCTGTTTCAGCTTTCATGCAACGAAGGTGTTCCATACGATTGAGGGTGGTGCGTCCTGCTTCCGTGACGAGGATTTCGGCAAGAAGCTCTACCAGCTGAAGAATTTCGGCATCAAGAATGCAGAGTGCGTCGATGGCATCGGCGCGAATGCGAAGATGAATGAGTTCTGCGCGGCCATGGGGCTCTGCAACCTGCGGCATGTGAAAGAGGAGATTGCAAAGCGCGGCCGTGTCGTCGCGCGTTATCGCGAGCGCCTGGCGGACGTGCCTGGCGTACAACTTAACCATGTGCAGGCAGACGTAAAACCGAATTATGCGTATTTCCCTGTCGTGTTCGAGGAGCAGGTCTTTGGCGCGACGCGGGGCGAAGTTGCGGATGCGCTCGCAGCGCAGGGCATCGGTGCGCGAAAATACTTCTATCCGCTGACGAATACGTTTGAGTGCTTCCATGGCGCGTTCGATGTAGAGCAGACACCCGTCGCGCTCCATCTGAGTCGCCATGTGCTGACGTTGCCGCTTTATGCAGACCTAGCACTCAGCGACGTCGACCGCATTTGTGACATCGTGCTCGCGTGTCGGAAGTAATGGAGGAGCGGTGAGATTGATGGATATAAAGATGCCAATCGGAATGGATGATTTTTCGAAGGTGCGGAATGGATATTATTTCGTGGACAAGACACCTTTTTTGCAAGCATTTCTGAAGAATCATGCCGAAGTAACGCTTTTCACAAGGCCGCGGCGGTTTGGCAAGACGCTGACGCTTTCGATGATGCGGTATTTCCTCGATACCGAGGATGCAGAGGAGCATCGGCGTCTTTTTGACGGACTTGCCATCGCGGATGATACGGAGGCCATGGCCGAGCAGGGGACGCGGCCTGTGCTGTTCCTCACGCTGAAGGGCTGGAAGGGGCTTTCTTGGGACATCTTACAGGTGCGTGTGCGCCAGCAGCTCGGCGAGCTCTTTAATGCGTATCGCTTCCTCGAGGAAGATGATCTGAGCGACTGGGAGCGGAAACGGTTTCGCGCTATCCTCGATGGCACGGGAGAGTTTGCGGCGCTGGTCGATGTGCTGGCATTCTTGCTGCGGCTCTTGGAGCAACATTATGGGAAGAAGCCTGTGCTACTACTCGATGAGTACGACGTCCCGATCCAATCGGCATGGGAGCATCAGTATTATGACGAAGCGCTCGATTTCTTCCGCGAATTTTTCTCGGCCGCGCTGAAGACGAATTCCTCTCTCGATTTTGCCGTGTTGACAGGCGTGTTGCGCATTGCGAAGGAGAATATTTTTTCCTCGTTGAATAATCTCGAAGTGGACAGTGTGTTCCAGACGCGGTATCCGGAAGCGTTCGGCTTCACGCCAGAGGACGTCGCGCAGATGACGCGGGACTTCGGCTGCGAGGAAAAGGTGGAGGAGCTCCGGAATTGGTATGACGGCTATCGTTTTGCAGGGCGGGAGGTCTACAATCCGTGGTCGGTCATCAATTATTTCCATCACGACTGCAAGGCACGTGCTTACTGGGTGAACACTTCGGGAAACTCCATCCTCGGCGAGATGCTGCGCCATGCGAAGAACAAGACGCTCGATGAGATGGAAAATGTCTTGCAAGGGCGGCCAGTCACGGCAATGGTAGATGAGGGCATCATCTATAACGAAATCTACCGGAATCAGGACGCCCTCTACACAATGCTTGTCACGACGGGCTATTTCACGACGGAACGGGTCGAGGATATGGATCTTGGGCAGGAAGCCACGCTCGTCATCCCGAACCGCGAAATCCGGACGCTGTTCCGCCGCGAGGTCATCTATCGCTACCGCAGTGACGATATGGAGTACAGTCTCGTCGATCTCATGCGCGCGTTTGCTGCTGGTGAGATTGAGACGGTGCGTGCAGGACTCGCAGAGTACCTTGAAATTCTCACGAGTAGCTTTGATGCGGCGAGGGGGAAAGAAGCGTTCTATCACGGCTTCGTCCTCGGCCTGACGGCAACGCTTGCAAGCGACTACGACATCCGATCGAATCGCGAGTCCGGCTATGGTCGCTACGACATCGCTGCTTTTCCGCGAAAAGCAGGCATCCGTGGTATGCTTATCGAATGCAAGACGGCAGAGAGCGAAGATGCGCTAGAGAAGGAGGCGCAGGCGGCGCTACAACAGATGGCAGATCGTGACTACGACGCAGAGTTCCGCGCGCAAGGTGTGGAGCATGTGTTGCATTATGGCATCGCATTCTGTGGGAAGCGTGTCTGTGTGGAGCTGGTCCGAGATTTTTAAACAAAAGAAGCCCTACAGCGTTTCATGTGCCGCAGGGCGTTTTGCTATTCATTCAGTCGATGAGCTCGATCTGCTTTTTTTCGAGGAAGTTCCGCCACGTCGTACTGACGGGGTCGTCGGTGACGAGGGCGTCGATTTGTTCGAAGTCGAGGGCGTGGACGAAGGCGGTGTTGCCGAACTTTGTGTGGTCGGCGAGCAGGACGACGCGCTTGGCGCGAGAGGCCATGCAGACTTTGATTGTGCTCTCTGCGTCGTTGGACTCCATGATGCCGCGCTCGCGGTCGAGGCTCTTGCAGCTGACGAGGGCGAGGTCGACGTTGTAGCGCTGGAGTGTCGTGAGCGCGACGTCGCCGACTAGCGCGCATGAGTTCGAGCGCACGACACCACCAGTCGAGATCAGGTGGAAAGGCCCTGAGAGGTAATCGTGTACGAGGCGCACGGAGTTCGTGATGATCGTGATGTCCTTCTTGCGTTGGAGTTCGCCGATGAGCGCGAGGCAGGTTGTGCTCGCATCGACCATGATCGTGTCACCATCGCTGACGAGGCGGGCGGCACGCGTGGCGATGGCTTGCTTGTTCTCGCTGAGAATCGTGCTGCGCTTGACGAACGAGATGTCGTCATTTGTGTGCTCGTTCAACACGGCACCGCCATAGCTACGGCGCAGGAGGTCTTTACTCTCGAGTTTCTCAAGATCGCGGCGGATCGTCTCCTCCGTGACGCCGAAAATCTTTGCGAGTTCGGAAACGTAGACTTTTCGCTCTTCATTCAACTTGTCCATGATTTTGCGACGACGCTCGATGCCCAGCATGATGATTCACTCCCTCAAAAGCCATGCCCTATCGTTCTTTTTTTATTATACAAGAGAAAATTTGTAAAATCAACAAGAATCCATGAAATCAAAAATGGGAAGTCGTGGGAATACAGAGAGCAACCTTCTGGATTTTTTCAGACAGATTCCTTATAATATATGTTTAGAGTCTTATTGTGGGGAATTTGGTTTCATGAATCGTAGGAATTTTATCAAGGCGGGATGCCGCGTATTGGCAGGAGCGTTGCTGCTACCGGCGGCACTGCCGCGCTTTGCCGAGGCGGCGTGGCAGACGCGCGGCAGCGAGGGCGTGCGCGTCCGTGAGACGTATCTGCGCTTTCGCTCGCTCGAGAACCGGGATGCGACGGATGTCATCATCTTGCATCACATCGGCAACACGAATGTCGATGTCTCGGCGGAGACGGTGCATCAGTGGCATCTCGCGAATGGCTGGGCGGGCATCGGCTATCACTATCTCATCCGCAAGGACGGGACGATTGAGCGCGGGCGGCCGCGCGATACGGTCGGCGCGCACTGCTATGGAGAAAACTGGCACAGCATCGGCGTGAACATCGTCGGAAATTTCGAGGTCGCCATGCCGACGGACGCGCAGCTCGACGCGGCGGAGCGGCTCGTTGCACGTCTCTGCCAGATGTACGGCCTGCGGCCGGGCAGCCGCACAATCAAGGGGCATCGCGATTTCAACGCAACGGCATGCCCGGGACAGAACCTCTATGACATGCTGCCAGATGTCATCGCGGGCGTGCAGACGTATTACGGCGCGTGAGTTTTCGGGAGGGGAAATCATGGCGTTTCATTATCGTTGGTTTTCGCATGACGAGGAGCTGACGGATGAGTTCGGCGTGCGGCACAGCCGCGCCCTGCTCGACAAGAAAAAGGAACCAGCGCAGCCGACAAAGTACGCGCGCGGCGAGATTGCGAGCATGATTGTCGCGCTCGCGGCATTCTGCTATGGCTTCTGGACGGGCATCGCACCGTTCATCCTCTTTGGTGCAGCGTTCCTCATTTACGAGGTGCGGCGCATCATGCCTGCAGTTTTCGGCCCCGTTGGTGTGCCGATTGCAAATGTGATGCGCGGCTTCAGCATCGTCACGCTCTTCGGCGCGGTGCTGCTGCTCTTTCTCTGATGTTCTGATTTTGTCTGTTTGCTGGCGATTGCATCGAATCGATTCGGTGCAGTCGCCTTTTTTGTGTCAGAAAACAGAAAAACAGAAAAAACAAAAAAGAAACACAAAAAAGTTCTTGATTTTCATCTGGTTCTGTTGTATTATGTGAACTGTAAAGAGAAACGGAAAAGAAACATCGAAAAAGAATCAAAATTACCAGAAGAATCAAAAGGTGAGAAACGTGAAAGATAAAGAAGAGAAACAGTACTATCTGGCTATCGACATCGGCGCGTCAAGCGGGCGCCACATCCTTGGCTGGATGGAGAACGGGAAGATCCGTATGGAGGAGATCTACCGGTTCCAGAACGGCTTGGAAAAGCGCAACGGCCATCTTTGCTGGAATCTCGACCGCCTGTTCGACGAAGTTGTCGCGGGCCTTCGGGAGTGCAAGCGTCTCGAGCGCATCCCGGCGAGCGTCGGCATCGATACGTGGGGTGTGGATTTCGTACTGCTCGACGCACAGGGGAATGTGCTCGGCAGTCCGGTCGCGTATCGCGACAGCCGCACGAAGGGCATGGATGATGTCGTCTACCAGACGATACCGGAAGCGGAGCTCTACAGCAGGAGCGGCATCCAGAAGCAGATTTTCAACACGATCTACCAGCTCACGGCCATCCGCGAGACGGAGCCGGAGATTCTCGACCGTGCCGACCGCTTCCTGATGATTCCGGAATATCTGAACTACCGGCTGACGGGCGTGGCGATGAACGAGTACACGAACGCGACGACGACACAGCTCGTCAGCGCGAAAACGCAGGATTGGGACTGGGAGCTTCTGGATAGGCTCGACATCCCACGCAAGCTCTTCGGCGAGCTCCACATGCCGAAGACGCTCGTCGGACCGCTCCGTGATCGGATGGCAGAGGCGGTAGGTTTCCAGACGAGCGTCGTGCTGCCAGCGACGCATGACACGGGCTCGGCCGTCATGGCAGTGCCGGCGACGGATGACGAGAGCATCTACCTTTCGTCAGGGACGTGGTCGCTGATGGGCATCGAGCGGCTGATTCCCGATTGCACGGAAAAGAGCCGCGCCCACAACTTCACGAACGAAGGCGGCTACCATTATCGCTACCGTTATCTCAAGAACATCATGGGCATGTGGATGATGCAGTCGCTGCGCAAGGAATTCAAGCATGCTTACACGTTCGAAGAGCTCTACGAGCTCGCGCATATCGGCCGCTATTTCACATCGACGGTTGATGTCAACGACGACAGCTTCCTCGCGCCGGACAGCATGATCAAGGCCGTGCAGAACTACTGCGAGCGGACCGGGCAGGAAAAACCCGAGACAGAATGTGAGCTCCTCTACTGCATCTACCACAGTCTCGCGGACTGCTACGCACGGACGGTCGCGGAAATCGAGGAGGTCACGGGCAAGCGCCACGACACGATTCATGTCGTGGGCGGCGGCTGCCAGGACAAGTTCCTGAATCGCATGCTTGCAGAGGAGACGGGCAAGGAGGTCTATGCCGGTCCCATCGAGGCGACGGCCATCGGCAACCTGCTCGCGCAGATGCTTCGGACGAAGACCTTTGACGACCTCATGGAGGCACGCAAGGTCGTCGCGAAATCGTTCGACGTCAAGCACGTCGAAGTATGATACGGAAAGCTCATTGAAGTCATTTTATCCGAATTGTTGAGAAAATTTTTGGAGGAATCAGATATGTCAAGATTTGAAGAAGCAAAAGAAGCCTATGCAGCGGCTGGCGTCGATGTCGAAGCAGCGCTCCAGAAGCTCGCGGGCGTGCGCATCTCGATGCACTGCTGGCAGGGCGATGACGTGCTCGGCTTTGACAGCGACGCGCTGACGGGTGGCATCGCGACGACGGGCAATTATCCAGGCCGCGCACGCAATCTTGAAGAACTCATGGCCGACATCCGCAAGGCGTATTCGCTGATTCCGGGCAAGCACAAGCTCAACCTGCATGCGTCGTACCGCATCACGGAGGAGAACATCGACCGCGATGCCATCGAGCCGAAGCATTTTCAGGCCTGGGTTGATTTCGCGAAGGAAGAAGGCATCGGCCTCGATTTCAATCCGACGTTCTTCAGCCACAAGAACGTCAAGGACAACATGACGCTTTCGAGCCCGGACAAGGACATCCGCGATTTCTGGATTGCGCATGGCAAGGCGAGCCGCAAGATTGCGAACTTCTTCGGTGAACAGCTCGGCATCACGGCGCTCGACAATGTCTGGATTCCCGATGGCACGAAGGATGTTCCGGCCGACCGCATCGGCCCGCGTGCGCGCCTGAAGGATTCGCTCGATCAGATTTTCTCTGTGAAATACGACCGCAAGAACATCGCGGACGCCGTCGAGGGCAAGGTCTTCGGCATCGGCGTTGAGTCGTATACGGTCGGCTCGCATGAGTTCTACATGAACTACGCCGCGAAGAACGGCCTCATGTGCCTCTTGGACACCGGCCACTATCATCCGACGGAAGTCGTCAGCGACAAGATTTCGTCGATGCTGCTTTTTAATGACAGCCTCGCGCTTCATGTCAGCCGCCCCGTCCGCTGGGACAGCGACCATGTCATCAAGCTCGATGATGAGCTCAAGGAGCTCGCGACGGAGCTCGTGCGCTGCGATGCGCTCGGCCGCGTCTTCATCGGCCTCGACTTCTTCGATGCGAGCATCAACCGCATCGCGGCCTGGGTCATCGGCATGCGCAACATGCAGAAAGCACTGCTCTATGGCCTGCTGACGCCGAACAAGGAGCTCAAAGAGGCGCAGGACAAGGCGGACTTCACGGCCGTGCTCGCAGGTCTCGAAGAGATCAAGACGCTGCCGTTCGGCGATGTCTGGGCGGAGTTCTGCAAGCGGAATGGCGTCCCGGTCGATGGCAAGTGGTACGCGGACGTCAAGAAATATGAAAGCGACGTGCTCCTGAAACGCGCTTGACGGGATAGGGAAAGAGGACGAGTAGAATGGATATCTTGCAGACGAAATTCATGGAAGGATTCAAGCGCCTGACGGCAGACGCATTCCAGAAAGGCTGGCATGAGCGCAACGGCGGCAACTTGTCGTACCGCGTGCCGGAGGAAGAGGTCGAAAGCGTGAAGGACAGCCTCCATGACGTCAAGGAATGGTTGCCGATCGGCAACACGGTGCCGGGACTCGCAGGCGAATACTTCCTCGTGACGGGCAGCGGCAAGTACATGCGCAACGTCGCGCTCGCGCCAGAGGAAAATGTCGCACTCATCAAGATCGACGACAAGGGCGAGAAGTACGGCATCGTCTGGGGCCTCGTGAATGGCGGCCGTCCAACGAGCGAGCTGCCGACGCATCTCGCGGCGCACGAGCTCAAAAAGAAGATGACGAACGGCAAGAACCGCATCATCTATCACGCGCATCCGACGAATCTCATCGCGCTGACGTTCGTGCTGCCGCTCGAGGACAAGACATTCACGCGCGAGCTCTGGGAAATGGCGACGGAAGATCCCGTCATCTTCCCGGAAGGCATCGGCGTCGTGCCCTGGATGGTGCCGGGCGGCAAGGAGATCGCCGACGCGTCCGTGAAGCTCATGGAGAAATATCGTGTCGTCGTCTGGACGCATCATGGTCTGTTTGTCTGCGGGGATGATTTCGACGAGGCGTTCGGTCTCATGGATACGGTCGAGAAAGCAGCGGAAATCTGCGTCAAGGTGCTGTCGATGGGCGGCAAGAAGCAGACGATCCCGAAAGAAGGCTTCCTGCAACTCGCTAAGGATTTCCACATCAACCTCAATACGTCCGTTTTGGACTAACGGTGTTTTTTACATGCACGCAGCATGGTTCCCATGCTGCGATGTATGAGCCATCATAATTTTTAGAGTCTTACGATTTTTCACGGGGAGGAAAACAGAAATGTTAGGTGTCAAAATTGATTACCACATGTCTGCGTGGAAGAAGACCCTCATCGCTGGCCTCATCAGCTATATCGATGCGGGTTCCATTGTCGCAGGCGCGTCGGGTCTCAGCATGTGGCAGGATTATCTCGGCATGAGCAGCGTGCAGATGGGCCTCTTGGCTGCGCTGTCGTCCAACACGGGCGGCGCGGCCATCGGCGCCCTGATCGGCGGCAAGATCTGCGACAAGTATGGCCGCAAGTTCGTTTACAACTGGGCGCTGCTCATCTACATGATCGGCGTGCTCATGATCTGCCTCGCGACGAACTACCCGATGTTCCTCTTGGGCTATGTCGTTGTCGGCCTCATGGTCGGTGCAGACGTCGTCGCTTCCTGGACGTTCATCGCAGAGGAAGCGCCATCGAAGAATCGTGCAAAACATTGCGGCTCGGCGCAGATTGCGTGGATGCTCGGCCCGGTCGTCGTGTTCCTTGCCTCCATCCCGCTGAACTCGATGTTCGGCCTGCTCGGCAACCGCATCATCTTCGCGCACCTCATCGTCGTAGCGGCCTGGATCTGGTATCAGCGCCTCAAGATGCCAGAGTCCACAGAATGGGTCGAGGCAAAGAAACGTACGGAAGCGCTCGAAGCACAGGGCATCCATCAGCGCAAGGCCAGCTATGCAGACATCCTGCGCGGCACGAGCCTCAAGACGGTCGTCATGCTCTGCTGTGTCTACACGCTCTGGAACCTCGCAGCCTCGACGAACGGCTTCTTCATGCCGTATATCTATGAGCACGTCGGCAACCTCTCGAATGCCATGTCCCTGTTCCTCACGGCGCTCAATTTCGCCGTCTGCATCGTCACGACTATCATCTTCATGTACACGGGTGACAAGTTCAACCGCCGCAAGATCTTCGGTATCTTCTCCGGCCTCGGCGTCATCAGCTGGTTCGTCTGGGCGCTGCCTGCCGACATGCTGCAGACGTGGATGCTGTTCTTCTTCACCGTCGTCTGGGGCTTCTCGATGCAGCAGCAGTTCTACCAGCTCTGGAGCTCCGAGCTCTTCCCCGTGCGCTATCGTGCCACGGCGCAGGGCTTCACGTTCTTCGTCACGCGCTTCTCGGCTGCTGTCTGGGGCTTCGCTGTCCCGATCATCATGGAGACGCTCGGCTTCCAGATCGCCGCATTCCTCATGATCGGCTTCTGCGTCCTCAGCTGGATCGCCGGCACGTTCTTTGGTGCCGATGACCGAGGCAAGACGCTTGACGAGATCACGGCAGAGCGCTACAAAGGCGAGATCGACGAGAACGGCTGGTTCGTCCATGACGGCGAAGCGCAGGGCTCGACGGTGCATCAGTAATCGGAAGAAGGTTCATCGAAAATGGAACGTTTTGCATGGAAAGCCGTCGTCAAGGATGGCAAGCTCGAAGAGTACAAAGATCGTCACGCCCATATCTGGCCCGAGATGAAGCAGGTGCTCAAAGAAGCGGGCATCAGCAACTACACAATCTGGAACGTCGGCAACGAGCTCTTTGGCTACTTCGAATGCGAGAAAGGCGTCGCCTATGCAGAGAAGTACCAGGCCGATAGCCCGGTCGTCGACAAATGGAATGAATACATGAAAGATGTCATGGTCATGGAGATGGATCCCGAAACCGGCGCCCAGCCGAAGATGCAGCAGGTGTTCTTCCTCGCGTGATATTGATTTTCTCGCGCCATCGCTTTATAATGGGAGAGAAAAGAGCATACGAGGGGAGCTTGCAGAGCGTTTGGTTTTCATCGTTCCGAGCAGGCTGAGAGGGCAGTGGAGCTGCCGACCCGGAACCTGATTTGGATAATGCCAACGTAGGGAATCGCTTTTAGAAAAGCAAACGAATTGGAGACCGTCCAGATGGGCGGCCTCTATTTTTTATGGAATGCGGAGGGAAGGCGAATGGTCAAGGTCAATGGAGAGCAGGTCGCGGCGGCGGGTAAGAGCGTGGCGTCATATCTCGCGGAAGCGGGGTACGACAGCCGTGCGGTCGCTGTGGAGTACAATGAAGTGATTTTGCCGAAAGCAGAGTATGAGGCGACGATCCTCGCGGACGGGGATGTCGTCGAAGTGGTCTGCTTCATGGGCGGCGGAAGATAAGGAGCGATCAACATGGCAGAAAATGAAAAAGATGATGTGCTGAACCTTGGCGGGCATGTATTTCACTCGCGGTTCATCCTCGGTTCGGGCAAGTATTCGCTTGCGCTGATTGAGGCGGCTGTGCGGGATGCGGGGGCGGAGATCGTGACGTGCGCTGTGCGCCGTGCGAATACGAAGGAGCATGAGAACATCCTCGACTATATCCCGCAAGGCGTGACGCTTTTGCCAAACACGTCGGGCGCGCGCACGGCAGACGAGGCCGTACGCATCGCGCACCTCGCGCGCGAGCTCGGTTGCGGCGACTTCGTGAAGATTGAAATCATGCGTGATTCGAAGTACCTGCTGCCAGACAATGAAGCGACCATCCGCGCGACGGAGAAGCTCGCAAACGAAGGATTTGTCGTGCTGCCGTACATGTATCCCGACCTCAATGTGGCGCGCGACCTCGTACATGCGGGCGCAGCGGCTGTCATGCCGCTTGCGGCGCCGATTGGCTCGAACAAGGGGCTCGTGACGAAAGAATTCATCCAGATCCTCATCGATGAGATCGATGCGCCGATCATCGTCGACGCGGGCATCGGCAACCCAGCGCAGGCCTGCGAGGCGATGCAGATGGGCGCGGCGGCCATCATGGCGAACACGGCGCTCGCGACAGCTGGCGATCTGCCGCTCATGGCTTCGGCATTCAAAGATGCCATTGCGGCAGGCCGCAAGGCATATCGCGCGGGCCTCGGCCGTGTGCTGACGCGCGGTGCAGCGGCATCCGACCCGCTGACAGGATTTTTGCGGGATTGAGGGGGCGCGAACGATGGAACAGCAGAAAGAAAACCAGTTCTTTATCGATTCGGACAAGCTCAGCGCGAAAGCGCTCGAGAAGAAGCATCGCCTCGAGAACGATCCGTCGTGCCGCAAAGATCCGATGGAATATTTCCCCGACATGGAACAGATCACGTCGGACGTGCAAGGACGCGTGATCGCGGCGATGAATGCCTATGAGCCTGAACAGTACACGGCCATCGACGTGCGCCGCGCGCTCGATCATGAGCGCGTGACGATCGAGGATTTTCAGGCGCTGCTGTCGCCGGCAGCAAAGCCATTTCTTGAAGAGATGGCCGCGCGGGCGCAGCGCGAGACGAGCCGTCATTTCGGCAACACGGTGTATCTTTTCACGCCGCTCTATATCGCGAACTACTGCGAGAATTATTGCGTCTATTGTGGGTTCAACTGCTACAACGACATCCAGCGTCTGCAGCTGTCGCATGACGAGATCGCACACGAGATGCAGGTTATCGCTGACAGCGGCATGGAGGAGATCCTGCTCTTGACAGGCGAGAGCAAGGCGAAGAGCAGCGTGGAATACATCGGCGATGCCTGCCAGCTTGCACGTAAATATTTCAAAAACGTCGGTCTCGAAGTCTATCCGATGAATGTTGCGGACTACAAATATCTGCACGAATGCGGCGCGGACTATGTGACGGTGTTCCAAGAGACGTACGATCTCAAGAAGTACGAGATGCTGCATCTCATGGGGCACAAGCGCGTCTGGCCGTATCGTTTCGAGGCGCAAGAACGCGCGCTGATGGGTGGCATGCGCGGCGTCGGCTTCTCGGCGCTCTTGGGCCTCTCGGATTTCCGCCGCGATGCGCTTGCAACGGCGCTCCATGTCTACTATCTCCAGCGCAAGTATCCGCAGGCGGAGTTCTCGTTGTCGTGCCCGCGCCTGCGGCCGATCATCAACAACGAGAAGATCAACCCGCTCGATGTCGGCGAGCGTGAACTCTGCCAGATTCTCTGCGCGTACCGGCTGTTTTTGCCCTATGTCGGCATCACGGTCTCGTCGCGTGAGAGTGCGACATTCCGCAACGGCATCGCGAAAATTTGCGCGACGAAGATCTCGGCCGGCGTCTCGACGGGCATCGGCGACCACGAGGAAAAATACACGGGCAAGCACGAGGACAAGACGGGCGACGAGCAGTTCGAAATCTGCGACACGCGTAGCATCCGCTCGATGTATGGCGATATGGAGGGCGAGGGCCTGCAGCCCGTCCTCAATGACTATCTCTATGTTTGAGGCGAAAGGAGCGATGTGCGGAGGGAGCGGCGACCTCACGCATGTCATCTGCGTCACGAACCGCCATCTGGCGGCAGCGGCGGTAGGGCTGGGCGAGGATGATGTGGACAGCCCTGCCGGGCAGGAGGCATTCCTCACGCAGCTGCGTCGCGTCGCCCAGCGAAAGCCAGTGGCCGTGATCCTGCGCGAGAAAGACCTCACGGTGGATGCTTATCGGATGCTGGCAAGGGATGCACTGGCCGTCTGCCGTGCGGCCGACGTACCATGCCTCCTGCACACATTCGCTGATGTGGTTGCCGAGCTCGGCGCGGACGGGCTTCATCTGCCACTGCCACTATTGCGTGAACTTGCACCAGACGTGCGACAGACCTTCCGCGTGCTCGGCGCGTCCTGTCATTCTGCCGCTGACGTGCGCGAGGCCGCCGCGCTTGGCTGCACGTATGTGACGGTCGGCCATATCTTTGCGACGGATTGCAAAAAAGGCCTGCTGCCGCGCGGCCTCGCTTGTTTGAGAGATAGCTGCGCGGTGGCAGGCCAGATGAAGGTCTATGCGATTGGCGGCATCACGCGGGAGCGGATGACGGATGTGCTCACCGCTGGCGCGGCGGGCGGCTGTGTCATGAGCGGCCTCATGACGGGACATGTTTGGAGAGCGTGAGTTCGTCGAGCTGCGTGCCGTTCGTTTGCCAGCCGCGCAGCACGAGCTGCGTCGGCGTGACATCGAGTGTGACATAGCTTTCGGGATGGTCGTCGGGCGCGGCGGCGCGGTCGAGCTTGTCAGGCGGTACGTAGTAGTATTCGTTGCCCGCCCGGCCGCACATGACATAGGCAGGCCCCGTCACGGCGGGGTGGAATGCTTTGATGTGGCCGCGATCGCGGTAGGCGTGCATGTGACCTGTCAGCACGAGGTCGATGCCGAGTGCATCGAAGTGCTGCAGGAAGGCGCGGCCGACGTCGCTGAATCCCATGGTCTGTCCATCGGCCTGCGGCTCATCGTAGGCAAGGATATCTTTATGCATGAGGACGATGTTCCACGGACGTCGTCCTCTCTTTTTTTTTGCCTCTAGATCGGCCTGCATCCAGGCAATCTGCTCCGGCAGGATGCCGGGCAGCAGCTCGTCGAGCTCACCCCACTGCGTGTTGAGCACGAGGACATGCGCCGGGCCGTAGTCGAAGGCATAGTAGTAGCCGGGGAAGCGCTCGCTGCCATTTGGCGGCACGGCGAAGCGCGAGAGGTAGCCCGTTGGCACGCAGTTCAGCCAGTCCGTGCCATAGCATTCATGATTGCCCATGACAGGCACGAACGTCGCCTGGCTTGCACGGCTGTCCATGGCAGCGTGCCAGCTGTCCCAATGCCAGTCCGAAGCGCCGCAGTCGACGAGGTCGCCGATGTCTGCAAAAAGATCCGGCACGCCATGCTGGTCGAATGCCGCCGCAAATGTATGCGCCCAGATGTCGTAATTTTCGCCGCACTGAGAGTCGCAGAACACGATGGCGCGAAAGTGATCGGCATCCGCAGGCGCGTCGCCCGCGCGGATGACATGCAGCTCCGGCGCGCCCGCGGCTGCACGCACGACCGAAGGCGGCAACATGCTGCCGAGCCCGAGCCCGAGCAGGCATTTCCCACAGAGTGAGAGGAACGACCGGCGGCTGAAATCTTTCATGATGACCTCCCCTTTCCGAGAAGAGAAGCATTACGTCTTTTCAAAAAGTATACCATAGCAGGCGCATCCCCGCAAAAGTATTGCATTCTCTATAGCCAGATGATACAATATACAGTAACGAATCGAACGGACGGTCAACATATTGGATTTTCTTCCTTGGATCGCATATACCGGACGGCTTTGTATATGCTGTGATGAGGAAAGAGGGCAGCGTGCCCCTTTTTGTGCATACAGCATCGCTATGTCTTTTTGTGCCTCGCGTTGGCACTTGGAATAGAATTTCATCATTTTTACGGAAATATTTTTCGGAGGTGTCATTTTTTGTCGAAAGGAAACCAAAAATTACAGATCATCCCGCTCGGCGGACTTGGCGAGATCGGAAAGAACATGACGGTCATCCGCTACGAGGATGAGATCTTGCTCATCGATGCAGGCTTGATGTTCCCAGAGGAGGACATGCTCGGCATCGACCTCGTCATCCCGGACATCACGTACCTGATCGAGAATCGTGACAAGATCAAGGCTATCGTACTGACGCATGGTCACGAGGATCATATCGGCGGCCTGCCGTATGTCTTGAAACAGATCAATGTGCCGGTCTATGGCACGCGCTTGACGCTTGGCATCCTCGAAGGCCGCCTGAAAGAGAACGGCGTCGATTCGAGCATGCTGCATCCCGTCATGCAGGGCGACATCATCAATGTCGGCTGCTTCAGCGTCGGCTTCATCCGCGTGAACCATTCCATCCCCGACGCCGTCGGCCTGTCCATCAAGACGCCGCTCGGCATGATCGTGCACACGGGTGACTTCAAGCTCGACTACACGCCGATCGATGGCAAGATGACGGATTTCCGCCGCTTCTCGGAGCTCGGCAACAAGGGCGTGCTCGTCATGATGGCCGACTCGACGAACTCGGAGCGCGAAGGCCATACGCCGAGCGAGCGCACGGTTGGTGCGGCGTTTGAAAAGGCGTTCCACAACTGCCGCAGCCGCATCATCGTCGCGACGTTCTCGTCGAACGTCCACCGCATCCAGCAGGTCATCGACACGGCCGTGCGCTACAAGCGCAAAGTCGCCGTGCTCGGCCGCAGCATGGTCAATGTCGTCAACATCTCGCTCGAACTCGGCTACATCAATGCGCCGGAGGGCACGATCGTCGATATCGACGAGATCGGCAACTACCCGATGAGCAAGATCGTCATCATCACGACGGGCAGCCAGGGCGAGCCGATGTCGGCGCTGACGCGCATGTCGATGTCCGACCACCGCAAAGTCGGCATCGTGCCGGGCGACACGGTCATCATCTCGGCGACGCCGATCCCCGGCAACGAAAAGCTCGTCACGAAGACGATCGACAATCTGCTGAAGCTCGGCGCGAACGTCATCTATGGCCGCAACAAGGGCATCCACGTCTCCGGCCATGCGAGCCAGGAAGAGCTCAAGCTCATGCACAACCTCGTGCGTCCGAAGTTCTTCATCCCCGTGCATGGCGAGTACCATCACCTCGTGCAGCACGCAAAGATCGCGCGCGAGCTCGGCATGCCGAAAGACCACATCTTCATCGCCGAGAACGGCAGCGTGCTCGAGTTCACGAAGGACAAAGGCGCGATCGTCGGCAAGGTGCAAGCAGGTATGGTCATGGTCGACGGCCTCGGCGTCGGCGATGTCGGCAACATCGTGCTGCGTGATCGCCGCCAGCTCTCGCAGGACGGCATCCTCATCGTCGTCGTGACGATGGATCGCAAGACGTGCCGTGTCGTCTCGGGCCCGGACATCGTCTCGCGCGGTTTTGTCTACGTGCGCGAATCGGAAGCACTCATGGACGAGGCGAAAGCCCGCGTCGAGCAGGCGCTCGAAAAATGCCAGGACGAGCGCATCACGGAGTGGTCGACGATCAAGTCGAATGTCCGCGACGCCCTCGGCCGCTACCTCTTCGACAAGACACGCCGCCGCCCGATGATCCTGCCGATCATCATGGAACTTTGAGTCATCGGAGATCGTTTCGAAATGTGAAGCCCATCGTCATGTTGTTGACGATGGGCTTTTTGGGTGGATATAATAGAGGCAATCACTCGTGAAGAAGGAGGAGCTTTCGCTGTGGGGAAAACGTATTGCGTCGTGCCGAAGAAGCGGCAGATGTTCTGGGAGCTCGTGCAGGGCATGGAGCTTGCGGAGGAAGAAGCGGCACTTTTGCAATCCTGCACGATCTTGCATGTCGAGATCGACCCAGCAGCCAATGGCTGGGAAGTCGTCTTGCAGACGCCGGAGCTTCTTGACGGAGCGTTGCTTTCTCGTGTGACGTCCTATATCCAGGAGAAGTGTGGCCTTTCTTCTGTGACGTTTTATCAACAGGTCGTCGATATGATGCGTGGCATCGCACAGGCGTGGGGTGAGCTCGCTTATCGCACGGCAGATGGTGACCCGTCCGTGCAAGCCGTGTTTGAGCGCATGAAGTACCGTGCGGATGGCGACAAGCTCATCCTCGAAGTCGCGGGCATCTGCTCTGGGGCGATCATGAAGCATCATGAGGTCGCTCAAAAGCTCGCTAAAAACATCAAAGGGCTTCTGGGCTTTTACTGCGATGTGGACTGGGAATCGGTCGAGGGGGAAGCGGCGGAAGATACCGCGTCCAGTGTGGATTCATTCAACACGCCAGAATTCCTTGCTGCGCGGAAAGCTGTGCTCCAACAAGAGAATGCTGCAGCCAAGGAACAGGCGCTCGGCAAGGCGAAGGCCGTGCAGAAAGCGAAGCAGACTGTTCCTGCCGCGCCGATGCCATCGGATGCGGATGTGCCTGCGGCCGCATCGGCACCGCAGAGCAAGGCCCCCGACCTCGATGCGCCAGTCGTGATCCAAGGTACGGGCGGTCTGATCTTTGGTCGCGGCGTCGCAGGCGAACGCAAGCTCATCGACGAGCTCGAGGGCGAGGAAAAGAATGTCATCCTTGAAGGCTGGATTGGCGAGGGTGCGATTTCTGGCGTGCGCACGAACGAGTTCAAGACGGGCACGAAGATGATTTCGTTCTCGCTGTCTGACGAGTCGAACGGCATTGTCTGCAAGAAATTTTTCAAGCCCGGTCGCGGCAAGAATGCGCAGCCAGACGAATTTGACAAGGCTGCCGAGGGCGTCAAGGACGGCATGCGCGTGCGCGTGCGCGGCTCGATCCGCTTTGATACGTATCTCAATGAATACGTGCTGTTCATGGACAGCCTCGCGAAACGCGACGTTAAGAAGCGTGAGGACACGGCGGAGGAAAAACGCGTCGAGCTCCATGCGCATACGACGATGAGCGCGATGGATGCCGTTGATTCCGTGGCCGATCTCATCAAGACGGCCGATCGTTGGGGTTGGCCGGCCATCGCCATCACGGATCATGGCGTCGTGCAGGCGTTTCCCGATGCGATGAAGACGGTCGTCAAGGGCAAGCTCGGGATCAAGGTCATCTATGGCATGGAAGGTTACCTCGTCGGCGAAGACTACGAGCAGAAACGTGCGAACCATATCATCCTTCTCGCGAAGACACCGAATGGCCTTCGGAATCTCTACCAGCTCGTCTCGTTTGCGCATCTGCGCTTCTTCCACCGTCAGCCGCGCCTGCCGCGCGCGATGATCGAGGAATTCCGCGAGGGCCTCTTGATCGGTTCGGCCTGCGAGGCAGGCGAGCTCATCCGTGCTATCGAGGAGCATCAGACAGACGAGCAGCTCGAAAAAATTGCTTCTTTTTATGACTATCTTGAAATCCAGCCCATCCACAACAACGACTTCTTGAAACGCAGCGACAATTTCCCTGACATCCAGACAGACGACGATCTGCGCGCCATCAACCTCAAGGTCGCTTCGCTTGCAAAGAAGCTTGGCAAACCGCTCGTTGCAACGTGCGATGTTCATTTTTTGAATTCTGAGGACAGCATCTATCGCGCGATCCTCATGAAGGGCAAAGGCTTTGACGATGCCGAGCTTCAGCCGCCGCTCTACCTGCGCACGACGGAGGAAATGCTCGCGGAGTTTGACTATCTCGGCCCCGAGCTCGCCTATGAGGCCGTCGTGACGAATCCGCGCAAGATCGCGGACAGCATCGAGCGCTTCATGCCGCTGCCGGACGAAGAAACGCTCTATTCGCCCAAGATCCCTGGCGCGAATGAAGAGATCCGCACGATGTCATACGCCCGTGCAAAATATATGTATGGCGAAAATCTGCCGAAAATCGTCGAAGACCGCCTCGAACAGGAACTCAAACCGATCATCGGCCATGGCTTCGCCGTGCTGTACCTCATCGCGCAGCGCCTCGTGAAAAAGTCAAACGATGACGGCTACCTCGTCGGTTCGCGTGGTTCTGTCGGCTCATCGTTCATCGCGACGATGACGGGCATCACGGAAGTCAATCCACTGCCGCCGCATTGGCGTTGCCCACACTGCCAGTACAGCAAGTTCATCACGGACGGTTCGTATGGTTGCGGCTACGACCTGCCGGACAAGGCGTGCCCCGTCTGCGGCACGCCGCTCATTAAGGACGGCCACGACATCCCATTTGCCGTGTTCCTCGGATTCGATGGCGACAAGGTGCCGGATATCGATCTGAATTTCTCAGGTACCTATCAGCCAACCGCGCACAAGTATACAGAGATTCTCTTTGGCAAGGACAACGTCTATCGCGCAGGCTCCATCCAGACCGTCGCGGACAAGACGGCCTTCGGCTACGTCAAGAAGTTCTTCGAGGAAAAGGGCGTGCGCAAGCATGGCTCATACATTGACCGCCTCGCGCATGGCTGCATGGGCGTCAAGTCGACGACGGGACAGCATCCGGCAGGCATCATGGTCGTGCCGCGCGACATGGACGTGCATTTCTTCACGCCGCTCCAGCATCCGGCGAACGACGTGAACTGCGGTACGATCACGACGCATTTTGACTACCATTCCATCAGCGGTCGCATGGTCAAGCTCGACATCCTCGGTCACGATGACCCGACGGTCATCAAGATGCTCGAAGACCTCACGCATCGCGACCCGAAGACGATTCCGTTTGACGACAAGGCGACGATGTCCATCTTCAATTCGACGGTGGCGCTCGGTCTGACGCCAGAGGAACTCGGCGCGACGAGCGGCACGTTCGGTATTCCGGAGTTCCGCACGCCGTTCACGCGCCAAATGATCGACGATACGCATCCGGATGTCTTTTCTGACCTCGTGCGCATTTCCGGTTTTTCCCATGGCACGGACGTCTGGCTCGGCAACGCGCAAGACCTGATTCGCGGCGGCCAGTGCACGATCAAGAATGCCATCTCGGCGCGTGACGATATCATGATGTACCTGATCCATCAGGGCATCGATCCACTGCTGTCATTCAAGACGATGGAGAAAGTCCGCAAGGGCAGGGGCATCGCGCCCGACGTCGTCGAGACGCTCAGAAAGGGTGGCATCCCTGAATGGTTCATCGAGTCGTGCCAAAAGATCAAGTACCTGTTCCCGCGCGCGCATGCGACGGCCTATGTCATGATGGCGTTCCGTATCGCGTTCTGCAAAGTGCATTATCCGCTTGCGTACTACGCGGCGTATTTCTCCATCCGCGCGGCGGAATTCGACGCGAACATCGTCGCGCGCGGCAAAGATTACGTCGGCCAGTGCATCGCCGATCTTGATCGCATAGCGAAAGAAAAGGGCAAGCTCGACGCAAAGCAGAATGCGACGCTCATCGTGCTGCAGCTTGCATGGGAGATGTATCTGCGCGGCTATAGCTGCGAGCGTGTCGCTCTCTATGAGAGTGCGGCCGAGAAATTCATCATCCACGAAAAATCCCTGCTACCGCCGATCGCATCGCTTGCTGGCATGGGACAGAAAGCAGCGGAAGCCATCGTCGAAGCCCGCAAGGACGGCGAGTTCACATCCATTGAGAACCTGCGCCTGCGCACGGGCATCTCGAAGACAAATATCGAGATCCTGCGCGACCATGGCTGCCTCGAAGGCATGAGCGAGAGCGACCAGATGGTGCTGTTCAGCTGAGAAGGATGATGCGGAAATTTGTTGACATTGAGGAAACAAAGGATTAAGATAATGTGTAATCACGTAACACAAAGATCGTAAAATGTCTCAGAGCTTTGAAGAGAGGTCTTTTTTCATGAAACGTACGCAGAAACTCGCCATCCTCGGCCTCGGTCATGTTGGCTCGGCGGTGCTCACGCAGGCGGTCGCGCTGCATCTCGCGCCGGAAATCGTCTGCATCGATATTCGAGAGAAAGTTGCGCACGGCGAAGCGCTTGACATGATGCATGCGCTGTCGACGGATCTCTACCCGGGCATGCATGTCCATTCGGGTACCTAGGAAGACCTCAAAGACACGGACGTCATCATCTGCGCGGCTGGTCCGAGCATCATGCCGGGTGTCAGCCATGAGCGCCTGTCGCTCGCGCGGGAAAACACGAAAGTCATGCGCGAGATCATGACGGAGGTCGTGAAGTACACGACGGATGCCATCTTCATCATGATCACGAATCCGCTCGACGTCACGACATATGTCGCGGCGACGGAGTTCGGTTATCCGAAAGGACATCTTTTTGGCACGGGCACGACGCTTGAGACGATGCGCTTCAAGTACATCATCGGCAAGCACTACCATGTCAATCCGGCGAGCGTGCAGGGCTACATGCTCGGCGAGCACGGCAACAGCGCATTCCCAGCGTGGAGCGTGCTGACGATTGGCGGCGTGCCCGTCGACCAGCTTGACGAGTTCTATGAGCATGAAGGGCCGCTCGATTTCTCGTCTGTCGCGGACGAAGTCGTGCAGACAGCGTATGATGTGCTGGAGTCGAAAGGCTGGACGAATACGGGCATCGCTGTCGGCGCCTGCCGCCTCGCGCGCGCCGTGCTGAATGACGAGAAGCTCGTGACGCCGGTCTCCATGCCGTTCTCGGGCGAGTACGGCCTCACGGATGTCGCGCTGTCGTTGCCGAGTGTCATCGGCAAGAACGGCGTCGAACGCCGCCTGCCGCTCCACATTTCGCCAAACGAAGTCGAGCTTCTGAAGAAGAGCGCGGCGAGCGTGCAGGAAGTCTTGCGTGCGAACGGCATCATCAAGTGAGATTTTTGTCGTAAAATGCTAGACAAATGACTCTGGCCGTGTTATACTTCTCCTAGTCACGTCGGAAACGACGAACGAAAATTACAGCTTTTTCTTAGAAAGAGTGGGTGCCTGCCCACTCTTTCTATTATGTATGGAGAAAATCAGCATGGCAGGAGGTGCTATATGAGCAAGCAGCAGGTAGAAAACGAAGTCTTCGCGATTGCGGAGGAACTTTTGAAAGAGCAGGAGGGCATCGAGCTCGTCGATGTCGAGTATGTCAAGGAGCGCGACTGGTATCTGCGCGTCTTCATTGACAAGGAGGGCGGCATCGAGATCGATGACTGCCAGGCGCTCAGCGAGCGGCTCGAAAAAGTGCTCGATGAGAAAGATCTGATCCGCGACAGCTACATCCTCGAGGTCTCGTCGCCAGGGCTCGATCGCCAGCTCAAGAAACCGCGTGATTTCGTACGCGAACAGGGCAAGAACGTGGACGTCACGCTCTATGCGACGGAAGATGGTATGAAGGAATTCACGGGCGTGCTCGAAGGATACGACGAAGAGGCAAAGACCGTGACGATCGACGGCAAAGCATGGCCGCTCGAAAAACTGTCCGTCATCCGTTTGCACATTGATTTTTAAATTCACATAGGAAAGGAATTTTTGTTTTGGCAGCAAGAAGAAGCAAGGCAAAGGCAAAGAAAGAGGAAACGGGCTTCCTTGATGCGCTCAAGGAACTCGCCGTCGAAAAGGGCGTCGAGGAAGAAGTGCTGTTCGATGCCATCGAGGCAGCGCTGATCTCCGCGTACAAGCGCAACTTCGGCTCGGCACAGAATGTGCGTGTCGTGCTCGACCGCCATACGGGCGCGTACCATGTCTACGCGATCAAGACGGTCGTCGACGAAGTCTTTGACGACGTGCAGGAGATTTCGCTCGCGCAGGCGCGCACGATCAACCCAGAGTACGAAATCGATGATACGATCGAGATCGAGGTCACGCCGGCGAACTTCGGCCGCATCGCAGCGCAGGCCGCGAAGCAGGTCGTCGTACAGCGCGTGCGCGAAGCCGAGCGCGGCATCATCTACGAGGAATTCATGAGCCGCGAAGGCGACATCATCACGGGCCTCGTCTCGCGCGTCGAGAATCGCAACGTGTTCATCGACCTCGGCAAGACAGAAGCCATCCTCATGCCGGCCGAACAGATCGCTGGCGAAGTCTACGAGCATGGCGACCGCATCAAGGCGTACATCGTCGAGGTCAAGCGCACGAGTAAGGGCCCGCAGATCGTCGTGTCGCGCACGCATCCAGGCCTCCTCAAGCGCCTGTTCGAGCTCGAAGTCCCCGAGATCCAGGAAGGAATCGTCGAGATCAAATCCGTCGCTCGCGAGCCAGGCATGCGCTCGAAGATTGCTGTCTGGTCGAAAGAAGAGGACGTTGATCCAGTTGGCTCCTGCGTCGGCCACAAGGGCATGCGCGTGCAGGCCATCGTCGACGAGCTCGGCAGCGAGAAGATCGACATCGTCAAGTGGAACGAGGACAGCGCGAAGTTCATCGCAAACGCCCTTTCCCCAGCGAAAGTCGTCTCTGTCGCCGTCAATGAGGACGAGAAAGTCTCGCGCGTCGTCGTGCCGGACTACCAGCTGTCACTCGCCATCGGCAAGGAAGGCCAGAATGCTCGCCTCGCCGCGAAACTCACGGGCTGGAAGATCGACATCAAGAGCGAGACGCAGGCGAAGGACGACGTGCTCGACGAGAGCATGAACGAAGTCGAAGTCGAAAGCGACGAGGCCTTCACATCTGTGCCGGTCACTGCACCTGAGGTCGAATGATATGGCGACGAAAGCAGGAAAGGTGAAGAAGATTCCTGAACGCCTCTGCGTCGGCTGTCAGGAGCGCCATCCGAAGAAAGAACTCATCCGCATCGTGCGGAGCCCGGAAGGCGAGTTTTCTGTCGATCTCACGGGCAAGAAGTCGGGCCGCGGCGCCTACATCTGCCCGAAGGCGGAATGCCTCGAGAAAGCGCGCAAAGGCCATCGCCTCGAACGTTCGTTCGAATGCGCGATCGATGCGGCCGTTTATGACGCGCTCGCGGACGAGCTCCAAAAAGAGCTTACGCAAAAACCAGAGGGTGCGAACGCATGAATACGGATATGCGGAAACAAAAGGTCACGAATCTCCTGAGCATGGCCGCGCGCGCCCGCCGCATCGCTTCGGGCGCATTCGCCGTCGAAGAGGCCGCGAAGAAAGGCAAGGCGAAATACCTGCTCATCGCGGAAGATGCAGAGACGGCATCGAAGAAGAAATACGAAACATTATCTGATACATACGGTATCCCTGCCGGCTGCTTCCTCACGCGGGAAGAGCTCGGCGCCTGCCTCGGCAAAGAATATCGGGCGGCGGCTGCGTTGCTCGACGATGGCTTTGCCAAGAAGCTGGAGGCCTTGATGGAGGGATAACATATACGGGGGTGGATCAATGTCAAAATACAGAGTTTTCGAGTTGGCAAAAGAATTCCATATGGATGCAAAGGAAGTCCTCGGCGTCCTGAAGCAGCATCATTTCCGGGCGCAGAACAACTTCTCGAGTGTTGGCGATCCTGAGCGTGCTGCCATCCGCGAGTACGTCGCGCGCAACGCGGGCAAGAAGGCTGCGCAGGAGGCTGCGAAGCCGAAGATCACGGACTATAGCGTCGCCGATGGTCGCGTGAATCCGCCGACCACGGAAAAATCCGCCACGAAGAAGAAAGAAGCAGCAGCACCTGCAAAGACGGAGGAGGCTGCTATGCATAAAAAAGAAGAACGCCGCGTGAGTGCGAAGGCCGAAGCACCGAAGAAGGAAGTCGCGAAGGCGGAACCGAAGAAGGAAGCCGCGCCGGAGAAGCAGGAAGAGAAGCCGAAAGTCTTGCGCGCGACGCTGCCGGGGATGGGCCTGCGCATCGTTTCGCCCGCGCCGTCACACAAGCGCGAAGAGGAATCGTCTTCTTCGTCGCGTACGAGCGAGAACCGTGGCGGCCGCAGCCGTGGCGGCGAGGGTCGTCGCGGCGGCAGTGCGAGCATGAGCATCCCCGCGAGCCCAGCTGCGAGTAACAATGGCAATGGCCGCAGTGACCGCCGTAATGGCCGTGGCGGCAGCAGCCGCAACGACAGCCATCGGGGGGAACGTCGTAGCGAAGGCCGGGGGAGTGAGCGCCGCAACAGCCGCAACGAGCGTCGCAGCGGCAAGAATGCGCGCCGGAATGGTCGTCCGCAGCCAGCACCAAAAGTCGAGATCGCGCGTCCGAAACACATCAAGCTACCGGAATCCATCGCCGTCAAAGACCTCGCTTCGAAGATGAGTTGCACGGCAGCGGAAGTCGTCAAGAAGCTGTTCATGATGGGCGTCATGGCGACGATCAACCAGGAAATCGATTTCGATACGGCCGCGCTCGTCGCATCCGAGTTCGGCGTTTCCTGCGAGGAACTGCCACCAGATGTCGATCCGACGGAGATCCCAGAAATCGAGGACGATCCGAAGAGCCTGAAGCTCCGCCCGCCAGTTGTCACGGTTATGGGCCATGTCGACCACGGCAAGACATCGCTCCTCGACTGCATTCGCAACACGCATGTGCAGACGCACGAGGCCGGCGGCATCACGCAGCACATTGGTGCTTACCAGGTCAACTGCAAAGGCAAGAAGATCGTCTTCCTCGACACGCCGGGCCATGAAGCTTTCACGGCCATGCGTGCGCGTGGCGCGCAGATCACGGACATCGCGATCCTCGTCGTCGCAGCGGATGATGGCGTCATGCCGCAGACCGTCGAGGCCATCCATCACGCGAAGTCGGCGGAAGTGCCCATCATCGTCGCCATCAACAAGATCGACAAACCGGGCGCAAATCCCGATCATGTGAAGCAGGAACTCATGGAACAGGGGCTCGTGCCGGAAGAATACGGCGGCGATACGATCATGGTGCCCGTCTCTGCCAAAAAGCAGATGGGCATTGACGACCTCCTCGAAAATGTCCTGCTTGTCGCGGAAGTCGAAGAGCTCAAGGCGAACCCGAACCGCGACGCACGCGGCGTCATCGTCGAGGCAAAACTCGACAAGGGCCGTGGCCCAGTCGCGACCGTTCTCGTGCAGAATGGTACGCTACGCATCGGCGATTCCATCGTCTGCGGCACGACGTATGGCAAGGTCCGCGCTATGATCAACGACCGCGGCGAGAACGTCAAGAAGGCCGGCCCGTCCGTGCCGGTCGAGATCCTCGGCCTCAACGATGTGCCGGAAGCTGGCGACGTGCTGGCCGTACTCGACGAGAAGCAGGCGCGCTCCATCGCGGAAGCCCGTGTCGAGCGCCAGCGCAATAACCTCGTCAAGGCGAAGAAAGTCTCGCTCGATGACCTCTTCAACCAGATCCAAGAAGGCGAGATCAAAGACCTCAACATCGTCATCAAGGCAGACGTGCAGGGCTCGGTCGAAGCACTGTCGAGCTCGCTTTTGAAGCTCAACAAGAACGACGAAGTCCGCGTCTCCATCGTCCATTCCGGCGTCGGTGCCGTCAACGAGTCCGATGTCATGCTCGCTTCGGCGTCGAACGCCATCATCATCGCGTTCAACGTGCGCCCAGATGCGAATGCGCGCCGCGTCGCTGACACGGAGAGCGTCGACATCCGCACGTACCGCGTCATCTACGACGCCATCAACGACGTCAAGGATGCCATGAGCGGCATGCTGAAGCCGAAGTACAAGGAAGTCGTGCAGGGTCGTGTCGAGATCCGCCAGGTCATGAAGTTCTCGAAGGCGCTCGTCGCTGGCTCCTACGTGCTCGAAGGCAAGATCTGCAACAACTCCAAGATCCGCATCATCCGCGACAACGTCGAGATCTTCGACGGCGAGATCGACTCGCTGCGCCGTTTCAAGGACGAGGTCAAGGAAGTCAATGCCGGCTACGAGTGCGGCATCTCGATTATCGATTTCCGCGATTTCAAGGAAGGCGACATCATCGAAGCCTACACGATGGAAGAGATCGAGACGAGTATCACGGAGGCCAACAAGGCTGCTGCCGCGAAGCGCGAGGCCGAGGCCAAGGAGAAAGCCGAGAAGGCTGCGGCAGAAGAAGACAAATAAGAATTTTTTATCGACTGCTTGAAAGAGAGGCGATACCATGAGCCAGCTTCGGGTCGAAAAAGTCCAGGAGCTCATGAAGCAGGAGATCTCAGAAATCATCCTGCGCGAACTGAAGGACCCGCGCATCGGGTTCGTGACGGTCACGTCCGTCGAGTGCACAGGCGACCTCCGCGAGGCAAAGATCTACGTGAGCCTCATGGGGAGCGAGCAGCAGGTCGCGGATTGCTGGAAGGGGCTCAATAGCTCCCTCGGCTTCATCCGCCGCGAGATCGGCAAGCGCATCCGTTTGCGCTTCACGCCGGAACTCTCGTTCGCGCTCGACAAGTCGCTCGACTACAGCGCACATATCCAGGAACTCCTGCTGAAGATCCAGCGGGAGGACGCGGCAAGAGCTGCGTCAGCACCTTCTACGGAAGGAGAAAACTAAATGAAACTGACATTGAGTGAAACAGCGGCAGCGCTTTCGAGCGCGAAGAAGCTCGTGCTCACGGCTCATGTGAACCCCGACGGCGATGCCATCGGCAGCTCGCTCGGCCTCATGCATGTGCTTCGGAGCCTCGGCAAAGACGTCACGGTTCTGCTCGATGATGATATCCCGGCGGGGTTCCATATCCTGCCGGGATATGATGCTATCCAGCGGCCTGTAGAAGGGGAGCGCATCGCCTGCGACCTCTTCGTCGTGCTCGACACGATGACAGACCGCATCGGAAACGTGGCGGAGGCTGTAGAAACGCCGCGCCTCATCAACATCGATCATCATCATACGAACCCAGGAAGCGACAAGGAAGACCTCTATCTCGACGCGACGCGTGCTGCGACATGCGAGATCGTCTATGACCTCGCGAAAGAAATGGGTGTCGCCTTCAGCGAAACTGCCGCCATGTGCCTTTATACGGGGCTTGCGACGGATACGGGGTTTTTCCGCTTTTCGAATGCGGCATCACATACGTATCGCGCAGCGGCTGATCTGCTCGATGCGGGCGCGAAGCCGAACGTCATCTCGGAAGCGCTCGAAGGGAAGCCGCTGCAGACAGTCAAAGACCTCGGCGAGGCACTATCGCAGATGGAGATGTTTGCAGATGGCAAGGCCATGGGCATCTTTTTGACGCAGGAACAGACGGCGCGCATGGAATCGACGGAAAGCTTCATCGGCCACATCCGCGTCATCGAGGGCGTCGATGTCGCTGTCGTGCTGAAATGCAAGGAGCCGGAACTCTGCCGCGTCTCCATGCGTTCAAAAGCCGTCGATGTCAGCCGTATCGCGACACAGTTCGATGGCGGCGGCCATGTCCGCGCGGCGGGCTGCACGCTGAAGATGCCGTTCGAGCAAGCAAAGGCGACGATCATGGACGCCATCGCGCGCGCGATCCGCGAAGGGTGGATCGCATGACGGCGGCCACTCGCTCCGAGCTCAGCGGATTCCTCAACGTACTGAAGCCGCCAGGCATGAGTTCACATGACATCATCGGATTCGTGCGGCACCGGCTCGGCGTGCGCAAAGTCGGCCATGCAGGGACGCTCGATCCAGGAGCAGCGGGCGTATTGCCCGTCGCTGTTGGCCGTGCGACGCGCCTGATCGAATACCTCGAGCATGCGGACAAGTCGTATCGCGCCGAACTCCGTCTCGGCATCGCGACGGACTCTGGCGACACGAGCGGAAAGGTGCTCGAGCATCTGAATCATTTTGAAATGCCGAGCCGTGACGCTGTCGAGGCGGTGCTCGCGAAGTTCCGTGGCGACATCACGCAAGTGCCGCCTGCGCATTCGGCCATCAAGGTCGGCGGGCGCCGTGCCTATGAGCTTGCCCGCGAGGGCAAGACGGTCGAGATTCCTGAACGTCATGTCACGATCCATGCGCTCGACCTCGTCCGATACGACGCCGAGAAGCAGCGCTTGTTGCTCGACGTCACCTGCTCGCGCGGCACGTATATCCGCACGCTCTGCATCGACATCGGCCGCGCGCTCGGCCTGCCTGCCGTCATGACGTTCCTCGTGCGCACGCGCGTCGGCGACTTTCCGCTCGTCGATGCGCGGACGCTCGAAGATCTCGCCGAGGCAGGCGAGACGGCGCTGCTCGCGCCCGAAGACATGCTGTCGGGCCTGCCGCGCTACGACCTGCCCGCAGGGCGTGAGAATGCGTTTTTGAACGGCCTTTCGACGCACGACTTCCACATCGCATCGTTCCCCGCACCGACGGCCGTCGTGCGCGTCTATGGCGGCGACACGTTCCTCGGCATCGGTCGCATCCATCGCGATGCGGAGACCGTGACGACAGAAAAAGTCATCGCAACGCCGTTGTCGAAAGAAAAAGATACCAAGAACACAGGAGCCTGATGCAATTGCAGGTCTATCACAAACTCAAGAATTTTACGAAAGAATATCCGCGCATCTCCGTCGCGCTCGGCATGTTTGACGGCGTCCACATCGGGCACCAGAGCATCATCCGCCGTGCCGTCGAGCTCGCGCGGAGCGTGCAAGGCACGAGTGCCGTCTTCACGTTCAGCAATCATCCGTTGTCTGTACTGTCGCCGGAGCACATGCCGCTGCAGATTGGCACAGAGGCGCTGAAAGAGCAGCAAGCCTGCGAACTTGGCGTCGATCTCTTCGTCTGCATCCCGTTCACGCGCGACTTCGCGCAGCGGACGCCGGAAGAGTTCCTCGCGCTCTTGCGCGACGATTTCGCACCGCGCTACGTCGTCACGGGGCCGAACTATACATTTGGGCAGAAAGGACGCGGAACGCATCGCCAACTCTTGCGCGAAGGGGCAGATTATGGTTTTCGCGCGGAAATCTGTCCTGCCGTGCTGCGTGACGGCCGCCCCGTGAGCTCGACGCGCATCCGCGCGCTGATCGCGGCGGGCGAGCTATCTGAGGCCAATGACTTCCTCGGCCATCCGTTCCGTCTCGTTGAGCGCGTCATCCATGGCGACCGCCGCGGCCGCACGATCGGCTTCCCGACGGCGAACTTGCCCATCCAGCCGCAATCCGCCATGCTGCCGAATGGCGCCTACGCCGTGCGCGTGCAGGCAGGCGGCCGCTGGTACGGCGGCATGGCGAACATCGGTAGCAACCCGACATTCGCTGGTTGCACGCGCCGCGTCGAAGTCAACATCGCCGATTTCGCGGGCGACCTCTACGACCGCGTCATCGTCGTCGACTTCCTCGCAAAGCTCCGCGACGAGCAGAAATTCTCGTCGGCTGACCAGCTCGTCCGCCAGCTGCACAAGGATCGCGAGGACGCAAGGAAGATCTGGCAGAAAAATCTTGCGTGAAAACGTTTCTTATGATATACTATGCAAGGTTTTTCGAATCGGAAAACCGCTCCGCAGCACAGATGCTGGCGGCTCCTGCCGTTTCTTTGCTGTTGGACATCTTACGAATTTCTGTATTTAGGAGGAAACAAACATGCTGACACAGGAAGCAAAACAGGAAATCATGGCAAAGTATGCCGTCCACGAGGGCGACACGGGTTCGCCTGAGGTGCAGATCGCCGTTCTGACGGCTCGCATCCAGTACCTCACGGATCATCTCAAGCAGCACAAAAAGGATCATCATTCCCGTCGCGGCCTGCTGAAGATGGTCGGTCATCGTCGTCGCCTTCTCAGCTACCTCTACAAGAAGGACATCGAGCGCTATCGCTCCATCATCGCGAAGCTCAACCTCCGTTCCACGGTCGAGCGCTGAGCGGAAGACAGTTCGGAGGCTGTTGCATTCATGGTATGCAACAGCCTCTTTTTTATGAGGGGAGGGGCGAGCGTTGCTCCGCATCACGAATTTCTCCGTGCCGTTTGACGAGGAAAAGCCGCTCGCGGCACTCGCTGCAAAGCGGTTGAAGACGGCGGTACAGGATATCGCGTCTGTCACGGTCGTCCGCAAGGCTGTCGATGCGCGACGCTATCGTGGCGCACCGATTTCCTTCGTCTACATGCTCGATGTCGCCATGCGCGATACGAAAGCGGAAAAGCGCGTGCTCGCGCATCTGCATCGTGACAAGCAGGTTGCTCTGTATCAGGAAAAGCAGGGCGAGCCCGTGCCCAATCGGCCGCTTGCTGAGGGTGAGGCGCGTCCTGTCGTCGTGGGCTTCGGCCCTGCCGGTATGTTCGCGGCGCTGACGCTCGCGTGGGCGGGGCAGTGCCCGATCGTCCTCGAGCGCGGGCAGGACGTCGATACGCGTCATGCGGATATCGAGCGGTTCTGGCAGGGCGGCGCGTTCTCGCCACAGTCGAACGTGCAGTTCGGCGAGGGCGGCGCGGGCACGTTTTCGGACGGCAAGCTCACGACGCGCACGAGCGATCCGCATATCCGCGATGTGCTCGAAGCATTCATCGCGGCGGGTGCACCTGAAGAGATCCGCTACTTGCACAAGCCGCATATCGGCACGGATCTCCTGCGCACGATTGTGAAGAACATCCGCCAAGAGATCATCCGCCTCGGCGGCGACGTCCGCTTTGGCGCACAGGTCACGGATATCGAACTCGCGGGCGGCACGCTCACGGCGCTCATCGTCAATGGCGAGGAGCGCATTGCGGCGGACGCAGCGTTCTTCGCCATCGGCCACTCGGCGCGCGATACGTATGAGATGCTCTATGAAAAAGGACTCGCGATGGAGGCGAAAGCATTTGCCATCGGCGTGCGCATCGAGCATCCGCAGAGTTTCATTGACCGTGCGCAGTATGGCGCGGATGCAGGCGATCCGCGCCTGCCCGTCGCCGACTACGCGCTGACGTTCCAAGATCGCGAGACGGGGCGCGGGGCATATTCGTTCTGCATGTGCCCGGGCGGCCATGTTGTCGCAGCGGCTTCAGAAACAGGGCGCGTCGTGACGAATGGCATGAGCGACTATGCGCGCGATTCCGGCGTGGCCAATGCTGCGCTCCTCGTGCAGGTCACACCGGAGGATTTTGGCGATGGCGTGCTCGCTGGCATCGCGTTCCAGCGGAAATATGAAGCGCTGACGTATGAGCTCGGCGGGCGGAATTACTTCGCGCCCGTGCAGTCCGTCGGCGACTTCCTCGCTGGGCGGCACGGCAGCACGGACTTCCTCGTCGCGCCATTGTACCGCCCAGGCGTTACGCCTTGCGATCTGCATGGCTGCCTGCCTGGCGTTGTCACGGCGACGCTCGCGCATGCGCTACCACATTTCGGGCGGAAGATTCCAGGCTTTGATGCGCCAGACGTGCCGATGACGGGCATCGAGACGCGCTCGTCCGCACCATGCCGCATCCGTCGCGACCGCGCGACGTTCGTTGCCGAGCGAACGCCGGGCGTCTACCCCATCGGGGAGGGCGCAGGCTATGCGGGCGGCATCATGAGCGCGGCCGTCGATGGCATGAAGGCGGCGCTAGCATATCTTTCAATATAATGGCTGTATCTTTCATAGATTTAGGAGGATTTTCCATATGGCTAGACTTTTTGGAACCGACGGCGTCCGCGGCGAAGCCAATGTGACGCTGATGCCGGAGATGGCGTATCGTCTCGGCCGTGCGGCGACGCTGTATTTTGGCAAGGAAGACGAGCAGCCGCTCATCATCATCGGCCGTGATACGCGCATCTCGGGCGAGATGTTCGAGGCAGCGCTGACGGCAGGCATCTGCTCGGCTGGCGGCCGTGCGATGCTCGCGGGCGTCATCCCGACGCCGGCCATCGCGTACCTCGCGCGCCGTCACAAGGCGAAAGCGGGCATCGTGATCTCGGCATCGCACAACCCATTTCACGACAACGGCATCAAGTTCTTTGGCGGCGACGGCTACAAGCTGCCGGATGCCGTCGAGGACGAGCTCGAGGCCATCGTGCACAAGCTCGAGCAGGGCGACACGCTCGCGCGTCCCTCGGGTGACAAGATCGGCCACATCGAGTACCGCACGGACCTTCTGAACCAGTACATCGAGTTCGTGCTTTCGACGTGCAAGGAGCGCTTCGATGGCATGAACATCGTGCTCGACTGCGCGAATGGTGCGTCGTACGAAGTCATGCCGCGCGTGCTGCGCGAGCTCGGCGCGAAGGTCAAGGTCATCCACGCGCTGCCGAATGGCGTGAACATCAATGACAAGTGCGGCTCGACGCACCTCGAGTCGCTGCAGCGCACCGTGCTCGAGACGCATGCCGATTTCGGTATCGCGCATGACGGCGACGCTGATCGCTGCCTCTGCGTCGATGAAAAGGGCCAGATCATCGATGGCGATCACATCCTCGTGATGTGCGCGCAGGACATGATCAAGGCCGGCACGCTGCCATATAATACGGTCGTCACGACGGTCATGGCGAACATCGGTTTCCACAAGGCGATCAAAGCTGCAGGCGGCCGCGCTGAAATCACGCAGGTTGGCGACCGCTATGTCCTCGAAAACATGCTGAAGAATGGCTACAAGATCGGTGGCGAGCAGTCTGGCCACATCATCTTCACGGACTTCAGCACGACGGGCGACGGCCCGATCACGGCGCTGCAGGTGCTGTCGTCGCTGAAGCGCAGCGGCCGCAAGGCGTCCGATCTGACGAATCTCATGACGACGTATCCGCAGCTGCTCGTCAACGTCAAAGTCGCGACGAAGGAAGGCTGGGAAGATAACGAGGCCATCAAGGCCGCCATCGCGAAAGGCGACGAAGAGCTCGGCAGCGACGGCCGCATCCTCGTGCGTCCGTCCGGCACGGAGCCGCTGATCCGCGTCATGGCCGAAGGCCCTGACCAGGCGCAGCTCGACCGCATCTGCAACGCGATTGCAGACGTCGTGAAAAAGGAGCAGGGCTGATGCGCCCCGTCATCGTCTTCACGAGCTTCGGCGTTGCGGACAAGGACGTGCGCGAGCGCACGATCGGCAGCATCGCGCTCGACCTGCGCGCGAAGTTCAAGGACTGGGACGTCGTCGAGGCGTACACGTCGGCTTTTTTGCGCAAGAAGATCGCGAAAGACGAAGGCACGGTCATCCCGTCGCTCGATGAGGCACTCGAAAAGCTCGCGAAGGACGGCTGCCCGCGCGTGCTGATCCTGCCGTCGCACCTGACGCCGGGCGAGGAATACGAAAAGAAAGTCCGCGCGGCCTATGAGGCGTACAAGGGCCGCATCGCGCGGCTGACGCTTGCGGGGCCGGTCTTTGAGAGCCCGGCCGATGATGCAAAAGTGCTGACGTCGCTGTTCCTCGACCTCCATGTCCATCCGCACGAAGAGCTCGTGCTCATGGGCCACGGCTCGCCGCATCAACACAACCCCGTCTATGACCGCTTGCAGCAGCACATCGACCGCGAAGACCTGCCCGTCCATATCGGCGTCGTCGAGCCGACGGATCGTCCGAATTTTGACGATGTCGTCGCGCGCCTCGGCAAAACAGAGCACAAGGACGTGCTGCTCGCGCCGCTGCTCCTTACGGGAGGCTCGCATGTGCAGGAAGACATGGCGGGCGAGGGGCCGGAGTCGTGGAAATCGCGCCTCGAAGCCGCAGGCTACCAGGTACGCGTGAGTCTCTTGGGGCTCGGCGAATATCCGGCGTTCCGTGCGCTTTATCTCGAGAAGGCAGAAGCAGCGATGTAATGCACGATAACTTTTGTGCATAATTCGGATTCGCATAAAATATTTCAAATTGTGTAAACAATAACCTATAATAATGGATGGGGTGATTGTGTCTCCCATCCAAGCAATTTTACCAATCCTATCATCTGAATCATTAAATGAGGTGAGTGTATGTCAGAACCCGTTACGACAAACCCTTTCATCATTATGCTGATCAATATGACGGTTGTTTTTGCTGTCCTGATCGCACTGGGATTTGTCATCAACCTGATTCATTACATCGACCCGACGAAGCCGAAGACGGTCAAGGAGGAGCCGAAAGCCACAGCGCCGGCATCGGCGCCCGCGCCAGCTCCCGCTCCTGTCGTAGAGGAAGGTGTGCCGCAGGAGGTCGTCGCTGTCATCGCGGCGGCACTCATGAGCTATGGCTATGGCCCGCAGCAGATCCGCGCCGTGCGCCCGATCGAGCGCAATGGCTGGAAACGTTCCGGCCGTACGTTCGGCGTCACACAGACGCTTGATTAAGGCAGGAGAGGAGGAAACAATATGGAACTTTTGAATGCATTCATCATCTCGCTGCAGGCCGTCTGGGCTGACAGCGGTTTTGCGTCGTTCACGGTCGGCAACGGCATCATGATCCTCGTCGGTATTGTGCTGCTTTATCTCGCGATCGCAAAGGAATTCGAGCCGCTGCTCTTGGGCCCGATCGCGTTCGGCTGCATCCTTGCAAACTTCCCGAACACGGGCTTCCTCGATCAGATGGGCGTCATGATGGCCATCAACTTCGGTATCAAGTTTGAGATCTTCCCGCCGCTGATCTTCCTCGGCATTGGCGCGATGACGGACTTCGGCCCGCTCCTCGCGCGTCCGTCGACGCTGCTCCTCGGCGCTGCGGCGCAGATCGGCGTCTTTGTCTCGCTCGTCGGCGCCATGATGCTCGGCTTCACGGAGAAGCAGGCAGGCGCTATCGGCATCATCGGCGGTGCAGACGGCCCGACGGCCATCTACCTGTCGTCTGTCATGGCTCCGGAACTCCTCGGCGCCATCGCCGTCGCGGCATATTCTTACATGTCGCTCGTCCCGCTGATCCAGCCGCCGGTCATGAAGCTCCTCACGACGCAGAAAGAGCGAGAGGTCGTCATGGAGCAGCTGCGTCCTGTCACGCGCTTCGAGCGCATCTGCTTTCCGGTCATTGCCGCCATCCTTATCAGCCTGCTGCTGCCGCCCATTGCGTCGCTTCTCGGCATGCTGATGCTCGGCAACCTCTTCCGCGAGTCTGGCGTCATGGACCGCTTGTCGGATACGGCGCAGAACTCGCTCTGCAACATCGTCACGATCTTCCTCGCCACCGGCACGGGCATGACGATGAGCGCCGACAAGTTCCTGACGGCGCAGACACTCGAGATCATCTTCCTCGGCCTCGTCGCGTTCATCTTCGGCACGGCGGGCGGCGTCATCTTCGGCAAGATCATGTGCCGCGCTTCGGGCTGGAAGATCAACCCGCTCATCGGTTCGGCTGGTGTCTCCGCTGTCCCGATGGCCGCGCGTGTCAGCCAGATCGTCGGCATGAAGGCAAAGCCGGGCAACTACCTGCTCATGCATGCCATGGGCCCGAACGTCGCTGGCGTCATCGGCACGGCTGTCGCCGCTGGCACGATGCTCGCGATGATGAAATAAGCACGCATCACGACAAATTCTTACGATTTTTGAAAGGCTTCCCGTTCATCTGCGGGGAGCCTTTTTGCTATGCGATTCTTTCGTATTCGGATTGACAGAGCGCGGAGTGCGGTGTATGATACCTCTAGTACATCCATGCGTTTTAGTTATCAGATAAATTCGTTTGCAGGGGGTATATCATGAGCGGAATTTTTTACGGCATCGGTGTCGGCCCGGGCGACCCGGAACTCCTCACGGTCAAGGCTATCAACGCGATCAAGGCAGCAGACGTGCTCATCGCGCCGAAGACGGAGAAGAAGGATGGCAGCGTTGCACTGAACATCGCGAAGCCGTATCTGAAGCCGGACATCGACATCGTCTATCAGGTCTTCCCGATGGTGAAAGGCTTTGCCGAAGATGATTCGGCATGGCAGGCGAACAAGGAAGAGATTTTGACGCTGCTGAAATCTGGCAAGAACGTCGCATTCCTGACGCTTGGCGACCCAATGTTCTACAGCACGTACATCTACGTTTACCGCCTGCTCGAAAAAGAGGATGTGACGGTCAAGACGATCCCGGGCATCCCAGCGTTCGCGGCCATCGGCAGCCAGGTCGGCTACCCAATCGTCGAGGGCGATGACGTGCTCTCGATCATCCCGGCGACAGCGCCGATGGAGAAGATTGAAAAGGCGTTGGCAGCGGCCGACAATGTCGTGCTCATGAAGGTCTACAAGAATTCCGATGAGATCACGGAGCTCCTCGAGCAGAAGGGCCTTGCGAAGCAGGCCGTGCTCGTGAGCCGCGCCGGCCTGCCGGACGAACGCATCATTCGCGATATCTCGGCACACAAGGGCGAGAAGCTCAATTATCTTTCGACGATCCTCACGCGCAAGGACTGAGGTTTTAGGAGGCATCCTTTCATGAAACGCATCATTCTCGGTTTGCTGATCGGCTGCATGATGCTGATTTTCGCTGGCTGCGGCGGGGCGCCGCAGGGCGCTTCGTCGTCATCGTCTGCGAGCACGTCATCGTCTGCGACATTTGCGACGATCGACGACGCCATGGGGCGCACGGTCACGCTCGAGAAAAAGCCGGAGCGCATCGTCGTGACGTCGGCCTCGTTCCTCGAGCCGCTACATGAAGTCGGCGGCGATGTCGTCGGCCGTCCGGACTCGAAGACGCAGATGCCGGAGTACGCGAAGGACAAAGCGTCTGTCGGCAAGGTCTATCAGATCGACCTCGAGAAAGTCCTCGCCTGCGAGCCAGATCTCGTCATCATCAACAAGGGCATGAACGAGAAGCTCGTCGGCTCGCTCGAAGAAAGCGGCGTCAAGACGATCGTCGTCGATATGAAGAGCTATGACGATGTCAAGCAGATGGTGCAGATCTTCGCGCAGGTCACGGGCGAGAAAGCAAAAGGCGACGAGCTCGTCAAGTCCATGGATGAGAAGATCGCGGCCATCGTGAAGAAGATCCCGCAGGAGAAGCATCGCGTCGCCATCCTGCACAGCACGAACCAGGGTCTCTCTGTGCAGCTCGACGGCAGCATCGCGGGCTCTGTCACGAAGATGCTCGGCTGGGAGAACGTCGCCGCGGGCGAGACGCCGCTCGAGAAGAATCCAGACGCGGCACCGTACAGCCTCGAGACGCTCGTGCAGCAGAATCCGGAGATCATCTTCATCACGAGCATGGGCAAGATCGAGGAGATCAAGTCCTCGATGGAGCAGACGATTGCAGAGAACCCCGCTTGGCAGACGATTCCTGCCATCCAGCAGCAGAAACTCTACTACCTGCCGCAGGATCTCTTCCTTCTGAGCCCGGGCATCCATTATCCGGAGGCCGTCGAGACGATGGCAAAGCTCGTCTATCCTGAGGCGTTCAAGTGATGCGCGGTATTCCGCATGGACGGCAGATGTTCCTTCTGGGAGCATTTGCCGTTTTGGCGTGTCTGGCAGCCGTTTTCAGCATCATGAAAGGCTCCGTCGAGATCCCGCTCGATGAGATCCTCGGCGCGATGGCGGGCGAGCAGGGGACGCATGCGCAGATCCTCATGAACATCCGCCTGCCGCGCACGATCGTCGCGCTGCTCGTCGGCGTGAATCTCTCGCTCTCGGGCGCGATCCTGCAGGCCGTCATGAAGAATCCGCTCGCCGACCCGCACATCATCGGCATCTCGTCGGGCGCGGGCCTCACGGGCATCCTCGTCATGCTGCTCGCGCCAGAGTATGGCGCGCTCGTGACGCCGGCGGCGTTCGTCGGCGCGATGGGCGCGGCGCTCCTCATCTACATCCTCGCATGGAAAAATGGCATCCGCCCCGTGCGCATCATCCTCGCGGGCGTCGCGGTCTCGGCATTCCTCGGCGCAGGCATCTCGGCGCTCATGATCCTCTACAGCGATCGCGTGCACAGCGCGCTCCTCTGGATGGTCGGCGGCCTGTCGGCGCGCAGCTGGCCGCATGTTGCGATGCTCTGGCCATATGCGCTCGCAGGGACGTGCTTTGCGTTCCTCGGTGCGCGCCACCTCAACATCCTCCAGCTCGGCGACGAGATGGCGCGCGGCCTCGGCCTGCGCGTCGAGCTCACGCGCATTGTCATGACGGCTATCGCGGCGCTCCTCGCGGCGAGCGCGGTTTCCGTCGTCGGCCTCCTCGGCTTCGTCGGCCTCATCGTGCCGCATGCGGCGCGGCTCATGCTCGGCACGGACTACCGCTTCCTGCTGCCAGGCGCGGCACTGCTCGGCGCGGCCGTGCTGACGGCGAGTGACACGGTGTCGCGCATCGCGTTTTCGCCCGTCGAGCTCCCCGTCGGCATCCTCATGGCCGTGCTCGGCGCGCCGTTCTTCCTGTTCTTGCTCAGAAGGGAGCTGTGATGCATGGAACTTTCGGTCAAAGACATCACGGTCGCCATTGAGAAGAAAGTCATCTTGCAGGACATCAGCCTGACATTTGCCGAAGGGAAGCGTACGGCCATCATCGGGCCGAATGGCGCAGGCAAGTCGACGCTCTTGCGGACGATCTCGGGCACGATGAAGCCGAAGACGGGCTGCGTGCTCCTCGGTGGCGTCGACGTGCGCAGCATGAAGCGCAAGATGCTCGCGCGCAAGCTCGCCATCCTGCCACAGGGCATGACGGCACCGCCCGATACGACGGTCGAGCAGCTCGTCGACTATGGCCGCTTTCCCTATCGCGGTCTTTTGGGCGCGGAAGATGCGAAAGCCGACCGCGAGGCCGTCGCCTGGGCCATCGAGGCCACGCACCTTTCAGACTATCGCAAGCAGCAGGTCATGACGCTTTCAGGCGGCGAGCGCCAACGCGCGTTCCTCGCCATGGCGCTCGCGCAGCAGCCGGAGATCTTGCTGCTCGACGAGCCGACGACGTATCTCGACATCGCGCATCAGCTCGAAGTCATGAACATCATCACGGAGATCAACCGCAAGTACGGCATGACCATCATCATGGTGCTGCACGACATCAATCATGCGCTGCAGTACGCCGACGAGATCGTCGTCATCAAAGACCACGGCATCTACGGCCAGGGCAGCCCGAAAGCGCTCATGACCGTCGAGACTGTCGCGAATGTCTATGGCGTCCGCGCCGACTTCTTCACGAATAGCCAAGGCGTGACCGTGCTCTCGCCGATTGAATTGGTACGTCCTCGTTGACGTACCAATTTTTTTGGTGTAAAATACAGTTGAACGTGTTAAAAGGAGGCATTCCCATGCGAAAGAAGACGGATTTTTCATCGCAGCACATCGAGGACGTGCGGCGGCGCGTGCTGAACAGCACGAAGCGCCTGCTCGTGCAGCATGGCTACAAGCGCACGACGATCCGCATGATCGTCGAGGAGTCCGGCGTGCTGATCGGCAGCATCTATTACATCTTCAAGAACAAGGAAGACATCTTCCAGTCCCTGATCCTCGAGATGGTGCAGAATGCCATCGCGAAGATCGAGGAGCACTGCCCAGGCGAGTCGCCAGCGTATCATTTCGCGGCCGGGCTCGAGATCGAGCTCAAGGAGATGGAAGTTGCGCCGATCATCCGCGACGTCTACAAGGAAGGGTATGAATCGAAGCTCGTCTTCGAGCACATGGTCACGCAGTACGTGCTGATGGCGCACCATATCTTTGATGACACACCGTATGCGGCGTCGGATGCGGAATATTACGAGCGCATGCTGCTGCTCAAGGGCGCGATGCATGCCTGCATCTCGGAGCTCTATTTCGAGGCGGAGCGCGACCACGCAAAGAGTCGCGCGGCACTCTTGACGCTCGCTCTGCGCATGTTCCAGGTGCCGGAGGCGGAGAGCGCGTCGATCATCGCGCGGATCGGAGAGAAAGAGGGTCTTTGGCTCGAGATCGCAAACGAGCTCGCAACACGCCCCATCGGCGAGTGAGGTTTCCTGCCGTAAGGTGGTTTTCTTTTCTCATAGATTTGAACATATTCAAAAACGAAGCATCAAAGATACAATTTGGAGGGATTTTCATGAAACGGTGGCTGGCAGGCTGTCTGGCACTTGTGCTCGCGTTGTTGAGCTTTGGTTGCGGCGGGCAGGCGCAGACGGATAAAGCTGTGGAATGGGGACGCGCGGATGCGAAGGAGATCGATGTGAATTCGAAAGTCACAGGCCGCGTCGTCGAGCTGCTCGTCAAGGAAGGTGACGAGGTAAAGGCTGGGCAGGTCATCGCGCGCATCGACAAGCGCGACCTCGAAGCGCAAAAAGCGCAGTATGAGGCGAATATCGAAGCTATCCAGGCGCAGCAGGTGCAGGCGGCGGCTGTGACGACGATGCAGTCCGGCACAACAACGTCGGCGCTCGAGCAGGCGCAGTCGGCGGAGAACAAGGCGCGTGCCGACCTTGCGCTCGCTGAGGCGGACTATCAGCGCTTTTCCGACCTCGTGGCCGAGGGCGCGGTGTCGCGGCAGGTCTTTGACCAGTATGAGACGAAATACAACGTCGCGCAGGCGACGTACCAGCAGGCAGGCGCGGCCGTCGCGCAGGCACAGGCCAGCCTCGGCCAGACGGCCGTCAATCAAGCGAACGAAGTAGCGACGGCACGCAAGCTCGAACAGGCACAGGCCGCGCTGCAGCAGATCGAGGTCTCGCTCGATGAGACGGAGATCAAGGCGCCATTTGACGGCGTCATCACGGAGAAATACGTCGAGGAAGGTTCGATGATCTCGAATGGCACGCCGCTCGTCGCTGTGCAGGATCCGAGCGACAACTGGGTCGATATCAAGGTGCCAGAGACGCAGCTTTCGCGCTTCGCGCTCGGGCAGGAGATTACGCTCGTCGCGCGGGATGGCGAGACGAAGGTCACGGGCACGATCACGGACATCAGCAAGAAAGCGGAGTTCGCGACGCAGCGCGCGACGAGCGAGCGCGGCGATGCGACGGACATCGTGAGCTTTAATGTCAAGATCCAGATTGATTCGCCGGTACTGCGGCCGGGCATGCGATTCCGCCTGGATGGTGATGCGTGATGATGCGGCGATTTCTCGAAGTGTTCCAGGACAGCTTTCGCTCGCTGTTCCGCGGGTGCGTACCGCTCGCGGCACTGCTCGTCGGTACGCCGCTCATGTTCACGCTGCTGTTCGGCTTGATTTACGATGAAAATGTCGTCAATGACATCGCGCTGACGGTCTACGATGAAGACCAGAGCAGCATGAGCCGCATGCTGATCCAGGCGTATGGCGACAATGACCGCTTCCATATCGTTTCTTACGTTTCGTCCGAAGAAGAAATGAAAGCGGAAATCCTCGAAGGGCGGGCGCGCGCCGCGCTCGAGATTCCGCGTGATTTTTCGAAAGAGGTGCGGCTCGGCCGTGGTTCGGACTACCTGCTGATGGTGAACTCGGCGAACAACATGTTCGGCAACGCGGCGCTTGCGGCGTCGCAGGAGATCGCGCGTTCGTTCTCCGTCGGCGTCGGGCAGAAACTCATGGAAGGCGTCGGTCTGAAGCCCGATGATGCCATGAATGCAGCATATCCCGTCCACCTTGGCGTGCGCATCACGGGCGATCCGGCGAATGGCTATACGTCGTTCATGCTCAGCGGCCTCATGCTGAATGGATTGCAGATCGGCGTCATGGTGACACTGTCGCCGCTCTTGGTGACGGAAATCCTCGGCCTCCGGCGCGGCAGGGAATACCCGTCGTGGCTTTTGGCGCTCGCGGGCACGCTGCCGTATCCGATCGTGTCGTTCGTCGGCTTCCTGATTTCGATGCTTGTCTGCGTCCATGTCTTTGCCGTGCCGATGCGCGGCAGCTGGCTCGATGCGGCGCTGCTTGGCGGCTCGTTCCTGATATTTGTCTCCGGCGTGCTGCTGCTGTTTTCGGCGTGTGTGCCATCGCGCGAGCTCTCGCTGCAGGCGCCGATGGTCTACATCATGCCAGGACTCCTTTATAGCGGCCTGTCGTGGCCGCCATTTGACATGAGCACGGTCGCGGCGACGTTTGGCAAGCTGCTGCCGATGACGTATGCAGGCGACGCGCTCCGGGACATCACGCTGTCGGGCTTTGCGCCAGACCTCGTTTCGAACTGCCGCTTCATGGTGCTCGCGGGGCTCGTCTGCTTCGTCATCGCGACGGCGATTTTTGACTTCCGCCGCCGGCGCGGCCTCAGAAAGGCCGCTGCAGGGGAGGTGGCCGCATGAACTGGTTCTTTGCGCTGTTCAAAAAAGAGTTTGTTGAGATTCGGCACGATCTGCGGCGCGTCGTCTTCCTGTTCGGTGCGGCGCTCGCGTACCTCATCGTCTTTGGCATGCTCTATCTGCCAAACATCGTCACGGCTGTGCCGACCGTCATCTACGACGAGGAAAACTCTGCCGCGAGCCGCAGCCTCATCCGCGATTTCGAAGCGAGCGATGCCTATGAGATCCAAAGCTATGTGACGAGCGAGGAAGACATGCGCGTGTGGCTCAGGAACAAGCAGGCCATCGCGGCCATTGAGATTCCAAAGGATTTCTCGAAAAAGGCGAAGACGGGCAGCTATGGGACCGTGCTCTACCTCGTCAATGGCTCGAATATCATCCTGACGAACATCACGAGCTCGGCCGCACAGGACATCGTTGCGGATTTTTCCAACCGCCTCGCGGCGAAGCAGGCCGCGCTGCGCTATGGGCTCGACGAGCAAGCCGTACTGCACCGCCTTGCGCCCATCCATGCGCATCTGCGCGTGCTGTACAATGCGACGCAGGGCTACATGTTCTTTTTCCTGCTCGGGCTTGCGATGGTCGCGTTCCAGCAGGGCGTGCTGTTCGCGGTCGGCGCGTCATCGCTTTATGAAATCGAGCATCCAAACGAAGATGCGGCCTACAAGACATGGCAAATCGTGCTCGTCAAGACGGTCGTCTATTGGCTGCTCGGCATGGCGTCATATGGCCTCGTCGTCGCTGTCGTGACGCAGGGACTCGAGATCCCGCTCGGCGCATCGCTTGGAGAGCTTCTCGCGCTCGCCGCCATCTTCCTCCTCGTCGTCACGGCATTCTGCTTCTTCTTCACGTCATTCTTTTCCGCCGAACTGCCATTCGTCCGCGCCGTCATCCTCTATCCCGTGCCCGCGTTCATCTTTTCGGGCTACACGTGGCCGACGGAGTCCATGGGCGAAGGGATGCAGTTCGCGAGTCAGTTCTTCCCGCTGTCGCATTTCTCGAACACCGTCCGCGAGCTGTTTCTGATCGGCCAGTCGCCGCATTATTGGGAAAGCATCGAGAAGCTTACAGCTCTCGCCATCGGCTTCTTCCTCGTCGGCGGCGTGCTGTATCATCGGCGGCGGAGGCTCAGCTGCAAAACATCTACATGATTTGATCGCCGCGAGGCAAGTGCTTCTGCTTGCTTCGCGGCGCTTTTTATTGTTTGAAATCTGCAAATGAAAACCATTGACATCTGGTAATGATATGAGTTATCATAAGTGACGTAGAAATGCTATCATTATCATCGTTCATCAAGGAGGCATGATTTCACATGACACTGAAAGACGGGAAGACTGGCATGGAGCTCAAGATTGCTGAGATCGGCGATTCCGCGCTGAAGGAACGACTCATGACCATGGGGCTGATCCCGGGCACGAAAGTCCAGATCCTGCGCTCGGCACCACTCGGCGACCCCATCGCCATCCGCGTCCGCTCGTACAACCTTGCGTTGCGCAAGGCAGACGCGGAGCACATCACGGTCGAGCAGGTCGGCTGAAAACAACACGAACAAAAACGGTAGAAGCACCAAGGCTTGACGGAAACATTTTCCCGATGGCAGCGAAAGGAGACAGTTTTCACACATGTCAACATTAGCAGTCGCACTCACCGGCAATCCGAATACCGGCAAGTCAACGATCTTCAACGAACTCACGGGCGCACGCCAGAAAATCGGCAACTGGCCCGGCGTCACGGTCGACAAGAAAGTCGGCTATACGCGTTACAAGGATCGTGCGATTTCCGTCGTCGATCTCCCGGGCACGTACAGCGTCAACGCGCGTAGCCCAGAGGAAAAGATCGTCATTGATTACCTCATGAATACGAAGCTCGACCTCGTCGTCGACGTCGTCGACAGCTCGAACATCGAACGCAACATGTACCTGACGGTGCAGCTGCTCGAGAAAGGCATTCCGCTCCTCATCGACCTCAACATGCAGGACGATGCGAAGCGCCGCGGCGTGCGTATCGATACGAAGAAGCTCGAAGAATGCCTCGGCATGCCGTGCGTTGAGACGGTTGGCCGCAACAAGAAGAGCACGCAACACCTGCTCGACGTCTTCACATCGACGGTCATGGAGAACTACCAGCCGAGCGAGCTCGTGAAGAACCACATCGCGAAGGTCGAAGAGATCGAGGCGAGCGGCAAGAGCGATGCCGAAAAGCTCGAAGCGATCAGCGAAGCGCGCTACGCGCTCATCGACAAGGTCATGGCACAGGCTGTCGACATGGGCGGAGCCAGTCAGTCGCGCTCGGAAAAGATCGACCAGTTCCTCGCCAATGGCGTGCTCGCACTGCCGATCTTCCTCCTGATCCTCTACGCCGTGTTCCAGATCACGTTCACGTGGATCGGCCAGCCGATCGCAGATGCGCTCGACGAACTCATCAATGAAGACTTCCTCGGCTTCATGACGGACACGCTGACGGAAGCAGGCGTCGCGGACTGGATGGTCTCGCTCGTCTGCGACGGCATCATTGCCGGCGTCGGCGCCGTCCTCACGTTCGTGCCGCTCATCTTCGTCCTGTTCTTCTGCCTGTCGTTCCTCGACGGCACGGGCTACATGGCGCGCATCGCGTTCATTATGGATCCAATCATGCGCCGCTGCGGCCTGACGGGCAAGGGCCTCATGCCTCTGATGATGGGCTTTGGCTGCGGCGTGCCGGCCATCATGGGCGCACGCGCGCTCGACTCGGAGAAAGACCGTATGGTCTCGATCCTCATCACGCCGTTTTTGACGTGCGGCGCAAAGCTGCCGATCATGGCGCTGTTCGCTGCGATGTTCTTCCCTGATAATGCCGCGAATGTCGTGTTCGCGATGTACATCGTCGGCGTCGTCATGGCGATCGTCGTGGCCAAGGGCCTCGGCGCGACGATGTTCAAGGACAAGGGCTCGACGTTCCTCCTCGAGCTCCCGCCGTACCGCGTGCCGGACATGAAGTCCGTTCTGCTTGAGACGTGGGACAAGGGCAAGGGCTACCTCGTCAAAGCTGGTACCATCATCTTTGCCGCGTCCGTCCTGCTGTGGGTCATGTCGAACTACAACTTCAGCGGCCCGTGCGAGATCGAGGATTCCATCCTCGCAACGCTCGGCGGCTGGATGTCGACGCTGTTCGCGTTCCACGGCTTTGCGACGTGGGAAGCTGGCGCCGCGGTGCTTTCCGGCATCATGGCAAAGGAGACGGTCGTCGCGACGATCGGCATCCTCTATGGTGTGGCCGATGTCTCGACGGAGGCCGAGGATGCACTCGATTCCGCTGCCCAGATGATGGGCACGGACATGTCGACGGCGTTCACGACGATGTCGGCGCTCGCGTTCATGGTGTTCTCCCAGCTCTACACGCCGTGCGTCACGGCGCTCGGCACGATCAAGAAAGAAGCCGGTGGCTGGAAGTGGATGGCGTTCTCCGCTGTCTACATGTTCGTCATCGCCTGGCTTGTGTCGCTGCTCGTCTATCAGGGCGGCCGCTTGCTCGGATTTGAATGATGTGATACGATACGTGTGATTCTCTAGGAAAGGAAGGGATTCTCGATGGCAACCTTCATTGTCGGCCTGATTCTCGCGGTCGCGCTCTTCTTCGCGTGCCGCCATGTCGTGCGCAACTTCCGCGATGGAAAGGAAGATTGCTGCGGAGGCACATGCCCCGGTGGCTGCGGCAGCTGCAAGAGTTGCCAGTCGCTGGGGATCTCTCAGAAACCTTGAGTGCATGAAAAGGGGCCGTTGCGGTCAGCGATTTTCGCTGCTGCACGGCCCCTTTTTGTGCTTATAAAATAGAAAATTTATAAAGATACACTTTAAAAACTTGCGAAACCTATCTACTTTTTATATACTGAAGCAGAAGAAGGAGATGATTTCGATGATTTCACGTCCATATTATCTTGACCAGCTCCGGAGATGGCGCGAAAAGGATGTCATCAAAGTACTGACGGGAATCCGGCGGTGCGGCAAGTCGACGCTGCTGTCCATATTCCGTGAAGAACTCTTGCGTGACGGAGTGCCGGAGAAGAACATCATCTCGCTAAACCTCGAAAGCGTCGAAGGCATCGATATCACTGAGAGTCGGCAGCTTCTGCAGTATTTTGTCGAAAGACTGCAGCCGGATGGAATGAATTATGTCTTCATTGACGAGGTGCAGCAAGTGGAGCATTTCGAGAAGACCGTGGATGCGCTCTATGTGCATGAAAACTGCGATGTCTATGTGACAGGTTCGAATTCGCAGCTTCTTTCTGGAGAGCTTGCAACGCGGCTTTCTGGGCGATACATTGAAATCCATATGCATCCTTTGTCGTTTGCGGAGTTTGCATCAGCACATCCTGGCATGAGCCTGGAGCGGCTCTATCCGCAATATCTGACGAAAAGCTCTTTTCCATATGCGTCGATGCTCGAAGGCGCGAAGGACGTGCAGCAGTATCTTTCGAGCATCTATGACACTGTCATCTTGAAAGATATTGTCGGGCGGCGGAAGATCGTGAACCAGGCGCTCCTGAAGAAGATCACACGATTCTTGTTCGACAACATAGGGAATCCATGCTCTGCAAAGAAGATTGCTGATACTCTGACATCCGCTGGAAGCAAGACGACTGTCCCGACCGTTGAAAACTATCTTGGTGCGCTGCAGGATGCGTTCTTGTTTTATCGGGCAGACCGGTACGATCTCAAAGGCAAAGAGTACTTGAAGACGGGCGGAAAATATTATGCTGTCGATCTCGGTTTGCGCCAAATGGTGCTCGGGAATAAGCCGATGGATGCTGGACACATGCTCGAGAACGTCGTCTATCTGGAGCTCTTGCGCCGCTATGACGAAGTTTATGTCGGAAAGGCCGGTACGGCAGAGATCGACTTTGTCGCCGTGTGCAACGGAGAACCGTGCTATTATCAGGTGGCATATACGGTCATGAGCGATGATGGCAGGACGCTCAGCAGAGAGCTTGCACCGCTCCAGGCAATCAAAGACTACTACGAGCGACACCTTCTGACGATGGATCTCGTGCCGTCCGCTTCGCACGACGGCATCCGGCAGGAATATGTGCTCGACTGGTTGGCCAGCGCAGATAATAAATAGAAAGGAGGATGGGAGCTATGCACCTTCGTGACTTGCCGTTTGGAAAGCGGCTGATGGCACTCGCAGCCGTCGTGCTGACATTCCTGCCAATTCTCGTGCTTGTAGGAACGGGCATCGGTATTTTTCATTGGTTGAGCTGGATGACGGGCGGCTGGGAAGTACAGGTCGTGCAGATCTGGCCGCGCGTAGCGCCGATCGCTGTCCACTTTGCCACGGCGCGCATGCGCGATGTGGCGGAGCGCGAGAGCTGGGAGCCGCATGAGATGGAGGAACAGTGCCGTTTGCTTGAGGGGAGCGGCATGGCCGTCCTCGTTGAGAAAGATGGCATGCCGGTCTATCTCTCGCCGGGCGCGCGCGCGGAAACCGTTGTTGCGGAGGCAGAGAAAAAAACTGGGCGCGGTCATGCGGCGCTCGTCTGGGATGATGCAGGCTTTGCCTATACGTACCATTCGACGCGCGCCATCGACATTTATACGGTGGGACAGGTTTCCATCGAGCCGATGGCACTGACGGCGTCACAGCGTGAGACACGCCAAAGAGGGCGTGTCATGATCTATGTCCTCTTTGGCGTCGGCCTGTTGGTAGCGCTGCTATTTGCGTTGTTCTTTATTCGCACGCTGACGCGCGAAGTTCTGCGGCCACTCGCGGCTATGCGGCGGAGCGCCGTTGCCATCGAACATGGTGATTTTGATGTCTCTGCGCTGCCGCCAGGTAACGTGGTAAAAAATGACGAGATCGGCGTGACTTGCCGGAGCTTCGATGCGATGCGGCGCGGCTTGCAGGCCGCACGGGCAGAGCGCGAGCGCTATGAGGCGAACCGCAAGGAACTGCTCTCCGGCATCGCGCACGACCTCGCGACGCCGCTGACGTCCATCAAGGGGTATGCGAGCGGCATCCTCGACGGCGTTGCGCGGACGGAAGAAAAGCGCATGCATTATGCGGCGCAGATCGTGCAGTCCGCTGACATCATGGAGCATCTCGTGCAGAATCTGTTCCTGTTTTCCAAGCTCGATCTCGGGCGGATCACGTTCGAGCTGACGAATGTCGACCTCTCTGCGTATCTGTCGGATTTCGTCGCAGATCGTGCTGCTTGGTATGAGGAGCAGGGGCTCGGCGTGGAGCTGCACCTACTGGAAGGTGCTCCCTCCATGGTGGTCGCGCTCGATGCACAGGAGTTCCAGCGCGTCATCGAGAACATCCTCAGCAACGCGCGGAAATATGGTGGCGAGCAGCCACGCGTCGATATTTCGCTGGTAGCGCGGGACGGCGTGGCAGAGCTCCGCTTTGCCGACCATGGTCCCGGCGTCGCGGCGGAAGAACTCGGAAAGCTCTTTGAGAGTTTTTACCGTACGGACAAGGCGCGCAGCCAGACGGCGAAGGGCAGCGGCCTCGGCCTCGCCATCGCGCGTCGCATCCTCGAGGGCATGGGCGGCACGATCCACGCAGAAGAGACGCCGGGCGGCGGGCTCACGATCGTCTTGCAGCTGCCGCTCGTCCCCAAAACGGAAACGTATCAAAAGCCATCTGCACCGCAGGAAAAGGAGAAGGAACCATCATGAAGCACATCTTGATTGTCGAAGACGACCGCGCCATCCGCGAACTCGAGCAGGATTATCTGGAAGCGGCAGGCTTTGCCGTCGATACGGCGGCCGAGGGGCGCAAGGGGCGGGAGCTTGCGCTTGCCAAGGACTATGATCTGATCGTGCTCGACATCATGCTGCCATTTGTCGACGGTTTCACGATCTGCAAGGCCGTCCGCGCACAAAAAGAACCCCCGGTGCTCTTTGTCACAGCGAAACAGGAAGACGGTGACAAAGTCCGAGGCTTTGGAGAGGGAGCCGATGACTATATCGTCAAGCCATTCAGCCCGGCAGAATTCGTGGCGCGCGTCAAGGCGCATCTCGCGCGCTATGCACGCCTGACCGGCGTGCGCGAGGCGGCGCACCGTTCTCTGGCGTTCGGCGCGCTTGAGATCCTGCCGGAGGAGCATCGCGTGTTCCGCGATGGCGTGGAACTCGCGCTGACGCATCGCGAGTTTGACTTGCTCTGCTTTCTCGCAGAGAATGCCGGCCTCGTCTTTTCCATGGATCAGCTGTTTGAAAAAGTCTGGGGGCTCGACGCCATCGGCGACACGGCGACGGTGCGCGTCCACATCAACCGTTTGCGTGACAAGATCGAACCGAATCCGCAGAAGCCGGTGTACATTGAGACGGTATGGGGCGTGGGCTATCGCTTCCATTCGGAGAAATGAGGTAGAGCGGGCGGTCTTTGACCTCGCGGAAGATATGGCCGATGTATTCGCCGAGGACGCCGAGCACGAGGAGCTGCATGCCGCCGAAGAACGACAGGCAGACCATGATCGTCGACCAGCCGGGCACGGTCTCACCCTCGAAGGTTTCATAGAAGACATGGCCGAGCAGCGCAAAGCTCAGGAGCAGGCAGACGAGGCCAATGTAAAAAGAGAGGCGTAGCGGCAGGATGGAGTTCGCGAGGATGCCGTCGAGCGCGAATTTCGCCATCTTTTTCAGAGAAAATTTCGAATGGCCGGCATAGCGCTCGGGCGCGATAAATGGCACCTGGATCTGGCGGAAGCCCATGGCGCCGACGAGGCCGCGGATGAAGCGGTCATGCTCGCGGTACGTGCGGAATGCCAGCACGGCTGTGCGATCCATGAGGCGGAAATCGGAGCCGCCGGGCTGGACGGGGACGTCGGAGACAAGGTTCAAGACTTTGTAGTAATACTTTGACGTGAGACGCTTGAAGGGGGAGACGCCCTCCGTCGTCTGGCGGACGGTCTGGATGATGTCGTAGCCCTGCTCCCAGAGCGCGAGCAGGCGTGGCAAGAGCGCGGGCGGATGTTGCATGTCGCCATCCATCGTGATGACGGCATCGCCGTCTGCATGGTCGAGGCCGCACGTCAGCGCGGCTTGGTGGCCATAGTTGCGTGAGAGGCAGAGCGCATGGACGTGCGGGTCGCTCGCGGCCGTCTCGCGCAGGACGGCGCGGCTTTTTGCGGCAGAGCCGTCATCGACGAAGAGGATGTCATACGTGTACGGCGGCGCTCCCAGCCGAGGAACAGCAGGATGATGAGGCCGGGCAGGCAGAGGCCGATCGGGCCTTTCGTCAGCACGGCGATGCTAGCGCAGAAGAACGCGGCATAGTACCAGCGATTTTGCCGCTCTGTATAGCCGATGTAGAACGCGATGAGCATGGCGCTCATGGCAGCGACGAGCGTCATGTCCGTGATGACGGCATGGCCGATATACCAGAGCGCGACAGACGAGCCGAGCACGAGCGCGGCGAGGAAGCCCGTGCGCTCGCCATAGAGGCGGCGGCCGAAGAAGTAGGTCAGGAACAGCGTCACGGTCGAAAAGACAGCGGGGAAAAACCGCGCCGCGAAATCCGTCTGTCCGAAGAGCTCGAATGCGGCGATGAGTTCCCAGTAAAAGAAGACAGGCTTGTCGTACCAATAGTGCCCATAGATGCGCGGCGATAGCCAGTCACCTGAGGCGATCATCTCCTTTGCGGTCTCGACGTAGTTCGACTCCACGGGATCCGTGATCGGCAGGCCGCCGCTGCCGACAAAGAAGATGGGGATGGCAAAGCAGGCGAGTACGATTATGTGCTGCCTCGTTGCGCTGGGAGTTACCTGCATGTTATCTCTCCTTGCTATGATGTGTTCCGTAGCGTTCCATACTTGATGATTTCATGGTAGCGTGAACGTTTAAACAATCTGTAACGGAAAGGTTTCTTATGCGTAACATCATCCTCAATGCGGACGACTTCGGCCGTCATGCGCTCATCAATGCGGCCGTGCGCGATGGCGTCGAGCGCGGCGTGCTGCGGTCGGCGAGCCTCATGGCAGGCGAGCCCGCCTTCGATGACGCCGTCGCCATCGCAAAGGCGCATCCTGCGCTCGGCATCGGCGTCCACTTCACACTCGTCGATGGCCGTCCCGTGCTGCCGCCTGCGCGCGTGATGTCGCTCGTCGGTGCCGATGGTCGCTTCCGGCCGAATCATATGGTCTTCGTCCGCGACTATCTCTGCGGCCGCATCCGCCGTGACGACATCCGCCGCGAGCTCGCGGCGCAGGCGCTTTCGAGCGTGAACTATATGAAGGCTTTTTCATTGAAATCCCAACCAATGTATGATAAGATAGATGTCAACTTGTGATGAAGAAGGAAAGTAGCCGCTCGTGCGTCGCTAGAGAGTCCCGTCAGCTGGAAAGGGATGATGGTGCGGGTCGTGAAGTTCCCTTTGGAGCAGCCGGGTGAAGTGTTTTTTTGCATGTGGTAGTCCGGACGCTGGCCGCGTATGGCTATGAAAAGAAAGTAACAAATCAGGGTGGTACCGCGAAGACATGTCTCCGCCCCTGCTGCAAGGCGGGGACGGAGCATTTTTATTTTCGCCTCCCGTAGTCATTCCCTTATTTAGGAGGTAGTTTTTCTTTATGATGGAAGAAAAGATCGAACAGCTGAAGGCCCAGGCGGCCGAAGCCATCCAGCATGCGGCTGGGAATCTCTCTGAGCTCGACGACATCCGCGTGAAGTTCCTCGGCAAGAAGGGCGAATTCACGTCGATTCTGCGCGGCATGGGCGCACTCGCGAAAGAAGACCGCCCGAAGGTCGGCAAGATCGTCAATGAGGCGAAAGCTCAGATCGAGGCATTGATCGCGGAGAAGAACGAGGAGCTCAAAGCACGCGAACTCGCAAGCCGCCTCGCGAGCGAGAAGATCGACGTCACGTTGCCGGGCCGCGAGCAGCCGCTCGGCCATCTGCATCCGCTGACACTGACGCTCGAGCGCATCAAGGCCATCTTCTTCCGCATGGGCTTCTCTGTTGAAGAGGGCCCCGAGATCGAGAAAGACTACTTCAACTTCGAAGCGCTGAACCTGCCGAAAGATCATCCGGCACGCGACATGCAAGATTCTTTCTACATCACGGAAGACATCCTCATGCGTTCGCAGACGTCACCGGTGCAGGCACGCACGATGCAGAAGAATGAGCCGAACGCGCCGATCCGCATGATCGCGCCGGGCCGCGTCTATCGCCGCGATGAGTATGACGCGACGCATTCGCCGATGTTCACGCAGGTCGAGGGCCTCGTCATCGACAAGGGCATCACGATGGCCGACCTCAAAGGCACGCTCGAACTCTTTTTGCATCAGATTTTCAGCGAGGACGTCAAGATCCGTCTGCGTCCGAGCTTCTTCCCCTTCACGGAGCCGTCGGCCGAGGTCGATATCTCCTGCGTCATGTGTCATGGCAAGGGCTGCAAGGTCTGCAAGGGCACGGGCTGGCTCGAAATCCTCGGCGCCGGCATGGTGCATCCGCACGTCCTCGAAATGAGCGGCTATGATCCAAAGGTCGTCAGCGGCTTTGCGTTCGGCATGGGCGTCGAGCGCATCGCGATGTTGTCGTACGGCGTCGATGACCTGCGTCTGTTCTACGACAATGACATGCGCTTCCTGAAGCAGTTCTGAGTTCGAGTGAAGGAGAAATAGATAACATGCAAGTTTCCATCAAATGGTTAAAAGACTATATTGACTTTGATTTGTCCCCGGAGGAGCTCGCCGACCGCTTCACGATGGCGGGCGTGCCGGTCGAGAATGTCATCCGCGCCGACGCCGGCCTCGAGAGCGTTGTCACGGGTCGCATTGAAAAGATCGAGCGCCATCCAGACTCCGACCATCTCTGGGTCTGCCAGATGAATGTCGGAAAGCCGGAGCTCATCCAGATTATCACGGGCGCGCAGAACGTCCATCAGGGCGATATCGTGCCTGTCGCGATGGTCGGCGCGCATCTGCCGAATGGCCTGCACATCAAGAAGGGCAAGCTGCGCGGCCTGCCTTCCAATGGCATGCTCTGCTCGGCAGGTGAGCTCCATCTCGACACGACGAACATGACGGAAGAGCAGCTCGACGGCATTTTCCTGTTGCCAAAAGACACGCCTGTCGGCGTGCCGGCGAAAGACGTGCTCGGCAAGAGCGACGTCGTGCTCGAGTTCGAGCTTACGGCAAACCGCGGCGACTGCTTCAGCGTGCTCGGCCTCGTGCGCGAGATCGCCGTGCTGACGGGGAACGAGCCGAAATGGCCGGCGATCGCCTGCAAGGAAGACGATGCAGCAAAGGCGGCCGATCTCGTCCGCGTCGGCATCGAGGCGCATGACCTCTGCGACCGCTTCAGCGCGCGCGTTGTCAAGAACGTCAAGATCGGCCCGTCTCCGGAATGGATGCAGCAGCGCCTTGAAGGGGCGGGCATCCGCGCCATCAACAATGTTGTCGATGTCACGAACTTCGTCATGCTCGAGCTCGGCCAGCCGATGCATGCATATGACTACGATGAGATTACGGGTCATGAGCTGACGGCGCGCCGTGCGAAGGCAGGCGAAAACCTCCATACGCTCGACGACACGGATCGCCTCGCGAAAGGCGACGAACTCGTCATCGCGGACGCCGAGCATCCAGCAGGCCTCGCGGGCATCATGGGCGGCTTTGAGACGGAGATCACGGACAAGACGACGACGGTTGTCTTCGAGGCCGCGTCGTTCTATGGCCCGAGCATCCGCCGCACGTCGCGTGCCTGCGGCCTGCACTCTGAGGCGTCCGGCCGTTTCGAGCGTGGCGTTGATGTCACGAACACGCCGCGCGCCCTCGACCGCGCCTGCCAGCTGTTGCAGGACATGGGCGCCTGCACGGTCACGCAGGGCATCGTCGACTGCTATCCAGAGCCAAAGACGCCGACGACGATTGATTTCACGGCCAAAGAGATCAATGGCCGTCTCGGCACGGAGCTCTCGGGCGAAAAGATGGTCGCCATCCTCACGAAGCTCGGTTTCACAGTCGAGGACAAGGGCGGCGAGAGCTATCACGTCACCGTACCGTCGTGGCGCAACGACTGCTCGCGCATGGACGACCTCTCCGAGGAAGTCGCGCGCATCTATGGCTTTGACAATATCGTTTCGACGACGCCATTCGGCCGCATGATGCAGGGCCATCAGAGCGAAAAACAGGCATTTGAGTCGCAGATCAAGCACATCCTCGTCTCGCTCGGCATGACGGAAGAGCTGTCATTCAGCTTCACGAGCACGGACCTCTTTGACAAGTTGCGCGTGCCGGAGGACTCCGAGCTCCGCCAGGCCATCCCCATCATGAACCCGCTGACGGACGAGGCGCCGCTCGTGCGCACGTGCCTTTTGACGAGCATCATGGAGAACGCCGTGCGCAACTTCTCGCGCAAGAACATGGATCTGAAGCTCTTTGACGTTGCGCCAGTCTTCTATCCGAAAGCGCTGCCGCTCACGGAGCTGCCGGACGAGAAGCTGAAAATCGTCGGTCTCATCACGGGACGTCGCAATGCTGCGTCATGGAACCAGACGAACGACATGGTCGATTTCTATGACATGAAGGGGATCGTCGAGCAGATGCTTGCGCGTCTCGGCATCGCAAAATACACGGTTGAGGCTGGCGAGCATTTCGCACTGCATCCGGGCAAGACGGCGCTGTTCAAGAAGGGGCGCGACGTCATTGCGACGGTCGGCGAGCTGCACCCCGAGGCCGCAGCGAACTTCGGCATCAAGCAGAAAGTCTATCTCTTTGAGATGGATCTTGAAACGCTCATGAAGTACGCGAGCAAGAAATTCCATTTCGAATCGCTGCCGAAGTATCCGGCCATCGAGCGCGACCTCGCACTGCTCGTCGATACGGACGTGCAGGCGGCTGACATCGAGAAGGTCATCGGCAAGAATGGCGGCAAGCAGTTCACGGGCGTCACGTTGTTCGATGTCTATACGGGCAAGAACATCGCCGAAGGCAAGAAGAGCCTCGCGTTCCGCCTGACGTTCCAGAGCAAGGATCGCACGCTGACGGATGACGAGGCCGACACGGCTTTCCAAAACGTCGTCGCGGCCGTCGAGAAGTCCTTCCATGCAGAGCTTCGCGCATAAAAGAGCAGGTGATTTCATGGAAAAGAAACCGAGCCAGAAAGTGAACGTCGAGATCTTCGGCGACACGTATCCGTTTAAGACGGATGGCGATCCCGAGGAGCTGCGCCGCCTCGCGTCCCTCGTCGATGAACGCATGAAGACGGCCGCGAAGATGACGCGCAGTCTCGACACGCGCAAGATCGCCGTGCTCGCGGCACTGCAGATGGCGAGCGAGTACGCCGAGCTCAAGAAAGACTATGACGAGCTCGTGCAGCTGCTCGAGGACAAGTAAGGAGAGGGCCATGACACAATTTGATAAACGAAACCTCACAATGATGATGGATTTCTATGAGATGACCATGGCGAACGGCTATTTCGCAAGCGATGACAAGGATACGCGCGTCGCGTTCGATGTCTTTTATCGCAAGAATCCAGATGAGGGCGGCTTCGCCATCTTCGCTGGCCTCGAGCAGGTCATCGAGTACGTCGAGAACATGCGCTTCTCCGAGGATGATATTGCGTATTTCCGCGCACAGCACATGTTTTCCGAGGCGTTCCTCGAATACCTGCAAAACTTTGAATTCAAAGGCGACATCTATGCACTGCCCGAAGGCACGGTCATGTACCCGAACGAGCCGATCCTGACGGTCGTCGCGCCGCTCATCGACGCGCAGCTCGTCGAGACTGCCATCCTCGCGCAGGTCAACCACCAGTCGCTCATCGCGACGAAGGCGCGCCGCATTTGCAAGGCGGCCGGCGACCGCGCCGTCTCGGACTTTGGTGCGCGCCGTGCACACAACATGGACGCCGCGACGTATGGCGCTCGTGCGGCCTACATTGGCGGCGTCGTCGGCACGGCGACGGTCTCGGCTGGTCAGATGTTCGACATCCCGATCAGCGGCACGATGGCGCACAGCTGGGTCATGTTCTATGGCGACGAGTACGAGTCGTTCAAGAAATACGCGCTGACGTATCCTGATGCGACGGTGCTCCTCGTCGATACGTACGATGTCATCCACTCCGGCATCCCGAATGCCATCCGCGTCGCACATGAAGTCCTCGAACCGATGGGCAAGCGCCTCGTCGGCATCCGCATCGACTCGGGCGACCTCGCGTATCTCTCAAAGCGCGTGCGTAAGATGCTTGACGCGGCAGGCCTCGAAGATTGCAAGATCGTCGTTTCCAACAGCCTCGACGAGTTCACGGTCTCGTCACTCTTGCAGCAGGGCGCGTGCATCGACAGCTTCGGCATCGGCGAGCGCCTGATCACGGCGAAGTCCGAGCCAGTCTTCGGCGCGGTCTACAAGCTTGCGGCCGTCAGCGAAGAGGGCGGTTTTGCGCCGCGCATCAAGGTCTCGGAGAACGTCGAGAAGATCACGAATCCGGGCCTCAAGGACCTCTATCGCGTCTACGATGCCGACGGCCATGCCGTCGCCGACCTCCTCGCGCTCGCAGGCGAATCGATCAACATGAGTGAGCCGTTCCGCTACGTCGACCCCGTGAAGCCATGGAAGAATCGCTCGTTCGAGGGCTGCACGGCGAAGAATCTGTGCCGCTGCTTCGTCAAAGACGGCAAGCGCACGGAAGAGTTGCCGAAACTCGATGAGATCCGCGCCTATGTGAAAAAACAGCTCGACAGCGAGATCTGGGAAGAGGAACAGCGCTTTGAGAATCCGCATCGCCACTACCTCGACATGACACCGGACTACTACGAGATGAAGATGGGCTTGCTGTACGAGACGCGCAAGCAGCATGGCTGACGTTTTCTGAAATGAGGTGAAACAGATGAGGGTGACAGGAAGTACACAGAACCTCGGCGTCATGGGCTGGCCGATCGCGCATTCGTTCTCGCCAGCCATGCAGAACGCGGCCATCGAAGCGGCCGGCGTCGATGCCGTCTACACGGCGTTTGCTGTTGAGCCGCCGATGCTGCCGCTCGCTGTCGCAGGCCTGCGCGCACTGCATTTTCGCGGCTGGAATGTCACGATCCCGCACAAGCAGGCCATCATCGACTCTCTCGATGAAGTCGACGAGGACGCAGCAGCCATCGGTGCGGTCAACACCGTTGTCAATGACGGCGGCCGTCTGAAAGGTTACAACACCGACGTTATCGGCTTCCTCGGCGGCTTGCGCGATGCGGGCTTTGATCCGGCAGAAAAGGAAGTCGTCATGCTCGGTGCGGGCGGCGCGGCCCGCGCAGCGCTCTGGGGGCTCATGAAGGCGCATGCCATGCGTGTGACGCTCGCTGTGCGCCATCCGGAGAAAGCCGAAGCCCTCATCGATGATTTCGCTGAGCGCGCCAGCATGCTCGGCACGCGCCTCAGGGCCATGCACTGGGGCGCGATGGAGTTCGAAGGTGCCTTTGAGCATGCCGACCTCGTCGTCAACGTCACGCCGCTCGGCATGACGCCGGCCGTCGATGCCATGCCGCCCGTCGACTGGCGCAAGGCGAAGCCGGATGCGTTTGCCTACGACATCATTTATACGCCAGCGGAGACGAAGTTCCTCCACGAGGCGAAAAAACTCGGTCACAAGACACTGAACGGCGAGGACATGCTCGTCGGGCAGGGCGCGGCTGCCTTTGAGCTCTGGTTCGGCGAGCAGGCCAATACGGGCATCATGAAGACGGTGCTGCGCGAGCAGCTCGAAGCCGCGAGCCTCAGCAGCCATATACAGGACTGAAGGTACAGGACGGAGACGGCCGTCCTCCGTTGACGCTCGTTTGCGGAGGCGGTATAATAAACGGCGGATTGATAGAACGAATTGAATCGACTGGATGGTGAAATGCAAGATGAAGGTCACGAAGAAAGATCTTGAGACCGTGGCGGTCCTTTCGCGCCTGCGGGTCCCGGAGGACGAGCAGGAAAAGTATATCGGGCAGATGGATGCGATCCTGACGTATATGGACAACCTCTCTGCTGTGGATACGGAGAACGTGAAGCCGACGACGTACGCGCTGCCGATGCAGAACGTGTTCCGCGAGGATGTCGTGAAGCCGTCGCTTGACCGCGAGGCAGCGCTTTCGAATGCGCCGCTCAAGGACAACGGCTATTTCAAGGTGCCGAAGGTGCTCGAAGACTGAAGCAGGGAGGAACATCCATGAGCCTTTTTGAACAACCGGCGCATGTCCTCCATGACATGCTGGAAAAGAAGGAAATCAGCTCGACCGAGCTGACAAATGACGTGCTCAATCGCATCGACGCTGTGGAAGGGCAGGTCGGCGCGTATCTGACGATCGACCAGGACGCCGCACTCGCGCAGGCGAAAGCGGCGGACGAGAAGATCGCGGCGGGCGGGGAGCTCGCGTTCCTCGAGGGCATCCCGGGTGCCATCAAGGACAATATCTGCACGAAGGGTGTCAAGACGACGTGCGCGTCGAAGATTCTCGAAAACTTCGTGCCGCCATATGACGCGACGGTCATGACGAAGGTGAAGGCGCAGAGCCCGGTGCTGCTCGGCAAGACGAACCTCGACGAGTTCGCCATGGGCGGCTCGACGGAGAACTCGGCGTATCATGTGACGCACAATCCGTGGAATCTCAAGTGCGTGCCGGGCGGCTCGTCGGGCGGCAGCGCGGCGGCGGTCGCATCTGGCACGGCGATCTGGGCGCTCGGCACGGACACGGGCGGCTCCATCCGCCAGCCGGCGTCGTTCTGCGGCGTGGTCGGATTGAAACCGACGTATGGCCGCGTCTCGCGCTATGGCATCGTAGCCTATGCGTCGTCGCTCGACCAGGTCGGCCCCTTGGCGCGCGACGTCACGGACGCTGCTGGCATCCTGAACGTGATTTCCGGCCTCGATGAAATGGATTCGACGTCGTCGGCCGCGCCGGTGCCGGATTTCACGAAAGCATTGAAGCAGGACGTCAAGGGCCTCAAGATCGGTCTGCCGAAAGAGTATTTCACGGACGGCATGGACCCCGAGGTGGAGAAGGCCGTCAAGGACGCGATCGAAACGTATCGCAGCCTCGGTGCCGAAGTCGTCGAGATCTCCCTGCCGCACACGAAGTACGCCATTTCCACGTACTACCTCATCGCTCCCGCCGAGGCCGCGACGAACCTGCAGCGCTACGACGGCGTGAGCTATGGTGCGCGCGTCGATGGCGTCGATCTCGTCGAGATGATGACGAACACGCGCACGGAGAAATTTGGCGAAGAGGTCAAGCGCCGCATCATGATCGGCAACTACGCGCTTTCCGCGGGCTACTATGACGCCTACTATCTGAAGGCGCTGAAGGTCCGCACGCTGATCCAGCAGGACTACACGGAGGCGTTCAAGAGCGTTGACGTCATCATGTGCCCGACGGCGCCGACGCCGGCGTACGAGATCGGCTCGATGATTTCGGACCCCTTGCAGATGTACCTCCAGGACATCTGCACCGTGCCTCTGAACCTCGCAGGCCTGCCCGGCATCTCGCTGCCGTGCGGCCGGAGCAGCAAAGGCATGCCCATCGGCCTCCAGATCATTGGCAAGGCGCTCGATGAGGAGACGATCCTCCGCGCGGCCTACACGTATGAGCAGAGCCAGAGCTACCATGGCGTTCTGCCGAAGCTGGGAGGGGAAGAAGCATGAACTACGAAGCCGTCATCGGCCTGGAAATCCACTGCGAACTGAAAACGAAGACGAAGATCTTCTGCGGCTGCGCCACGGGCTTTGGTGCTGACCAGAACACGCATGTCTGCCCCGTGTGCCTCGGCCTGCCGGGCGTGCTGCCGACGATCAACAAGCGCGTCGTCGAATTTGCCATCAAGGCCGGCCTCGCGACGAACTGCGAGATCAACAAGTACAGCAAGTTTGACCGCAAGAACTACTACTATCCTGACCTGCCGAAAAACTGGCAGACGAGCCAGTACGACCTGCCGATCTGCGAGCATGGCTACGTCGACATCGACACGAGCGAGGGCAAGAAGCGCGTGCGCCTGACGCGCATCCACATGGAGGAGGACGCTGGCAAGCTCGTCCACTCCGGCACGACGATCAAGGACTCGACGTCGAGTGATGTCGATTACAACCGCACGGGCGTGCCGCTCCTCGAGATCGTCTCGGAGCCGGACATGCACACGGCCGAGGAAGCCCGCGTCTACATGGAAAAGATCAAGGCGATCATGGAGTACATCGACGTCTCGAACTGCCGCATGGAAGAAGGCAACCTGCGCGCCGACGTCAACGTCTCCATCCGCCCCGAGGGCAGCGATCAGCTCGGCACGCGCACGGAAATGAAGAACATCAATTCCTTCAAGAGCCTCGAAGACGCCATCAACTACGAGATCGAGCGCCAGACGGAAGTGCTCGAGGACGGCGGCCACATCGTGCAGGAGACGCGCACATTTGACCCCGCGCGCGGCATCACGCTCTCCATGCGCAGCAAGGAAAACGCGCACGACTACCGCTATATGCCAGAGCCGGACCTGCCGCCGATCATCACGAGCGACGAGACGATCGAAAAGTACCGCGCCGAGCTCCCCGAGCTCCCCGATGCGCGCCGCGCCCGCTATGAAAAGGACTACGGCCTCTCGGACTACGACGCCGGCATCATCACGAGCACGCGCGCCATGGCCGAGTACTATGACGACGTCGTCGCGACGGGTGCTGACCCGAAGCTCGCGGCGAACTGGATGATGGGCGACCTCGCGAAAAAGCTCAACGAGGAATCGCTCGACATCACGAAATCGCCCGTCGATGCCAAGCGCCTCGGCGACATGATCCAGCTCATCATGAAAGACACGATCTCCGGCAAGATCGCAAAGAAAGTCTTTGCCGAGATGTGGACGAACCCGGATGCGCCCGAGAAGATCGTCAAGGACAAGGGCCTCGTCCAGATCACGGACACGAGCGCCATCGAGCCGGCCGTCGACGCGGCCATCGCGGCGAACCCGAAAGCCGTCGAAGAGTACAAGGGCGGCAAGAAGAAAGCCCTCGGCGCCCTCGTCGGCCAAGTCATGAAAGCGACGAAAGGCAAGGCCAACCCGCAGATGGTCAATAAGCTGCTCGTCGAGAAGCTGAAGTAAATATGTTTGGGCTCCCTCCTCTGAGGGAGCTTTTTTATCAAAGGAGCACCCCTCATGCCCATCATTTCTCATGTCTACAAAGCCGCCATCTTCGACCTCGACGGCACGCTGATCGATTCTTTGGAAGACCTCGCGGACAGCGCGAATGCGATGCTCGAAAGCTATGGCTTCCCGACGCACCCCGTCGACCCGTATCGCTATTTCGTCGGCAATGGCTCGCGCAAGCTCATGGAGCGCTGCCTGCCGAAAGCGCAGGCGGCCGACCCCGCGTTCGTCGACGAGGCGCTCGAACGCTACAAGGCCATCTACGCTGAGCACACGCAGGACAAGACGCATGTCTATGACGGTATCCCAGAGATGCTCGCCGAGCTCCAGCACCGCCATATCCCGCTCGGCATCTGCACGAACAAGCACCAGTCCGCCGCCGAGGACATCGTCAGCGCGATGTTCCCCGCAGGCACGTTCCAGAGCATCCTGGGCGACCAGAAAGGGCTCCCCAGAAAGCCCGACCCGAAGAAGGTCCTCATGATTGCTGAAAGCTTCGGCGTGGCGCCGCAAGACGTCGCGTATTTCGGCGATACGAGCGTCGATATGGACACGGCAAAAAACGCCGGCTTCCTCCCCGTCGGCGTGCTCTGGGGCTTCCGCCCAAAGGAAGAACTCGTCGAGCACGGGGCGAAAGTGCTGCTCGGGAAGCCGATGGAGCTCTTCGGGAAGGTTGCGTTTGCGGAGAAGGGATGAGAAAGGGGCAGTGAACTTCTGCCTCCCTCACAGAGGGAGGGGGACCGCGAAGCGGTGGTGGGAGTGGCGAAGGTAGGTTGTGAATCAAACATCGATTGTGCAGTCGAAGGAACGGCCTAGGTTTTACCTTCGACTGCATAATCCTGCATCCATTCACGCCCTACCTTCGCCACTCCCTCAGTCAGCCTTTCGGCTGACAGCTCCCTCTGGGAGGGAGCCTTGCATATTCGCCACGCTTCGCAACAGATGCTGCACTTTTTGGGGAATCCGTTACTGCTTGCCACATTCCGCTACTTTCACCTCACATCAAAGAAAGGAACCAATCCATGAAACACCAAGTGCCTGTCGAAAAGGGCAACGTTTATGAACTCCAGATCCACACGCTCGGGACATCGGGCGAGGGGGTCGGGCGCCATGAGGATTTCACGGTCTTCGTGCCAGGGGCGCTACCGGGCGAGACGGTGCGCGCGGCCATCGACGAGGTGAAGAAGTCGTATGCGCGCGGGCGGGTGGTCGAGCTCGTCGAGGCGAGCCGCGACCGCGTCGTGCCGCCGTGCCCGATCTATGCCGACTGCGGCGGCTGCCAGCTCATGCACATGGACTACATGGCGCAGCTGCGGGCGAAGCGCCAGCAGGTGATCGACGCCGTGACGCGCATCGGAAAGCAGAAAAATGTCGACGTCCTGCCGACGCTCGGCGCCGCGACACCGTGGAACTACCGCAACAAGATGCAGTTCCCCATCGGCCGGGCGGGGGGCCACACCGTCATCGGCTGCTTTGCGCAGGGCAGCCACCGCATCATCGACACGACGGACTGCCGCATCCAGCGCGAGGGCAACAACGCGATCGTCAACGCCGTGCGCGACATCGTGGAAAAGCTCCGCATCCCCGTCTACAACGAAGACCGCCACACGGGCGTGCTGCGCCACGTCGTCGGCCGCGTCGGCCTCGATGGCGACATGGTCGTGCTCGTGACCGCGACAGAGCGCCTGCCGCACGAGCGCGAATTCGTGAAGCTGCTGCGCGCCCGCCTGCCGCGCGTCCTGAGCATCCAGCAGAACATCCAGACGTACCGCAACAACGTCATCCTCGGCCGCGAGACGCGCCTTCTCTGGGGGCGCCCGACCATCCTCGACAAGATCGGCCGCCTGAAATTTCACATTTCGCCGCGCTCGTTCTTCCAGGTGAACAGCCAGCAGGCCGAGGTCCTCTATAGCAAGGCGCTCGAGTACGCGAACCTCACGGGCGATGAGACCGTCATCGACGCCTACTGCGGCACGGGCACGATCACGCTGTTCCTCGCGCAGAAAGCGCGGCAGGTCTACGGCATCGAGATCGTCAAGCCCGCCATCGCCGACGCCAAGAAGAACGCCCGTGACAACGGCGTCAAGAACGCAGAATTCTTCGTCGGCGACGCGACCGACGTCATGCCGCGCCTCTACCGCCAGGGCATCGACCCCGACGTCATCGTCGTCGACCCGCCAAGGGCTGGCTGCACGCCCGTCGTGCTCGAGACCTTTGCGCGCATGCACCCTGCGCGCATCGTCTACGTCTCCTGTAACCCCGCCAGCCTCGCCCGCGACCTCGCCATCCTCGAACCCCTCGGCTATCACGCAGAAAAAATCCAGCCCGTCGACATGTTCCCGATGACGTCGCACGTCGAGAGCGTCGCATTGATACGGCGGAAAGAGTAACGTCTGCGAAGCCGCAGAAAACAAGGCTTTGTATGATACGTTTCGGAGAACGCTCGTGAAGCCTTGCTGTGTCTGGGTTTGCAGGCATTGTGGATATACACGAGCTATGTGATCTATCGAATAGCGCTTCACAAAATCGAATGGCTTCTTGCCAATGGAACAGAAATTTTCCGTCGGCAAGAGGCTGTTTTGTTTTTACGGGAAAATATCGACTGGGAATTTGTACGCAGGGTAGAGTGTACATTTTTATCACAGGGCGAAAGAGGAAAATAGCCACATCCCATCGAAAAAAGGAACAAGGCGATTTGGCTCATTGGTGAGGTGATTTCATGCGCGTTGCGACTTGGAATGTGGAGCGCTTGTCTCCGCAGAAACGCCTGTCGGGCATCTTGGAACATCTGAAACGAGTGGATGCGGACATCCTCGTGCTGACGGAAACGGATCGACGGATTCAGCCCGCATACGAATATGTATACCATACGCCGCTGCTTTCCGAGGCTGCGGATGGAGACTGCTACCGCCCGACGGAGAATCGCGTGTCCATTTTTACGAAGGTTCCTGCCATCCGTCAGTATCCAGTCGCGGATGTCAACACGTCTATCTGCGTCGAGCTCGAAACGGAGCGCGGCTCGCTCGTGGTCTATGGGACGATCTTCGGTATCCACGGAAATCGCAGGCCATCGTTTCGGCAGGATATTCTTCAGCAGATGGAGGATGTGCGCCGTCTGGCTGCGGACGGTCACGCGCTCTGCCTTTGCGGCGATTTCAACTGCAGTTTTTCCGACAGCTATTATTTCACGAACTGGGCGCGACAGACGCTCTCCGAGACGTTCGCAGCGTGCGACCTGGAGCTCGTGACAGCCGGTCAACCCGAGTGCATCGATCATATCGCGCTTTCGCGCAGCTTCCTACGAGATCGCGAGGCAGATGTTTGGGAATGGAATCTTGATAAGACGCTTTCCGACCACAAGGGCATCTGCATCGAGATTTGAAAAAGTGGTTTTCTGCGAAGTTTTGGAGGTGACGCTATGAGCATCGAAAGCGACGTGTTTGGACGGTATCGTCCCGACCGGGAGCGCTGCTTGGCGTTTGGATTTCGGTCGGCGGGCGATGTTTTGCAGTATGAGCAGGCGTTCCGCGATGGCGCGTTCCGGGCGACTCTGACGATCGATGCAGCGGGGCGGGTGACGGGCGAGGTCATTGACGCGATGACGGACGAGGCGTATCTGCCGTTGCGGCAGGTAAATCCTGCGGGCAGCTACGTTTACGGCGTGCGCCATTCATACGAGGAACTGCTACGCGGTATCGCGGATGCTTGCTTTGTTTGCGTGCCGTTCGCGTCGGCGCAGGCGAATCGCATCTGCAATCGGGTGCGCGAAACGTGGGGCGATGCGCCGGAGTTCCCTTGGAAGGAAAAAGCGTATGCGACAAGCGGCGTGTTCCGTCATCCGGAGACACAGAAATGGTACGGGCTCGTCATGCCAGTCGCGTGGACGAAGCTCGTGCCAGGACGGGATGGTCGCGTGGAAATCCTCAATGTCAAGGCCGCGGATGCCGCCCGTGCGGTCGAGCAGGACGGTTGCTATCCAGCGTATCACATGAACAAGCGATATTGGATTTCCATCGCGCTCGACGATACGATGACAGACGAGGAGGTCTGGGCACTCCTCGCCGAGAGCTATATGTTCGCAGCGAAAGGGAAGAGAGCCACGAAAGGCCCGAAGGACAAAACAGCCGCGAAAGGGAAGAAATGATGCTGACTTCAAGAGAATTGTACGACCGTCTGCTCACCGCCTTTGGCCCGTCGGCAGGCTGGCCGGGGAATCGGGTGATGATGATGGCGACCGCCGTCATGGTGCAGAACACGGCATGGACGGCGGTCGTGCGGGCGATGGGGCGCTTTCCGCAGGAGCTGACGGCGGAGTATCTGTTGGCGCTGCCCTTAGAAGAATTGATGGATTACATCCGCCCGTGCGGCTTCATGCGGCGGAAAGCCGAGACCATCCAGACAGTCATGGCGTGGTATGGGCGGTATGACTTCAATGCGGCGAAGGTGGAGGCCGCACCGCAGGAGCGGCTGCGGCAGGAGCTCTTGGCGCTGAAGGGCATCGGCGAGGAGACGGCGGACGCCATCTTGCTCTATGCGTTCCACAAGCCAGTGTTTGTGCTCGATGCGTACACGCGCCGGCTGCTCTCGCGGCTCGGCGGTACAGCACGGACGGATGCGGAGCGGCGGGCGTGGTTCACGGAAGGCGTGCCGGCGACGGACAAGGTGTACGCCGATTACCATTGGCTGCTGCTGGAGCATGGCAAGCGATACTGCAAGAAGCGTCCACTGTGCGAGGAATGCCCGCTTGGAGATGTGTGCGCGAAGGATGGGCTGGAGGGAAAAGAAACGTGACAAGAGAACGGAAAATGGATATCCTCATGTATTTGATGATTGTGAATGTCATTCTTGCGCTGGTAAACATCGCATTGCTTCTGCGATGACCGGCAGGAATCATGGGAGACAGGCGGCATGATTGACTACGGTCAGAAGGAAATGGACTACCTCGTGGGCAAGGATCCAGTGATGGCGAAGCTCATCGCGCATTACGGTCATTTCGAGCGCGGCGTGGAGGAGACGGTGTTTTCTTCGCTTGTCACGCATATCGTGAGCCAGATGCTGTCAAACAAGGTCGGGGCGGTGCTGAATGGCAGATTGCACGCGCTCGTCGGTGCGTACACGCCGGAGCATCTTCTGGGGCAGCCGTGCGCCAGCATCAAGGGCATCGGCATCAGCCAGCGCAAGGCGGATTACATCATCGGGCTTGCAAAGGGCGCAGCGGAGGGGCGATACGATTTTGATCGTCTGGCGGGGATGACGGACGCGGAGGTCGTGGCGTATCTCTGCCAGATTCCGGGCGTGGGAAAATGGACGGCGGAGATGATCGCGGAGTTCACGCTCGGGCGGCTGGATATTTTCAGCTACGGCGATGCCGCCCTGCGCGGCGGGATGGTGAAGGCACACGGTTTCAAGACGCTCTCGAAGCTGCGGTTCGAGCGCTACCGCAAGAAATACACGCCGTACTGCTCGGTTGCGTCGCTTTACTATTATGCCGTGAATGATGACTTGCATCTGCAAGAATGGGTATCACAGAAAAATTTTTGAACACATGGATTGGCAAAAAAATTCCGTTGATACGACGGAATTTTTTTATTGAGGTCATCGTTCCGAATCGTTTTTTGTACCCCATTGACTTCCGAAGAGAGCCTGCGAACCGGAATCGAGCGTCAAGACCGTATGTTCTTTTAGTAGCTTTGCCGCATGGTCGCCATAATTGTTGTATCGATCAAAAGCAATGAATATCTGTTTTTCCTTTTCGGATGCATATAATTCTATGATTTTCGACAAGTTTTCGTCCGAAATATGAGGGAAAAGAAGAGAGTCGTGCGCGATGGCAGGGAGCTTGGTGATTTTCAGAAGGCTGAAATCATAGGTGAGCATTCCTCGATAGTTCGTTCCAGTTCCCGTGTCGTTTGGCGTTTCAAACGTATATTTGTTGTTAGAGAGCAATCGCATGATGGGGGAGATGTTTTTCCCTTCCGAGATGAAATCGCTGATTTCTTCCATTTTGTCATTTACGGATTTTTCGGGAGTGTAAAATAGTTTGTGTAAAAGGCCTTTACAAGTCAACGTTGGTTCTGGCATACTGACAGAATCACTCGCAACCGCAAAGGATGAACACAATGGCAAAACGCGAACTTA
>JAXGCE010000045.1:0-9786 GCA_034186105.1 Selenomonadaceae bacterium
AGCGCGCTACCAAACTGTGCCACATCCCGACAACGAAGACTATTATACTACGAGGGTGCTTGGAATGCAAGCATTTTTTTTCGATTGTCGAAAATTATTTCCCTGCGAGCTTCTTGTAGTGGTTGTAGCGCGTCTCGGCGTCGTGCTGCGTCTTTTCGAACAGGGCTTCGGCTGCTTCTGGGAACGAGCGCTTGAGGTTGATGTAGCGGTTCTCGCCCATGAGGAAGTCCTGGAACTTCGAGAAGTCCGGCTCTTTGGAGTCGAGGCTGAACGGGTTCTTGTCCGTCTCGCGCAGATCCGGGTTGTAGCGGAAGTTCGCCCAGTAGCCGCACTCGACAGCGAGTTTTGCCTCGAGCTGGCTGTTGCCCATGCCCTTGCGGATGCCGTGGTTGATGCACGGTGCATAGGCGATGATGAGCGACGGGCCATGGTAGGCCTCGGCTTCGGAGATGGCTTTGAGGACCTGGTTGTGGTCAGCGCCCATGTCGATCTGTGCGACGTAGACGTAGCCGTACGTCATGGCCATGAGGCCGAGATCCTTTTTCTTCGTGCGCTTGCCGGATGCCGCGAACTGTGCGATGGCAGCGGCCGGCGTGGCTTTCGATGCCTGGCCGCCCGTGTTGGAGTAGACCTCCGTGTCAAAGACGAAGACATTGACATCTTCGCCGGATGCGAGGACGTGGTCGACACCGCCGTAGCCGATGTCATACGACCAGCCGTCGCCGCCGAGGATCCACTGCGAACGCTTGACGAAGTAGTCGCGATCGTCGTAGATGGCCTTGAGGTCTGCATCGCCCTGCTCTTTTTCGAGGAGCGCCGAAAGCTTTTCTGCGCGATCGCGCGTGCCTTCGCCGTCAGCGATGTGCTCGATCCAGTCTTTCATCGCGGCCTGGAGGTCGCTGCTGCCCTTGCCGGCGTCGATGGCGGCCTGCATGTTCGCTGCGAGGCGTTCGCGGATGGCTTTGACGCCGAGGCACATGCCGAGGCCGTACTCTGCGTTGTCTTCAAAGAGCGAGTTTGCCCAAGCAGGGCCCTGTCCTTTGGCGTTCTTCGTGTACGGCATGGCAGGAGCGGATGCGCCCCAGATGGAGGAGCAGCCCGTCGCGTTCGAGATCATCATGCGGTCGCCAAAGAGCTGCGTCAGGAGCTTGGCGTACGGCGTCTCGCCGCAGCCAGCGCACGCGCCGGAGAACTCGAAGAGCGGCGTTTCGAACTGCGAGCCGATGACCGTCGTCTTCTTGACCGGATTCGCTTTCGGTGCGACTTTCTTCGTGTCGATGCCGTAGTCGAAATAGGCCTGCTTTGCTTTCATGTCGTCCGTCAGCGGCGTCATCTCGAGCGCCTTGACCGGGCAGACCTGCGCGCAGTTGCCGCAGCCGAGGCAGTCGAGCGTCGAGACGGCGATCGTGAGGTGCATGCCCTTCGCGACCTTGGAGTTCGTGGACGGCATGCCCTCAGGTGCTGCGGCGAGTTCTTCGTCCGTCGTGAGGACGGGGCGGATCGCTGCATGCGGGCAGACGAACGAGCACTGGTTGCAGCCGATGCACTTCGTCTGGTCCCAAGCCGGGACGTTGATGGCCGTGCCGCGCTTTTCGTAAGCGGAGCCGCCGACCGGGAACGTGCCGTCTTCCATGCCATGCGCGAAGTGCGAGACAGCGAGCTTCTCGCCTTCCTGGCGGTTCATGACTTCCTGGATCTCCGTGATGAAGGCCGGGACGTCGCGCTTCGGTGCTTCGGCGTCCTTGGCATCCTTCCAAGCAGCCGGGACGGCGACTTTATGCAGCGCTTCGATGCCCTGATCGATGGCGCCCTGGTTCATGGAGACGACTTTTTCGCCCTTCTTGCCATACGACTTGACGACGGCGTCTTTGAGGTATTCGACGGCCGTGTCGATCGGGATGATGTTCGCGAGTTTGAAGAACGCGGACTGCATGACCATGTTGAAGCGGCCGCCGAGGCCGAGGCCTTTCGCGATGTCGACGGCGTTGACCGTGTAGAAGTCGATGTCGTTCTCTGCGATATAGCGCTTCATGCTAGCCGGCAGATGCTTGTCGAGCGCTGCGTCATCCCAGACCGTGTTGAGGAGGAAGACGCCGTGCGGCTTCAGGCCGGCCAAGAGGTCATAGGCATAGACATAAGACTGCTGCGAGCAGGAGATGAAGTCGGCCTTGTTGATGAGGTACGGGCTCGTGATCGGCTGCTTGCCGAAGCGCAGATGGCTCATCGTGATGCCGCCGGACTTCTTGGAGTCATAGGCAAAGTAGGCCTGGGCATACATGTCCGTCTTGTCGCCGATGATCTTGATGGCGCTCTTGTTTGCGCCGACCGTGCCATCGGAGCCGAGACCCCAGAACTTGCAGGCCGTCGTGCCCTCGGGCGTCAGGTCGACGTCGCTGTGCGTCGGTGCGAGGCTGAGGTTCGTGACATCGTCGTCGATGCCGATCGTGAAGCCGTGGAGCGGGTTGTCTGCTTTCAGCGCATCGTAGACGGCGAACACCTGATCCGGCGTCGTGTCTTTGCCGCCGAGGCCATAGCGGCCGCCGACGATGATCGGAGCGTTCTCCTGGCCGTAGTACGCGGCCTTGACATCGAGGTAAAGCGGCTCGCCGAGCGCGCCCGGCTCTTTCGTGCGGTCGAGGACGGCGATCTTTTTGACCGTCTTCGGCAGGGCCTTCAGGAAATGCTCGATCGAGAACGGACGATAGAGGTGCACGGACAGCAGGCCGACTTTTTCGCCCTGCTTCTCGAGGTACGTCGCGACCTCTTCGGCCGTCTGGCAGATGGAGCCCATGGCGATGATGACGCGCTCTGCGTCCTTTGCGCCATAGTAGTCAAACAGATGATGCTCGCGGCCCGTGATCTTCGCGAGGTCGGCCATCGCGTCCTCGACGAGCTGCGGGATGGCATCGTAGTAACGGTTGACGGCCTCGCGCTCCTGGAAGTAGATGTCCGGGTTCTGCGCCGTGCCGCGGATGACCGGATGATCCGGGTTCAGTGCGCGACGGCGGAACGCTGCGACGGCATCCCAGTCGAGGATCTTGCCGAGGTCTTCGTAGTCGATCGTCTCGATCTTCTGGATTTCATGCGACGTGCGGAAGCCGTCGAAGAAGTTGATGAACGGCACGCGGCCTTTGATAGCTACGAGGTGAGCGACAGCCGAGAGATCCATGACTTCCTGCACGCTGGCCTCAGCGAGCATGGCGCAGCCAGCCTGGCGAGCCGCCATGACGTCCTGCTGATCGCCGAAGATGTTCAGCGAGCTCGTCGCGAGCGCACGCGCCGAGACGTGGAAGACGCCCGGCAGCAGTTCGCCGGAGATCTTGTAGAGATTCGGGATCATGAGGAGGAAGCCCTGCGATGCCGTGTACGTCGTCGTCAGAGCGCCCGCCTGCAGAGAACCATGGACAGCACCTGCGGCACCGGCCTCCGACTGCATCTCGATGACGCGGACTTTTTCGCCGAAGAGGTTCTTGGCGCCGTGCGCGGCCATCTCGTCGACATGCTCTGCCATCGGCGAAGACGGTGTGATCGGGTAGATCGCCGCGACGTCCGTGAACGCGTAGGAGATGTAGGCGGCAGCGGTGTTGCCGTCCATTGTTTTCATCTTTTTGCTCATGTTGAAGCTCCCCTCTGTTCTTACCATTGTGGTCTTCGGGTATACAGAATACCCATGTCTTATTTTACACGCCTGTGGGGCAATTGTAAACACTTTCCATCACGATTTCATCAGAATTTCTGATTGTTGATTATGATTTCCTATGGTTTTCGCGACTGTGGCGGCGGCCATAGGCGAAGTAAATGACGAGGCCGGCCGCGCTCCAGATCCAGAAGCGCTCCCACGTCATGGACGACAAGTTGTACATGATGTAGCCGCACGACAGGACCGCGAGCGCGCTCATGACGTGGACGGCCGGGCAGCGGAACGGGCGGCGGGCGTCTGGCGCGCGGTGGCGCAGCACGACGACGCCGATCGCGGAAATGATGAACGCGAACAGCGTGCCGACGCTGCACATCTCAGCGACGACGTTGATCGGCGTGAAACCGGAAATCAGCGCGACAGCGACGCCGACGATCAGCGTGATGCGGTGCGGCGTCGCAAAGCGCGGATGGATGCGGCAGACGGACTGCGGGATCAGGCCGTCGCGACTCATGGCGAAAAACGCGCGCGTCTGTGCGTACATCATGACGAGCAGCACGGTCGTCAGGCCTGCGATGGCGCCCGTGCCGACGAGCGCCGAGCCAAAGCGGTAGCCGAGCTCGCGCAGCACGAACGCGACGGGCTCGGCATTGTCGAGCTGCGCATACGGCACGTTGCCCGTCATGACGGCCGTGACGCCGACGTATAAAAGCGTGCAGACGACGAGCGAGGCGATGATGCCGATCGGCATGTCGCGCGATGGGTTCTTCGTCTCCTCTGCTGCCGTCGCGACGGAGTCGACGCCGAGATAGGCAAAGAAAATGACGGCTGCGCCCGCCGAGACGCCCGACCAGCCAAACGGCATGAAAGGCTCCCAATTCGTCACATCGACGGACGGCCCGGCGAGGAACAGGAAAAGGAAGATCGCGAGGAGTTTCACGGCGACGAGCGCCTTGTTGACCGTCACGCTCTCATGGACGCCGCGCACGAGGAGAAAGGTCAAAAACAGCGTAATGAGGATCGCCGGGAGATTCACGAAGCCGCCATCGGCTGGCACCATCGTAAACGCCTGCGGCAGCTCGATGCCCGCCGTTTTTAAAAGGCCGACGACGTACGCCGACCAGCCGCCAGCGACGGCCGACGCGCCGACGGAGTACTCGAGGACGAGGTTCCAGCCGACGAGCCAGGCAAAGAGCTCGCCGACGGACGTGTAGGCATAGGCATACGCCGACCCTGCGACCGGCACCATCGACGCGAGCTCGGAATACGTCATGGAGACGAACGCGCACGTCACGGACGCGATGAGGAACGACAGCATGAGCGCCGGCCCCGCGTATTTCGCGGCCGCGACGCCCGTCAACACGAAAATGCCCGTGCCGACGATGACGCCGATGCCAAGCATCGTGACATCGAGCGCCCCCATCGCCCGCCGAAGATGCGACGCCGTAGCGTCCTCTTGATACTCGCTGATGCTTTTCGTCCGTAAAAAATCCACCCAGAACTCCCCTAACTTTTATTGCTTTACAGGTATACATTCTATCATATTTTGTTATAAAGAGAAAGCATTTTTTCGCATGGGAGCGAAAAAGAAAAAAGAAAAAGCACCGCTCAATCGCGGTGCTCCTGCGCCTGACGCGCAGCGTAAAGTTCTTTTTGCATTTCATTGTAATCGTCCATCGACAGCAGCACGACGTTGCGGCCGCTTTTGCGCTGGATGATGAAGCGCTCCCGCTCCTCCACAGCCTTGTCGGCCACGAGCGTGAATTCTTCGAGGAACGAACCGGACGGGATGACTTCCATGACGGTACTCCTTTCAAAACATGTCGCGGCGCCACAGCACGTACGCTGACGTGATGGAGATGGCGAACGCGAGCACCATGACGTAGAGGAAGCCGTGCGGGTCCTCCGAAAGCGGCACGGGCACGTTCATGCCGAAGAAACTCGACACGACCGTTGGGATGGCGATGATGATCGTCATGGCAGCGAGGAATTTCATGACGAGGTTCTGGCTGTTCGAAATGATCGATGAGAACGTGTCGGCGATGCGCGCGAGGATCTTGCTGTACATCTCGACCATTTCGCGCGCCTGCTTGTTCTCGATGATGACGTCCTCGAGGAGGTCTTCGTCCTCTTCGTAGACCTTGAGGATCGGCGCGAGCGTCTGGTTGTTGCGGATGCGCATGAGTTTGTCGAGCACGGCGCCATTCGAGCGGATGGCCGCGTTGAAATACGTCAGGCCCTTCTGCAGCGTGAGGAGGCGCAGGATCTCGGAATTCTTCATATCGTGGCGCAGCTGTTCCTCGATTTCATCGGACGTCTTCGAGATCTGGCGCAGGTATTTGAGGAAATACGTCGCGGATTTGTAGAGGATCTGAAACAGGAACCGCGTCTTTTTATACGTGCGAAACAGCTTCGCCGTGCGCTCGTTGAACTCCGCCATGACGGGCGTTTCCTCGAGGCAGACGGTGAGGATGTACTCGTCCGTCACGATGATCGCGAGCGGCAACGCGTCGTAGCTATCTTTGTCACGGCAGACCGGGACATTCGTCAGGACCATGACGGAGTCGTCTTCGACGTCCGTATGCGAGCGCTCCTCATCGTCGAGGGCGGAGCGCAGGAAATCGGGATCGACTTCCGTCAGATTGCTCACGACTTTCAGCTCATAGGGCGTCGGATCGATGATGTTGATCCACGCCCCTTTTTCGAGCGTCTTGAGCGTGAGCTCCTGCAAAGGGCCGCTCTCCATCGACTTATAAATCTTCAGCATGGATGGTGTTCTCCCCTTTTTCGCATGGGAAATCCCACCATCCCGCAGCGCGCATCAAATCACGGCGAGGGACAGCGACACTTCCCCATATGATGTTGTACGTCGTTTTGGCTTCGCTGAACTAGGGTGATCGTCCATGTCCCTCACCGTCCTTTTTTCGTGGATTCTGCAGTTTTCCTTTTTTCCGACCTTCATTTTATACCCCGCGTCGTGCTTTGTCTAGGGAAAAAAACGCTCAAATTTGTTCGAGTACCTTCGCCCGGAGCTCTGCGGGTACAGCGAGTGCATCCACGGCCTGCTGGGCGGTCAGCTTCATGGACTTCATGAGGTTTCGGACCGATGCCACCCAGGTTTTCTCCGTACCACGTGCCTCGCCACGTGCTTCGCCACGCGCTTCGCCACGCGCCTCGCCCTCCGCTCTTGCCCGTTCTTGCAGTCCACGACTCAGGTTGCACATTTCTTCCAACCCCTTTCTCGTTTCTTCATATACATCAATGCCAAATTCCGCTCGCATCCGCTCAACTTTCTGTTGCTCCGTCATTTGCTGGATAAAAATGAGGTGCAAAAACCGCAGCAATTCGTCGGTCGGTTCGTCATCTCCGATATGCACGGTCGTGACATGAAGCAAGTCATAATCCGCACGTTCCTCTTGATGGTTCCCATAAACTTCTGTTTCTTTGAGTTCGTACTGGTTGATGGAACTCCGTTCCCCCTCCGGCAGATAAAAACAGAGCCAGATGGAATAGACCTTGCAGATGTTGTCATAGTCCTGACCGACAAACTCTCGTTCTTTTTGCGACGCAATCAAGCGGCTTGCGTAAAACACAGCACGCTTCATGAGCTTGTAATTGGGATCACTCCGCTGTGCTTCGATGTTGATGATGAACTTGAGATGTTGCACGAAACGAACGGTTTGTCCGCCCAGGTGCAACAGGAACCGTACCAGCCCATGGTGTCCCTTCGATGCAGTCCTGTGCAATCGTGTCAAAACTGAGCGACTGGAACTCTGGAACGAGCCGTTTGAGGATAGGGGCTAGGATCTGCCGCAGTGCAAGGACTTCTTTTGCCGCCTTGTCATAGGTCATATCTTCTGAGAGATCCTTCTGCGGTTCCTGTCTGCGCCGATGCTTCATAATGCGCCTCCTCCAGCAAGTGCTTTCGATTCATCTTCATTTTACAAACATCTAGGCCACAAAGCAAGCGGCAAGTTCATCGACAGCGTTCATCCTGCAAAAATCACACGACCTCCACGCCGACCGGGCAATGGTCGCTGCCGTAGATGTCTGCGTGGATCGTGGCGGCCTGGATGCGGGGGCGCAATCGCTCGGAGGCGACGAAGTAGTCGATGCGCCAGCCGGCGTTCGTCAGGCGGGCTTTGCGGAGGTACGACCACCAGGTATAGGCGCCCGTCGCCTCGGGGTGGAGCGTGCGGTACGTGTCAAAGAAGCCGGCGGCGAGGAGCTCTGTGAACTTTTGGCGCTCCTCGTCCGTGAAGCCGGCGTTCTTGTGGTTCGTCTTTGGGTTCTTGAGGTCGATTTCCGTGTGCGCGACGTTGAGGTCGCCGCAGAGCAGCACGGGCTTTTTCGCGTCGAGGGCCTTGAGATACGCGCGGAACGCGTCCTCCCACTGCATGCGGTACGCGAGGCGCGCGAGATCGCGCTGGCTGTTTGGCGTGTAGCATGTGACGACGTAGTAGTCTGGGAGCTCTAGCGTGATGACGCGGCCCTCGTGGTCGTGCTCCGCGATGCCGATGCCGTACGTGACGGCGAGCGGCGGGATTTTCGTGAAAATGGCCGTGCCGGAGTAGCCTTTTTTCTCCGCGCTGTTCCAGTACTGCTGGCAGCCCGGCAGGTCGAGGATGGCCTGCCCCTCCTGCATCTTCGTCTCCTGCAGGCAGAGGACGTCGGGCGCGAGCGCGCGGTACGATTCCATAAAGCCTTTCTTCAGGCAGGCACGCAGGCCGTTGACGTTCCAGGAAATGAGTTTCATGGCGGTCCTTTCTTTACGCATCTGCGCCCGTCTCGAGCATGACGCTCTTTACGTCGTACGTGAGGATGGAGATCTCGGCGAGGAGGTTTGTGACGCAGGATGGCCACGTGCTGCGCGGGCCTAAAAGCAGCTGCCCCTCCTCGCCCGTGCGGCGGACGTAACGGATGGCGAGGCGCTCGCCGCCGTCCGCGGCGCCATCAAAGCCCCGCCGACGCCGCGCCCCGGCCGCCGCCTGATGATCGGCGCGCTCACTGAGCTCCTGCAGCGCTGGCTCGACGCGCTTCAAGAGGATCGGGATGTTGCGGATGGAGTCAAATGCGTGCCGCTCCGTGCCAAAGCCCTGCTTGTGGCGCGTGAGAATGAGGATGTGCTTGCCGCGGCTGATGGCGATCTTTTCCACGAGCTTGCCGCCGGCGACGCGCGCGGCGTACGGATTGCCGGGGACCGGCGCGAGCGCCCCTTCGTAGAGGAGCGTCAGCTGCTCGACCTGGTGGATTTTCGGCAGCGCAACGCCTGGCAGCTCGTTCATGACATCGACGAACGCAGGCCAGTTCTCCGGGTACGCATCGCCCGTGATGCGGCGCTTCACGCCGTCCGCGATGAGGTCGAGCGACCACGGCGCGACGCGGTCCTCGTCCGACTCCGCCGCATAGCGCTTCTTCCACGCCATGACATGCACGCGCTCCAGCCGCCGCAAAAACCGCCGCCCGCTCTCGATCGTGCGCCACGAGAGCTCCAGTGGCGGCTCGCCATGGTAGCACGAGAGCCGCACCTCGCGGCTTTTCACCGCCACGATGGCGGTCAGGGACTGTTCTTCCAAATGGAGTTTCAGGCGTTCGAGCAAAGTATGCCCTCCTTTGATTTCATTCCTTCTATTATACGACAGTTATGGGAAATACACAAATGGAGACGCTCTCTCATTTCCCCTTCTTTTTTCTCCTTTCCCATTGACGAACGCATTTCGTAGTGGTATGATTCCATTGTACACAAATTGTGTTAAAAATAAAATCAGCATTACGACAATTTGTGTCCGATTCCGCATTCCTCCCCCGCGTTTCCCCGAAAGGAGCCGATCCCATGAAGAAAAAATGGTACAACGTCCGCACGACACAGAGCGTGCTCTACGAGCAGGAAATCCTCGCCCGCGACTGCGACGACGCCTGCGAGACGGCCGAGCAGCAGATCCTCGAAGGCACGGCCGAGCCCATGGACCCCGCGTACGACCTCGACAGCGAAATCACGGCGACGCGCGCCTTTGACCGCCGCATCGACACGGAGGCCGACCTCGGCGTCGACGACCACGACCCGCACTGGGACCTCGTCTGAGAAAGGAGTCGCGCCATGAAAACCATCGCCCCAGCCCTCTGCTCGGCCATCGCGCACCGCCTCGCGG
>JAXGCE010000046.1:0-108943 GCA_034186105.1 Selenomonadaceae bacterium
ATCTTATTTCAACCACGACCGCCAAATTTATGGCATTGGCCGTGTCCGCAAGGCCTCCCCGGGTAAGAACGCGCTCTTTCTCTCCATGTGCCTGCCGTATCTACTTCCGGATGTTCCGAGTAGCTTTTGGACTTCAGCTTGTTCTGCAGCCTTATCCACATCTGTCAGCCTCATACGGTTCCTGTTCGTCAGGCCAGAGGTTTGCCTACGCCTTCCTTCAGATTCCACCTCACGATGGACACCCTTGGCGTTCGGCTATGGCTTTCCCGCTACTGGGGCAGCCTAGGGACTTTCACCCATGAGAACGCGCCCATGCCGGGCGCACAGACACAGCGAAGCCCCTGCGGTCATTTCCGCAGGGGCTTCGTCATCTCACAAAACTGTGAGAACCAGCAGCCAGTTGAATCCTACAATGCAGATAAACGCATATTTGCTGCGCTGGAATTTCGTCTGTTCCTTCTTGAAGATCCCCAGCAGGAAATATCCAACGGCAAACACGATGATATTGAGCAACACATCTCCAATGATGGCCGCGATCGCCTCGCCAAAATCCAGCTTGGGCGCAATCACCAGCTGCCCGGCAGCCTCTCCGAAAAACAAGAGTGCCGCCCAGAGCTTCCCGATATCTGATGGCTTCTTCCCTTCCTGGCGTTCCTCCGGCGTGATCACCATGTACGCGAACTTGGCATAAAGTGCAAGCGTCAGGAGCGTCGTGACGATCATGCTGATCAATGCCATGAGATTCATATTCTTGAATAAAGCTTTCAAACCATACTTCATATCTCAATCCACCTCGCTCGCATGTTCACTCACGATTTCTTGCCTTCCGGCCCCGCATTCTTCTGGCTGAGATCGATATTTCGCTTCAGCATATCCAGCTTCAATGCACTCGCCTTTTCGACGACGGCATCTGCCAGATTCCGATAAATAGGATTCTTCAATTCGGTCATGTAATGCGACGGATAGTATCCGTATCCCGTCGTGAAGCGCTTGTTCTTCAAGTGATCCTGTTCATCGACATCGTAGAGGACATAGATCGGCAGCGTATGCTTGCCATCCTTCCATGCGCCACTCGAAGCATTCTGCCCCGAACGATTCGGATCGCCGGCGATCTGCATCGAGAAGAGCAGCGGACGATAATCGATCTTGCCATTCTTGAGAACATCATAGCTGCGGAAGTTCTGGATGCCTTTTCCCTGCATGTGGTCATAGAGTTGTGCTGTCTGCTGATCCTTCGCATCATAGACGACGTAGTAATAGCCGCCGCCCTTGTTCACATCTCCCCGCAGCAATGCCAGGAATCCTGTTTCATCACTTTCCGACGCCGCAAGAACCGTATCCTCAAATCCATGATCCTTGAGGATTTTCTCTATCTCGTCCAACGGATTCGGATGCGCCTGTTCCAGACGCTTCAGCCCATCTGCCAAGGGACGCCCTTCAGAATCACGCGCTGTATCATTATAAATCCGGTCTGCATTCGTCAGCTGCGGCGGATGCTTCATCTGATACGCCACGACACCGCCAAAGACACAGACTGCCACCAATGCGATGGCACCTGACGGCAATGCCAGACGCCCCAGCGGCGATGTGCTTCCCCGAAGCGCTGCCATCGCTAATGCAACGATGGCATAGATGGCAAAGATCCCACCGACAACAGCGGATGCTGCAAGGACATTCTTATGATAGATGCGGAAGCCGACATTGACCGTAACATCTTTGTCACCAAGCATCGCCGGCTTGATATCCCAGATCAGCTCGCGTCCATCTGCCTGCGTTGTCGTCGCATTGGAGAAGTCCGCTGCATATGGCAGGCGCAGCGTGAAGTCAAGGGTGTCTTTCTGCATTCCCTGCTTGAAAAGTTGCTGAAGGGCTGCATCTTCAAATGTTTGCGGCCTTTCATTCAGGAACGAGCGATCCTGCATCCCCTTGTTGGCCTCCCATGGCAGCTCCAGGGTATACGTGTCATAGAAGAATCCTTTCCGATAGCGGACGCCGCCATAGCGTTCGTCCGGAGACCAGATATTGTTCTTTCCTCCATGGATGACGATCTCTTGCAGATTCGGGCAGTCCTTCTTCACCGTCGCCCCATTTTTCTGCCGGTCAACCGTATAGCCCTTGTCTTCCCAGTCTTTTTCCTGTTCCGACAGATCCTGCTTCCAAGATAGAACTTTCTGCGCGAAATAATCATCCAGCTGTAATTCATGTTCTTCATGGACGCTGCCATCCGGGTGTATCGTATAGGCAAGATGCCCGTCGCCACATCCGCTGAGCAGCAAGCACGCGATCCCCAGCAGCATCCCCAAGACGATATGACGATTCATCTTCTCGCACTCCTCACTGCTGGTACGTATAGGAGATCTGGCTGGCACCCGCGCAAATCTGGGGGATGAAGGTTGATTGCGAGCCTGTGACGTCATGCCCGTCAATCTCCGTCCGCGTCATATTGAACGTCCCTTGATCCGGGTAGACGACAAATGTCGCCCGGAATTTTTTGTAGCCTTTCCCCTGTGTGTTTCCGGCATCGCCTTCAAAATAAACATAATGCGTATTCCCGCTGACACTCGACTTCCACTTCGTGTTTGCAAAGAACTTATCAAAAGCATCGCCTACCGTGATGTTCTGTGCTGCATAGAAATGCCCCGTCTTGACAATGCGGACATCTTTGTCAAGGCTGCCTCCCAGCAAGGCGAAAAAGAGCACGATGACCAAGATGACGGAACCGGCAATTACCTTCTTGCGATTCTTCTTATCCGTCACATAGGCACGAAATGCTTCCATCTTCTCCCGTGCTGCGGCCATCTTTTCATCGCCTTTGCCAGAAGGAGATGCCTGCTCTCTCTTTTTTTCCTCTGCAGTTCCGATCTGAGCACCACAACGTGGGCAGAATTTCGCATGATCGTCCAAGGAATTCCCACAATTCGGGCAAAACATGTCCATCCCTCCTCTGTTTCCGCCTCCGCATCGTCACGGCTTATAATTTTTGAGAATCTTTTCCACAACGCCCAAGCTCTCGATCAGATTCATTTTCTGCGATCCGATCTGCACGAAAGAAACTTGGAAGTCTTTCGTACCTTCATCGACCGTGAACTGGATGACGGCATGCGCTTCCTGTTTCTTCCATGTGCAATCACCATTGAATTCGACAATTCGTTGCTGATCTTTTGACTTGAACGATTTCCATTTCTCATTTTTGAAAAATTGGTCAAATGCCTTTCCGATGGGGATGTTGGGCTCTGCTTGCAACGTGCCATCATAAACCGCCTGCACATAGGCATCCTTGCTGCTGCCGCAGCCACTCGCCATCAAGCCTGCCAGCAGGACGATGACGATGCCGAGCATCCAAGCTCTCGGCACATTCCTCAAATTCATGTTTTCGCCCCCCTCTTGTTCAAAGATTCCGCATCCCTGAGCAGCATCCAGCATCAATTGAACAGATCCGAGAAGAAATCACTGATACTCCCGTCTCCATCGTCCGAGCTGCTGTCATCGGCAGACAGATCTGCATCAGGCACGGCAGGTTCCGGCATATCCAAGTCGGTCTCCGAAGCCCCGCCCATCGGTTCTGGTACAGGATCCTCGAAAATCGAACCATCGACAACGCCATTGTCAAGCGCATCTGCGACAATCAGATCATCGAGAAGCGCGTCCATCGCTGCATCATCCAGTGCTGCTTCATCGCCAAGATCCCCTGCAAGATCAGGCGTCGCAGCTTCTGCGACATGGCTGCCAGCCGTCCCGACGCCGTCTCTGATGGCATTCGTCAGCACGCTGCCGACAACAGCTCCTGCTGCGCCAGCCGCAACATTCTTCAGGACGGAGTTCCCTCCATGATTTTCCGCCGGCTTTCCCGCTGGAGCTGCAGACGCATTTGCGTCCGGCTTGAGCGCGATCGGCTTCCGGGCGCCATCCGCCGCTGCCGCACCTGCGGCTCCCTTCCCTGTCTCCGCAGATTGCACCGGCAGCCGCTCTCCAGCACCTGCCGGGATCTGATCCAATTCCTGATGGCAGAATTCTTGAATTTTTCGATACTGCTGCGTCAGCTTCGCCAGTTTCTGTGCAGCTGCAGCCTGTCCATGCTTCGCTGCATACTGCAGGTGCGCCACCGCTTTGCGATAATCCGGCAGAACGGGGTGCAGCAGGATTTCCTGTGCCTGCCTGAGTTCTTTTTCTGCCCGTTCTTTTTCTTCCGCCGTCGGTCCGCTTGGCGCCGCCGCGTCTGGTGCCGCCTGAAGCTTTGTTCCGCAATTCATGCAGAACAAGTCCCCTACTTGGACTGGATGACCACAATTCGTGCAAAAACGTCCCATGATAGCCCCTTCCTTCCCGTGATGCCTAGAACATCACACCTTCCGAATGCTGATATAGTTCACTTGATTCCCCTTCATGGCAAAGCGGATCATGCAGGGAGTGCCATTATCCGTCTTCAAAGAATATTCATACAATACCAGATCATTGTAGTTCTGCTTCGTATAGCTGTCGCCATACTGGTTCAAGACCTCCTGCAAGGAAGACCCCTGGTGAATCCCGCGCTTCGTCTTCGCCTGATTCGAATTCGAAACAAGGGTATGCACCTTGCCATTCGAAATATAGACATCTGCATCCAGGAATTTATAAACCGTCATCCCAGAATCTTTCTTCTGTATGCTGCTTTCTTTCCCCAGCACCTGATGCACTTGGTCCAGGGTATCATCCACGTTCACTCCCGCCAGCGAAAGTTCCGTCATGCTCGGCGTCTTCGCTGCCTGCGGTTCCTCTTTTTTCGCTTCCTTCTCCGCCGAAGATGATGAACTGCTCGTCTGCGGTTCCGGTGCCTTTGTTTCTGTCTGGGCTACAGGTGCCGATGTCGCCTGCATGAAATAGTACGTGCCGCCGCCAGCAGCCAAGGCAAAGATCAATACGCCCGCTACGATCCATGGCGCCTTGTTTTTCTTCTCTGGCCGCGGCATCGGCGCTGCAGGTGGAGATGGCGGTATCTCTTTCGTCTCTTCGGGCTGCAAATCCTTTGGGCGTGGTCGCCCGCATTTCGGGCAAAAATTCCCTGTTGCATGGTTTCCACAAGTACAATTCCATCCTTCCATGGTTTCCTCACGCTCCTTAGCAACAAGGCCGATTTCGTTCAAAACAGGAGCAAGTATGACGCGATCGGCCTCAATAAGATAATAATCAATATTCTCACTTTTAAATTACCACAAATGTCCCCCCCGTCAAGATTTATGTACTTCTGAAAAGAGCAATACCATACAAAGCAAAAACAGATAAAAAGATTTTTCCTGGATAGAAGATCAAGCGACGGTGCAGAACCTCATCCAGGCCGGCATGGATGTGAACGGCATCTATGCATCGAGCGTGGGCGAGCCGCTGTATCGCGAAGGGACGACGACGCTCTACCTCGCGATGAACAAGTGGGCAGCCTCCCCCGAAGCACAGCGAAGCCCCTGCGGTCATTCCCGCAGGGGCTTCGCCGTCGATCGGGCCGGCGAGCTTCTTCTCTGGCACCTTCGGTGCCTCCGTCCCGCAGCAGCTCATCTCGCCACGGAACAATTTGTAGATATGCTTCGCCGCGATACCGAGGCAGGCCAGCACGATGAGGCCGACAATCACTGTACTGATCATGAAAATCATCCTCCCTCAAAGTTCTACCTCTGCTATACCTTGATTGAGAGCGAAAGTCCATCAAAAATTACGCGTGTTGCCCTTCATTTGCGCAAAAATGCGCGAGCACAAACTGCTGGAACGTCAGTGCAGCAGGCGACAGTGGCTTTGCGCGGTTCCACGCGATGCCGACGGCGCGCTTGCAGACGGGGAACGAGATCGGCAAGTAGACGATGCCGAGGTGCTCGATGCCCGGAATGTTCGGGATGATGCTGACACCGAGCTTTGCCGCGACGAGGCTTGCGAGCGTATTGACGTCGTCGCCTTCGAACACGATCTGCGGATGGCTGTCCGCGAGTTCGAACGACTGATCGACGAGCGTGCGCAGGCTGTAGTTCGGTTTCAGTGTGATAAGCGGCTCTGCCTCGATATCTCGGAGCGTCACACTCTCCCGTGCAGCGAGCGGATGATCTTTCGGCACCGCGACGAAGAGTTCCTCGCTCCAGAGATACATCCACGCGATGTTTTCCGCTGTCGTCATCGTCGAACAAAGGCAGAGATCCGTCTTACCGCGCGCGATCTGCCGCATGAGGAACTTGCTGTTGTGCTGATTCAGCTTGATGCGGATCTCTGGATGCTGCGCATGAAACTCCGCGAGTAGCATTGGCAGCAAGTAGCCGCCGAACGAATGGAAGAACGAGAGGTTCACGACGCCGCCATCTTCCTGCTGACCGTCCACGATCTCCCGTTTCGCTGCCGTGAGCTCGCGCAGCACGCGGTCAACATGATAGAGGAAATGCTCGCCCGCATGTGTGAGTTCGGCACTGCGCGCATGGCGTACGAAGAGCGGCGTGCCGAGCTCGTCCTCGAGTTTCGCGATCGAGCGTGACAACGCCGACTGTGACACGGCACACTCCTCGGCTGCCTTCGTGAAATGGCGTACGCGCGCCATGACTTGAAAATATTGCAGTTGTGAAAGTTCCATGGAAAACGTCTCCTACGTTCTGCATGTGATGTATAGGATTCATGCATTTCAATCATAATCTCTGTCTCTTCCCTCTATTCTATCACATTTTTTCGTTTGTTTTATGCATGATGCTCATAGCATTTATGGAAATGTTGCATTGGACGCTACAATTCCTTTTGGTTATAATCAGGAGCAGAAGCGGGAACCATGCACCTCCCGCATGAGACAAGGTGATTTTTCAAATGCATACCACATCAAACCTACCTGCTGATTCCACAGAACTGCAACTGGAACTGGGTCTCAGCAAGGACGATGCGGAGGATTTCTTATCTGAAACCACGCCACGCATCGTCACGAGCAACACAAGAAAGGAGTCTTCCCCCATGGCTACCAACGCAGCTGCCGCGCAGCCAACTCTCTGGAACCGCAATTACATTTTTACGATCGCTGTGAACCTGCTCGTCTACAGCGTCCACTTCCTGCTGATGCTCTGGTCGACGGCCTATGCGATGGAGCATTTCGGTGCCTCCATCAGCATGGCGGGTCTTGCGTCCGGCCTGTTCATCGTCGGTGCCCTCTTCGCTCGCATCCCCGCCGGCCGCTTCATTGATTTCGTCGGCCGCCGCCGCATGTTTTTGACGGGCACGAGCCTATTCTTCCTGCTCATCCTCGCATATCTCGCGAGCCCGACGCTCGCCGTCTTCATGGTCGTGCGCTTCGTGCATGGCATCGCCTTCGGCATGACGTCGACGGCCGCGAGCACGATCGTCGCCGCGCTGATCCCGCTCGCGCAGATGGGCACGGGCATCGGCTACTTCACGCTCGGCGTCACGATCGCCTCGGCCGTCGGCCCATTCCTCGCCATGAATCTCACGGCCGCGCACGCCTATACGCTCGGCATCGAGATCACAGGGGCCGCGGCATTCATCATTTTCCTGCTGTCGTTCCTGATCCAGGCACCCGAGCGCACGATCCTGCCGCAGGAAAAAGAAGACCTCAAGCGCGTCTCGTTCGATCGCTTCTTTGCCGTGAAATCGCTCGCCATCTCGTTCATCGCGCTCATGGGCGGTGTCTGCTACTCGACGGTGTTGTCATTCCTCGGCGCGTATACCACGAGCATCGGCGTCACGGGGGCTGGTGCGACATGCTTCTTCCTCTGCTTCGCTGCTACGTCGTTCATCAGCCGCCCTCTGACGGGGTACCTGCTCGATCACTTCGGCGGCAACATCGTCATTTATCCGTCGCTCCTCTCCATGGCCATCGCCATGGGAATCATCGCAACTGCGACGAGCGATCTCCCGATGCTCATCGGCGCGTTGTTCCTCGGTTTTGGCTACGGCACGGTCACGGCGTCGTGCCATGCACTCGCCGTCCACTGCGCCCCGATGCATCAGGTCGGCGTCGCGACGAGCACGTACTTCGTGCTCCTCGATTTCGGCATCGGCGTCGGCCCGTACACGCTCGGCAGCTTTGTCCCGAGCTTCGGTTTTTCCATCGTCTACCTCGTAGCTGGTGCGCTCGCACTCGTCGGCATGGGCCTCTACTACGTCCTGATCGCCCGCTTCGGTCGCTTCACGCGCCATCAGATGGATCGCACGGCCGAGGCCAAAGAACTCATCGCCCAACGCCGCCAGCACTTCTATCGGGAAGCCATGGCAGCTGGACATTGAAAAAAGGAACCAGGAAGCCCCTGCGGATGTTCCGCAGGGGCTTCTTCATGCCACGATTTCCTGTTTTTGTCAGCCCTTCGCGATGCTGACGACTTCATAACCGCTGCCAGCAAGTGCCGTGCGAATCTCGTCATCACTGACGTCACGCGTCATCTTCACCGTCGCCTGGTTGCGATGCAGATTTACTTTCGCTGCCGCCCCGTCAATGTCATCGAGGAGCATTTCGACACGGTTCTTGCAGTTGCCACACGTCATGCCCGCAATCTTCACGACTTTTTCGCCGACGATTGGTCCATCGAGTTTCTTCTCCGGCACTTTCGGTGCCTCTGTCCCACAACAACTCGTCTCGCCACGGAACAATTTGTAGATATGCTTCGCCGCGATGCCGAGGCAGGCAAGAACGACGAGGCCAACAATCACTGTACTGATCATGAAAATCATCCTCTCTCAAAGTTCTACCTCTGTTATACCTTCAAAGAGAGTGAATGTCAATCAAAAAACGAAGTTCTTCCTGTCATTTTCATTCACGATATGCCTTTTCATCCATGACAAAACGATTTGATGCGGCAATGGCATCCGCAATTTCCGGCGTCTGCATGGCGAGTTCCTCCTTCCCCTGCTGATCCAGCTTGTTCGCGAAATAGGCCAGCCATCGTTCCACTCGATTCATTTCTCCGACAGGCTTTGCCCTGTATTTCGGGATTTCGAGAAAATCGATTTCCAAATCATTCGTAAGCTGATGGCCCGTCTTCCATATGTATCATCGCGAAGCAGACGGCAGCACGTCGACGACGCGGGTCTTGCACAAAAACGCGCAGCAGAGCAGCAGCGCGCCGACGACGAAGAACGTATGCGCGAAGCCGAGCCATGCCGTGAGCTGGCCGCCGATGAACGCGCCTGTGAACATGCCGATGAACTGTGCTGACTGGTTGAAGCCATAGATGCGGCCGAGGCACTCGGACGGCGTCACTTGGCGGATCGTGTCATTCGTCGCGGGGATGAGCCCCGCCATCGCGATGCCATGGATGAAACGCAGGATGCCGAGCTGCCACGGCGTCGCTACGATGCCTTGCGGGAACGAGACGAGCCCCGCGAGTGCGAGCGAGCCGAGCAGCACGCGATGTGCGCCGATCGTGTCCGAGAGATGACCGAGGCGCGAGGCGAACAGCATGCTCGCGAGCCCCGAGCACGAGAACACGAAGCCCGAGACGACGGCGAGGTGCTCCGTGTCTGGCGCAAGCTCTGCGACGTAGACCGTCAGCATCGGTTGGACGCAGGTGATGGAAAAATGCATCAAGAACGTCGTGAGGAACACGGCGAACGTCGCGCTCCGATATGGCAGGTGCGCGAACGTCTCGCGCGTGCTGCGCGCAGCCACGGCCGCAGGCGCTGGCCGCCGCGTCTCGCGCAAGAGCGTCAGCGACAAGCAGCCGAGCAGACACAGAGAGCCGATGAGGAAGAACGAATGGCGGTAGCCGATGACCTCCGACAGCCCGCCGCCGAACACCGGCCCCAAGAGGCCGCCCGTCACCTGCGCCGCGAAGAACATGCTCATCGCCCAGCCTGACTTGTCGCGCGGCGTCTCCGCCGCGATCAATGGAACGACCGCCGCCTGGAAGCCGCTCATCGCACCCTGCATCAGCCGCAGCGCCGCGAGCTGCCAGACGCTCTGCGCGAAGCCGAGCGCGATCATGATGCAGCCGAGCCAGCCCGAGGCGCGCAAGATCATCGGTTTCCGTCCGAAACGATCCGCGAGCCGCCCCCAGATCGGCGAGAAGATGGCGAGCGAGACGAAGTTGCAGCCAAAGACGATGCCCGACCAGCGCGCGACATCCTCGGGCGCCTCGACGCCGAGCTCGTGGATATACAGCGGCAAGATCGGCGCCATCTGGCTCATGCCGACCGAGACGATGAACGAAGCGATGCAGCAGATCAAAAGATTCCGTTGCCAGACTTCCATAAAAAAACACGACCTTTCGATATGCTGATTTTATCACATCGAAAGGGCGCGGGCAAAGACAGCACGCGCCGCCCGAAATATGGTAGAATGAAGGAAACAACGCAACCATCAGGGGGAACCACCATGAGCCTCACCGTCAACGTAAAAGAAAAAGCCGACCTCATCTGGGCCATCGCCGACAAGCTGACCGGCGTCTACAAGCCGCACGAATACGGCAACGTCATCCTGCCGCTGACCGTCATCCGGCGCTTTGACTGCGTGCTGTCAGGAACGAAGCAGCGCGTCGCCGACGCCGTCCGGGAAACGCCCGCCGTCTACAAGCTCAACGAAAAGATGATGGACAAGCGCCTGCGCGATGTCTCCGGCTACGCCTTCTACAACACGAGCCCGTACACATTCGAGACGCTGCTCGACGACCCCGACAACATCGCGGCGAACTTCCGCCAGTACCTCGCTGGCTTCTCCGCGAACGTCCGCGAGATCATCAAGCGCTTCAACTTCGAGCCCGAGATCGCGCGCATGGACGAAAAAAACATCCTCTACATCGTCCTGCAGGAATTCACGAAGGAGAAAGGCGATTTCCACCCCGACCACATCTCGAACATCGAAATGGGCTACGTCTTTGAAGAAATCATCCGCAAATTCTCCGAATCCAGCAACGAAGACGCCGGGCAGCACTACACGCCGCGCGAAGTCATCCGCCTCATGGTCAACATCCTCTTCATGGACGACGACGAAATGCTCACATCGCCCGACGCCATCAAGACGCTCTACGATCCCGCCTGCGGCACCGGCGGCATGCTCTCCGTCGCGAGCGAATACCTGCAAAAGCTCAACGCCTCCGCGACGCTCGTCCCCTACGGGCAGGAAATCAACGACCAGACATTCGCCATCTGCCAGGCCGACACGCTCATCAAAGGAGAAAACGCCTCGCACATCCGCGCAGGTAACACGCTCGCAGACGACCAGTTCGCTGGTGACACCTTTGACTACATCCTCAGCAACCCGCCGTTCGGCCGCGAGTGGAAGAACGAAAAGAAAGCCGTCCTCGATGAGCAGAAGCGCGGCTTTGCCGGGCGCTTTGGCGCGGGCGTGCCCGCCATCGGCGACAGCCAGATGCTGTTCCTCCTGACCGCCGTCAGCAAGATGAAGAAAACCGGCAGCCGCGTCGCCATCATCCACAACGGCTCCCCGCTCTTCACCGGCGACGCTGGCAGCGGCCCCTCCGAGATCCGCCGCTACCTCCTCGAGCACGACCTCCTCGAAGCCATCATCGCCCTGCCGAACGACATCTTTTACAACACCGGCATCGCGACCTACATCTGGGTGCTCTCGAACCGCAAGACGCCTGCGCGGCGCGGCAAAGTCCAGCTCATCAACGCGAACGGCATCTACACGAAGATGCGAAAATCGCTCGGCAGCAAGCGCGTCGAGATCACGCCCGAGCAGATCGATGAAATCAGCCGCGTCTATGGTGACTTCCGCGAGACCGAGATCTCGAAAATCTTCCCGAACGAAGCCTTTGGCTACCAGAAAATCACCGTTGAGCGCCCGCTACTCGATGACGACGGCCAGCCCGTCAAAAAGCGCGGCAAGCTCCAGCCCGACGCCAGCCGCCGCGACACGGAGAACGTCCCGCTGACAGAATCCATCGACACCTACCTGCAGCGCGAAGTCCTCCCCTTCGCCCCCGACGCCTGGGTCGATGAAAAAAAGACAAAGATCGGCTACGAAATCCCCTTCACGCGCTACTTCTACCACTACGAGCCGCCGCAGCCGGCAAAAGAAATCGAACAGGACATCCGCCAGATCGCCAAAGAACTCGACGGCAGCCTCGAAGCGATTTTTCGGGAGTGAAAAGTATGAGTGATTGCATTGCGTATGCCAATGACGTATAATAAAGCTATGAACGACGAAAAGATTCCCCAAGTCGTCGCGGAGACGACACCGTATCAAAAAGCTGTTGAAAGATTCTGGGATGAGGAAACGCAGATAGAGTTCAAGAATTACATCGGTGTGAATTACGATGCAGGTGACATCATCCCTGCCACGGGCGGCATTCGGAAGATTCGCTGGCAGGCAAACGGCCATGGAAAACGCGGCGGCGTACGTGTCATCTATTATATCTACAATGAGAGACATCCCATCTATCTGCTGTATGCCTATCCAAAGAACGAGCAAGTCAATCTGACCGAAGCGGAAAAGAAATTGTTCCGTGCAGTCGCAGAACAATTAAAAGCAACATTTCGCGAAAAGGACGGTGAACACCATGAGTGAACGTATTTCTCCCGCTGCAGCCGCCATTCTGGAAGGGCTGAATGAAGCGTTGGCAGACGCAAAGGGCCAGCCGGTAGCCGGGCTGAAAAAAACGACGATCTATCCTGTCGAGCCGAAAGAAATCCGTGAACAGCTGCATATGTCGCAAAGCGAGTTTTCTCGTGCTTTCGGCATCCCTATTTCAACGCTTCGCAACTGGGAGCAAGGCCGACGGCAGCTGGACGCCACGGCAATTTCTTATTTGCGTGCCATCATGAAATTCCCAAAAGAAATCATGTCTGTACAAATGGCATGAGAATACGATACTGCCGTGCGGGCGTCGGGATTGCCGATGCCCGCTTTTTTGCAGGGTTTCGGGCGGACGGCGTCGAATGTTGCGGAGAGAAGAAACTGTGGAGGGGCTATGATGCGGAAGATGAAGGACAGCGGGATTGCGTGGATCGGGGAGATTCCGGAGGAGTGTGACATCATGCGCACCAGTCGGGCGTATAGCAGCGTCTTGGGCAAAATGGTCTGCTCTTCTCCTGCAACTCCAGCAGATGAAAAACTGTCATATATCTGTGCGAAAGATGTACATTTTGATAACGTCGATTTTTCGGATTTGAAAATGATGTGGTTCTCTCCGAAGGAACAAGAACTCTATTCGCTGGCGGCTGGAGATCTATTGGTGGTCGAAGGCGGAGCCGGCGCAGGAGGTGCAGCTACGATTCCTTCTGGAACAGACGTTCACGGCATATGCTTCCAAAATTCCTTGCATCGTATCCGCGCTACATCCGATGCGTATGACACACGCTATCTCATGTACTATATTGGGATGCTCGTTCAAGGGGATTATGTGGACTATGTGTGCAACAAGGCAACAATTCCACATTTCACAAAGGACAAGATCATGAGCATCCCGCTTGTGAGATGGCCGATCGAACAACAACGAGCCATTGTCACTTTCTTGGATGCGAAATGTTCAGCGATGAATGAAGCGATTCGGAAGGCTGAACGGTTGATAGAAAAGATGGATGCGTTCAAGCAGTCTCTCATCACGGAGACGGTGACGAAGGGGCTGCATCCCGAGGTGGCGCGGAAGGACAGCGGCGTTGAGTGGATTGGGGAAATTCCAGCTTCATGGAAGATGGAACGCTTGAAGTTTCTCGCAGAGGTAAAAACAGGGCCATTCGGGACGCAGCTGAAAGCCACGGAATATGTTGCTGAGGGAACGCCATGCATCAATGTAAAAAACATCGGCTACGGGAGCATAAAATCAGATGACCTTGATTTTGTGCCACCGTCTGTCGTCAAAAGACTGAACGAACACATCTTGAGACCTGGCGATATTGTGTTCGCAAGAAAAGGCTCTATTGACAAACATGCAATCACTACGGAAAGCGAATCGGGATGGCTGCAGGGTTCCGATTGCATTCGTGTGCGACTCCAAGCAGATCTTGATCATAACTTCTTCAATTATTATCTCGCCAACAGTGGTTTGAAATATTATCTTGCTTCCTTATCGAACGGCGCGACGATGGCATCTTTGAATGGTGCGATGATTGAAGATTTGTTGATTCTCTTGCCAACTGCGGTCGAGCAACGCGAAATCGCTTCGTTCCTCGACACAAAATGCGCCGCCATCGATGCGGATATTGCGAAGCGGCGGGCGCTGATGGAGCGGCTTTCGGCGTACAAGCGTTCTTTGATTTACGAGGTCGTGACGGGCAAGCGGGAGGTGTGACGGATGGCGTACAAGGAGAAGGATTTCGAGGCGGCCATCGAATCTTGGCTGACGACGGAGGGCGGCTGGTCGAAGGGCGCGGCTGCATCGTATGACCGTGCGCGGGCGCTCGTGCCACGCGACCTCTTGGATTTCATACAGGAGACGCAGCCGAAAGCGTGGAAGCGGTATGCGGCGGCCGTCGGCGCAGACGCCGAGACGCGGCTGCTCGATACGTTTTGCCGCGCGCTCGCGCGTAGCGAAGCGTCGATCCTCGATGTCCTGCGCTATGGTTTTTCGACGCGCGGCGTGACGTTCCGCGTCGTGGGCTGGCAGCCGGAGACGTCACTGAATCCTGAGACGCAACGCATCTACGAGGCGAACCGCCTGCGCTGCGTGCGCCAGCTGCATTACAGCACGAAGAACGAGAACTCTCTCGACATGGTGCTGTTCGTCAATGGCATCCCGCTCGTGACGCTGGAGCTCAAGAGCCAGCTGACGGGGCAGAGCGTGGAGGACGGCAAGCGCCAGTATGCGCACGACCGCGACCCGCGCGAGCTGATCTTTGCGTTCCGCAAGCGCTCGCTCGTGCATTTCACGGTTGATCTCTACGAGTGTTGGATGACGACGCGCCTCGCGGGGAGCGATACGTACTTCCTGCCGTTCAACCAGGGCTCGCATGGCGCGGGCCGGGTCGGCGGCAAGGGCAATCCGCCGAATCCCGATGGCTTTGCGACGGACTATCTCTGGAAGCAGGTCTTGCGGCGCGATGTGCTGCTCGAGATCTTTCATAAATACATGCTGTACGACAAGCGGAAGGACCGCATGATCTTCCCGCGCTATCACCAACTCGATGTCGTGACGAAGCTGCTCGCAGATGTGCGGGCGCATGGTGCGGGGCGGAACTATCTCATCGAGCACAGTGCGGGCTCGGGCAAGTCGAACTCGATTGCGTGGCTGGCGTACCGCCTCTCGACGCTGCATGACGCGCACGATGAGAAAATCTTTCAGTCCGTGCTCGTCGTGACGGATCGCCGCGTGCTCGACAGCCAGCTGCAGGACACGATCTATCAGTTTGACCATGTGCCGGGCGTCGTGGAGCGCGTGACGAAGAATGCGAAGCAGCTGCGCGACGCGATCAACAGCGGCAAAAAAATCATCATTACGACGCTGCAGAAGTTCCCCGTCATTTTCGAAGAGGTGCGAGCGCAGGGGGCGCGGTTTGCCATCCTCGTCGATGAGGCGCATTCGTCGCAGACGGGCGAGAGTGCGAAGAAGCTGAAGCGCGCGCTCGGCGACCGCGCGGCCGTGCTCGAAGAATATGCGCGGCTCGAGGACGAAGCGGAGGCGGCACAGACGAATGATGATGACCGCCTGCTCGACGAGCTCGCGTCGCATGGGCCGCAGCCGAATCTGTCGTTTTTCGCGTTCACGGCGACGCCGAAGAACAAGACGCTGCAGCTCTTTGGCCAGCGCAACGAGCGTGGAGAGTACGTGCCGTTCCACATCTACAGCATGCGGCAGGCCATCGAGGAGCATTTCATCCTCGACGTGCTGCAAAACTATGTGACGTACCACATGTACTATGCCATCATCAAGCAGACGCCTGAGAATCCCGAGCTCGACAGCGGCCAGGGCATTGCGGCCATCAAGCGCTTTGAGACGCTGCACCCGCACAACATCGCGCAGAAGACGGCGATCATCCTCGATCATTTTTTGCGCATCACACGGCACAAGATCGGCGGCCGCGCCAAGGCGATGATCGTCACGGCGTCGCGCCTGCATGCCGTGCGCTATTATCAGGCAATAAAGAGCTATCTCGTGCAGCACGGCCTCACGGATGATGTCGGCGTGCTCGTCGCGTTTTCTGGCGAGGTCGAGGACGGCGGCCGGACGTACACGGAGCCGCAGCTCAATGTCACGCGGACGGGCGAGCATGTCAGCGAGGCGGCGCTGCCGGAGGTCTTTCACGGCGACGACTATGGCGTGCTCGTCGTCGCGGAGAAATATCAGACGGGCTTTGACGAGCCGCTGCTGCACACGATGTTCGTCGACAAGAAGCTCGACGGCGTCAAGGCCGTGCAGACGCTCTCGCGGCTGAACCGCGTGTGCCCGGGCAAGGACGATACGTTCATCCTCGATTTCGTGAATACGGCCGAGGACATCCAGAAGGCGTTTGCGCCGTTTTACGAGGGGACGACGCTCGAGCGCGAGACGGATCCTGACATCATCTATGAGATGCGGCGCACGCTCGACCAGTCAGGCATCTATGGCGCGGAGGACGTCCATGCCGTGGCGCATCTGTTTTACACGGGCACGGGCGAGGGCGCGGACATGGGGCGGCTCGCGGGATTTTTGAAACCGTGCCTCGACCGCTATGCGGCGCTGCCGAAAGACGAGGCCGACCGCTTCCGCTCCGTGCTGCATCATTTCAACCGCGCCTATGCGTTCATCACGCAGATCGCGCGGATGTTCGACCGCGAGATGCAGGCGTTCAGCGTGTTCGCGACGTTCCTCGCGCGTGCGCTGCCAAAGGAGCATCAGGGGCGTGTCGATCTTGAAGATGTGCTCGGGCTCGAATACTACCGCCTGAAGAAGGATTTTGACGGCACGATCACGCTCACGAGCGAGGGCGGCAGGCTCGCGCCGATGACGGGCAGCGATGGCACGACGAAGGAGCAAACGAAAGCGCCGCTCGCAGAGCTCATTGAGCGCATCAATGAGGCGAACGGCACGAATTTCACGAATATGGACAAGGTGCTCACGCAGATCATCGATGATTTCAAGGATGATGCGAAAGCGGTCAATTTTGCAAAGGCCAACGATGAGAAGATGTTCTATCGCGGCTATTATCAGGACAAGTTCGAGGACATCCTCTTCACGCGCTTCGCGCAGAACCAGCAGTTCATGGAGTTCCTCGCAAAGCATGAGAACGCGATGCAGGAGCTCATGAGCGGGATGGTACACCAGGTCTACGAAGGGCTGCGGCGGTAGCAGGAAAACGCCTCCTCGTTGTAGAATCTTTCATTATGAGAATCATTCCAGGGAAGACGCATTTCTGAACGGACAATGCTCCTCAGCACCGTGCGCCGTCTTGTTCTACCTTCGACTTCACGACAGCGGGGACGCCGGCCGCGATGCTGTTATCGGGCACGTCTTTCGTGACAACGCTGCCGGCCGCGATCACGCAGCCGCTGCCAATCGTGACGCCCGGCAGCACCGTGACATTTGCGCCAAACCAGCAGTTGTCGCCGACTTTGATCGGGAGCGCCTTTTCGAGGCCTCTGTTGCGTCGCGCGTAATCGAGCGGATGCGTCGCCGTGTAAAAGCCGCAGAACGGCCCGATGAAAACATTCTTGCCGATCGTGATGCCGCCGCCATCCATGAAATACGCGCCATGATTGACGAACGTGCCCGTGCCGAGCTGCGTGCGCGCACCGCCATAGTCGAAATACACGGGCGCGAGCACCGTCACGCCCTCAGGGATCTCCGTGCCGAGGATGCGCCGCAGCGCTTCTTGCTGCTCGAGACTCCCCGGCGCTGCCTGATTGAAATCATAGCACGCACGCTCGGCCACCAGCCGTTCTTTGAGCAGCGCCTCATCAAAATTCGCGTCATACCAATCGCCCTTCAACATCTTTTCCCGTTCTGTCATCATACGTACCTGCTCCATTCAGCCATCTTGTCGAAATTCATCTTTTCAGAGCGCCGCTTCGCCCTCTGCGAGCTCAATCATGAGCTTTGGCAGCAGCGCTTCCGTCGTGCGGCGGCCGCCGGGCTCGACGCCGAGCTCTTGGGCGCGCACGCCGATCTCATAGGCATCCATATCGACGCCGTCGTACGTGCACTGCGTCGTGCAGATGAGGCGGCAGCCGTGTTCTTTTGCATAGGTGAACGCTGGCAGGAAGTTCGCAGGCGACTCCTGATCCGGGATGCCGCCGAGGCCGTAGCCCTCGAGGATGATAGCGCGGTAGCCTGCATCGACAAAGAGCTCGAGCATCTTGGGCAGGAGCCCCGGCACGATCTTCAGCACGCCGACGTGCGTGTCGAGCTGGTCGTGCAGGTGAAAAGCGCCTGCCGGTGCCGGCGTCTCTGCCAGCCACGTCAGATGGCCGCCCGCATACATGCCGGCCAGCGGGCGATTGATATTGCCAAATGCCGTCAGCTGCATCGTGCAGAGTTTCCGCGCGTCATCACCGAACATGACTTTGCCGCCAAACGCGATGTAGATGCCCGCATGGCCACTGAGCGCTGCATGGAACGCCGTCAAGAGGTTCTGCTCCGCATCCGTGCCCGGCACGCCGCTCGGCAACTGCGAGCCCGTGAAGACGACGGGACGGTCGATGTTTTCCAGCATTGCATGGAGCGCGGCCGCGCTGTAGGCCATCGTGTCCGTGCCGTGCGTGATGACGAACGCATCATACTGCTCGCGGCGCTCGGCGACGGCGCGCGCCATGAGGATCCAGTGCTCAGGCTGGACATTCGTCGAGTCGAGCTGCAGCAGCTGCACGCAATCGACATCGCAAAGCGTACGAAACTGCGGCACGGCCGCGAGCAAGTCCTCGCCCGTCAGCGCCGGCATCAGGCCATGCGGCGTCGGCCGCGAAGCGATCGTCCCGCCCGTCGCGAGCACGCAGATGTGTTTCTTCTCCATAAAAAATCACGCCCTTTCGATACGATGATTCTACCATATCGAACGGGCGTGCGAAAGTTTTTCTTTCTTCAGTAAAATCCGAGGACACCAGCGCCAAAGACGATGGCCATGACGAACGCCACAGCGGCAGGCCCCCAGTAATCGGTGCTTTCGCCCTCCATCGGAGGATACTGGCCGACGTAGCATTTCGCAGGATCGTTGACATCGTAGTGGACTTCTTCTTCATCCCAAAGCTCGATGCCCGTATCGGTCTCCATCTGGTACGTCTCTCCATCCACTTCGTAGACGAACGTTGCCCGATAGTACGTGGAGGGTCTGGGAAAGTATTTGAGGTAGGATTCCTGTACCACTTTCTTTCCCTTCGTCTCGCCCGTATACGCCGCCTTGATCGCATCCGCCTCATCCGTCCCATGATTCCATGCCTCGATGCTGGCATACGCGCAAAAAGCAAAGAAGATGGCCGATACGATCGCCAAGAACAAATACACGAGTGTTTTCATTTTCCTGCCTCCTTGAAATGATGTTTCCCTTCGCCATCTATTCTTGCTGAAGCGCCAAAGCGATCAGACGGTCGGCTTGGTCGAGCAGGAAGAGCGGGATATTCACAAGATCACCATCCCGATGCAGATTGGCGAGCGAGAACCGCAGGCGCAGCTTCGTCTGCTCGGGAAATGTCTCTGCATATTTCCGCAGGCTCGCGCCGCGCACATTATCTTCCGCTTTTACCTCGACAGGAAAAATGTCGTTCTCCCGTTGCAGGATGAAATCGACTTCGTAGGAAGGATTGAGGCGCGACCAATAGCGCGGCATCACTTCGAACTGGCTCGTCAGTGCTTCCAGCACATAGTTCTCCGTCAACGCGCCCTTGAACTCGCGGAAAAGGCGGCTGCCCTCTGCGAAAATCGTCGGTGCAAGATGCGACATGCGGCGCAAGAGGCCGACGTCGGCCGCATAGATTTTGAAAGCACTCAGATCGTCATACGCAGAAATCGGCAGCCCCGACGCCGTGATGCGCGGCACTTTGCAGATGAGCTGGGCATTCACGAGCCACTGCAATGCATCTTCATATTCCCGCGCCCGCGCGCCTTTCTTGACGACATTATAGAGAAAACGCTTGTTCTCTTTCGCAAGCTGCGCAGGCAGAGAGCTCCAGACGAGATTGAGCTTGGGAAATGTCGTCGTATCGGGGTGCTTGGCAAAATCGCGCTCGTACGCATCCAAGATATTCTGCAGCGCCGCTTCCACGAGCCCGACATCATGGAACTCCGTCCAGTTGCGCACGGCTTCTGGCATGCCGCCCGTGACGTAATACATCTTCAGCTGCTCATAGAGCGGCTGAAAAAACGCGGATGGAATGGGCGAAAATGTATCAACGCTGGCGAGATAATTGACGAGATTCTGTTTGCCGCTGGCCAGCAAGAATTCCGTGAACGTCAGCGGATGTACCTGCAAGAAGTCCACCTGCCCGACAGGAAACGACGACGGGCGCGCCAAGGCGATGCCGAGGAGCGAGCCCGCGCAGGCCACATGATACTCGTTCGCCTCTTCGTGAAAATACTTGAGCGCATTCAAGGCATCCGGCGCTTCTTGGATTTCGTCGAAAATGATGAGCGTCCGTCCTGGCACGATCGCCTGCGCACTGGCCATCGCCAGATTTGGCAGGATGCGCCGTGCGTCTTTCGTATGGGCGAAGAACTCCTTGTACGCAGGATTTTCCTCGAAATTGAAATACGCGACGTTCTCGTATTCCATACGGCCAAACTCTTTCAAAAGCCACGTCTTGCCGACCTGACGCAAGCCTTTCAAAATCAAAGGCTTGCGGACGGGCGACGTTTTCCATGACCGCAAACGATCCAATAGCAGTCGTTGCATAAGCATCACTCCACGCCATTATTCATAAATCAGTGATGATATTACACGATTTTATATATAATTTCGTGTATTTAACACACATTATTATATAATATGTGCGTCATCTCTGCAACAATCACTCTCTGTTGCATAAAAAAGAAGCTGCTGCAATCAACTGCAACAGCCCATGTTTCATCAGCCTTGAATGAATACCCTCTGCACCAAGAACATATAGCAGATCGTCCCGCCGGCGATGGAGACGAGCATCTGCCGCCGCCAGAGGTGCAGTGCGATCGTCACGGCCATGGCGATGAGCTCGGGCACGCCATGCGTGCCCGCGAGGAAGTCGACGTCCTTCACGCAATAGATGACGAGCATGCCGAAGATGGCGGCTGGCAGGGCGCTGCCGAGGTATTGGATATAGGAAGGCGTCGGCTTCTGCTCCGTGAAGATCAGGAATGGGAGGAAGCGCGTGAGCATCGTGCCGAGCATGCAGAGGGCGATCGTCACGATCTGCTGTGTGAGCGTCATGCCGATTCACCTGCTTTCTTCATGCCATTTTTCCCCATCGAACGCCGCACGATCGGCCGGCGCAACACCGTGAGCGCGATGAGGATGACGACCATCGTCAGGATCAGGAAGCTATCCACGGGGAACAGCAGGCGGCAGGCGACCGTCGCAAAGATGCCGACGAGCGCCGTGATGTGCTGGCGTTCCTTCAGCCACTGCTCGAGGAAGATGACGAGGAACAGCGCCGTCATGGCGAACTCGACGCCCGTCGTGTCAAACGGCAGCACGCCGCCGAGGAGCCCGCCGATTGCCGCACCCGACACCCAGTAAACTTGATTGAGCAGCGTCACGAAGAACATGAACCAGCCGCGATCGACGCCCGATGGGACGGCGGTCGAATAATTGATGGAAAACGTCTCATCGCACATGCCGAAGATCAGGTAGAAGCGCTTCCACCCGAGCCCGCGAAAGCGGTCGAGCATCGCGATGCCGTAGAAGAGGTGGCGTGCCTGGATGATCAGCGCCAAGAGCAGCGTCTGCAACGGCGCGAACGATGAGACGAGCATCGAGCCCGCGACGAATTCCAGCGAGCCGCCGAAGATAAGCATCGCCATCAGCATCGGGTAGAGGAATGAAAAACCGAGCTCATGCATGTAGATGCCATACGCGATGCCGAGGAACCAGAAGCCGGCAAAGATTGGAATCGTGAATGGGAATGCGGCACGCAGTGCCTTCCATCGCATGAAAATCGTCCTCCCCCAATGTCCATAGCATTACAATCAAAACCTTCTGGCTCCTATCATACCATAATCGTGCGCAATTCTCAAAATGCAGGCGGCCTCGTGCAAAAAAATGCACGAGGCCGCCCTGTTGTTTATGGGGATGTCTTACTTGCGGAACAGGAATGCATCCTTTCCTGGGTAGATGGCCGCTGCGCCGAGATCTTCCTCGATGCGCAGCAGCTGGTTGTACTTCGCGACGCGCTCGCTGCGGCCGGGCGCGCCCGTCTTGATCTGGTCGCTGTTCAGCGCGACAGCGAGGTCCGCGATCGTCGTGTCCTCCGTCTCGCCCGAGCGGTGCGAGACGATGGCCGTGTAGCCCGCGCGATGCGCCATCTGGATGGCGGCGAGCGTCTCCGAGAGCGAGCCGATCTGGTTCAGTTTGATGAGGATGCTGTTGCCGCAGCCGAGCTCGATGCCTTTCGCGAGGCGCTTCGTGTTCGTGACAAAGAGGTCATCGCCGACGAGCTGCACCTTGTTGCCGAGCTCCGCCGTCATCTTCTGCCAGCCATCCCAATCCTCTTCGTCGAGGCCGTCCTCGATGGAATAAATCGGATATTTCTCGATGAGGCTCCGCCAATGCGCGATGAGTTCGTCCGACGTGAACTCCTTGCCGGACTTCGGCTGGCGGTAATGGCCTTTGCCCTTCTCGCTCTTCCATTCCGACGCTGCCGCGTCGATGGCAAGCACGAAATCCTTGCCTGGCTCGTAACCCGCCGCACGGATGGCCGCGAGAATATGCTCGATCGTGTCTTCGTCGCTCTTGAGGTTCGGCGCGAAACCGCCTTCGTCGCCGACGGCCGTCGTCTCGCCCTCTTTCTTCAGCAGTGACTGGAGCGCGTGATAGACCTCCGTCGCCATGCGCAGCCCTTCGCGAAACGTCGGCGCGCCGACCGGCATGATCATGAACTCCTGCGTGTCGACGGAATTCGTCGCATGTGCGCCGCCGTTCAGGATGTTCATCATCGGCACGGGCAGGTGACGGCCTGCCACGCCGCCGAGGAAACGATAGAGCGGCACGCCCTCCGCCTGCGCCGCCGCTTTCGCCGATGCCAGCGAGACGGCGAGGATGGCGTTCGCGCCGAGCTTCGTCTTGTTCTCCGTGCCGTCGAGCGCGAGCATCGCCGCATCGACCGCGTAGATGTCCGACGCATCGAGGCCGATGAGCGCCGGTGCGATGAGCTCGTTCACATTTGCGACGGCTTTCGAGACGCCCTTGCCGCCGTATTTCGCTTTGTCACCATCGCGCAGCTCGTGCGCCTCGAACTCGCCCGTCGAAGCGCCGGACGGTGCCGCCGCACGGCCGACGGCGCCGCCCGCGAGCGTGACTTCCGCCTCCACCGTCGGATTGCCGCGCGAATCAATGATCTCGCGTCCGATGACCTGCTGGATTTTCTGCTGCTCTTTCATGAAATCGTCTCCTTAACTGAAAGCTTTTCTCAATGAATGTAGTATATCACATTGAGAATCTTTTTCAACTATTTCCGCCAACGATTCACGAATTTGTCGCTGCTTCGGGGAATGCCACGACGAGCAGCATCTTGAACGGCTCGATGCCATAGACAGCGTGCGGATGGTTCGCCGGCATGACGATGGAGTCGCCTTTCGCGAGCTCGTAGTCCTTGCCGTCGATCGTGATGCGGCCTTTGCCGTCGAGCGCGACGACCATTGCGTCTCCCTTCGACTCATGCGTGCTGATGCCCTCGTCTTTCGCGAACGCGAACAGCGTGATGCCAAGCCCGCTGTTCTGCACGAGCGTCTTGCTCACGACCTGCCCATCGGCATACGCGACGAGGTCAGCGAGACGGAGAACTTCTGCTTTCGGGATGTTGCGCAGGATTTCCATGATGATCGACTCCTTTTCTGCTGCGGTTTTCTCTTTACGACCTCAGTATAGCAAAAAGTGAATCCGATTCATGTGACTGGGTGACATTCAACGATTTCTTGCTTCCTTATTTTTCCATGGCTCCTTTCATTTCCACAGCCTCGCCCCGAGATTTCCGTTGGCAGGCGAGCTGCGTCAGCGTGCCCATCGGGCAATAGACGCACCACGAGCGCGGGCGGAACCAGAGCATCGAGGCGATCGCAATGATTTCCGACGTCAGCATGAAGCGGTAGAGACGGACGGCGAACACCGTCTGCCAGTCGCCCGCCCCCTGTGCGACGACCCACGTCGTATAGAGGATATCGAAGAACATCGCGAAAAAGAACGTCATGAACGCTAAGCGAAATGGCCGCACCTCCATCGCAATCACGCCCGCAGGACACGCGCGGCCACAGAGCCCGCAGCCGACGCAGCGCGCCGCATCGACGATGGCGTAGCTGCCACGCCAGACCGTGATCGCGCCGCGCGGACAGACATCCATGCAGCTGCCGCAGGCCGCACAGGACGTGCGATCCGGCACGGCAATCCTCTTTCCACTCATATGGTTCGACCTCTCCATACTTAAAAATGCTTGTATCGGAAACAGAAATCACTTCAGATACATTGTAGTGCATTCTAATAGAAAAGAACACCGTAATATTGCATCACAACGGAACCCTCCAGCATCTTGCATCGTACTTTCATTCACGCTAAAATAAAAGAAACTGCGATATTGCTCGTAAGAACCTGCGCTGGAAGGAGGCACAAACATGGAAAATCTCGCATACACGGATCCACCGCGCGTGGAGCTCATCGACGGAAAGACATATCTCATGTCGCCACGGCCGCAGGTGCCGCACAACCGCGTCATCTTCAATCTTGGACGCCTGTTCGGAAACTATCTCTATGGCAAGACCTGCGTCCCATTTGCCGATGGAACCGATGTCTACCTGGATCAGGAAAACCGATACATCCCCGACGCCATGATCGTCTGCGACCGCTCCATCATCCATCGGAAAGGCATCTTTGGCGCACCCGATCTCGTCGTCGAAGTCCTGTCGCCATCCACGCGGAAAAACGACCGCGGGCCGAAGATGCACCACTATGCAGCGGCCGGCGTCAAGGAATATTGGATCATCGACCCCGTCGCAAAATCCGTAGAAGTCTATTACAATGCCAGCGGGCATTTTGAAATCCATGCGGCCTATACGGATTACTCCGAAGAAGATCTAGAGCAGATGGAAGTGCAAGACCGCAAAGACGTCCAGATGGAAATTCCTGTTTCGCTCTACGACGATTTCCGTGTCAGCCTCAGAGACATTTTCTGGGAAGTTGATGCCTTCCAGTGAGGCATGGTTGTAACAGATGATACGGAATATCTTCTTTTTTCCCAGTAAAATAGAACCATCGAACGTACCGTACCGCATCGTGCAAAGGAAAGGAGCCATCCTCTATGTATATGGAAATCCTCAAAGACCATCATGAACGCATCGGAAAGCTCATCGCCACCATCGACCGCATGGATACGGCAGAAAAGGTGCAACGCGGCGCCAGCGATCTCTCGGGTGCCATTTCGCGCCTCGCCGGCCTCATCTCCGTCCACCTCGCGGCCGAGGACAAGTTCCTCTACCCGAACCTCTCGAAAAGCAGCAACGAAAAGCTGCGCGAGATGTCCAAGACCTTTGAAAAGGAAATGGGCGGCCTTGCCAAGGCGTTCATGGCGTACAAGGAAGACTGGATGACGCCGACAAAGATCAAGGACGATCCCGCCGCCTGCCTCGCCGCGACACAGGCGACGATCGGCGCCCTGAAAGAACGCCTTGCCCGCGAAGACAAGGAACTTTATCCGCTCGTCGAAGAATAAGTCCCGCTCAGGGAAGCCGCAGAAAGGATGTGCCTCATGCCATTAGATGAAGCACTCGAGCAATATCTCACGGAAAACCATTTCTTCGAAGGCATGTTCGATGCGCTGCGCCTCGTCGATCTCGGCGGCATCTGCGTCTGCAAGCGCGATGGCGACGGGTCGTTCGTGCTCACGCACGAGCCATGTTTCACGTTCTGGTCGCGGCACCAGAACTGCGCGAACTGCGTCACGCGCGAACAGCAGCGCGGCGAATCCCTCTACCTCGCGCTCTGGGACCTCGACCGCTTCAAGCGCATCAATGACACGTATGGCCATGATGCGGGCGACGAAGTGCTGCTCGGCATCTCCGACGCCCTGCGCAAAGGACTCACAAAAGACGACTGCTTTGCCGCGCGCTTCGGCGGCGACGAGTTCGCCATCCTCTTCCGCCTGCAGGACCGTGACGCCTGCCGTGCCAAGCTCGCGGCCATCCAGCAGGACATCGCCACCCGCGCGTTCCATGCGCACGACGGAGAGATCTTCCACGTCACGGCAAGCTTCGGCCTCTCTGACGTCAGCAAGGAGCCCGACAGTACCTGCGCCATCCATCCACCGCGCCGACGGCCACCTCTACCGCCACAAGCAGATTGCGCACGAGAATGCCTGACTATCCAAAAGAATCGAAAAAGGAATCTGTTGCCTATCGCCTGCAACAGATTCCTTTTTTCTGTGTCAAGATTTGTTTTTCGATAACGCTTTTCCGTATCGCTTGCTTACTCTGCAACAGACGACCGCACGAGCTGCACGTCGTCGACGCAGAACCAGCAGCCGGGCTTGGCTGCGACGTCGAAGCCGAGGCTAGCGCGGCCTGCGGGAATGGTGGCTTGGAGCGTGACTTTCTGCCAGTTGCCGGGGCTCGCGGGGAACACAGCGGCATGGCGCTCGCCAGTGCTGTCCGTGAGGTAGAGTTCGGCGCGATCCTGCCCGCCGCCATTCATGGTGTAGCAGGTGATGGTGTACGTGCCGGCCGGCAGGTCGAGTTCCTGATGGAGCGTCGACGCATAGGCGCCTTCGTTCCACGCCGCGAGGTTCATCTGTCCCGTGCGACCCGGTGCCTGCTGATCAAAGACGTTCTTCGTGCCTTCGGCCGTCCAGCCGACGACGTCATACTTGTCTTTGCCCCATGTCTCAAACGATGGATTCGCGAGTGCGACAGGGATCGGCGCGCGGACGTCGAGCGTCTTCGCCGTGCCGGGCTCTGCCGTGACATCGTCGACGACGGCATCTGTCTCGCCCTGCACGGAGGCGCAGAGCTCGTACGAGCGGCCGCCGAGGACGTGCGCGAACGCATACCGGCCCTCTGCATCCGTCTGCGTCTCATACGATGTGCCATCGGAGGACGCGAGCTTGACCGTCGCGCCAGCGGCTGGAGCACCTGCCGACGTCTGCACCGTGCCGGAAAGCGCGAATGCGTTGCGCGCGAGCTGGAACGAAGCATCCTCCGTGCCGCGCACGGCAACCGTAGTGGCCGTTTCTTTTGTCTGCGGCAGGAAGCCGTCGCATGCGACGGCAATCGTGAGCGGCACATCGGCTGGCGCATCGGGAATTGCGTAGCGGCCTTGATCGTCGGTCTTGCCCTGTGTCGTGCGGCCATTCGCGGCCGTCGCCGTGACGACGGCATCCGCGACAGGGCCGCCGTACTCGTTCACGACGGTGCCCGTGATCGTGCCGGACGTCTTTTCGACTACGAGGTTGACGAGATCCTGTGCAGCGGCGAGGTGCATGCCCGTCCCATTGCAGCCAGCGGCCGTGACATGGAGCTCGCCCGCAGCGTCGTGCGGCACGTCCGTGATCTCGTAAGTGCCATCTGCCGCCGTCGTCACGTCCCACGTACCGCGATCGCCTTCGGGTACATACGAGACGCGCGCGCCTGCCACGGGGAGACCGGCATCATCGAGCACCTGCCCACGCAGCTGCCGCCCTTCCATGACGACGTCATCCGCTTCGGCCGCTGTGCCGCGCGCCGCAGTCACAACGCAACCGCCAGCCGCATCATAGCCGGACGCGGTTGCTTGGATCTCGTAGCGCCCTGCGGGCACGTCGCGGAAGAAGTAGCCGCCATAGCGGTCTGTCTCGCCCGAGAGCGTCGCGCCATCACCAGAGGAGGCCACGAGCGTGACGCGAGCGCCTGCGATGCCGTGGCCGCCAGCCCCGCGCACGTAGCCGGTGACGATGCTTTCGCCATCCTCGGCGAGCGTATCGTTCGCTGCTCTCTGCACCGGGAGCGGCCGCCCGTCGAAATCGAACCACGTCGTGTTGTCGATGACATTCGGCTCCGTCTTGTCATCCGCTTCACGCTGCGCCCAGCCGATCGCGCCCGGCTTTGCGATGAAGATCGGGTCCCAGTAGAGGTCGCCGAGCACCTGCACGTCCTTCAGATTGCCGAGCGTCTCGTAGAGTTCCTGCATAAACGCGCGCTGTCCTTCTTTCGTCGTATCGGGGTAAGGACCATTGTGCGCAAGCTGCCCGAGGCGGCCTTCGGCCGTCTTGTCCGTCCAGCTGTAGCCTGTCTCCATGATCATGATTGGCCGCTGGTATTTCTTGCCGAAATGCTCGCAGAAATCCGCGACGGTCTTGACATCCTTTTTCAGATAGAATGGATAGTACGATGTGCCGATGATGTCGTAGTCCACGCCTTGCCGCTGGCAGCTGCCAAAGAAGTTCTCGTATTTGTCATCGTTGCCAGCATCGTCGAGGTGCAGGATGATCTTTGCCTCCGGCAGTTCTTCGCGCACGGCTTTCGCGCCAGCGTTGAAGAAGCGGGCGAGCGTCGGCCACGACGCCTTGGCCGCGCGACCATAGGGAAAGAGCATGCCGTGCTGGATCTCGTTGCCGAGCGAGACGTACTCCGGCGGCGTGCCCTGCGCTTTCAGCGCGCGGCACGCTTCTTTTGTGTAGTCATAGACGCACTGCTCGAGCACGTCGATGGCGGCCGCATCGTCGAGCCCCGCGATCTTCTTCTGCCAATCCGACGGGATGATCTGCAGGCTGCCATTCGTCCAGTAGTCACTGTAATGGAACGAATATTCGATCTTCATGCCGAGCGCTTTTGCGCGGCGCGCGACGTCGAGGTTGTCCTTGAGGTCGAGATAGCCAGCCGGACAGTAGTATGTGCCGTCGCCATGGCCTTTGCCCGGCGTGTTGTAGTTGCGGATGCGGACGAAGTTCATGCCGTTGGCGCGCAGGATCGCGAGGCCGTCACGGGCGCGCCCCTCTGCGTCGCGGAAGACGCCGCCCTGATGGATGACATAGTTGTAGCACGAGACGTCGCCGCCTTTCAGCATGGCCGCCTCGGACGGCGTCAGCCATGCGCCTGCAGCGAGGAGCCCGCCGAGCACGCTGGCCGTGAGTGCGCGCCAAGCGCGCTTCGTCAGATTCTTTTTCATAAACGTTTTCCTCACCAGAAGAAGTAGTTCAACGCGATCTGCCACGGCGAGCGGTATTCTGAGAATCCTGCCGACTTCGCGTCAATGGGCTTCATGAAGAAGTAGTCCGCCGTGAGATCGACATTGCGCCCGAGCATGTACTGGAGCTGGATGCCCCAGCCCTTCGCGCCATCCATGCCGAGGTAGTTGCCTCCATTCGACCAGAGCGCATGGCCATAACCTGTCGAGTCGATGGCCCAGTTGCCCATGTGCATGTAGACGAGATCGACTTCATACGTATGCGGCTTTGCCATGTCGAGGTTGCCATAGTTCAGGCTCGCCCACCAGCCATTGCGCCGCACGGACTTGTGTGTGGCATCGGGACGCCCCTGCGCGCCGACGCTGTAGTCGTCGCGCAGGCCGCCCGCACGGTTCGTGACGAATTCGCCTGTGAACGAGAGGCGCGACGCGATCGGAGCCTTGATGCCGATGGCATACTGCTCGAGCGCCAGCGGGATCTCGTAGTAGTTCGCGACCGTGCCGCCCGCATTCCACGGCTGGAAGATGCCCGTCGTCGCAGGATGGCGGAGCGTGCGCAGATGCGAGAACGTCAGCGTCGTCTGGCCGAATGTCCGCATCGCTTCTGCGTGGAAGATCGGCACGGCCTCGTGCTTGTCGACGAGCGAGCCGTTTTCTTCGGCATTCATGGAGCCGATGCCCGCGCGCAACGTCGTCTTGCTGTCCGGCGCATACGTGAGCACGGCGCCATCATAGAGGCCCGGCGCGATGACGCCGAGGCCGAACTTCCGATCCATGCGGCCGAGGGAGAGGTCGCTCTTGCCGTTCTTGAAATCGAGCTGCGCCACTTCCACGTAGAACGAGCCATCATAATCCGTTGGCGACGCGTCTGTCCCGAGGCCGTTCCAGCGGTTCTTCGTCGAATTGCCATAGCAGATCCGCCCCGTGAACGATGTGCCCGGATGGACATCCGTGTAATACGTGAGGCGCACGCGGTTTTCGAAGCTGCCCGACGTCTTCGGGCCGCCCTTCATCGTGTTGTGCTTCGGATTGCCGATGTAGCGCATGCGGATATCGCCGGAAATCGCAGCCTTCGGCTTGTATTTCTCAAACGCCTGCATGCGCACGCCGAGGTGCTTGAGCTCGTCATAGAATTCGCCAGAGAGCTTGTCGAGCTCCTTCTGCCCCTCAGGCGAGATGCCCTGTTTCTTGGCACGCGACAGCGCCTTGCCGACGACGGCCGCCATCTCATAGCGCATGACTTTCGCGCCGCCGCGAAATTCGCCATTGCCATTTCCCTTGACGATGCCCTCGTTGCGCAGCACTTCAATGGAGTGATACGCCCAGTGGTCTTTCGGCACATCGTCAAACGGATTGTTCTTCGCAGCGGCCTGCGCCGTGCTGCCCGCGCCGAGGAGCGCTGCACACAGGAGCGCGGCCAGCGCTGCCTTCTTCTGTTTCTTCATCATCGCACCTCCCTCAGAAACTGTAGTTCAGTGCGATCTGCCATGGATTCGTATAGGAATGGAATCCCGACGCGCCTTCGTCATATGGCTTCACCCAGAAATGGCTGCCCGAGAGCTCGACGGATGGCGCGAGCATGTAGCGGAAGCCGATGCCCCAGCCCTTCTCGCCGTCGAGGCCGAGCCCGTTGCCGCCGCGCACGGGCAGGCCGTGCGGTGCAAAATGCGAGTCGATGGCCCAGTTGCCGAGCTTCAGATAGTAGAGGCTCGCGTCGAATGTATGCGCTTTCTGCGCGTCGTAGTTGCCGGCGGACAGCCGCATCCACCAGCCATTCCGCTGCGTCGGCACCGTCTGCTTCGACCACGCGCCGGACGCTGGCGCCGTCGCGCCATTCCGCGCCTGTGGCATGTCGACATAGACATTGCCGACATTGCGGTCAGCGCGGTTCGTCAGCCATTCGCCCGTCAGGTGGACGCCCTTTGCGATGCGCACGTCGGCACCGATGGCGTACTGCTTCATATCATACGACGCATCGATCGGCGTCGCGCCCATGCCGTCGGCCGTCCGATAGCCGAGCTGCGTGTGCTCCGCCCCAGACAGCGAGCGCAGCACGCCGAACGTCAACATCACCGGCCCTGCCTGATGCGAGATGTTGCCGAGGAACGCCGGCGTGTAGACGTCCGTCGACTGCTTGTACGCCGTCCCGTCCGCGCCTTTGTAATCATAGAGGATGTCCCACATCGACGGCGAGACGGAGCCATAGCCGGCGCTGATCTTCGTCTTGGAGCTCGGCGCATACGACGCATAGAATCCATCCACGGATCCTTCGCCCTGTGATGACCAGATGCCGCCTTGGCCGATCGTCGGGTTGAAGCGGCCGATGGCGAGCGCGAGCGGCCCGTTCGTCCACTTGCCCTCGGCGAGATCGACTTTCACGAGGCCCGTGCTGTCATAGCGCGCCTCACCGCCCGCCGCATCTTCGCGGCGCTCGTCCACGACATTGTCGGCGCGCATCCGCGCCTTGAATGTGAAATTCGGCGCGATCTCGCTCCACCAGCCGAGGCGGATGCGCTGGTCGAAGCGCTTCTCACTCTTCGTGCCTTCGATGGATTTGTTCATACGGTTGTGCATGGCGCGCACGCGCACGTCGCCGAAGAAGCCTGCATTTGACTTGTACTTCTCGAGCGAGCTCAGGCGCACGCCCATGGCGTCGAGCTCATGATGGAATTCGTTGCCGAGCTTCTGCAGCGCTTCGTACTCCGCCTCCGTGATGCCGTCCTTGCCGCGATGGTTCGCGTTCGAGATCGCACGGCCGACGAGTGCGGCCATCTCGTAGCGCGTGACTTCCTCGCCGCCGCGGAACGTGCCGTCTTCATAGCCTTCGACGAGGCCGTCTTTTGCGAGCTCTGCGATTTCCTGGTAGACCCAATGGTCTTTCGGCACATCATCGAATGGATTGATGTCTTCTGCGGCGGCCATGCCGCTCGTGCCGAGCATCGTTGCTGCGAGGCATGCGGCCAAGAGTTTCTTTTTCATCTGTCTTCCCCCACAATGATATTTGGATCCCCGTTTTTCGGGTGGTTCAGGCTTTGCTTTCCGCGCTGGCCGACCCTGTCTCGATGATGCCTTCCGCTTCGCCCTGCGGGAAATGTTTCGGCGTCGGCTTCAGCAGGCGGCTCGAAACGAGATTGCAGAGGCCGGCGACGATGCCGATGTAGAGGTAGGACTGCGAAAAGCCGATCGTCTCGTAGAACATGCCGAAGAACGAAGAGAACACCGTCGTGCAGATCGAGCTCGTGAACAGGCAGCCGAGATAGATGGACGAGCAGAGGCGCAGGTCGAACGTCTGGCTGATGTACTTGAACTGGCCGACGAGGAACAGCGGCTTTTCAAACGAATGGATGCATTTCATGCAGGCAATCCATTCCGGCCCCCACTGGAACGAAGAACCGATGATGCGGATCGACATGATCGTGCCGGCGAGCAACAGCGTGCGCTTGCCGCCGAGCTTGTTGGCGATGACTGGCGCGCCAAACAGGAACAGCGCCTCGAAGAACGTCTGGATGGCGCCAAGGCGGCCGAACCAGAGATTGCCTTCCTCCTGCGTGTCAAACTGCTGCACGAAGTACACGCCGAACTGCTGGTCATACACATCGTAGACGCAGCCGACGCCGATCATGAAGAACAGCATGCAGAGGATGTCTTTGTTTTTCAAGAGGGCGACGACGTCGCGCGGACGGACGGACTCCGCACGCTTCGTCTCTTCCGCCGACATATCGACTTTCGCAAACGCGAGGAACAGGATGGCGAGGACGGCGGCAGCCGACGCCGAGAGGAACGAGAGGTTCGGATCGACGTTCATGAAAATGCCCGTCGTGTACGTCGCGCAGGCCCAGCCGAACGAGCCCCACATGCGCGCGCGGCCATACTCGAAGCCATATTTGCGCGAGACCTTGTCGATGTACGAGTCGATGACGCCATAGCCTGCGTTGAACACGAAACCGAGGAACACGCCGCCGAGCGCTGCGCCGAGGTAGAAGTTCGACACGAGCAGCGGCCCATAGACGAAGATGAAGAACGGCCCGATGAGCATGAGCACGGCGAGGATGAAGAACATCAGCGTCTTCTTCAGGCCGATCTTGTCGGAAATGAAGCCGAAGACCGGCTGCAGCAGCAACGCGACGATGGCATTCGCCGAATAGAGGATGCCGACTTTCGTCGCGCCGATGCCGAGGTGCTGGCCGAGCCAGATCGCGAAGAACGACATGGCGGCCGACCAGGCGAACAGGTGGCAGAAACTCACGCTCGACAGCGCGAGGTAATTGCGATTCTTGATACTGAGTGTCATGGAAAAACGCCTCCTCAAAGTTCCATGATGCGTTCGTATTCGGGGATGAGGCGCACGGTCGCAAGGCCGATGGCCTTACCGTCTGCGTCAAAGTCTGGCGCGAGCTCGCGATACACAGGCGACTGGCGCGTCAGCGGCGTGAGCTTCAGCAGCAGGTTGCGGCGCGCGAGCTTGTCGCGGAAATGGCCGAGCGAGAGATGCCATGGCAGGCCGTTGAGGAACTGATCGTCGAGCAGCTCCGTGCCCGCATAGAGCTCGGCCACATCACCCTCGCATGTGATCTCGATGCCGACATCGGCCACGCCGTCAAGCAGGTGGCTCGGCAGCTCGATCTCATACCAGCGGCTGCCATCTGCGTCGCGGCGGCTTTCGATCTCATGGAACGATGCTTCGCAGGCGTCAGCGGCACCATAGCGCTGGAAGATGCCCTGTGCTTCGGGACGGCCGGACGAAACCGTTTTCCATTTTTTGTGACGCGGCAGCTCGGGGAAGCTCATGACCGTCTCGTCCGTGCCCGCTTCGCCATGGAGCACGAGGCAGTCGTCCTCGACGAAGAGGTCGGCATCCGAGCTCACGAGGTATTCCTTCCCGCCGATCGCCAGCTTCTGGCTGCGCTCGGCTTCCGCGCGCGTCAGCGTCACGATGTGGTGGCGCTTGCCGTCGATGCCGAGCACGGCAAATGCCGAAGCGCCCGGCGTGACGACGATGCGGCCGTCTTCCCGCACGATCTCGCCCGACTCCGCATCGAATCCGCGCACCGTCTCGCTGCGGAAATCATACGTGGCCTTGCGCCCTTCATAGGCGAAGAAGAACCAGTAGGCGTCATCGCCATTGACGATGTGGCAGAGCGGCTGCGCTGTCGCGCTCTCGAGCTCGATGCTGCCGAGCTTCAGGCCGAACGGCAGGATCAGGCGCTCACCGCTGCCGAGTGTGAAAGCGGGGAACACGATGTCCTGCTCGCCATACGTCAGCGTCAGGCGCACGTCATTCTTCGGCGCCATCTCGAGGCCGCGCTGGTAGTTCGAGAGAAAGACGAAGCCGCGGCCGTCCTTGTGGCGGACAGAGACGCGCAGCGCGTCAGGATTGTCGGCGCGGAGCTTTCCTTCGTCGGGGATGACCGTCGCCGTCTCCGTCAGGAGGTCGCCGAAATCATGGCAGAGCATGTGGTAGAGGCGCAGATAGCGGTAGCTCGTGCGCACTTCGCCAAACTCGCCGAGCGGCGCCTGATAATCATACGAGCGCTTCGGCAGGTCGTTCGGGTAGCCCGTCGCTTCCGTCTCCTGCAAATCCGTGAGCTTGCCGGCGTCATTCGTGCCGCCCTGATACATGTAGTAGCCGATCATGTTCGCGCCCGAACCGAGCTTTGCAAGCATGAGGCATTCCGTGTCGTCGGCCGTGATGATGGGGCGGCGGCGGTGGCTGTCCTGCATGCCGCCACCGATCTCGCACGTCGCATATGGATAATCCCGCAGCTCGACCGTGCACTTCTTGACCTCGTCGCTCGACAGGTCCGAGCCGACGGCAACGTCATCGCGCTCGTCAGCAAAGAGATATGATGCCGGCGGCGCCATCGGCTTCAGATGCTGTTCCCACGAGCCCTCGGCGTACGCGGCGAGCACGGGGATCATCTCGCCCTCGACGACGACAGCGCCGCCCCAGCCCGTCGCCGTGTAGAACGGCACATCAAAACCAGCCGCGACCGCTAGTTCCTTAAGACGGCGCATGTGCTGGATGCCCTCTTCGCCGGCCTGCCCATGGCAGTGGCCATACTCGTTGTCGATCTGCACGCCGATGATCGGGCCGCCGTCCTTGTAAAGAAATTCTTCGACTTGTGCGAAAATTTCAACGTAGAGTTTTTTCGCATAGCCGAAATACTCTTCGTTGTTGAAACCAGCATCGCAATTCTTCGCGAGCAGCCAGTCTGGATAGCCGCCATTGCGGACCTCGCCGTGATCCCATGGCCCGATGCGCAGCAGTACAGCGAGCCCGGCCTCCTCGCAGAGCTCGATGAAGTGGCGCAAGTTCCGCCGTCCCGTCCAGTCGAAGCGGCCTTCGACTTCCTCGTGGTAGATCCAGAACACATACGTCGCGACGATGTCGATGCCGCCGGCCTTCATCTTCGCAAGCGCGCGCTTCCAGTCTTTTTCCTCGAGGCGCGAATAATGGATCTCGCCCATGACCGGCAGCCACGGCTTGCCATCCTTCAGAAAGTACGAGCGGTTCACGGCGACCGACGCGCCTGCGGGATTTTCGCCCTGCATCAGCACCGTGCGGTCGATCTCCGCATCGCGCGGCAGCGCGATATGTTTTTCCATGATGTCACCCTCCATTGAACATCGTTTTCTGTTTTCTGATTTCGTATTCATTATACGGAAATCTGGCGTACCTGACAGTACGATTCCTTGCCCTGTTGTTTTGAATTCTTGCTATTCTTATTTTCCCTCTGCGGGTGCGAACACAAAAAAGAGCCCCCTGCGGCAAGGGAACACCGCAAGGAACTCAGGGGGATCAATAGAAAGGGGTTTTTAGGGGTTTTCGAAGGGGAACGGTTCAGAGCGTCGCGGCGAGGGCGCGGGCGGCGGCGTGGGCGGGCTCGGCTTTGAGGACGGCCTGCACGTCAGCTTTCGCCGCAGCGCTCTCGCCGAGGCCGGCGTGGCCGAGCGCCATCAGGAAGTGGCAGTGGATGCGGTTTGCGGCATCGAGATCGCCTTCGAACACGAGGAAGTCTGGCAGCGACACGGCGAAGTAGTCCATGACGACATGGTCGAAGACATGCTTCTCGCCATAGTCGATGAGCTTGTGGAAGCGGCCGAGCGCTTCGTCTTCGCGGCCGAGCGCGCGCAGCGCGAGGCCCTGATAGTAGATGCTCTCAGGCGGCTGGTCGTTGTAGTACATGGCGCTCGCCGGCTCGCTGACGCCTTCCGTCGCGCGCTTCCAGACGGCGCGGGCACGCTCGGTCTGTCCCATCTTGTCATAGACGCAGCCGAGCAGATAGTACACGTCGTTTTCGACAGCGCAGGCGAGTTTGCCTTCGCCGAGGTTCTCAGGGTACGTCAGGCAAGCTTCGAGCTTCTTGGCCGCCGCTTCGCACTGACCCGCAGCGAGGTCTTCTTTTGCGAGGGCTTCGAGCGCGCAGACGTACTGCTTCGTGATCTTGCCTTCGCCGCCTTCCCAAGGATGGAAGTGGCGCTTCATCATGAGGTCGTACGCCTTCTGGTGCTGGCCGTCGAGGTTCAGCAGCGTGATGTACGTGACATAGAGGTCGTCGCGCAACTCCACGACGTCGAGATGCTGCTCAAAGAGCGCAAGGCGTTCCTTGGGCTCCATGCCGATCTTCTGATAGAGCTGATCGAGCTCCATGAAGACGCGCGCATCCTTTTCGCCGAGCGCAAAGGCTTTTTCGAGCGCCTTGCGTGCCTTCTCTGCCTCGTGGCGCACGTTGTAATAGCCGAGCGCGAGGTTGCGGTGCGTCGTCGGGAAGTCGGGCGCGAAGCGTGCGGCTGCTTCCCAGAGCGTGATGGCTGCTTCGTGGCGGCGCTTGTCGTAGTAGAGGCAGCCGAGATAATAGCGCACCATGGCATCTTCCGGCGCGAGCTCGGCCGCGCGTTCGAGGGCGCGCATGTCCATGAGCGTGTTCGGGAAGCAGCAGTACGACGGCGCTTTTGCGGCCGCAGCCACTTCGCGGCGCGCGCTATCCTGATGGTCGCGGCTGTCTTCGTAGTACGCGGCATAGTAATGTGTGAGCGGTTCGTCCACAGGGTCGAGCGCGAGCACGGCGAGCGCTTCCGTCACGTCGCCGGCCTCGGCATAGCCGATGGACAGCAGGCGGATGTTCTGCGTGCGGCCTTCAAAGAGGTCCTGCCACCCGCGCTGCACTTCTCCAGCTTCCGTCTCCTTGCCCATCGCGCGCAATGCTTTCGCAGATTCATAGCGCGCACCAAGGTCAAGCGGGTCGATGGCGAGCGTCTCGCGTACGGCCTGCATGGCTTCCTCGCAGCGGCCGAGCTTGCGCAGGATGTACGTGCGCAGGTTGCGGGCGCGGCAGTTGTGCGCGTTGCGGACGAGCGAGTGGTCGACATGCTCGAGTGCGCGCTCGTACTGGCCGCGCTGGCAGTCGAGCTGCGCGACGGCGAACAGCGCCGGCGCCTGCCATGATGCACTCCATGCCGCCTTGAAATACGCGTCATATGCCTCATCCATGCGGCCTTCGCAGGCGAGCACGAGGCCGAGGTAATAGAGCGGCTCGCTGTCGTACGGGTTCGGGCTGTGGCGCGTCGATGTCTTCACGGCCTGCCGCAGATACGGCTCTGCCTGCTCGAAGAGACCGCGACGGTACAGCAGTTCGCCATACGCCATGTTCAGGCGCATGTCTTCAGGATCGCGCTTCAAACCTTCGAGATAATACGCATCCGGCTCATACGTCGCATGGCGATACTGCTCGAGATGGCGGCCGGCGAGATACAGCGCCTCGCACGTACGGAGCTCGGCAGGATCTGCAGGGATGGCTTTCGCGGGATCGGGCTCTGGTGCGAGCTCCGGCTTCTTGTCCTCATAGTGGACGAGCACGCGGCCGGCCGCCGTCTCGACGAGCACGCGCAGCGACGAATCATCCGTGCCGTCTGGCAGCTGGACGTCGGCGAACGACGCGCGCAGCGGCGTGAGGTCGAGCACGGCGCGGCCGAGGTCTTCGCCAGCGGCCGTGCGCACGAGCACGACGGCCTGCGGGTACTCGCCCGTCGCATAGACGCCGACATGCGCGACGCCTTCTTTCACGTCGAGGCTCACAGCCGCATCCTTTGTCGCGTTCTTGATCTGCGCGATGTCCTTGTACGGCATGAAATACTGCTTGAACTGCTTTTCCTCGCCCGGCTGCAGCCATGTGAAGTCCGGCTGGTTGTCCGTGAACACGCCCGTCATGAGCTCGATGTAGCTCGTGCCGTCATCCGTGAGGTTGCGATCCCAAGCCTTGCCGAAATCGCCGCTGCCCCACGTCCACTGCTTCTTGCCCGGCGAGACATGATGATCGGCGACATGCAGGATGCCGGCTTTCTTGCCATGGTCATAGCCGCCGACGAAATCATAGTCCGACTTCTGCGCCATGTACGACGTCGGCACCTTGATGTTCTTGAAACGCGAGACGTCGACGCCCGCGGAGTAATCCATCTTGTAATACGTGCCCGTCGCAATCGGGAACTTCGACACGTCGCGCTTGCCATGGTCAAAGACGGCATGCACGTCCGGCGGGAAGATCGACTGCGTGTTCTCATTCGCCGGCACGGCCGGATTCGCCCACCAGAGGAACGTATGCGCCTCCGGCGTGCGATTGTAGAGCTGGCCTGTGATCTCGATGTATGCCTTGTCGGGATACAGCGTGAACGCCGCCATGCCCTTCGTGCCATACATGCGGTCGATCTCGCTGACGAAGAGCGTCTTGCTGCCGTCCGCATTCTCGCGGATCGTGTGCTCGACGGGACCGAACGTATTCGGGCGGTGATGCTGCGGCCAGTTGAACTCGATGCCGCCTGAAATCCACGGCCCTGCGAGGCCGACGAGCGCCGGTTTCACGACGTGGTTGTAGTAGACGAAATCATAGTTGTTCGTCTTATCAATCGCGCGATGGATGCGGCCGCCGAGCTCCGGCAGCACCATGACTTTCAGATACTGGTTCTCGAGATAGACCGCATGGTACACCTTGTCGACCTTCTCATCCTCGATCTTGTCGACAACGGGGTACGGATACACGCGGCCCGAGCTGCCCTGATAGACACGTTTCTCGAGAAACATCGGATTCTTGTCCGGCTTTCCCGTCTCATACGTTGGGAGCGTGACTTCTTCCTCCCAGATTCTGACTTCCTCCTGTTTCATAACGAACGGCACCTCCACGCCATGATGATCGCTGAAATTTCATTTGTTTATCCGTCTTTCGTATCGGACAAATCCATTATAAAAGAAGTTCCTCCGCGATACAGTAGGAAAGCTTGCCCTCGTATTTTGAAATCTTGCTCTCTTTTCTCTTCCCATCCTGCCGCGTTTGTGCTACACTTTGGAACGGGAAAATGAAAGGAGAGATGACATGCAAGTCATCGAGAGAGGCGTGCTCTCCGATTCACGCTCTTATTTTCATACGCCGAGCCAGATCGCAAAGAAGCTGTTCTACTATCCGATCTGCGTCGGCTATTTTCACTGCAATCAGGACTACCATCTGCGGCGCGCGTCATACCCGAGCATCCTCGCCATGTACGTGAAATCCGGCAAGGGCACCGTCACGGCTGGCGGGCAGACGCATGCCGTAAAAGCTGGCGACCTCGTGCTGCTCGACTGCTATGAACCGCATGAATACCGGGGCGTCTGGGAAACGCTCTGGTGCCATTTCGATGGAAAGAACAGCCGCGAATACTTCCGCGTGCTGCGGCAGAACGCCGGCATCGTCTACCCGCTGCCCGAGGACAGCGTCATCCCGCAGCAGCTCAGCAGCATGCTCGCCGACCTGCGCGAAAAAGACGACATCCGCGAAGCGCTGTTCGCCTGCCGCATCGAGGCCATCCTCGCCGAGCTCTACGACCGCTCGTGCCGCGCCACAGACGAGACGAAAAACAGCGGGCCCATCCGTCAGGCCATCCACTACATCCGCGACCACTACAGCGAAAAACTCTCGCTGCAGGATCTCGCATCGCTCCTGAACATGAGCCCGTACTATTTCAGCCGCCTGTTCAAGAAGCACACGGGCTACTCGCCATACGAGTACATCACATTCGCCCGCCTCGACCGCGCGAAGACGCTGCTGAAGACGACGGACGACACGATCAAGGAGATCACGTTCGCCACGGGCTTCGGCAGCGAGGCGAACTTCATCACCTGCTTCAAGAAGCACAACAACTGCACGCCAAGGCAGTTCCGCGAGATGCCGTTCTGAAGCATCGAACGCAAAAAAGAGCCGTTGCGGCCAGCGATTTTCGCTGCTGCAACGGCTCTTTCGTTTTGTCTCTGTAGTTTTATTCCTGCGCTTCTGCGGTTTCTGCTTCTGCGCTGCTTTCCTCTTCCGCTTCCTCCTGGATGGCGGACGTTTCGTCGTCATGCAGGACGATGTCCGTGGACGCCGTGTCGACGGTCGTGCCGTCCTGGAGCGGCTGCGTACCGTAGATCGTGAGGTCGAGGCCTTTCTGATCGAGGACGACGGTGTCGCCGCCGTCCGTGCGGCTCGAGGCGTCGATGACGAGGTCGCCGAGGTCGGCGACGACGTCGCTGACGCGGATGACGGTGTCTTCGAGCGTCAGGAAGCGCGATGCGCGCAGACCATCGACCTTGCGGTTGCCGCCGTCGATGTCAGCCAGGAGCTGCTGTGTACGGCGCAGTTTCTTTTTGGAGAGAGACGAATCTTCGCTGCTCTCGCCATGTTCAGCCTGGCTCGTCACATTGCCCGTGACCTGCGTGAGCACTTTCCGCTGCTGCGGATCGCGCATCGGCGTCGTGCCCCAGCGAGCAGGATCAAAGGCATCAGGCTGGCGGTCATTCGTCTGCGCATCCAGATGCCCTTCCCTGCCAGGTGCCGTCGGATCAGCATGCTCCTCTCCAGGTAGCAGACGATTTTCCGCATCTGGTGTGATCGGTTGCTCTGGTTCGAGGCGGTTTTCCTGGCTTGGTGTTGTCGAGCCGCCCCCATTTGAGCTGGGAGACGGATGCCACGGGGAACGGATGATGACATCGCCCTTTTCATAATGCAGGCGATAGTTCTTGAGGCTATCGCCACTTTCATCGTTCAAACGATAGTTTCTGTACACTTTCTCATCGCCATTGCTGACGGCTTCCATTGCCCCAGCGTACGTCTGGCCAGCATACGTCCCGCTCGGCGTCGTTGCATCAAACGATGCATCTGGCGCGAGCTTCGTCTGGAACGTGCCTCCGATCGCATCGCGGTCGCGGTCAAAGCGGAAGCCCTGGAACGTCACAGGCTCGTAGGCAAACGCATCGTTGTCCTTGCCTGCGTCGCGTGTGGCATTGCCCGCCTTGATCGTGAGGTCTGCTTGATGAATGACAGCATCGCCATTCGTCTCGCTGACGATGTTGTAATCGCTGAACTTGCCTTTATCGCCCTCCTCGATGAACGCCTGCGTCTGCCCTTTGTAGTCACCAGCGTTCGTATCGGCTGGCTGGAGGTCATCTGCTGCACGCGTCTTGTAGTAGTGAGAAAGCTTCACCGCGTCGTCATTCTGGAAGCCCGTGAACGTCACATCCGTTGTCTGGAACGTGGCGTCGCCATACGTCTTTTCGGCGCTGCCTGCCTGGACCGTGAGGTCAGCAGGCGTCACCGTGTAGTCGAGGTTTCCAAGCTTCAGCGCGTAATTCGGTGTCAGCGTGTCGCGCGTCGTCGCCGTAGGCGTTTCTGCCTTCGACGTGTCGAGTGCGACGACGTTGCCGTCGGCATCGCGGCGGACGTGCGTCGTCTTGTCGATGTGGTTCGCATCCAAGACGTTCTGGGCGAATGCTTTCACATTGTCATCGGAAATGACATTTGCCAGCGTATCGCCATTCTTCAGCTGCGTCTTGGCCGCCTCTCCTGCGCCAGCTTTCGCATCGGGGTCGCTGCCATAGACATGGCCGCCCGTCACATCGTACGTCAGTTCGGCCGGGTTCACGGTATACTTGCCCTGCACCTTGCCGTCCGCAGACTCGCCGCCGACGAAATGAATGTCGTAGTTCTTGCTGGTGAACGCATCCTTGAGGCTGCCCTCTGCGAGGTCGTAGGCGATGATGTTGCCATCCGCGTCGGTCTTGACCCACGTCTTTTCGTCGATGGTCGTACTCGTCCCTGCGGCCTGGCCGCCAGCTGCGATGCCGTTCTGCGCTTCCTCTTTCGAGAGCAGCGTGACATCCTTGTCCGTCGCGGCCGCGTAGCCCGCGAGCTTCTTGATGTCGCCCGCCGTGCGTGTAGCATCCCACGACTTCAGCGCGCCGTTATCTGCGCTGTCATCCGCCGTGGCGTCATTCTGGTTCTTTGCCTGGATCGTGAGCTGGCTGAGATCGTTTTTCTCGCCATAGCTGCGCGCGCCATCGGCTGTGATGTCGAGCCGCGCCTTGTTGACGGTCCAGGTGCCATCTTTGACGCCTGTGTCGTCTAGCTCATAATTCTTGTTGTTCCAATTCGTGAGGGCTTGTTCCAACGCGTCTTTCTTTGCGCCAACTGTATACTGGCCAGCGTCCTGCTGGCGGAGTTCCTTCCCCTCGCCATCCTTCACAGCATAGTTCTCATTGCCACCATCAGCAAACGCTTTGGCGAGTTCGTTCTGTTCCTCTTTCGAAGTCACATCGTCACCTGCAAAGTTCGAGAACGTGCCCGTGAACGTCGGCGTCTGGCCGTAGGTGGTCTTCGCATCGTCTGCCGCAAACTTCAGCTTGCGTTTGATGACGGTTTCCGTACCTTCCTTTGGTGCGGTACCATCCTTCGGGTTGATCGTGTAGTTCTTGTAGGCCGACTCCGCCTTCTTGATGGCGTTGCCATCTTTGTCTTGCAAGCTCTTGTCGACGAGCGTCGTGGCGCCGTCGATCGTCGTCCCTGCAGCGCTGGTCTTCGTGATGCCTGTCGCCTTGTCCGTCAGCTTCGTGCCGAAATACTTCTGCCCGGCTTTGCCGCCCAAGGCTTCTTTGTCATGCTCTTCGAGGCCGTCAAACGTGACATCGGAGAATGTGACGTTCTTGTCGGTGTTTTCATCGCCATAGACTTTTGTAGCGTCACCGGCATTGACCGTCAGGTTTTTCGGCCGAACGGTGAAATCGCCGGTCTTGTACGTGATTTCATAGTCGTTGAGATATAGGCTCTTGTCCTTTGCCGAGAGCACGCCTTTGTAGGCATCGATGGTCTCACCATCTTCTGCATACTTCACGCCGAGCGTCGCATCGGTGAGTTCTTTTTCCGTGTCACCATCTTTCGCTTTTGCATGCTGGTAGTCTGCCGTGAGATCGTTTTTCTTGGTGGCGTCTTCATAGATTTTCGCCTGCTCAGAAACATCGCTCGTTTTCAGCGTGGCCGTACCCGCAGCATCGACATCATACGTCGCGGTGACTTCGCCGCCCGTTGCCTTGGCTTCCGTGCCTTTGTAGAGCTCCAGCTTGCCGCTGTCCGGCGTGAGCGTCGTCTCGCCATATGTCTTTTCGTTGTTATTGACCGTGAAGATGGCCTTCGCGGGATCGATGCGGTAGTTGAGCCTGCCGGATGTCAGGACGTAGTTCGGCGTCAAAGCGTTTGCCGTGCTCTTCCGTTCATCCTGGTGATCAGCATCAAAAACGATGCCAACCTCCTTGTACGGGATGACTTTGCCCGCCGCATCGCGCTTGACATGCGTATCGGCGTTGATGTCGTTGTCTTTGAAAATCTCCTTGACGAGATCCTGTGCATTGCCTGCATTGACGACATCTGTGATCTTGTCGCCATTCTTCATCAGATCGCCGGGGTCTGCCGCCAGCTCGTAGGCCGGCTTCTCCTTGTTCGGCGTCTCGCCATACGTATGGTAGCCCGTGATATCGTAGATGAGCTTGACGGGCGTGATCGTGTACTTGCCGAACTCCGCATCCTTCGCATCTTTCTTGTTGCCCAGATAGACGAGGTTGTACAGGTCGCTCTGGAAAACGGTATTGCCATCCTTGTCGAGGAAGCTGCCTGCCGCAATCGTATATGGCAGCGGCTCCTTGCCTGAGCCATTGACCCACGTCTTGGCGTCGATGACGGGATGATTGTCAATTTCTGCCGTGCCGTCGCCGCTGCCAGCCTTGATGCCATTTTTCGCCTGCTCTTTTGCCAAGATCGTGACTTTGTCTGTAGCTTTCTGCGGGCCGGTGTAGAATGTCATCTTCGACAGGTCAAAGCCGATAATCTTGCCATCTTTGTCCTTGATGGCAGCAGGCGAAGTCGAGAGATCGTAAGTCCGATCCAGATTCTGGCTACTGTCCGGAATGTCCCATGGATTCAGGCGGCCATTGTCAAAGTCATTATCTTCACCACTGCCCAGCGTATTGGCCTGGACGATGAGCTTCAGTGTGCCCATCGTGGTGTCAGAGCCATATTCGCGGCTGCCTTCCGCCGTGAAGTAAATCGTCGGCTTCAGGACATTCAGGACAGATTTCGTCGGCGCTTTGTTCTCTTCATCGACCTCCTTCGTTTCTTCACTGAAGTCGATGTCGTAGTTGTAGTTTTCTTCCGCCTGATACTCCGCGGCCGTCTTGCCATCTGCAAAGCCGACCAAGTTCAGCGTATAGGACGTATCCGGCCGCTGCATGCGGTTCGCGATATCATCGCCCGGCGTGACGGACAAGTCGCTCGCGCCACTCGTCGTCTTGTCGGTCTTTTTGCCATCATAATCAACGATTTCCGCCTTGAGAAACGCCAGCCCCTTGAGCTGGGGCGTCGGGTTGACGTTTTCGTTGTTCTCATTAGCAAGGCCATTCACCTTGACGTCCTTGCCATCCTTGTCTTTCTCCGTATGCTCGAGCGTGATGATGTACGTCGTGCCCTGCATCGGTTCTTCCGTCGACGACGTCCATTTGTCCGTCGCCTTGTCATAGGTATAGTAGATGGGCTTTGCGCCTTCGCCCTCGGGCACGTACTTGTAGACATAGCCCTTCGTCAGCTGGCCATACGTCTTCGTGACGTTCTCGACCTTGATCTTGACCGGCTCCGGTGTGATGATGACGCTGGCGTCGGCATCGGTATAGTAGCCGTGCTGCGGCGACCAGAGGTCGGATTTATCGTATTTGTATTCCGAAGAATGCTCGACATTCGCATCCGCACTGCCCGTCGCGATCTGCCAATCACCATTTTCATAGTCCTTGACGACGTCGACGCCTTTCGTAAAGACATTCTTGCCATAACCCGCATCTCGGTCGCTCGCAAAGAACGCGCCGCCATAGTAGTTGTCGACGTCCGACGTGATGAGGTTGTGGACGGTGCCGTCGTACTGGTACTGGCGCTTGATCTTGATGAAGTTCATGAATGTCTTGAGGAGCGGCGCTGTCTGGTTGTTGTAGGCAATCCAGTCATCATTCTGCGCATCCTTGTCATCCATGACGTTCTTGCCATCGCTCCAACCGATCTTTTCGGACTTCGTCAGATCCTGCATCGACAGGCCTTCGGCATTGGCCGGCGTCGCGCCCGTGGATGCGTTGCCGACCGCCGTGATGCCTTCCTGCACGAGGCTCTTCCCCGTGGAAGCGTCCTTTGCGGCGAAAAAGACCTTGTTCTGCGCGTCCTGGCCGAGCGTGCCGCCCGCGAACGTACCGACAATGCCACCTGTCGTCGCCGTGTCTGCTTTGCCATCCGCATCCACGCCGCCCGTGACCTTGCCTTCGCTGTAGGCCTAGTTGACCGTGCCATCCGTCATCGAGCCGACGAGGCCGCCGACATTCGTCTCACCTTCGACGACGCCGACCTTGTAGCCACGGTTCTCGCCCGTGCCGAAATTTTCCTTTTGATTGAAATCCTTGCCGTCGACGGTGTTGTTTGTGACCTCGCCATAGCCTTTGAGGTTGCCCGACGCTGGCGTCGCGTAGTCAAATTCCTCCGTCGTGCCAAGGCTCATTTCCGGGCTGATGTGGCCGGAGTTGTAGCTGTTGCGGATGTAGTTCTTCAGACGCAGGCCATTCTCGGCCGTCTCCGTGGCCGTGCCCGTCGCTGCGCCAGCGAGGCCGCCGACGTTCGTCTTGCCGACGATATAGCCTTGGTTGTGCGAGTTGTCGTACATGCGCGCATCATTCATCAAGCCCACGATGCCGCCGACATTCTCGAGGCCCTTGACGTTGACTTCCTTGCCCGTCTCCTTGTCAAAGAGCTCATTCACCGAACGGAAATCCTCTGTATATCGGACATAACGCTTGCGGTTCGTGATGTTGCTCATGGCCGTGCCTTCGCCCGCTGCGCCAGCGAGTGCGCCGACGTTATTCTTGCCTTCGACCTTTGCATCGACGAATGTCACGCTGCCAAAGTAGCCGCCCGTCCGCACTTCTTCCTTCGGTTCATCCGCCGTCTTCGTGCCGTCGCCGGTTGTTGCGCCCGTGTCGGTTTTCGTGCCGTCATCCGTCGTTTTCTCAGCATCCGCCGATTTCGTCGTCACGTTCTGCTCCGTGCGCGCAAAGAGGCCGACATAGTCTTCCTCCGGGCGGTTGATCGTGAAGTCATAGATGCCATAGCCCATGAGACCATTGCCCGTGAAGCTGCCTTTGAATGGATGCTTCTCTGTGCCGATGGGGTTGAAGCCCTTGCCGCCATTCCACTCCGACATCTTGTACGTGTTGATCGTTTCAAACGTCGGATCGCTCTTGTCGCCAATGACCTTGTACTGGTTGTTGTAGAGCGTCTGGCCGAGCGCATAGCTGCCCGTGAGGTTGCCATAGTAGCCTTCACCATCGGCCTTGATGGCATAGTTCTCCTCATCATTGACCTCTTTCGTGTCCTGGATGGCCTGCAGCTGATACGGGTCATTGATGAGCATGGCGAAGTTCGTGTTGTGGTTGCCGCGATAGCGAGATTCCTTCGGCGTCTTGCCATCGGCTTCCACTTCCAGCATACCGTTTTTATTGTACGTCTGCGACGCGTTCACGTTGACATGGGATGCCATGCGAGAGGCTTCTGCACCGCCCTGCTTGTAGTCTTTCTGCGTAAAGGTCTCCTGCCCAGCATTCGCGACACCGATGCTCGTGAGCGGCGTGCCATTGACGCCTTTGTCTGTGATGTCGGCGTCAAAGAAGACAGATACGCTATTCGCCGTCATCGGCGCCGCGTTGTTCAGATAGACTTTCGCCGTCTTGAGCTTGCCATCCGGGGTCGCCTCGCCTACAGGAATCATTTCCGACGAGGAGCGCTTGCTCGCGATATCGTAGCGCTTGATAGCGCTCGTGTCCGTAACGCCGCCAGCTTCGAGGATGTCTTCATCATACGTGGCCACATCATCGGCATTCGCATCGGCGCGCAGGACGATGACGCCTTCGCGCGTGTCCGAGCTGCTGCCGCCTGTCGTATAGCCTTCCTTGCCGGCCGTGCCGCCCGTCGACGAGACATTCGTCACGCGGTCAGCATGGAGCTGCGCGTTCGCGCCGATCGCGATATCGCCATTCGCGACGATCTTGATCGTGTTCGTACCTGCCGAGACGCCGGGCAGCACTTCGATGTCCGTCCCGAGCGAAAGGCCTGTGCTGTTGAGCGCGGAGCTCGTGAGGATGCCTTTGATCTCCTTGCCGAGCGGCGTCAGTTCCTCATCCAACTCGTTCTGCGCCAGCGTCGCGACATTCAGCGTGCCATTGACGATGATGCCGGCATTCTTGCGGTTGTCGGCCGTATCGTCCTGATTGAACAGGATCTCGCCCTTGTCATAGAAGCGGTCATGGTCGAGCGCATTCGTCGAGGCGATGATGCCGGCCGCGTTGACTTCGGACCCCTCGGCGAAGTAGATGCCATTCGGGTTCGTCAGGATGAACGTGCCGATGGAGTTGATCTTGCCCGCGATCGTCGAGAGCTTGGCGCCCGTGACTTCATTCAGCGTCATGGCGGCGGGATTCAGTGCGCCGTCTTTCTTCGTCTGGATGAAATTCACCATGGAATTGCTGCCGGCATCGAACGAGTTCCACTGGATGATGGCACGGTCGGTCGTCTGCTGGATGTTCATGACATTCGCGCCGCGGATGTCATTGATGGCATAGTCCACGGTGGCCTTGCTGCTGTCATAGACTGGTTCCGATATGGTCTCGAAGGGATCCGACGTATGAATCACTTCTCCAGCGGCATTCAGCGTCTCCGTGACCGATGTCGTAATCGTCTTCGTTCCCGGTGTCGTGGTCGTCTTCGTGACATGCGAAAGAATGGCACTGATCGAGGCTGTCCCTCGGATGACATGGCCGCCCATCGGCATATTGTTTTTCTCAGGATTGCTGAGCGCTTTCGCAAACGCTTCTGCGGCCTGTGCCCGCGTCGCATGCTCGTCGGTCTCGATTTTTGGGTCTACGGGTACCGTTTTCGTATCGATCACTTTTACCCGCGTCGTCGTCTCGGGAACCGTCGGCGTTTCTCCTGCATCAGCAAAAGCCGTCCCCATGCTGCCAAATCCAACGGCAGCCGCCATCAGGCCGAGCAGGACTTTATTTGTCAAAATACGTTTTTCATCTGTACGCATGAGAGAGTCCTTTCTCTATTCACGAAATTTACGATCAAAAGTATTGCACGAACTGGAACCACCACATGCCGTGCATGTTTTCGCCTGCCGATTCCGAATATTTCTCGCTCAGTGGGTATGCCCAGTCGAGGCGCGCGTAGTTGTGCCCAGGATTGCTGTAGGCGAGGCCGAGGCCGGCGCCCGCGAGCGTGCGCTGGCTGTCGTCGCCGTAGTAGGAGCGGCGGTCTTTCACCCAGCCGATGTCATAAAACGGGATGAGCTGGAAGCGCGTCTTGGGCAGCTGGAAGTTCAGCTCGATGCTGCCGCTCACGCCATGGTCGCCGCCTGCTTCCGACTGTGGGAAGGCGCGAACGGCATTGTGGCCACCGATGTAGAGTTTTTCGCTCGAGTCGAGGCTGTCCCATGCGTACTGCGCCGTGAGCTGTGCCGTCAGCGTCGCCGCATGGCCAAGCCGCCAGTAGTCGTAGGCGTTGAATTCCGTCTTCTGGTAACGGCCAGCCGTATCTTCATAGCGCAGGCGCGCCAGCTCATTTTCGAGCTGGATGCGGCCGACCGTATGGATGAGCTTTGCCGTCGCAGCCTGATGCGCGTTGCGCCAGAGTCCTTCGAAGCCGAAGCGCAGCGCGCAGTTCTTCTTTTCCGTGTCGTAGTCGATGATGTGAATGCGGTCGCTGTAGTCGGATTCGCCATACGACAGGCGAAACCACATGTTGTTGTTCAACGTGCGCTTCATCGGCGTGCGCGTGTAGATGCGCCAGCCATGCGACATGCCATCCATGTCGAACTGGCGATACTGCTTGCCGAGCACGTAGTCGGTCTTGAAACCTTCGACGCCGACGAACGTGCCGGCATTTCCCACGGGGAGTTCGTAGCTGACGCTGTAGCTGCGGATGTCGTCCGTGTGGCTGCGCAACGCGCCGATCGTGAGCTTGTCGCCGATGTGGGCGAGGTTGTTCCGATAGTAAAAGCCGCCGAAGCGCCAGCGGCCCGTGTAGCGGCTGCCAAAGTTCTCGACATACGTCGCGCCGCCCTCGATCTCCGTCGTCTCGAGACGAAACAGGATGTCTGCCGTGCCCGTCTCGCGCCCTGGCGAAAGATAGGCATGCGCCTTGACGCCTGGCAGGTCGTTCAGGATCAGGAGCTCGCGGTCCAAGGGGCCGCGAAGAATCATCTTGCCTGGCCGCGCTCCCGGCAGAAAGCTCACGGCACGCGATGTCCGAAGCTTCGATGTATTCTCGAACGCTGCGCGGTCATAATGGCCGAGCAGCACTTGCATCGTCACGTTTCCATCGACGATCTCCTGCTCGGGCAGGACGGCGATCGCGGACATGAACCCCTCAGCGTGCAAATAGTTCGTCACGAGCGTCGCGATCTTCCAGAGGTCGTTGATCGTCATCTCGTCTTGGAGCGACGGCGCGACGACGTCTTGCAGCGCCTGCTCGTCCACAGCATCTTCGAGGCCTGTGAAATGCAGCGCCTTCACGCCGATGCGGACATCGCTGCCCTGCATCTCCGGCAGCTGCATGTCGACGGCGACATCGATGTCGTCCTTCTTCGGCTGCCAACCGCGTTGCTGATCGATACCGGCCGTCACGCCGCCCGCTGTCAGTCCTGACGGCAGCTCCGGTTCGCCCATTGGGGCAGCAGTCGTAAATGTGGGGGAAAGAAAGGCAGAAAGGCCTATCGTTATCACGAGAAACTTTCTTTGGGAATCCATTCCATGTCTCCATTCCATCGATTCTTGCGCCTTTCGTCGGCATCGAGCCGCATGGCGTCTTATTTCGTTACAAATATCACATAGTTTCGTATCACAAAAATCAGGTTTTGAACAAAATAATTTTACGGTATCTTCCTTAGAATACGTTTCCAAAATGTAAAAAAGAACGGCTGGAACAACAGAAATTTGCTCTTCCAACCGTTCTTATTCTTTCTCGTAGGACTTAGGGACAGATATCCACTTTGACATCATAGAACGTGCTGCCGCCTGCACAATCTGTGAGGCGCTGGGACGTCAGGACATTCGTGTTGCAGCCGCACGCGACCTTATGCGACCAGACGCCTTCGCTGACGACGGTGCCCGGCTGTGTGCGTGTCGTGATGTGGAGCGTGAAGAGCGCCTTGCCGCGCACGTTCGCGGCTGTGACGCGCTGGCCTTCAGCAAGGTGCAATCGCGCGGCATCGCCCGGATGCATCCAGAGCTCCATCGTATGGCCACGCGTGAGTTCTTCTCGCTCATTGAATGAGCTGTCAAGGATGCGCGCATCGGGCGCGTTGACGAAATAGAACTCCGCATCGTCGCCCGTTGGCGGGAAATAGTCAGGGACGGACGGATCTTGCGCGGGATTTTCGATTTCGATCTTGCCCGACGGCGTGCGGAATTGCAATTTGTAGTCTTCGGGGAGCGGCAGCGGCGTCGGCTCGCCGCGCCGCAGTTTTGCGAGGTCAAGTGGCAGCTCCCAGCGGCGTTTCGTCGTCTCGATGAGCTGCTCCACGAGGTCGCTGTCCGTCTGGTCGAAAAACGCCTCATGCCAGCCCATGCCCTTGGCGAGCAGGCAGGCAACCTGCCAGTTTGACTTGCTCTCGCCGACGGGCGGCACGAGCGCGCGGCCACGCTGCAGGCAGTAGTTGCCATACGATGGATAGAGATCATCGGCCTCGAGCGAGCTCGTCGCAGGCAGGACGATATCGGCAAAGCGCGCCGTATCCGTCAGGAAGCGCTCGTGGACGACGGTAAAGAGGTCTTCGCGTTCGAGTCCCTTTCGTACCTGCATCTGGTCGGGTGCCGTCGCGGCGGGGTTCGACGAGTAGACATAGAGCGCCTTGACGGGCGGCGCGAGCGTCGCATCGTTCAGCACGCGGCCGAGCTCGCACATGTTGATCTCGCGCGTGCCTGGCTGCCGCCAATCCGTGTGATAGACGCATTCGCGGTCGATGGCATGCGAGCTGCTGATGGACGACAGTAGGCCGCTGCCCGCCTTTGCATATGCGCCAATGGCGGCAGGCAGGCAGGCGATGAGCCGCGCACTCATCGCGCCATTCGTATAGCGCGAAAAGCCACTGCCGAGGCGGATGAATGGGGCCCGCGCCATGCCATAGGCGTGTGCGAAAGCTTCGAGGCGGTCGATGGGGACGCCCGTGATGTTCTGCACGGCCTCGGGCGTATAGCGCGAGAGCTTTGCGCGGAGCTTTGGCCAGCCCTGCACATATTTCGCGAGGAATGCCGTATCCGTCAGCCCATCGCGGTCAAGGATGTACAACACGCCGAGCGCAAGCGCGCCGTCCGTACCAGGGCGGATGACGATGCGCTCATCGGCCATGGTTTCCATCGTGCGCGTCGCATATGTATCGATACACCAGATCTTTGCGCCATTTCGCCGCGCAGCATCGACGTCATGCCGAAAATGGATGTCTGTCGCGAGCATCGAAAGACTCCAGAGCACGACGCAGTCGCTCTGCTGTGCTTCCTGCGGTGCCGTGATGAAGCTCTTGCCCATGACAGCCTGCACGCCATAGCTTTTCGCGGGCGCGCAAATCGTGCGCAAGAGGTTGCTCGCGCCGAGGTGGTAGAAGAACGCATGGTAGCCATTGTGCTGCACGGCCCCCATCGTGCCCGCATACGAATACGGCAAGATGGCCTCGCCGCCGTAGTCTTGGATGATGGTGCGGAAGCGCTCCGTGATTTCCTGGATGGCCTCGTCCCATGAAATCGGGGCGAAGATGCCGCTACCTTTTTTGCCGGTGCGCTTAAGCGGCGTCGTCAGGCGGCTCGGATGATGGACCGTACGCTCGTAATGTGCCATCTTCGGGCAGAGCGTGCCACGCGTGAACGGATGCGCGGGATCACCTGCAATGCGCACGGCCTTGCCGTCCTCGACCGTTACGAGCAGGCCGCAGCAGTCCGGGCAGTCATAGGGACAGGCTGTTGGATATGTCTTCATGATGCTACCTCGTTGAAAACGTTCTCAGATTTCGATAGGACTCTTCTCTTTCTCCTTCGCCTCTTGATGACGCAGATAGACGCGGTATTTGACATACCAAATCTCAAGGAGCAAGAAATACGGCATCATCGACTGGAACGGCGGGCGCGTGTCGCCTTCTTCGTAGAGCTGGAAGCGTGCCGGCGAGACGTAGAGGTTCACGGTCGAGAGACTCGCGAGCGTGTTGTCGTGGAGCTTCGTGATGGAAATGAGCGGCACGTCGCGGAGCTGGAGCTGCTGCGCGAAGTCCGTAACATTCGGCGATTCACCGGAAAACGAGACGAAGATAAAGAGATCGTCTTTCGTGACGGTCTGTAAGACGGCATTGAATTCCTCGCGGCCGCGAATCTCGAAGATCAGGATGTTGTCGTAGAAGAACAGGCGCTTGAGCTCCTGCACGACGTTGCTCTGCACATAGCCTGAGGCAAAGGCGTAAACGCGATTCGCCTCGTGGATGAGCTTGCTCGCCGCATCGAAATTGCGCGCCATGAGCTTCTTGCCCGTCTTGATGTAGAATTCGCCGAGGTCTTTGAGGACATCGTCATGGTAGACTTCGCCGGTCGGCTCCTCCATCTTGAGGATGGCCTTGAGCTCGCCAAAGCCGTCGAGGCCGAGCTTTTGCGCGAAACGCACGATCGTCGTCGACGAGACGGCGCAGTCGCGTGCGAGCTCGTGGATGGAGATGTGGCGCACATTCGCGCGATGCGTGACGATATACTTCCAGATGACCATGTCCGTGGCGTTGAGGTCGGCTTTGTGTTTGTTGATGATTTCATCGAGTTGCATGATGATCAAGCTCCTTCAAATACCGAGAAAGCGCGTCCTGCCAGGTCGGCAGGCGGCAGAAGCCGGCTGCATCGAGGGCTGCTTTCGACATGCGCGAGTTCTTCGGACGCGTGGCTTTCGTCGGGTAGGCGCTCGATGGGACGGGCGTGACCGTGACGTCCTTGCCTGCCTGACGGAAGATTTCTTTTGCGAAATCCGCCCACGAGCAGAACCCTTCGTTCGTCGCATGGTAGACGCCGTATTTGTCGCTTTCCACCATGTCGACGAGCAAGCGCGCGAGGTCGGCCGTGTACGTCGGCGAGCCGATCTGGTCGTCGACGACCGTGAGCGCATTATGCGTCTCAGCGAGTTTCAGCATCGTCTTGATGAAGTTCTTGCCATTGACGCCGAACACCCACGAAATGCGGACGATGAAGTATTTCTCGAGCAGCTCCTGCACAGCTTCTTCACCGGCGAGCTTCGAGAGGCCGTAGGCATTCGTCGGGCCTTTCGGCGCATCGACATCATAAGCCTGTTCCCCTGTGCCGGGGAAGACATAGTCCGTCGAGATATAGACAAACTTTGCACCGAGGTCACGCGCGATCGTCGCGAGGTTGCGCGTCGCGCCGCCGTTGACGATCATGCACTGGTCTTTCTCGTCCTCTGCCTTGTCGACGGCCGTATAGGCTGCGCAGTGGATGATGGCGTCGGGCTTTGCCTGCTCGAGAAACGCGCGCGCTGCATCAAAATCCGTCAGCGAGAATTCCTTTCGCGAAGCGCCGATGGCCTCGTGACCACGCGCGGCGAGTTCTTTCATGACATCGTGGCCGAGCTGGCCTGTGATGCCGGTGACGAGGATCTTCATAGTACCATCCTTTCTGCCCGCCATCACTCGATCTTCGAGAGCGTGCGGAACTTCGTAAATTCTTTCTGGAAGAAGAGCTCAACCGTGCCGATCGGGCCGTTGCGGTGCTTTGCGATGATGACTTCCGTGATGTTCTTCTTCTGCGTTTCCTGGTCGTAGTAGTCCTCGCGGTAGAGGAACATGACGATGTCGGCGTCCTGCTCGAGCGAGCCGGATTCGCGCAGGTCGGAGAGCATCGGCTTCTTGACCGTGCGGCTCTCAACGGAGCGCGACAGCTGCGACAGTGCGACGACAGGGACGTCGAGTTCGCGGGCAAGTGCCTTGAGGGAACGAGAAATCTCGGAGACTTCCTGCTGACGGCTGTTGTCACCGCCTTTCGAGCGGCCTTGCATGAGCTGCAGGTAGTCGATGACGATGAGGTCAAGGCCATGCTCGGCCTTGAGGCGGCGCGCTTTCGAGCGCAGTTCCATGACACCGATGCCCGCTGTATCGTCAATGAAGAGCTTCGCTTTCGAAACTTTGTCGGCCGTCGCGATGAGGTTCGACCAATCTTCATCGCCGAGCGTACCCGTGCGCAGGCGCTGCGAGTCGATGCCGCCTTCCGAGCAGAGCATGCGCTGCACGAGCTGCTCCTTGCTCATTTCGAGCGAAAAGAACGCGACGGTATGGCCATGCATGGCCGCAAATGTCGCGATGTTCAGCGTGAACGCCGTCTTGCCCATCGAGGGACGCGCGGCGACGAGCACGAGGTCGGATTTCTGCAGACCGCTCGTCATGTTGTTGAGATCGGTGAACCCCGTGTCGATGCCCGTGAGGCCGCCTTTGTTCTCGTAGATCGTCTCGACGTGGTCGATGGCGTTGATGACGATGTCCTTGATCGGCTCAAAACCACCCGTCGCCTGACTGCCGGCGACGGCGAGGATTTTTTTCTCCGCGTCGTCCATGATGTCCGTGACGTCGTCCGTCGCCTCGTAGGCGTTGCTCGCGATCTCCGTCGCGGCGTCGATGAGGTGGCGGAGCTCGGATTTCTCCTTGACAATCTTCGCATGGTAGACGAGGTTCGCGGCCGTCGGCGTATAGTTCGCGAGCTGCGTCAAAAACGAGATGCCGCCGATTTTTTCGAGCAGTTCTTTCTTGCGGAGCGCTTCAGCGAGCGTGACGAGATCGACAGGCTCGCTGTCGGCCGCGAGTTCGAGCATGGATTCGTAGACGAGGCGGTGTGCCTCGCGGTAGAAGTCATCGGATTTCAGGAGTTCCTGCGCCTGCGTGATGGCTTCTTTCTTGATGAGCATGGCGCCGAGCACCGACATTTCCGCGTCGATGTTCTGCGGCGGCACGCGCTGCGGCAGTGGCATGAGTCAACCTCCTCCATGCATTTATTCGTCTTTTTTCGGTTCTTCTGGCGGGATCTCGACGGGCGTGTCATCGGGACGCTTCGGCGCGAAGATGTATTCGAATGCTTCTTCCGCTGTCTTTACAGGGCGGATGTCGAGGCCCAAAAGCCCTTCGGGGATGTCTTTCTTGTTTTCCTCAGGGATGACCATGAGTCGGATGCCCGCCTGCTTCGCGCCGTAGGCTTTTTCAAAGACGCCGCCAACAGGACGCACGCGGCCCGCGAGCGAGATCTCGCCCGTCACGGCGACGTCCTGCCGGATCTTGCGGCCTGTGACGGCTGAGACGATGGCCGAGAGGATGGCCGTGCCCGCGGACGGACCGTCGATGTTGCCGCCGCCGATGACGTTGATGTGCACGTCATAGTCGTGGATGTCCTTGCCCGTGACCTTGCGCAGTACGGAGGCCGCATTGAAGACGGAATCCTTCGCCATAGAGCCTGCCGTCTCGTTGAAGCGCACCGTGCCCTTGCCGCGCGTGTGCGCAGGGAACGCGACGGCCTCGATCTCGATGACGGAGCCGAGGAAGCCTGCGACGCCGAGACCGAAAATATGGCCTTGCTCCGCCGCCTTTTTTGCCTTCTTCGTGACGAACTGGTACAGGCGGCTGACCTGCGCAACTTCGTAAATGTCTTGTTTTTCGACCGTCAGAGAAGCGGAGGCAAATGCCTCTGCTGCTGCTTCCGAGCGCGACTTGCCCGCGGCTTCCGCCGCGCCGATGGCCTTAGCAACGGCCTTGTCCTGTCCGCTGCGCTCGAGCGCGAGCGAGTAGGCGTCGGCGAGGATGTTGATGGCTTTGCGTCCTTCGATCGTGTATTCGGAAATGAGCTCCGCGACACCATCCGCGAGCTGCACATGAAGCTTTGCGGCTGCGTTGTGCAGGATCTTGACAATGTGCGCGGGCGTCAGCGGCTCGAAATAGATTTCGGCGCAGCGCGAACGCAGAGCGGGGTTGATGTGGCCGGCATCGCGCGTCGTCGCGCCGATCAGCACGAAGTCAGCTGGAGCGCCTTCCTCGAACAATTTCTTGATATACGGCGGGACTTTCGGATCGGTCGGATCGTAGTATGCAGAATCAAAATACGCGCGCTTGTCCTCGAGGACTTTCAGCAATTTATTCTGCAGCATCTCGTCCATTTCGCCGATCTCGTCGATGAACAGGATGCCGCCATGGGCGTCCGTGACGAGACCGGGCTTCGGTTCTGGGACGCCGTTGTCCGCAAGCGTCTTCTGCGCGCCCTGATAGATCGGGTCATGCACGGAGCCGAGGAGCGGGTTCGTGATGTCGCGCGGGTCCCACCGGAGCGTCGTGCCATCCGTCTCGATGAACGGCGCTTCTTCGCCAAATGGCGACAGCGGCTTCTTCTTCGCGGCTTCGAGCACGAGGCGCGCGGCCGTCGTCTTGCCGACGCCCGGCGGGCCATAGAGCAGCAGGTGCTGCGGATACGGACTCGCAAGCTTCGCCATGAGCGATTTCACAGCGCGCTCTTGTCCGACGATTTCGCTGAAATCCTGCGGACGCAGGAGCTCCATGACGGACTGCGTCAGATGGATCTTGTCCATCTTTTCGAGCTTCTCGCGCTTTTCGGCATCCTGCGGCGACTCTGCCGGGCCTTTTTCTTCTTTGAGCACCTGCATGCGGATGTCCTTGACGTAGTCCTGATGCTCCTGCTCCAGCTTGTCGTTGACTTTCTTCTCGATGGAGTCTTCGACATTCTTGCGTGCCATCATGTCGGCGACGTGCTCCGAGAGTTCCGAGAGCGTCTCGGGGATTTCTTCATCCGTCGGCGCGGGGCCGAGCGTCGGATTGCCGAGCACGATGCGCTCGAGTGCCAGCACGCGGTCGCCACGATTCGGCGAGCGCATGAGCGTGAGCGCGTCGAGCTTGCCCGCCTGCAACACGAGCTTGTCCGAGCCCATCGTGTCGACGAGTACGGCGTAGAATGCTTGGATTTCGCGGTCGAGCTCCTGCTCGATGAGTTCTTCTTCCGTCGGGCCTTCGTCGCCCTCGCCGCCCTGTTGCGGCTGGTTTTTGCTGCCGTTAGAGGCCGCAAAAGACGAGGGATGCCCCTCGCCTCTCGCGGTCGTCTTTTCCTGATGTAAAATATTCCAGATGTTATCTAACAATCCCATAGATTATCCTTTTGCTACTACATTCACTTTGATCGTGCTCGTGATCGTCGGGTGGACTTTGATGACGGCTTCGTAGACGCCCTGGCCCGTCACATCGCCCTTGATGCTGATCTTCTTCTTGTCGATATCGATGTTCTGAGCTTTGAGTGCCTGCGCGACATCCTTGCCCGTCACGGAGCCAAACAGCTTGCCACCCTCGCCGATCTTGACGGGGATCGTGACCTCGACTTTCTCGAGCTGCTTTGCCATGAGTTTCGCCTCATCGGCAGCCATGGCATCCTTGCGGGCTTTCGAGCCCTTCTTCGCTTCGGCGACGTTCAGGTTCTCCGCCGTTGCGAGGACCGCTGCCTTGCGCGGGAGGAGGAAGTTGCGGCCGTAGCCTTCCGAGACTTCGACGATATCGCCTTTGACACCGAGTTTCTTAACGTCCTGCTGCAGAATCACTTTCATCTTGATCATACTCCTCTATATATGCTTTGCTTTCTTCGATGGCTTCGGCGAGTACCTCTTCGACCGCGCGGCCCTTCACCTGTGCGCCCGCGACGTTCTGATGGCCGCCGCCGCCGAAATGCTCCATGATGACCTGCACATTCAGCTCGCCTGTCGAGCGCGCTGAAATGCCGACCGTGTCGTCCGTGAGCGCGAAGACGACGACGCTCATGCGCACGTTCTCGATGCGCAGCAGAGAATCGGCCGTCTGCGCCGCGATGACCTGGATGTTCGGGATGTTCGACGGGATGGCCGTCGCGATGAGGCCGCCCGCGAAGAACTGCGCATGCGCCTCGGCGCGTGCAAGCGCGACCGTCGTGTCGTAGTCCGAGCGGAACAGGTGCCGGACGACGACGGGATCTGCGCCACTGCGCCTGAGATACGCCGCCGCGTCAAATGTGCGCACGCCCGTCTGCACGGCAAAGTTCTTCGTATCGACGACGATGCCTGAGTAGAGCGCCGTCGCCGCGAGGCGCGAGACGCGCATGTCGTCGCTGAAATACATCAAGAGCTCCGTCACGAGCTCGCTCGTCGAGCTCGATGCCGGCTCGATGTAGACGAGCAGCGGGTTCTTGATGAACTGCTCGCTTCTCCTGTGATGGTCGATGACGACGACCTGATGCACGCGCTCTAAAAGCGTCGGATCGGCGACGAGATGCGGGATGTGCGTATCGACGATGAACAGCACAGGCGACAACGCGTCGAGCGTCGAAATGTCGGCCGCATGCACGAGCAGGCCGTCGTACTCTTCTTTACTGCGCATGTATTCTTCGATCTTACCGATGCCCTCGTTCATGTCCGACAGCACGATATGCGCTGGCTTGCCGAGTGCTTTCGCCATTTCGGCGACACCGACGGCCGCGCCAAAACTATCATAGTCCTCGTTGTGATGCCCCATGATGTAGACGGCATCGGAAGATTCCATGATCTCCTCGATGGCATGCGCGACGACGCGCGCCTTGACGCGCGTGTGCTTCTCGACGGCTTTCGCTTTGCCGCCGAAGAACTGCGTCTTGCCGCCGAGGTAGACAGCGACCTGGTCGCCGCCGCGGCCAAGCGCGAGATCGAGACCGGCCTGCGCTTGCCGCCCGAGCTCAGCCATTGGCTGGCCCTCGGCGACAGCGACGCCCATCGAAAGCGTCACAGGCAGGCGGTTCGTGCTCTGGATCTGGCGCACCTTGTCGAGCACGTCAAACTTCTCCGTCATCGCGCGGTCAAGGTCTTTGCGCTCGAGCACGGCGACATAAAGATCTTCATTCACACGCCGCAGGAAGCCGCCGAGATTCTTGAGCCAGCCGCCAAGCGCCTGATTGACCGCAAGCAAGAGGCCTGCGCGCTCCGCCTCCGTCTGGCCCTGCATAACCTCGTCGTAGTTGTCGATCTGGATGTAGCAGAGCACCGTGCGGCTCGCGTTGTACTCGCTGCGCAATTCCTCGACATGCGTGACGTCTTCGACGAACAGCACCATGTATTCCGGCTGATGCACAGCAAATTTCACAGGCCGGTATTTCACTTGATAGTAACGCTCCTCGTGCGCGAAGACGTACTCGCCCTCTGTGCCCCAGATCGGTTCGAGGATAACGTTTGGCCAGTAATCCTTGATATCCGTGTCATGCTCGGGAGGCTTGCCGAGGAACGATTCCGCCTGGCTGCTCGTCCACTGGATGCGCCCTTCCGCATCGACGACGAACACGGCTTGCGGCAGGCGGTCCATCGCGTAGTTCATGAGCTCGTTGACATTCGCGATGACGCTCTTGCAATAGCGCTCAAAGCGCACAGAGCGGTCACGGCAGCGCTCGCGTGCAAAGCCTGCAAGGCAGAGCCAGAGCACGAACGCCGTCGCCGCAAGGAATGGGTTGTACGACGACAGCACGACGATGAGCAGCAGCATCACGAAGAGATGCAGCGTCAGGTCGATCCACGCCGATAGATTCCGTGGCATCGTCTCACCTCCCGCCGAAGCGTCCCGCAAAGCGGGAACGGTAATCAAAGAACATGTCGATGAGCCCTGTGAACGCCACGATCTGTAGCAAGAACCCATTCAGACAGATAAAGACATAAATGAACACGCGCAGGAATCCGCGCACATGGAAATGCGTGAGCAAAACGTGCAGCAGCGCCAGCCCCTGCACGACCCCTGCGAACATGCCAATCATGTTCGCATTGAGCCCCGCCTGATAGAGGAGCGGCACCTCGCGGCTGCCGCCCCAGTACATCGCGACGAGCGAGAAACCGAAGAGATATAGAAATCCCACAGGCAACCGCCACTCCGAAAACGGTGGCAGCGCCGACGGCATCCTTTGCCCGAGCCGCTTCAGCACGCGCCCACCGAGGAAATACAGTACAACCGTATCGAGGATGCCCATGATCAGCACGACGAGCGGCGCGAGCTGTGCCAGCATCGTGATCGCCTGCTCAAGCTGCTGCGTCGACTGCTGGACATCGGCCGTATTCACGCCCATGTCCTCATACATCTGCGTCGTCGCCGAAAACGCCTCGCGCATGCCGTCGAGTTGCGCCTGCCATGGATCAATCCCCATGAGGAAAAAGATCATCGCAAAGCCCAAGAGTTTGCCCGCGATCGAGGCTGCGAGCCCTGAGAGGAAGATGCGCGTGCCTGAAAGCTCCCTCTGGATCGCCCAGCCGAGCGCGAGCCCTGTCGGCGCGAACGCGAGGAATAGCCGCAGCGCGAGCGGCGGCCCCGCAAACAGCGATAGTACCGCCGTCGCGGCGACGGCCGCCGCCGCGCCAAAGCGCAACCCATGTCGCACGGTCAGCACGACGAACGGCAACGCCCAGATCATCACAGCGATGACGCCAAGCACCGGCAGATACACCGCCATCAGTCCCAAGACAACAGAAAGAGCGGCGAGAATGCCGCTCTCGGTGAGTGGGGCCAGTCGATTGGAAACCATGATTTCATCCTTTCCATAGTGAAGACCAACCCTATTATACCAAAAAAACTCCCTGTTGCCTATGGGTTCCCTGCAAGCGGTTCATGCATGTGCCAAGAGGAATCCTTCGAACTCCTTCCTTGGCATCGGCCGCCCGTAAAGGTAGCCCTGGCCGTATTCGCAACCGCAGTCCATCAGGAGGTCTTCTTGGGCTTCGGTCTCGATGCCTTCGCAGATGACCGCCATGCCGAGCATGTGGCCGAGCTCGACCATTTTGCGCAGGACGGCGCACATGCGCTCCGAGCCTTCGGACGCGAGCAGGAGCGAACGGTCGATCTTCATGACATCGAGCGGCAGATAATTGAGCAGAGAAAGGTCGCTGTAGCCAGAGCCAAAATCATCCATGTCGATGCGGAACCCTAAGCCGTGGAGCGCGGCAACGACAGCGATGGAATGCTCGCGCTGCTCGGCACTCGTGAAGTCGAACGCCGTCTCTGTGAGTTCAAGTTCGACACCGTCCGTCGTGTATTGACTGACGAGCGCACTCATCTTTCGCAAGTACCCTTGCTCCTGCATGTGGACGCGGCTTTGGTTGACAGAGATCGGCACGACGGGCAAGCCTTTCGTGCGGCAGTCCCGCTGGAACTGCATGACGTGCTCGAGGTTGTAAAAATCCAAATTCGAAATGAAGCCGTTGCTTTCGAACAGCGCGATGAATTTTCCCGGCGGCAAAAAACCAAGCTCTTCACTCCGCCAGCGCACGAGTGCCTCGGCACCAATGCAACGTTTCGTGACGAGGTCATATTTCGGCTGATACCAGATTTCGAACTCCTCACGCGTCAGCGCGACTTCCTGCAAGCTTTCCATGCGGCTCGTCAGATGCGCTTCCGAGAGCATCTTGTCGTCATAGACGAGGATGTCTTTTGCCTCATGCATGGCAAAATCTGCGCGCGCAAGCGCTTCCGCTGCGTCAATGGGCAAAGGTGCCTCCTGCGTGCTGCTCGCAGCGATAGGTGAAATGCCAGCCGTCATCGGCACGCGCACGAGCATGCCGCCGACTGTCGCGAACTCATAGCGCTTGAATGTGACGTGCAGGTGTTCCCGGAGCGCGGCGATATCCTCTGTTTTCGCGAGGAACACGACTTCGCCGACACTGCCATGCGTTGCAACACGGCGCACCCAGTCAGCCGTTTCGAGCACATCGGCCATCTGTTGCAAAAATGCGATGAGCGTGTCGCGCCCATACGTGCTGATGAAAATATCTGTGCGCTGAACGCCGATGACGACGACGGAGAGCTCGGCCGCCTCTTCTGGCACAGCTGCGATGAGCGCATCGGCCTCGCGCAAGAACCATCTGCGATTCATGCGGCCCGTCGCGCGGTCTTCGTCGAGCAGCGTCTGCATCTCGCTGATATGCGCGCGGCGCGAGAGGACATAGTGCACGACGAACAAAAAGATGAGGATCAGTGTCACGACGGCACCGATCATGAAATACTGCGGATAGGCGTAGAAGACCGAGCGCAGCGAGCGCTCGTTCTCCATCACCTTGTCATGGCGCGCTGCGACGTTCGTGATGGTCTCTGGGCCGAGATAGGCGATCTCCTTATCGAGCACGGTCAAAAGCTCCATCGGCACGTCCTCGCGGACGCCGGCCGCCATCTCGAGCGAGAACGCGACGGTGCCGTCCGTCACGAGGTCAGGGAAATCGCCTTGATAAATGTTGTACTGCGCGGCCTCCTGCCGCACGAATGTGACGTCGGCCTCGCCATTTTCGACGGCACGCAGGCAGTCGACGATCGTCGGATAAATGCGGATCTGGTCGTCGCGGTAGCGCTGGCGCAACACGCGATCCGTCGTGCGGTTGTCGACCGAAGCGACGATGGGTTGATCGCCTGCTCCTTTACGACGCGTGACGGCCGTGTAATTGCTGACATAGAAAGGTGCCGTGAGCCAAAGGCCGCGATCTTCCGCCCAGCCGAGATCCCAGCCGATGTCGAGGAGCACTTGCGCCGTGCCGCTTTGGAGTTCCTTCTCCGCCGCGTCGAAATCTGGGACAGCCTTCACCAGCGCCTGGACGCCGAGATCTTGCTCGATGCGGTCGACGAAGACGCGCAACGTCCCTTGAAAGCTGCCATCGTCGGCAACATAGGCAAACGGATGTTCACGCGCGACGACGACGATGGGGATGACGGGATGGAGCTCCAGATAGCGCCGCTCCTCTGGCGTCAGCCGCAGGCCGAAGCGGCGGCCATGCTCCGCATAGACTTGGTCGAGCGTCGTCAGGAAGCCGGGGCGGTTTTCCTGCAGACGGTCGGCTGCGATATCGAGCTTGTGCAGCAGGATCTCGTCGCCTGGGCGCACGGCGAAATACAGCGGATGCGTGTGATAGTCCGGTGCCTGTGGCAGCGGCGGCGCTCCGAGCGGCGTGCGTTGCCAGCCGATCGGCAGACGAGAAAAGACGAGATCATTCATGTCCGGCCCGCCTGGCAACACGCCGAGCACAACGTCGATACTGCCATCGGCGAGACGTGCACGGCACCCCTCCCAGGAGTCTGGCACGAATGCGACCTCCATGCCCGCATAGTTCGCGATCGCCTGCATGTAGTCTGTCTCGCGACTGTAGAAATTGCCAGATGCGTCCTGCGAAAGCTCCGCCTTGCCGAGCGTATGGACGCCGACGCGGAGCATGGGACGCGCTTCGGCAGGGAAGGAAAACGCCAGAATCTGCGCCATCACGATGGCGACAGCAAACAAAACTGACAGCAACCAGCGTTTCCAGGCGTTCCTGCGCATGGCGATCCCTCCTTCTATAGCTTATGCATGATCCTGCAAGAATGCTTCGAACTCAGCACGCGGCATCGGTTTGCCGTAGAGATAGCCCTGCCCGTACTCGCAGCCACAGCGGCGCAAGAGCTCCTCTTGCGCCTCCGTCTCGATACCTTCGCAGATGACCGCCATGCCAAGCGCGTGGCCGAGATCGATCATCTGCTGCAAGACGATGCACATGCGCTCCGAACCCTCGGACGCGAGCAGGAGCGAACGATCGATCTTCATGACGTCAAGCGGCAGCTGATTGAGGAGCGACAAGTCACTGTAACCGCTGCCGAAATCATCCATGTCAATGGCAAAGCCCATACCATGCAGTGCTGCGACAACGGCGAGCGAATGCTCGCGAATCGCGCGGTCAGCAAAATCGAAGGCCGTCTCCGTGAGTTCAAGCTCGATGCCATTCGTCGTATACGTCTCGACGAGCGCCTGCATGTGCTTGAGATAGCCTTGCTCGCGCATGTGTACGCGACTCTGATTCACAGAAATCGGCACGACAGGCAAGCCCTTTTCCTTTGCCTCGCGCTGGAACGTCATGACTTGTTCGAGGTTGTAGAAATTGAGGTCAGAAATGAAGCCATTGCTCTCAAAGAGCGCGATGAACTTGCCCGGTGGCAAAAAGCCGAGCTCAGCGCTCTGCCAGCGCACGAGCGCCTCGGCACCAATGCAACGCCGCGTCCGAAGGTCGTATTTTGGCTGATACCAGATCTGGAACTCGCGCCGCTCGAGAGCCTGCCGCTGCAAGCTCTCCATGCGGGTCGTGAGCATCGTCTCCTGCTGGAGCTTCCCCGAAAAGAACTGTACGACATCGTCACCATGCGCAGCGATGTCGGCATTGTTGATGGCCGAGCGGATGCCCACTGGCGGCTCGCCGAGGTAGCAGACGCCGGCCGTCAGCGGCACGCGCACGAGCATGCTGCCGACTTCGAGGTATTCATTCGCGCGCAAGATCGACGCGAGGCGAACATTGAGCTCATCGCGTGTCACGGGATGCGTGAGGCAGAGGATCTCGGCACCATCGGCCCGCATGCCGATAAGCTCGGGATACGTCGCGACTTCGAGCTGCCGCCCGAGCCGCTGAAAGAACGTGACGATGGCATCGCGGCCATACGTGCCGATGAGGACGTCCGGCCGCACGATGCGCAGGACGACGACGGCGCGCTCGGCCGCCCGCACGCGATCGTGCACGACGAGCGCCGCACCCTCGCGCTCGAGCCATTCCACATTGTGCAGACCCGTCGCATGGTCATGGTCGATGAGGCTCTGCATGTGCGCCTCGTTCTCGCGCCGCATCGAGCGATACCGCCAGAACGCAAGGCTGGAAAGGAACGCGATGAGCACGAGCCCGAACGCGACGGCCTGCGGATACGTGTAGACATAAGAGAAAATGGAGCGCTCCTCGAGCATCTTCTGCGCTTCTTCCGCGTAATACGCACCGACGACGCCCATCCCCATGTGGTGGATTTCCTTGTCGAGGATGCGCAGCAGCACGGAGTCTCCCGTCTTTGGCACGCCCATCGCGATGCCTTTCTGGAACGCAGCGTGCCCGCCCGTGACGAGGTCTGGGTAGCCGCCCTGCATCGTCTGATACTGCGCGGCCGACTGGCGGATGTATGTCACATCGGCCTGCTTCTTGCGCACGGCTTCGAGACATGCCTCGATCGTTGGATAAGCGCGGACGGTCTGGTCCGGGAAATGCTGCGCGATGAGCTCTTTTGCGAGACGGTTGTCGAGCGTCGCGATGACCGGTTTGGCTGGCAAACCCGTGCGCCGCGTGACCGCCGTGAAATACGACGTCAGAAACGGTGCTGTCTGGTCGAGACCGCGCTCCGCGCCCCACGCAGGATCAACGAACATGTTGAGCAGAAAATCCGCCTGCCCATCCTGCATGCCTTCGTAGGCCGTCTCGTAATCCGCGACAGGAACGGCCTCGATATCGACGCCGAGGTCGGCCGCGAGACGATCGACGACGACTTTCATCGCGCCAGCGAGCTGGCCGTGTTCATCGATGTACGCATACGGCCGCTCATTCGCGACGACGAGCACACGCAACTGCGGATGCGCTACGAGGTAGGCGCGCTCCTCGCGATCGAAGAGCAGTGGCACCTCGCGGCCCTCCGCTTCATGCATCTTGTAAATGTCCGAGAGAAATGTCGGTCGCGTCAGTGCGAGCTGGTCAGCCGCATGATTCAAGCGCGAGAGAAGCTCCGCATTCCCTTTCCGTACGGCAAAATACGCCAGCGTCACATCGAACGTCGACGCCGGTTCCTGTTTGCTGTCTGGCCACATATTGAGGGCATAGCCATCGAGCTCTCTAGCGTCGTACGATTCCATGATGGCACCGAGCGTGCTGAATTCCATGCGCTCATAAGGAACGCCCTCATCTTTGAGCGCGATGTCCGTACCCGGGCTCTGATAGCCGCCGCGCAAAAAACCGATGCGCAGAGGTGCCTGCGGATTCTCATCGAGCCGCGCGACGCCGCCGCGCAGATAGAGTGTCGAGCCGACGAATCCCGTCGACAACCGTGAGAAATCCATGCGCGCGATGCGTTCCGGCGTCTTGACGAGATTGGGGATCACGTCAATCTCGCCGCGATCCAGACGCTCGATGAGATCGCCGATGCTGCCGGGCACAAATGTCACATCCAGGTCCGCATAGCTTGCGAGCACCTGCATGTAATCCGTCACATTCTTATCAAACTGCGGCAGCTCTCCATCCTCGCCATGCAGCGGCGAGATATACGAGACGCCGACGCGCAGTACAGGGCGTGCCGCCGCCCACGCGACCGTTCCCCCTGCTGTCAACCCCATCCAACAGCAAGCCGCCGTCGCCAGCACAGCTACCAACCGCATCCCATTCTTTTCCCAATTCCATCCTTTGCTGTCTTTCTTCATCGCACTTGCCTCATCGCAGCGGCCACATCCCGAGCCGCCGCTGCTCCGAAATGATTTCCTTATGAAAGATATACGATGAACGGGGACGAATTTCCTGCCTCTTTAGGAAATTCCACGCAAAAAAAGCCTCTCCCGCACAGGAAAGGCTTGGCTTGGATGGTATTCAAATATGTGCTGCGAGGAACGTTTCGAATGCTTCCTGCGGCATCGGCTTGCCGTAGAGATAGCCTTGGCCGTGTTCGCAGCCGCAGTCGATGAGCATCTGTTCTTGTTCTTCCGTCTCGATGCCTTCGCAGATGACGGTCATGTCGAGGGCGTGGCCGAGGTCTACCATGCGAGCGAGGACAGAGCGCATGCGTTCGGAGTTTTCGCTTGCGAGCAGGAGTGAGCGGTCGAGCTTCATGACGTCGAGCGGCAGGGCGTCGAGGAGCGTGAGGTCGCTGTAGCCGCTGCCAAAGTCGTCCATGTCGATGCGGAAGCCCATGTCCTTGAGTGCCGTGACGACGGCGAGCGCATTCTCGCGCTGTTCGCGGCCCGTGAGGTCGAACGCCGTCTCCGTGAGCTCGAGCTCGACGCCGTCCGTCGAGTAGATGCCGACAAGTTCCTTCATGCGCTGGAGGTAGCCTTTTTCCTGCATGTGGAAGCGGCTCTGATTCACAGAGATCGGCACGACGGGCAAACCGAGGCCGCGGCGGCTCTGCTGCATCTTCATGACGTGGACGAGGTTGTAAAAGTCAAGCTTCGTGATGAAGCCATTGCGCTCGAACAGCGGGATGAACTTGCCGGGCGGCAAGAAGCCGAGTTCCTTGCTCCTCCAGCGCACGAGCGCTTCGGCGCCGATGCATTTCTTTGTTTTGAGGTCGTATTTCGGCTGATACCAGATCTCGAATTCCTCACGGTCCAGCGCCGTCTGCTGCAGGCTCTCGATCCGGCTCTTTTCGAGCGCCGTCTCCTGCATGGCGTCGTTGTAGACCTGCACGTCGTCCGTCTCGTGCAGCGCGAGATTCGCATGCTCGAAGATCTTGCGGCGTTCCTCGGGCGGGAAGCTGATGGGCGCGATGCCGGCATGGATGCCGATGTGGACGTTCATCTCGCCGATGCGGATGTATTCCTGCGTTTCTTTCTGACGGCGCACGGCCGCGACGAGCACGTCGAGGTCTTTTGCCTGCGCGAGGCAGAGCACGCGGCCGGCGCTCGCATGCGAGGCGCAGGCCTTCGCCCACGGCGCTTCGCCGAGCTGCTCCGTGAAGCGGCGCACCATGCCACTCACGACCTGCTGGCCATACGTGCCGACGATGGCGTCGAGCTTCTGGATGCCGAAGACAACGAAGTACCACGACCGGCCGTCGATGGGCAGGTCGCGCGTCAGCTCGTCGTACTGGCGCTCGATCCACGCGTGGCTGCGCAGCCCCGTGTAGCTGTCCGTATCGACGAGGTGCTGGATCTCCTCCGTATGGCGGCGGCGCTGGCGCAGATAGTACCAGAAGATGAACGCCAGGAGCAGCCCTGCGGCAAAGATGCCGCCAACGAAATAAAGCGGATATGCGTAAACGAGGGAACGCAGGCTGCGCTGGCGCGCTTCGCTGCCCGCCTGTCCAGCCAGTTCTTCCTGCATGACGGGCGTAAGCGCATTGATCTCTTTGTCAAGGATCGGCAGCAGGTGTTCAGAAACGCGCTCGGAGACGCCGATGGAGTTCCGCCGCACGAAGGCGACCGTGCCATCGGACATGAGGTCAGGGAAATCACCTTGCAAGATGGCATACTGCGCTGTCCCCTGCCGCAGGAACGTGATGTCGGCCGCGCCGGTCTGCACGGCTTTCAGGCAGTCGTCGACCGTCGGGTAGATGCGGATCTGGCTGTCAGCGTAGCGCGTGCGCAGCACGCGGTCGGTCGTACGGTTCGCGACGGCCGCGATGATGGGATGCGTCGTGTCGCTGAAGCGGCGCGTGACCGCCGTATAGTAGTCCGTGCTGTAGTTGATCGTCGGCGCTATGCCTTTGGACTCGGCATAAGCGATGTCCCAGCTGATGTTCAGCACGAGGTCGGCACTGCCGTCCGCGATGGCGGCATCAGCCTCGTCATACGACAGCATGGGCGTGATATCGAGCGTGACGCCGAGGTCGCGCTCGATGCGGTCAGCGAGATTGCGCAGCCTGCCCGCAAGCTTCCCATCTTCATCGATGTAGGCAAAGGGGCGCTCGCGCGCGACGACGACAGCATGAATGACGGGATGCGCGGCGAGATAGTCGCGCTCGTCCTGCGTCAGGCGCAGGACGATCACCGGCTGGCGGTCGGCGTACATATGCGACAGCGACTCGATGAAGAATGGCCGGTTCGCCGACATGGCGTCATTCGCATCTTCGAGGCGGCGGAACAGCGCGTCATTGCCATGGCGCACGATGTAGTAGAGCGGCGTGACGAGATGGCCCTTGACTGGCGCATAGAGCGTACGGCCACCACGCGCGAAACCGAGCGGCATCCGCGCGTAAAGGAATTCCTCGCGAAGCTCTGGCGACTGTGCAACGCCGGCCATGGCATCGAGCTCTCCAGAACGAAGACGCGCGACATTTTCCTCCCACGTGCCAGGCACGAACGTGACATCCATGCCTGCATAGCTCGTGAGTGTCTGCATGTAGTCCGTCTCGATGCCATAGAAATTACCGGAGCCGTCCTCCGTGACAACGCCGTCGCCGAGTGGTCGGATGCCGACGCGCAAGAGGTCGCGCGCCTCGGCAAAAGGCAAAATGCTCGCCCACAGCACTAGGCATACGAGAAGTGGCGTCATCCTCTGCAAAAATCGTTTCACAAACACCACTGCCTTTCATGCGTGCGTTTTCAAGAATGCTTCGTAATCGGCGCGGCGCATGGGCTTGCCGTAGAGGAAGCCCTGCCCGTACTCGCAGCCACAGGCGATGAGCAGCTCTTCCTGTTCCTCCGTCTCGATACCTTCGCAGATGACGCGCATGCCGAGCGCATGGCCGAGCTCGATCATCTGGCGCAGGACAGTCTGCATGCGTTCCGACCCCTCAGACGCGAGGAGCATCGAGCGGTCGATCTTCATGACGTCGAGCGGCAATTGATTGAGGAGCGACAAATCACTGTAGCCGCTGCCGAAATCATCCATGTCGATGGAAAATCCCATGCCATGCAGCCGCTGCACGATGTCGAGTGAATGCGTGCGCAGCGCCTCGCCGAGCACGTCGAACGCCGTCTCTGTGAGTTCGAGCTCGATGCCGTCCGTCGAGTAGACATCGACGAGCTCCTGCACATGCTGGATGTAGCCTTCCTCGCGCATGTGCTGGCGTGACTGATTGACGGAAATCGGCAGCACAGGCAAGCCTTTCGACTTTGCCTCGCGCTGGAACACCATGACGTGCTCGAGGTTGTAAAAATCAAGTTGCGTGATGAAACCGTTGCTCTCAAAAAGAGGGATGAACTTGCCGGGCGGCAAAAAGCCGAGTTCCTTGCTCTCCCAGCGCACGAGCGCCTCCGCGCCGATGCATTTTTTCGTCTTGAGGTCGTATTTTGGCTGATACCAGATGTGGAACTCGCGCGCCGCGAGTGCCTGCTCCTGCAAGCTCTCCATGCGGCTCACAAGCAGCGTTTCGCGCTGGAGCGCGCTCGAGAAAACCGTGACGGCATTTCCTTCATGCGCGGCGAGCTCCGCATTGTTCATGGCGGTCTTGAGATCCATGCGCGGGTTGCCGAGGTAGCAGATGCCGGCCTCGAGCGGGATGCGCACGAGCATGCGGCCGACGAGCTGCGACTCATTCTGCCGCAGGATCAGCGTCAGCGCCGGCACGAGCGATTTCTCTTCGGCGCAGGCGATCAAGAAGACTTCCGCCGCGCCGCCGCGCGTCGCGATGAGATGCGTCCACGAGCTGCCCTCGAACTCGCGGCCGAGGCGCTTGCAGAGCTCAGCAAGCGCTTCGCGGCCGTACGTGCCCGCGATGACATCAGGGCGCATGGCGCGGATAACGACAGCGGCAATCGGTGCGCCCTGCGGCATGGCGGCCACGGATTTCGCGCCCTCGCGCTCGATCCAGTTCAAGTTGTGGAGGCCGGTATCAGGATCGCTGTCGATGATCGACTGTAGGTGGGCAGCGTTACGCTTCTTCATGCGGCGGTAGCGATAAAATGCCGCCGCCGCGAGGAAGAAGACGAGCAACGCCGCGAGCATGAAATACTGCGGATAGTTGAAGAAATACGACGAGAGCGAGCGGCTGTCAAACAGTTTCTGCCGCTCCTCGGCGATGGCCGCTGCCGCGACATCCTGCCCCATGTGGGCGATTTCCTTGTCGAGGATGGAAAGAAGTGCCGTGTCTGTCGTCTCAGGAATGACGATGGCCGACCGGCCCGAAAACGCGACGGTGCCACTCGCGACAAGACTGGGGAATTCACCCGCAATCGTCTGATACTGCGCGACTTCTTGGCGCAGGAACGCGACATCGGCCTTGTTTTCTGCCACAGCACGCAGACATTCCTCTGACGATGCATAGCGCGTGAGCTTGTCTGTGCCATAGCGCGGCGCGATGAGCACATCGGCAAGGCGCTGGCTCCGATAGGCGATACGCGGGCGCGCGGGACGACCATCGCGCCGCGTGACTTCCGTGAAATACGATGTCGTATACGGTGCCGTCTGCATGTAGCCGTGTTCGCCCGCCCAGCCGGGGCTCCAGCGCGAATTCAAGAGTACGTCCGCCGAACCGTCTGCCAGATGCGTATAGGCTTCTTCACTAGACGAAACGGGCACAATCTCGACATCGATACCGAGATCGGCACTGATGCGATCCGTGACGGCACGCAGGCCGCCTGCAAACTGACCATTTTCATCGACATAGGCATATGGCCGCTCGCTGACGACGACAGCTGCGCGGAGCGTCGGATGCGCCGCGAGATATTCCCGCTCGTGGCGGTCGAGCAAGAGCGACGCCCCAGCGCCATCCAGATGGTAGAGTTCATAGAGGTCGGCAAACATCATCGGCCGCGTCGTCGCGAGGCGCGCGGCGGCCGTGTTCAGCCGGTCGAGCAGTTCCGTGTTGCCTTTGCGCACGACGAAATAGACGGGGTCGGTCTCGATCGCCGCCGCCGGCAGGAGATCCTCCGGTAGCTGCGTGTCGAGCGAGCAGCCGTCGATCTCGCCCGCGTCATAGGCCGCGACGATATGCTTGCGATCCTCGTATTCCTGCGTCGTATAGGAAAAGCCCTCGAATGCCAGCACTTTGCCGAGGCGCGGGCTCGTGTACTGGTTGCGGATGATGCCGATGCGCAACGGCCGCGAACGGTCGGGCTCATCAAATACCGCCGTGCCGCCGCGCAGGTAGAGCATCGACGTCGAGAGATTCATCGGGATGCGGCCATAGTCAAAATACGCATGGCGCTCCGGCAGATCCGTGATGTTCGCGATGGCGTCGATCTCGCCTGCGGCGAGCTTTGCGAGGTTGTCCGTCCACGAAGCCGAGAGGAAGACCGCCTTCATGCCCGCATAGTCTGCAAGCATGCGCATATAGTCCTGGTTCTGGTCGCGGCTGAAATCGATGGGATTCGCGAGTGATGGCAGCGTGTTGATGCCGATGCGCAGGGGCTGCCGTTCCTCTGCAGAGCCCGTTCCTGCGCAGAGAAAAACGGCGCTCGCGAGGACGAGCGCCGCTATTTTGCGAGAAATCTGCTTCATCTTCATGGGACGCTCCTTTTCCCCAGATGACACGATAGTTCTATAGCCTTATCTTAGCAGATTTTTCCTTTTCCTGCTTGAGTTTTTTTCAAAAAATCAAGCGGATTTTTCTTTTTCTAGATCAGAGCTCCATCGGCGTGATGCTTTCGTCCTTCATAAATTGCGAAAGCTTCATCACGCCCGTCATGACGCGCTGGAAATGCTCCGGCGTCAGCGACTGTGGACCGTCGGAGAGTGCCTTCTCTGGATTCGGATGCATCTCGATCATCAAGCCGTCTGCGCCCGCTGCAATAGCCGCAAATGCCATCGGCTGCACCATGCGCCATTTGCCCGTGCCATGTGACGGATCGACAATGATCGGCAGATGCGAGAGATGCTTGATGGCCGCAACAGCCGAGAGGTCGAGCGTGTTGCGCGTGTACGTCTCATACGTACGGATGCCGCGCTCGCAGAACACGACATTCGGATTGCCTTCATTCATGATGTACTCGGCCGCGTTCAGCCACTCGTTGAGCGTCGCTGCGAGGCCACGCTTGAGGAGCACCGGCTTGCCAGCCTTGCCGACAGCCTTGAGGAGGCCGAAGTTCTGCATGTTGCGCGCGCCGACCTGCAACATATCGGCATACGCCGCAACGCGGTCAACGGCCTCGACCGTCGTGACCTCCGTGACGACGCGCAGACCCGTGCGCTCACGTGCCTCAGCAAGATATTTGAGGCCTTGCTCTTCAAGACCCTGGAACGAATACGGGCTCGTGCGCGGTTTGTACGCACCGCCGCGCAGGAACTGGGCACCGGTCTTCTTCACGATGTCAGCCGCTTCGAACAGCTGCTCGCGCGACTCGACCGCACACGGGCCACTCATGACAACGGGCGTGCCATCGCCGATCTTGACGCCAGCGACATCGATAACGCTCGACTGCGGATGAAATTCGCGACTCGCGAGCTTGTAGCTCTTCGAGATCGCGACCGTCGTCTCGACGCCCTTCATCGACTCGAAGTTCACATCGCCAAGCTTGCGCTTGTCGCCGATGACGCCGACAATCCTCTGCGCCGCGCCATCCATGACCTTCGCCTCGAGGCCCGCGCCATTGATGACGGAGATGACCGATTTGATGTTTTCCGCTGTTGCGTCCGGATCCATGATGATGACCATAGTATGACCTCTTTCCTTTGCGTGGATTCTTTATGAAAAATATTATCACTGAAGCATGGTTGCCGTCAATACGGGGAAGCCGCCGAGATTCTTCAGCCACGTGCACTTCGCCCGCACAGCCGCGATTGCTTCCGCGAGCACCGTCTCCCCTTCGTCCGTATCGAGATCGAAGAAGAAGATGTAATCGCCGAGCTGCGTGCGCGCCGGCCGTGACTCGATGCGCGTCATGTTGACGCTGCGCCGCGAGAACTCTAAGAGCACGTCAACGAGCGAGCCCGCGCGCGAGCCATCGATCTGACAGATCACGAGCACCTTGTCCGCATGCACAGGCTTCGCACTCGCTGACCGCCGCGCGACCTCAAAGAACCGCGTCGCATTCGCCATGTTGTCCTGGATCTCGTGCGCAAGCGGCGTCAATCCATAGAGCTCGCCTGCCCGCGCCGTGCAGATGGCCGCGATGCCGTCTTCTGCTTTTGCCGCTGCTGCGATCTTTGCCGCCCGCGCCGTCGACGCCACTTTCACGAGCTCCGCTTGCGGGAAGTGCGCCGCGAGATACGCACGACACTGGCTGATCGGCTGCGCATGCGAATAGATCTTTCGCACGTCCTCGACCCGGCAGTGCGCCATGAGCTCATTGTGCACCGGCCAGATGACTTCACGCACGACGCGGAAATCATCCGAGCGCGCGAGCATGTCGAGCGTCACATGGATCGCGCCCTCAAGAGAATTCTCGACGGGCACGAAGCCCGAATCGACGTCGCCTGCCGCGACGGCCGTCAGCACGTCGTCGATATCGGGATACGGCACGAGCTTGCGCACGGGCGCGTCGCCACCCGTGGCGCGCAGATACCCGCGCAGCCACAGCGCCGCCGCCTCGCTGTGCGTCCCCGCCGGGCCGAGGAAGCCCATGCGTTGTGGTTTCTCCATCGTATCGTCTCCTGCAAAAAACAAAATATATAGCAGAAAGCCAGTACATGTGCTATACTTTCCACAGCGACTGATGTGCCAGTCCCTCGAGGCGAGGGAGGTGATCATCATGACGACTTATGAGAAGTTGGCACTCGTACTGGCTTTCTTGCAAGTACTTTTGATGATTTTCCAACTCATTCGTTGACGCGATGAGTGAATCCTAGACCGAAGAGGAGGTGGCTTGTGGTCGTCCAGTCCCTTTCAATTTCAGATCCTTGAAGGGCTGACGCCGCTAAACATCAGTCGCTTCTTTCGTCTATTATACAGAGTTACACCACATTTTTCAAGTCATTTCAGAGTTCTTTCGACAGCTTCAACAATTCCGGGCACAAGTCGCCAATCGAGCTCGTGAGGTCGTCCTGCGGCTGCAGGATGTCGAGCACAGGCTGCATCGTCTTGCGGAACTTCGCGTCGTCCTGCATGAGCGCGAGGATGGCGCTCGTGTTGATTGCATCGTCGAGCGCTGTGTGCTGCGTACCCTCGAAGTCGCGGTTCATCGCGCCGAGTGCATGCTTGAGCGCGAGGCTGTTGTGCAGGCCGAGGCGGTCATCAAACTCCTGCTGGAGATCGACCCAACGGTCGTCGAGCCACTGCACGTCAAAGTCCTTGAGCTTCATGCGGCACTCCGACCGCAGCTGCTTGATGTCCGACATGCTCCACGAATAGATCGTTGTCTCGTCCTTGCCGATCCAATCCACGAACGCGCGAAAGCTCGGTTCAAAGACATCGCCTTTGTCGACCATCGCCTGCGTGATGCTCGTCAGGCGCGTGATGTGCTTCTTGATCGGCCCATACTCCGGCTTCACATAGCAGCGGAACGTACTCTCCTGCGCGTAGTCCTCGCCGAGCTTCACTGCTCCGATCTCGATGACCTCGTCGCGCAGCCGCTTGCGAACCTCCCGATATTCGCGATCCACCGGATTCATCTCGAGATCGACCACCACATGTTTCATAGATGTTCCCTTCGCTTTCGTTCATATTTATGTATCATACAGCAGTTTACAACTTTTGAGCCCTGAAAAATAAAATGACGCATGACGCGCCTTTCGAAGTACAATAAGTCTGCAACAACAAATAACTCGAAACGAGGCGTCATGCGATGGACTTATTATACAACGAAAAGACGACGGTTGGTAGACTTGCGAGCTACTTCTCCAAATATTTTCCGCAGCTGACGGAAAGGACACGCCGACTTCTCCTGTGGCTCTTGATTGCCATGCTGGCGCTCGGCTGCTGCCCTTCCATCCGCTTCCTGTTCCGTCATTTCTTGAAAGATGCTACTCCTGCTTCGCAGAATTGCTACTATCGTGCATGCAAGCACCCCGGCATCGACTTCCAGCAGATTGTGAGGACGAACGTCGAGACGGCGCTCGCTGTCACTCCGAAGGAACTCAAAGACGAACCTGTCTTCCTGAGCGTGGATGACACAACGGTCGCCAAATTCGGGAAGAGGTTTGAAGATGCGGCGATCCTCTTCGACCATTCGGATCACACCGGGCATCCGTACGTGAACGGCCATTGCTTCGTGAGCCTCACCATCTGCGTTCCTGCCGTCCTCGTCACTCACGGCATCTCGCGCATCCATTATGTCTCGGTGCCCGTCGGGTACAAGATGTGGAGAAGGGATGGCGACAAGAACAAGCTGGAACTTGCAGCTGATCTCGTGGATGTTGTCATGCCGGAACTGGACGGCCGCCAAGTCATCCTCTCATTCGACAGCTGGTACGCAAAGAAACCTCTTTTGGAGCGGGTGAGCTGCTATCAGAATCTTTCTATCGTCACCAACGTCCGTGCCGATACGGCGATGTACGAACGTCGCCCCGCCCCGACGGGAAAGCGCGGGAGGCCGCGGAAGCATGGCGCGAAAATTTCCATGGAGGATTTCGACTGCCGTTACCGCATGGGCGACTACCTTGTCGGCTGCCGCCGCGTCCTGACGAACCTCTTCGGGGAACGCCTCGTCCATGCCTATGTCACGCAGTCGAAGAAGGGGACGCGTCGCCTTTTCCTTAGCACCGTTCGCCCCAGTGACTTGCGCATGAGCTGTGCGTGGCAGGAAAGCAGAGCTCTCCGCCAGGCAGGTCCGGAAGACATGGTGTTCTATCCTTTGCGCCTTTACGGATTCCGTTGGCACATCGAGATCAACTACTACGAACAGAAGATGTTCTGGTCGCTCAAGGAGTACCGTCTCCGCAGCAGGGATGGCATTGAGCATCTGGTGAATCTTGTCAACATCGCCCATGCGGCCATGCGGATTTTGCCGTACGTCATGCCGGGCCTCAAGCATTTGAGGGGACAGAGTGCGCAAGAGGTGCGCTCTGCTATTGGAAAGCAGATTCGCAAGGATGTATTTTTCGCAAAGATGGACTTGCTGGCGCAAACTGCTGAAAATAGCTACCGTATTCAAGATGTCTTGAAATGGCTGGCTTCTCATTCAGGGGAAGCCGCTTGAAGTTGTAAACTACTGGTATCATATTTATTTTACGGCAAAAATCAAGGCGTGACAAGAAAAACATTTCCTTGTCATCTGATAGAGTCCATGATAAACTGATGCCATAGAAGATGAGATGAGGAGGGAACTCGATGAGAGCACATAACTGCTATGAACGCGCGCAAAACGCCCTCCAGCTCTCCGACCGCCGCGATCCGCTCGAGATCGCGGGCGCCCTCGGCATCCATGTCCTATTCGAGGACGACTACAAAGACTTGCTCGGCATGTACTATGCGAACTGGGGCAATCGCTTCATCTTTCTCAACAACCGCCTCGACGATATCTGGATGCCCATGGTGCTCGCGCACGAGATCGGCCACGACCAGCTCCACCGCGACCTCGCGAGCCAGACGCTGCAAGAGTTCAACCTGTTCCAGATGAATAACCGCACGGAATACGAAGCGAATGCCTTTGCCGCGCACCTGCTGCTCGATAGTGACGAAGTCTATGACCGCCTGCGCGAAGGCTGCGACATCCCGACACTCGCCAAGGAGCAGAACGTCAACATCAACCTCATGCTCATCAAGCTACAGGAAATGGCCGCGCTCGGCTATGACCTTCGCGTCTCCGACTGCGCCGACAGTCATTTCTTCCAAAATATCCGCGCCTGAACGTTTGAATTGAACTACTGGAGGCATCCATCATGGCAGACGAAATGAAGACCCCCACTGAAGAGCAGAGCCAGGAAGTAACCATCGAAAAATACGTAACGCAATCCGTCGACTTCTTCTGCAAGACGCGCAGTGCCGGCGACCTCGAAACGCTCCGTCGCGAACTGCCGAGCCTCGCTGTCGAGTACTTCCACAAACTCCAAGAGGCCTGCAAGCCTGCAGAGAAACCAGACGAAGACTTTGGCAAATGGTATTCGTTCCTCGCCCGCTACTCCGCTGCGGAGTTCCTCAAGCTGCTTGAGCAGACAGGGGCCTATAGCGGCGAACTCGCAGATGCCACACGCGGCGACCTCGAACACCTATTCTCCGAATTCGTCCGCGTCAACATGCGCGCACTCATCGAAGGCGCGGAGAACGTCGCGAAAGACCTCTACAAGAAAGAGGAGGAAGCAAAAGCATCGTACGAGCCTGCAACGGACTATGAACAGTCCTGATGGACAAGATCAACAAAATCCCCCGGCAACCACGCGCTGCCGGGGGATTTTCTATTTTCTTGCCAAGAGGATCAGAACTGGAAATGTGCCAGAGCCTGCTGCTGATCCTGTGCCAGTTTCGCCAGGGACTCGCTGGCCGAAGCAATTTCCTCTGCCGAAGCGGATTGCTCCTCCGTCGCGGCCGAAACCGACTGGATGTGGGAAGACACGTTGTCGCTGTGCGTGCCGATATTGGCAACGCCATGCGTGATGACTTCCGCGCTGTGTGCTACTTTTTCGACGGCAGTGGAAATCTGCTCGATCTGATCCGAAACGCTCCCCACATGCTCGTTGATATTCTGGAACATGCTGCGCAGGCTTTCGACGGACGCCGCGCCATCTTTGACGGCAACGCGGCCTTCCTGCATGGAAGCGACGGCCTGCTCTGTATCGGTCTGGATATTTTTGATCAAGCGGGCAATCTTTTCTGCGGAACGCTGCGACTCATTGGCGAGCTTCCCTACCTCTTCGGCGACCACCGTGAAGCCGCGACCGTGCTCACCTGCGCGTGCGGCCTCGATGGAAGCATTGAGAGCTAAGAGGTTCGTCTGCTCAGCAATCGAAGCAATCGTATCGACGATCTCACCGATCTCCTGCGAGCTCTTGCCCAAGCGATCTACGACTTCTGCAGAATCGCTGACCGTCTGCGCAACGCTTTCGATTTTCGCCACAGAATCATTGATCGAGTCATTCCCGGCCTTCGCCTGCCGAGCCACGACCGACGAATTTTCCACGGCCTTCGCCACGACTTCCTGCACCTCGACGACCGCCGTGTCGACCTGCTTGACGGAACGATGGCTGCTGACCACGGCCGTCTGCTGCTTTTCCGCGGAATTGGCAACCTCACCGGCAGACTCCGCGACCTGCGTCGAGGCCTGGGCGGCCTGCATGGAACTTGCGGTCAATTCTTCTGAGGCCGCTGCCAGCTGCTCGGAAGAGCTATGCACCTTGCGCATCAGCTGATTCAAACGGCTACGCATGGTGAAGAGCTCATCCTCCATCGCGCCCAGCTCGTCGCCGCGATCCGATTGCGTCTGCAAAGACATGGCGGAAATCGCCTTCCGCCATGTCTTTGCAGACCTGCTGCATCGCCTGCAGGCTCTGCGTGATCTCGTGGATGATGATGTAACTCAGTCCGAGCAGCAGGACAAACGCGATAACCGTGACGATCGACATCATCGTCATGCGTTCGCTGTTCTGCGTCTTGATGTCCTGATTCAGCGCTGCCGCGTTGTCATTAGCGATCTTCTGCAAGGCCAGCAGCTGTTTGAGCAAGACTTGCGTTGGACCAGCCTCGACCCCTTTGTAGTACTCCCAAGCAACATCGCGCTGACCGGAGTCCGCCATCTTTTCGGCTTCGAGAATGCCCTGTTTGTACGTCGTCCAATCCTGCTCCGTCTCCGGCATCATGGCGGCCACATCCGGCAGCATCGAGCCGAGGCGTTTGTACTCTGGCCACGTCTTTTCATAATGATCCATCGCATCATGGATCGACTGCTTGATCTGCTGGTCGTTCGGGTCGAGGATGTGCTTGACGATGCGCACCTGGATCATGCGCATGTAGTTCACCTCGTCCCCCAGCAACCGGACGGCTGTGAGCTTGCGGTTGTACATGTTGTCGAGATCGGCATCAGCCTTCATCATGGAACGATAGCCGGTGAAGCCCAGCACCGACATACCGATAAGTGCTACCAATACAATCACTAGGATTTTCACAGAGATACGAATGTTTTTCAAACTTGACACGAAGAAATGTCTCCTTTCTGATAATTTCATGACGAAATAACCCATCTAGATTTCAACGAATTTCAATGAACTCCATGTCATGGAACGTAGCTTATACCATTATCGCATATTTGTCAAGACTAAAGTCCAATAAATTTAATATGGATGAGACCTTTGTGGATATACCTGTTTTAGCTGCAAAATTTTTTGCGAAAAATCTCGAAATAGCTATTGATATTCATTCTCAAATATGCTATATTATGTACAGGCTTTCGTTGGAGTTATGAAACGGCGGTAGTCGAACGACGGTTCATAGCTTGAAGCTCTCCTACTAAAATACACAGCAAGAAACCCAGGCATCTGCTCAATGTCTGGGTTTTTTGTGCGCGTTTTGTATGCTTTTTACTTCCGCCAGACGCCGTAGTGGATCGGGCTGTAGCGGCCGCCGGCAATTTCGGGGAAGCCGAGGCGGGCGAACTCCGTGCTCTTGCTCGTCTCTTTGAGCACGACGCGGCGGCGGGCGACGCGACGGGCCTCGGCCACCATTTCCTCGCTCACGGGATCATGGTCGGCGGCGTAGCGCAGTGGATTCATGTTTTCGCTCTGCATGAGCGGATGGCGGAACATCGGATCAAAGTAGACGATGTCGAACGCATCGTCCGGCTGCGTGCGCAGGTAGGCGAGCGCGTCCGTGTTCACGACTTCGATACGGCGCATGGCGGCCGTCATCGCCTCGCCTTCGCGGTCAAATGTCGCAAGGCCGTGCGATGTGACGGCGGCGATCAGCGGGCTCTTTTCGAGGCCAACGACGCGGCCATGCTCGCCTGTCACGAAGCTCGCGACGATGGCATCGGCGCCGAAACCGAGCGTACAGTCGAGCACGCTCATGCCTGCCGCGAGTCCCATGGCCTTCGCCATGTTGTCATGCTGACCTTTACGGAGATTTTTTACGCGCAAGTGGCTCATGTTCGGGTGAAAGAACAACTCACCGTCTGGCGTCTCGAGCATAAGCGCACCCGCTTTCGCGACGAGAATACACGGTGATTGATGGCGCTCGCGCAGCTCGCTGAGAGAAAGCGTCGCGCGTGGGACATAGGGAATGCCGAGACGCTGCGCCGTCTGTTCGGCAAGATGGGTATTCGTCGAGTTTGGATCACGGCTGGTGGTGACGATGGCTTTGATTTGCAATCTAGATCCTGCTTTCTTGATGGTTTTCAGCTTCCTTGGAATGATAACACAGATTTTACAAGGACGTAACGGACCGGCCGCTCATCGATGATAATGTTAAGGCGATGAGTTTCATCGAAAAGCACACTGGTAGGAGGTCTTCAAAATCATGAGATTCTGCAAGAGCAAGAAGCGCCTGACCGCGTACGTCCTCATGGCGCTCTGCGTCGCGACGACGGCATACGCCGCGACAGAGCATTGGAACGACGCATCGCTGACGCCGAAAGACGTCGTCGCAACGCAGGTCGGCGACCAGAACTGGGAACAGTGGAAGACGAGCTGGGAGTCCATCAAAATGGATTTCGAACAGGTCTCGATGGCACCCGGCAAAGACGCATCGCAGATGAATTTCGCCTGGTACTCCAAGGAGCAGGCGAAGAACGCGGAAGTTCGCATCTCGACGCATGCGGATATGCAGGAAGCGTCTGACTGGCGCGGCACCTCGAACGAGGGCACGACCGTTGATGGCGTCCAGTACTACACGAACAAGGTCACGGTCCGCAGCCTGAAACCGGACACGACGTACTACTATCAGGTGAAGATCAACGGCGCTTGGAAGGATGTCCAGTCTTTTAAGACGGGTAATCCGGACGACTTCTCGTTCATGTATGTCGGCGACCCGCAGATCGGCGCGTCGAAAGGCCAGACGTCTTCTGAGGGCAACAAGCAGGACGGCGAGCTCGCCGCGCGCAACGATGCCTACAACTGGAACAAGACGCTGAACAGCGCACTCTCGCAGCATCCGGAAATCGATTTCCTCGTCTCTCCTGGCGACCAGATCAACGAGCCGGCCGAAGACCAGTCTGCGGCTAAAGTCAAGCTGCAGGAAATGCAGTACGCCGGCTATCTCTCCGCCAAGGCGCTCCGCAGCCTGCCTGAGGCCACGAGCATCGGCAACCATGACAGTATGACGGTCGGCTACCAAAACCATTTCAACGTGCCGAACCCGTTCACGGAAGAGGCGAATCCGACGACGGCCGGCCATGGCTATTTCTACACGTATGGCAACGCGCTCTTCATCATGATCAACGCGAATAACTACAATGCGGCCGACCATGAAGCGCTCATCAAGAAGGCCATCAAGGCGCATCCAGATACGAAGTGGCGCATCGTCGTCATGCATCAGGACATCTACGGCAGCGGCAAGGATCACTCCGACTCTGACGGCATCCTGCTGCGCACGCAGCTGACGCCAATCTACGACGCGAACAAGATCGACGTCGTCCTGCAGGGCCATGACCATACATACGCGCGCACGTACCAGATCTCGAGCGATGGCAAACAGCATGCCGACTTCGCCGAGTACAAAGTCGCCGGTCAGCAGGGCCAGCACCACAACCTCATCGACGCAGCGATGAAAGACGCTGACAAAAAATCCGTCTTTGAGAGCCAGAACCTCTGCTACACGATTGCGGATATGAAGCAGGGCACGCTGCACAATCCGAAAGGCGTGTTCTACATGTCGTCGAACTCAGCGACGGGCTCGAAGTTCTATGAGCTCATCCCGCAGCAGCAGGACTACATCGCCGCTCGCAACCAGAGCTGGCGCCCGACGTACTCCGTTGTCCACATCACGAACACGACGTTCTCCATCGACACGTATGATGCCGAGACGGGCACGCCGATCGATGAGACGTACAGCATCGTCAAGGACTGAACGCCGCTGCTCTCCATATCATACGCATCCACATCCATCTTGCAGAGACTGCCTCCCCTTCCACCGGGGAGGCAGTTTTCTGAATATCAGCCATCAAAGGAGCTTCATTTATGAAACCGCTTTTCCAGCGATTCCTCGTCGTCGCCGTGCTCATCGCCGCTGCCGCATTCCTCATGCAGCTCAACCAGGTCGACAAACCACAGCTCGTCAACACAGCCGGCCGCTCATTCGAGCGCGCGACCGTCACGGAGATCCTGCGCGACAACGTGCAGGAAAACGGCAGCCGCATCGGCGACCAGATCGTCCGCCTCACGCTCGAGGACGGCTCTGCCATCGAGGCGAACTGCCCGAATGGCCTGCTGTTTGGCACGGTCTGCGAGCCCGGCATGGACGTCATTGTCATGACGAGCCGCGCAGGCGAGCTCACATCGTGCACCGTCTACAGCTACGACCGCACGAAAGCCGTCATCGGCTTCTTGCTCATGTTCTTCCTGCTCCTGGCGCTCGTCGGCGGGCCGAAAGGCGTCAAGTCCGCGCTCGCACTGATCGCAGCGTTCTGCTGTTTCCTATTCTTTTTCTTCCCGCTCTTGATGCACGGCATCGCACCCGTTTTCGCTGCCGTCGCGACGGCGGCCTTCGTCCTGTCACTGACGGTCTGGCTCATCTGCGGCACGACGCGGAAAGCGCTCGCGGCCGGCCTTGCGTCGCTTGGCGGCGTCCTCGCGGCCGGCATCGCCGCTGAAGGCTTTGGCGCAGCCGCACACTTGATGGGATACAATGTCACGAACATCGAATCGCTGATCTTCATCGCACAGAGCACGAAAATCGACGTCGGCGGCCTGCTGTTCGCCGGCATCCTGTTCGCAAGCCTCGGCGCCGTCCTCGACATCGCCATGGACGTTTCGTCCGCCGTCACGGAGCTCCATGAAACGAATCCCGAGAAGCCGCGCCACGAGCTCTTCGCGAGCGGCATGCGCGTCGGCCAGGACGTCATGGGCACGATGGCCGCGACGCTGATCCTCGCTGTCTTCGGCGGCTCACTCGGTGCCTGGGTCATCGACTATGTCTATGACTTGCCGCTCCTGCAGCTGCTGAATTCCAACGGCCTCGACATCGTGCTGATGCAGGGCCTCTCCGGCGGCATCGGCGTCATCCTGACCGTCCCGATGGCTGCTGGCGTCTCCGCCTTCCTGCTCACTTCTTCAGATCGAACCCCGTCCGCTTGAACATCTTCGCGAGGTCATCCGTGCTGAATTTCAGGATGGTCGGACGGCCGTGCGGGCAGGTGAAGGGGTACGCCGTGCGCGAAAGCTCGTCGAGGATGATCTGCATCTGCTGGAAGTTCAGCTCTTCGCCAGCCTTGATGGCCGCGCGGCAAGCCGTCGTCGCGAGCGCGTGCTTGCGGAGCTCAGCCGCACTCGCGGCGTGCAGGTCGTGGAGGTTCGTGAGGATTTCGCGGATGATGTCCTCGGCTTCGGCGACAGGGATGTCGGCTGGCACTTCTGTCAAACGGTAGTCGCGCGGTCCAGCGGCCTCCATGCGGAAACCGAGATGCGCAAAGAGATCGGCGTTCTGCTCGATCAACGCGGCGTCACCCGCATCGAACGACAGCGTCTGATGGACGAGCAGCTGCTGCGATGGAATGCCATCAGCCTCGGCCGAGAACTTGTCGAACAAAATGCGCTCGTGCGCGGCATGCTGGTCGACGATGTAGAGCCCCTTCGCGTCCTGCGCGATGATATACGTGCGATCGACTTGGCCGATCGGGATGATGCTGCCTTCGGACATCTGCTCATCTTGTTCTTCCAGCGGATGTTCCGCAACACATTCCTTTGGTTCTTTTTTTTCAGGGTATACGGTAGCACGAGAAGACTGAACGATTTCCTGGGCTTTCTGGAACTCCGCGATCGCAGAAGTATGCACGGCCTCGTATGGCGTGCGCGGCTGATAGCTTGCGACGCTCGCAGGGCGCGGCGTGGGTGCTGTCGCAGGGACGAAGTGCATGGGCTCCTGCGTCATCTGCACAGACGGCCGGTCGACGACGGCAGCGACGCGCTGGAGGCCGAGGTCTTGTGCCGGCCGCACGGCATCGAGTGTCGCCTTGTAGACAGCCTTGAAGATCAGGCTTTCGTCCTCGAACTTCATCTCGCTCTTCTGCGGGTGAACGTTGACATCGACCGTGCGCGGCGGGACATCGAGGCAGAGCACGGTCATTGGGTAACCGCTCTTCGGCACCATGGACTTGTAGGCGTTATCGATGGCTTTCGCGATGGCGCGGCTCTGGATGATGCGGCCATTGACGATAAACGTCTGCCAGCCGCGCGTGCTCTTGAGCATCGACGGCTTCGTGATATAGCCCGTGATGCGCAGACCCTCGTCGGGGTTCTCGAATGCGAGCGTCAGCAGGGAGTCTGCGACATTTTTGCCATAAATGGCGCGGATGGCGTCAAAGAGCTTGCCGCTCCCTGGCGTCACGAGCGCCATCTTGTTGTTGTTGATGAAGCGGAAGGCAATCTCGGGATGCGACAGCGCGAGCTTCGTGATGAAGTCGCTGATGTGCGCGGCCTCCGTGTGGTTCGTCTTCAAGAACTTCTTGCGCGCCGGCGTGTTGAAGAACAGGTCTTCGACCTTGATCGTCGTGCCGAGGCTCGCGCCCGCCGCGTGGATGTCGGGCGTCTTGCCGCCCGTGATGACGATTTCCGTGCCGAGATCGGCCCCCTGTGGCCGCGTCTTCATCTGGAAGCGCGAAACGGAAGCGATCGTCGGCAACGCCTCGCCGCGGAAACCGAGCGTGCCGATGGTCTGGAGGTCGTTCGCCTCACGAATCTTGCTCGTCGCATGACGCAGGATCGCGAGCCGCGCGTCCTCCTCCGTCATGCCCTTGCCGTCGTCCGTCACGCGCAGAAAGCTCGTGCCGCCCGCCATGATCTCGACTTCGATCTTCTTCGCGCCCGCATCGATGGAGTTCTCGACGAGCTCCTTGACAACGGAGGCCGGTCGCTCGACGACTTCGCCAGCCGCAATCTTGTTGATGGTGCTGTCATCGAGGACGTGGATTGTGCTCATGAAATGCCCGCCTCCCTCTTGGCCTGTTCTTGCAGCTTGTAAAGCTCATTCATCGCCTCGATCGGCGTCATCGTCATGATGTCGAGGCCGAGCAGCGCATCGCTGAGGCCCGAGCTGAACAGCGAGCCCAGCATGGGTTCTGGCGCACTCGCAGCCGTTGCGGCCTTCGCAGCGTTCGGCGTTTTCCCCGACGCATCTGCTCCGCTGCTTTCCACGGCTTCGAGCTTTGCCTGCTCGTTTTCGAGCTCGGAAAGGATTTCGTCCGCCCGCTTCAGCACGGCCTTCGGCAGACCTGCAAGCCGCGCGACGTGGATGCCATACGACTTGTCAGCTGCGCCCGGCACGATGCGCCGCAAGAACGCGACGTCCTTGCCACGCTCCTTGACGGCGACGCAGTAGTTCTTGACCTTTTCGTCCTCCATCTCCGTGAGTTCGTGGTAATGCGTCGCGAACAGCGTTTTCGCGTGAATCTTCCGTTCGATGTATTCGACGACGGCGCGCGCGATGCTCATGCCGTCGAACGTGCTCGTGCCGCGACCGATCTCGTCGAGGATGACGAGGCTGTCCTTCGTCGCGTATTTGAGAATCTGCGCGACTTCATTCATTTCGACCATGAACGTGCTCTGGCCGCTGACGAGGTCGTCACTCGCGCCGATGCGCGTGAAGATGCGATCGACAGGCGAGATCGTCGCCTCGCGCGCTGGCACGAAGCTGCCGGCCTGCGCCATCAGCGTCAGCAGCGCGACCTGACGCATGTACGTCGACTTGCCCGCCATGTTCGGCCCCGTGATCAGCATGATCTCGCACGATTTATGGTCGAGGTGCGCGTCATTCGGCACGAAGAGATCCCGCGTCAGGATACGCTCGACGAGCGGATGGCGGCCATCTTTGATGTCGATTTCGCCACCTGGCACGAGGCGCGGGCGCACGTAGCCATAGTTGACGGCCGCCTCGGCGAGCGACGCGAGCACGTCGATGCGCGCGATGGCATGCGCCGTCTGCTGGATGCTCGCGAGCTGCTCCTTGATGTGGTCGCGCACGTCGCAGAATAAATTGTACTCAATCTGAACGATTTTTTCCTGTGCGCCGAGGATCTTCGTCTCGAACTCTTTGAGCTCCTCCGTGATGTAGCGCTCGGCATTCGCGAGCGTCTGCTTGCGGATGTAGCGGTCAGGTACGAGGTCGGCGCCAGAGTTGCGCACTTCGATATAGTAGCCAAAGACCTTGTTGTAGCCGATCTTCAACGACTTGATGCCCGTCTCTGCCTTTTCGCGTTCCTCGATTTCCTGCAGCATCGACTTGCTGTCATGCGAGATGCGTCGGTACTCGTCGAGCTCGGAACTATAGCCGTCCTTGATGATGCCGCCCTCGCGAATCGTCAGGCCCGGTTCATCGACGATGGCGCGCGTCAGCAGATCGACATCGTCATCATACGTCGCGATCTCGCCAGCCGACTGCTGCAGCATCTTCGCTTTCACGTCTGCGAGCGCCGCCGTGATGTTTGGCAGCATCATGAGCGACAATTTCAGCGCGATGAGGTCGCGCGCATTCGCCGTGCCGACTTCGATGCGCGTCAAAAGGCGCTCGAAATCGCGAATTTCGGCAAACGCAGAGCGCAGTGCATCACGCAACGCAAAATCGTCCACGAGTTCCTGCACGGCATCGAGCCGCATGTCGATCGCGACGATCGAGAGCAGCGGCGACTCCAGCCATTTTTTGAGCAGGCGGCTGCCCATGGCCGTCTTCGTGAAATCGAGCACGTCGAGGAGCGTGTCCTTCTTGCCGCCATCACGCAGGTTGCGCGTGATTTCGAGGTTTCTGAGCGTGTACGTATCGACGGCGAGGTTTTCGCTCGCATCGAGGCGCGTCAAATGCGACAGCTGCGTGAGGTCCGTCTTGACCGTCTCATGCAGGTAGTCCAAGAGCGTCGCAACAGCCGCTTTCGCCTCAGGCTCGTCGGGGCGGTTCGCCGCATCAAAATGTTCGATGATGCGGTCGTCGATATGGCGCGCATCCGGCACATCCGCGACGGGCGTGTACGAGCAGGCACTGAGCCGCAGGTGCACGAAATCATCGAGCTCCGCGCGAAACGACAAGTCGCCGACAAGCAGCAGTTCCGCCATCTGCAAACGATAGAGCTCGTCAAACAGCGTCTGCAAGCGGTTCGCGCCCGTGTAGATGCCATAGAAGCACTCGCCCGTCGAGATGTCCGCGCCCGCGAGCACGACCGTATCGTCCTCCATCGGCGGCTCGTAGAGGAGCGCGATATAATTATTGGAAGCATCCGTGAGCGCCGACTCCGACAACACCGTGCCCGGCGTCACGATCTTGATGACTTCGCGCTTCGTCAGGCCCTTTGCCTTCGGGTCGCCGATCTGCTCGGCGATCGCGACTTTGTAGCCTTTTGCGATCAGGCGGTTGATGTACGACTCCGCCGCATGATAGGGGATGCCGCACATCGGCGCTTTGTCCTTGTTGCCACTACGGCTTGTCAGCGTCAGACCGAGTTCCTCCGACACGAGCCGCGCATCGTCAAAGAACATCTCGTAGAAGTCACCGAGGCGGAAGAACAGGATCTCTCCTGGATGCTGCGCCTTCGTCGCCTGATACTGCTGCATCATTGGCGTGAGTTCCATCACTTACACCCTCTCGCCCTTCAGCACCCACGTCTGCGGATGCGTGATCTTGACGTTTATGAAATCGCCCGCTTGCTCCGTCCCATGCGGGAAGATCACGAGTTTGTTCGTGCGCGTGCGGCCGCTCCACATGGCTGCGTCATTCTTGCTCGGTCCTTCGACCATGACTTCCTGCACCGTATCTTGCAGGCGATCGTTGATGTCCCTGCTGATCTCATTCTGCACGGCCATGAGCTGTTCGAGGCGCGCATGCTTCACGTCGTCCGGCACCTGATCCGCCATCTTCGCCGCCGGCGTGCCGCTGCGCTTCGAGTAGATGAACGTATAGGCCGAATCATAGCGGATCTCCTTGAGGAACGCGAGCATCTGCGCGAAGTCCTCATCCGTCTCGCCTGGGAAACCGACGATGAGGTCCGTCGTCAAAGCGACGTCTGGGATGGCCGCGCGGATGCGCTGCACGAGCGCACGATAGCTGTCCACCGTGTAGATGCGGTGCATGGCCGAGAGAATCTTGTCGCTGCCATATTGCACGGGCAGGTGGATGTGCTCGCAGATATGCTTGCCATGCGCGATCGTCTCGATGAGCTTGTCCGACAGATCTTTCGGATGCGACGTCATGAAGCGCACGCGCTCAATGCCCGGCACTTCATCGACCATCTTCAAAAGGTCCGCGAAATCCGCAAGCTTGTGGTCTTTGCCATACGAATTGACATTCTGCCCGAGCAGCGTGACTTCCTTGTAGCCCTGCGCGACCGCCTCGCGGACTTCCTTCACGATGTCCTCGGGACGGCGGCTACGCTCGCGGCCACGCACGTACGGCACGATGCAGTACGTGCAGAAATTATTGCAGCCGTACATGATGGGAATCCACGCCGATAGCTTGCCTTCGCGTGCGACAGGGCCGCCATCGGGGAGCTCCGTCTCCGTGAGATTCACATCGACGAAGCGGCCGCGCTTGTCCCGCGTCGCCGTGGCGAGCGTCGCAGACGGCATTGCTGCCGCACCGCCGAGCCCGCGCTCCATCTCGATCTCCTGTACGATATTTTTGAGCTCGTGCACTTTGCTCGTGCCGAGCACGAAGTCGATATGCGGCGCGCGTGCGATCAGCGCGTCGCCTTCTTTCTGCGCCATGCAGCCCGTGATGCCGAAGATCATGCGCGGATTCTTTTCCTTCAAATGCTTAATCTCACCGATCTTGCCATACACGCGATCTTCCGCGCTCTCGCGCACGCAGCACGTATTGATGAGGATGAGATCGGCCGCCGCCATCTCGTCCGTGCGCGCATAGCCGATGCTCGCGAGCTCTCCCGCCATCCGCTCCGCGTCGCTCTGGTTCATCTGGCAGCCATAGACGAGGAGATATGCTTTCTTGTTGTTCGTAACCGTCATAAGTAATAGGAAACCTTTCTATTGCAATCGATTCTTTTTCCGTGATATTCCATTTTAGCAGATGGGCAGATATTTGTCGATAAAAAGCGCCACGGATTCCTGCCACACCTTGCCTTTTCGTAGACATTGTGCTAGCATGAGGGGCGTAGCAAAAGATGACACCGCTTCCGCGGGTTGTACTTTTCCAAATTCTAAAACCACGCGAGCCGAAGTGCTGCCTGTATCAAGCGAACAGGACAGCCGGGAAACGCCCGTGTCTTTTATCGCGCATATCCGCCTTCTTTTGCTGCGAAGCCGTAGATTTTTCCAGCAAAGGGAGGTTTTTCTTTTGAAAATTTTCACGACTGTTGCCGAAACCGTCGCCTACGCGAACGAGCAGAAAGCTGCGGGCAAGACCATCGGCCTCTGCCCGACGATGGGCGCACTCCACGAAGGCCACATGACGCTGATGCGCGCCGCACGCAAATCCTGTGACATCGTCATCGCATCTGTCTTCGTCAATCCTGTCCAGTTCGGCCCGAATGAAGACTATGACAAGTATCCACGCCAGTTCGAGGCGGACTGCAAAAAACTCGAGGCCGAGGGCGTCGATGCCGTATTCCACCCGAGCCCAGAGGAGATGTACCCAGATGGCTACGGCACGTACATCACGGTCGAAAACGGCATCACGGACGTGCTCTGCGGTGCGCGCCGTCCCAGCCATTTCCGTGGCGTCGCGACCGTCGTGACGAAACTCATGAACATCACGCGCGCCGACAAGGCATTCTTCGGCCAAAAAGACGCGCAACAGGTCGCCGTCGTGCGTCGTTTCGTCTCTGACCTGAATCTCCCCGTCGAGGTCTGCATGGTACCGATCTGCCGCGAGAAAAGCGGCCTTGCGCGCAGCTCACGCAACACCTATATGAGCGACGCGGAAAAGCAGGCCGCGACCGTCCTGTCGCGCAGCCTGCGCAAGGCAAAAGAAGCATATGAAGCAGGCGAACGCGCAGCTGACCAGCTCAAGGCCATCACGCGTAAAGAACTCGAACAGGAACCGCTTGCGAAGATCGACTATGTCGATCTCTACACGTATCCCGCGCTCCAGCCCACTGAAACCATCACGGAACCGAGCCTGCTCGCCATCGCCGTCTACATCGGCAAGACGCGTCTGATCGACAACATCATTGTCGGCTGAGCTGTTCAAGAAAGGAATGTAACTGTGATCCTCAATCTCCTCAAATCCAAAATCCATGCCGCCAAAGTCACGGAGGCCAACCTCCAGTACATGGGCAGCATCACAATCGACCGTGCACTCATGGAGGCGGCCGGCATCCTCGAAAACGAGCGCGTGCAGGTCGTCGACAACGAGAGCGGCGCCCGTCTCGAGACGTACGTCATCCCCGGGGAGCGCAATTCTGGCGTCATCTGCCTCAACGGCGCAGCCGCCCGCCTCGTCCAGCCTGGCGACACGGTCATCATCATGTGCTACGCGTTCTTCACACAGGAAGAAGCACAGGCCTATCAGCCAACCGTCGTCATGGTCGACGAAAAGAATCACGTCCGGGAAATCCGCCATCTCGAAAAACACGGACAGACAAACTGAGACAACCTACGCTAAGCAACCTGAAAAGGCGTGTATCGCATCGTCGCGATACACGCCTTTTGTTCTTTAAAGATATCCAACCGGGTTCACGGGGCTGCCGTTCACACGCACTTCATAATGCACATGTGGACCCGTCGAGAACCCCGTACTGCCCATATAGGCGATGACTTGGCCGCGGCGGACATGCTGACCGGGGACGACGACGACCTGCATGGCGTGGCCATAGCGCGTCATGATGCCGTTGCCGTGGTCAATGTCGACCATGTTGCCGTAGCCGCCGGAGTTCCAACCGGCGACAGAGACGGTGCCATCCGCCGTCGCGACGATGGGCGTGCCCATGTCGTTCGCGATGTCGATGCCGGGATGGAAATCCGAGCCGCCCCAGCGCAAACCGTACGGCGAACTGACCTCGCCGCGTGCCGGCCACATGGAAGGCGTCGTGATCGACGGGCCGAAATTCAGCCCGCCCGAGGAAAGCGCAGCGGGCGCGAGGAGTGCCTGGTTGTCGCGCATGGTCTGCTTCAGCTTTTCGAGGCTCGCACGGCGGACAGCCACGCGCTTTTCGAGATCGTCGAGCGTCGCACGGACGTTCTGCACGTCGGGCTGGATCGCGGGGCCGCCGACGCTGCCCAGGAGTCCCTGCACATTCACATTGCCGAGATGGATAGCGCGCACGCCGTCCATGCCGATGGTGCCGCGCTCCGTCGTGCCGCGCAGCAAGGATGGATACGGGCCGCCCTGACCGTCCTGCTTGCTGCCATCGGCGCTCGTGTCGGTCTTGGCGGCGTCGCCGGCGTTGTCATCGGTGGCAGGTGCGCCGGTTTGGCGGCGGAGTTCCTGCTCCATCTGCGTGAGCTCTTCCATCTGCTGCTGGAGGCTGTACGCTTTCTTCGAGAGCTGCAGGAGCTGCTCCTGCTGGATGCTGTTGACTTCGCGCAACTCCGCGATTTCCGATGCGTCGCTCTTCGCCGTCATCGTGCTGTAGACGCCATAGCTAAATGCGCCGACGAACAGCAGTGCGCCTGCTGCGAGCACGGCCGCGCCATATTTCACCATGCGCGCGGAGAGCGTGATGCTGTGCACCGTATCGCCTCGATCCGGCACGATCTTGATTGTATAATGCTCCGCAGACGGCTCCGCCTGCGTTTTTTCTTCCTCTGCCACGAAAATACCTGCCTTCCTTAATGAGCGCCCATGGCCTTCTGGAGCGCCTGTTGTTCTTCATCCGTCAACGTATACGTCGACTTGCCGCTTTCGATCGGTTTCACATAGCTGCGGCTGTCCTCGCGGCCAAAGATGCTCGAGAGGATGACGCCGTTGTTCTCAGCATCGAGCAGTGCGACAGCGTACGAGAGATCGCTGCCCATGTCCTCGAATGCGCGGAAGCGCACGACGCCGACGCGCGTCAACGCTTTCTGCAACAGTGCTGAGATCGCCTTATTTTCCTCGTCGATGCGCTTGTTTTCCGCGACGACTTTCTGGGTCTCCTCGATGTGGCCGATGAGCATGCGCTCGAGGTTTTGCCCGTCGACACCCGTCATCATCTTGCGATAGCGCTTTTTAAGATACGACACATTCATCCAGAGATTGATGATGATCGCATACATGATGATCACGAGCAGGCCGAGGCCGCCCGTGAGATACATCAGGTTGTTCATGACAAACGCCGAAACTTGCTGGATATCCAAACTAGAATCTTCCCTTCCGAACTTCCCTTCTTCATTGAATGGGAAAAAATCATGCATTCGGCTTTCAGTTTATCACAAAAGGTCGGTGCCGTCCACGAAAAAAGCGATTGACGTCCGTCCGCTCTTTCCCTTGCATGTTCGAAGGGTCTCTGCTAAAATATGATTGTTGCGGTTGTAGCTCAGTTGGATAGAGCGTCCGCCTCCTAAGCGGCAGGTCGTGAGTTCGACTCTCACCAATCGCACCAGTTTGAATATATGAAAAGGCGTAGCTTTCGCACCCGCGGAAGTTACGCCTTTCTTGTTATTCATACCTGAGTGCCTCAATCGGATCCAGTTTTGCAGCTTTCCTTGCCGGGTAAATGCCAAAGAACAGGCCGATGCCGACGGAGAAGGCGAACGAGACGATGATCGGGAGCGGGGTGATGACGGTCGTGAAATTGCCGACGCCCGCGATGACTTTCGAGGCAGCGCAGCCGGCGACGATGCCGATGATGCCGCCGATGATGCCGAGCACCATGGACTCGATGAGGAACTGCGTCATGATGTTCAGGAACGTGGCGCCGAGCGCCTTGCGGATGCCGATCTCGCGCGTGCGCTCCGTGACGGAGACCATCATGATGTTCATGATGCCGATGCCGCCGACGAGCAGCGAGATGCCGGCGATGGCGCCGAGCAGCAGCGTCAGCATCGACGTCGACTGGCTGACGGTCTCCATGAGGCTCGTGAGGTTGCGCACGGTGAAGTCATCCTCTTTGTTCGCCTGCGTCAGGTGGTGGCGCTGGCGCAGCAGCGTCTCGATCTCGTCCTGCACCTGATCCATCTTCGTCGCGTCGCTGACTTGGACGTTGACGGACTGGACGTATGTGATACCGAGCATGCGCTCCATGGCCGTCGTGAGCGGCACGTAGATCATATCGTCCTGATCCTGTCCCATGGAGGACTGGCCTTTGCTCGCCAAGAGGCCCACGACTTTGTACGGCTGGTTGTGGATGCGGATTGTCTGGCCGACGGGATTCTTGTCTTCAAAAAGATTTTCCGCGACGGTCGTGCCGATGACAGCGACGCGCTGGCGCTTCGTGAGGTCGTTTTCCGTGATAAACGAGCCATTGGAAATCGTCAGCGAGCGGATGGACAGGAATTCCGGCGTCACGCCCTGCACGGTCGTGTTCCAGTTGCTGTTGCCGTAGACGACCTGATACGACGTCTGGACGGTCGGCGAGACGTAGTCGATGTTCTTGACTTTTTGCTTGATGGCCTTGGCGTCGTCGTATTTCAGCGTTTTTCGCGAGCCCGCCGCGCCGCGCACGCCGCCTTTCTGCGTCGCGCCCGGCGAGATGATGAGCATGTTCGAGCCGAGGCTCGCGATGGAGCTCGTGACGTTCGATTTGACGCCCATGCCGACGGAGACGAGCGCGATGACGGCGCCGACGCCGATGATGATGCCGAGCATCGTGAGCAGGCTGCGCATCTTGTTCGCGTAGAGGGACGTGAGCGCCATCTGGAAGCTCTCTCTAAACAACATCCATGACCACTCCCTTCCCTTCGTCGCGCGTGATGCGGCCGTCGCGCACGAGGAGCTGGCGGCTCGCGCAGGCAGCGATCTCGGGCTCATGCGTGACGAGGATAATCGTGCGCCCCATCTCGTGCATGTGCTCGAAAATCTCCATGATCTCCTTTGTCGACTTCGTGTCGAGGTTGCCCGTCGGCTCGTCGGCCATGATGATATGCGGGTCGTTGACGAGCGCGCGGGCGATGGCGACGCGCTGGCGCTGGCCGCCTGAGAGCTCGTTCGGCTGGTGGTCGCCGCGGTCGCCGAGACCGACGGCCTCGAGGAAATGCTGCGCGCGCTCCATGCGCTCGTGGTAGCCGACGCCGGCGTAGACAAGCGGCAGCGCGACGTTCTCGAGCGCCGTGATGCGCGACAGCAAGTTGAAGTTCTGGAACACGAAGCCGATCTTCTTGTTGCGCGTGACGGCGAGCGCGTCATCGCTGAGCCCCGCGACTTCTTCGCCGTCGAGCCTATAAGAGCCGCATGTCGGCCGGTCAAGGCAACCGAGGATGTTCATGAGCGTCGATTTGCCGGAGCCAGACGGCCCCATGAGCGCCGCGAATTCGCCTTTGTGGATGTCGAGGTCGATGCCCGCGAGCGCCGCGAGCTCCTCGCCGCCGATGTTGTAGATCTTCTTGATGCCGCGCAGCTCGATGGTGTTGTGCTTTGTTTCTGCCATAGTTCTGCCTCTTACATCGGGGGCGGGCCCTGGTGGCCGCTCGACGAGGACGACGACGATTTCTTTGCCGTGTACGTCGAGACGACGTCTTCGCCCTCGTCGAGGCCGGAGAGGATTTCGACATATTCATCGCTGTAGATGCCCGTCTGGACGTAGCGGTTTTCCTGCGAGCCGTCGGCGTTCCTCACGATGACATACGAGCCATTCGCGTCGGTCTTCAGCGTCGAAATCGGCACGACGAGCGCACCGGGCTTGTCGGCCGTGTTGATCTCGATGCGCGCCGTCATGGCGGGCAGCAGCACGCCGTCCGGGTCATCGACGTCGAGCGTGACGTAGTAGTAGATGACGCTCGCGGAGCTCGACGAGGACGACGACGAGCTGTTCGTCGTGTCCCACGTATTCGCCGTGTCCGTCTGCGAAATCTTCGTGACGCGCGCCGTGAACGTACGGTCGTTGAAGGCATCGACGGTGAACGTCGCTTCCTGCCCGACTTTGACGCTACCGATGTCGGTCTCGTCGATCTTCGCCTTGATCTGCTTTTTCGAAAGATCGGCGATGCGCATGATGACGGTCGGGTTGTCCGACGTCGCGACAGCCATCGTGCCGACGGTCTTCGGCTCGCCGACGACCGTGCCGCTCATTGGGGCGACGATTGTCGCCTCGTTCGCGTCGGACTGCGCCTGCGCGAGCGCGGAGACGGCCGTGTCATAATTCATCTTCGCGTCTTCGAGCTGCTTCTGCGTGTCGGCGCCGATGCTGTAGAGGTAGCTGACGCGCTCGTACTCGGCCCGCGTGTTTTCGACCTTGTACTGCGCTTGGTCGCGCTTGGCCTCTTCGTCCTTCGTGTCGAGCGTCGCGACGGTCTGGCCGGCCTGCACTTCGTCATTTTCCTTGACATTGACCGTCTTCAGGCGTGCCGTGATCTTCGAGCTGACTTCGACGGAGTCCACGGGGCTGATCGTGCCCGTTGCCGAGACCGTCGATTTGATGTCCATGCGCACGACCTTCGTCGTCTCGACGGCAGCGGCCTGCTTCGCAGCCTGTTGCGCCGTGTAGTATTGATACCCGCCAAACGCGCACCCCGCCAGGATGATGGCGGCGATGCCGGCTTTGACTTTCCAGTTCAATTTCATTTCGTCGTCCCTTCCTCTCCTGCGGCCAGTTCGTCAGCGACCATTGCCGCTGTTTCCGTGTCTGTGGTGGCAGTTTTTTCGGCTTTTTCCGCTTTCTTCGTTTCTTTCGATTCTTTCGCGGGCTCTGTCGTGACGAGCGGCGTCGCGCTGTCCGCGATCTTTGCCGCCGCTGCGCGTTCTTCATCCGTCAGGCCGATACCCATTTCGTTCACGACCTGCGCCTTGTAGCGCACGTAGTCATACTGCGCGCTGATGTGGTTGAGTTTGGCCGTCGACAGCGCTTTGCGCGCGTCAATGACGTCGAGCAAGATGCCTTCGCCGACGCGGTATTTTTCCCGTGCGATATAAGCGTCCTGTTCGGCCTGTCCGACGGCGTCCTCCGTCGAGTCGAGACGATGCTCGGCCTCGCGCATGTTGTAGTACGCCGTGCGCACGGCGAGGTCGGCGTCCTCCTGCGCTTTCTGGAGGTTCAACTGCGCCGTGTCGCGATTCGCCTTCGCCTCGTCGATTTGCGCGTTCGTCACGCCGCTGTCAAAGACGTTCCAGCTCGCCGAGACGCCAGCCTTCATATCATAGCTGTTACGGCTCTCGGGCTCGAACGACTGCGAGACAGATGGCCCGGCCGAGAGGCTGACGGACGGTTTCTTGCCCGCCTCGGCGATCTTCACGGCCTCCTCTTTCTGTTGCAGTGTGTACGCATCTGCGAGCAGGTCTTTGCGGCTGCGCAGCGCGTAGGCGATGCTGTCGTCAAGCGAAATATCGAACGTGTCATAGACGAAGTCATCCGTGAGGTTCAGCGGCTCCGTGCGGTCGATGTTCAGGAGGTTCCGCAGTGTCGCAAGATCGACTTCATAGGCATTCTGCGCCTTGATGAGCGTCTGGCGCGCATCCGAGAGCTCGACGGAGGCGCGCAGCTGGTCGATGCGCGCTTTCGAACCCGCCTCGTAGAGCTGCGTCACATTTTCGAGGTTCGCCGCGTAGTAATCGACGCTGTCCTGATCGACATCGATCGTATGGCGCGCCTCGAGCGCATCGAAATACGCCTTGATGACGTCATATTTCAGTTCTTCGCGTGCCCGCTCTGTCGTGAGGCCGGCGATGTCGACGCCGAGCACGCTCGAACGGATGTTCGCCTCATTCTTGCCGCCTGTGTAAAGCGGAAGGTTGAACGTCAGGCCGAGACTGCCGCTTGTACTGCGGTCTTCGTCTTTCTGCTTGCTCATGGAACCGCTCGCGGACGTCGATGCGCTCCAGCTGTTCTGGCCCTTTGCCGCGCGCAGATCCGCCTCTGCCGTCTTCTCGCCCTGTGCCGTCACGCGCAGGCTCGTGTTCACCGCGAGTGCCTCCGCGATGGCATCCGCGAGCGAAAGGTCGCGCGCCTCTGCGGGCGTGGCCGTCAAAGCGAAACAAATCGCCGTGACCAAGAGCGTCAGGCGCTTGCCGAAAATTTGTTTCATATGGTGTTCTCCTTTGCGAGGGTGCTTCAAGATTTTGATAGAAACTGGTTTTATGATAAGATAGAGCCGTTGAGCGGTCGTTAGTTGCCGCTTACACACCCATTAGTTTAGCAAAAATTGATATTTTCCGCCACTCAAGGAGTTTTTTCATGTCGACCAGCGAATCCGAGCTTTTTTCACGCGCACTTGCGCTGCTCAAACAGTATTTCGGCTACAAATCGTTCCGCCCTGCACAGGCGCCTGTCGTACAGTCGCTGCTCACGGGCCGCGACGCCGTCGCCATCATGCCGACGGGCGCGGGCAAATCCATTTGCTTTCAGATCCCCGCGCTGCTACTGCCGGGCATCACGCTCGTCATTTCTCCGCTCATTTCGCTGATGAAAGACCAAGTCGATGCGCTCAGCGACGCTGGTGTGCCTGCGACATTCATCAACAGCACGCTCACGTCCGCCGAATGGAGCACACGCATGAACGCGATCGCAGACGGCGCATACAAGCTCGTCTACGTCGCGCCCGAGCGACTGGAGACGGGCGCATTCCAAGGCATCACGAACCGCGTGCCCATCGCCATGGTCGCCGTTGACGAAGCACACTGCCTGTCTCAATGGGGCCACGATTTCCGTCCAAGTTATCAGAACATCGCGCCATTCATCGCGAGTCTGCCGCGCCGCCCGATTGTCTCGGCGTTCACGGCAACGGCCACGCCTGAAGTGCGCGATGACATCGTGCGCCTACTCGCACTGCAGAATCCCGCCGTCCACATCACGGGCTTTGACCGACCAAACCTCTATTTCGAAGTCCGTCGCGGCGAGAACAAGAAAAAATTCGTCACGCGCTACGTCAAAGCGCATGCCGACGAAGCTGGCATTATTTACGCCGCCACGCGCAAAGAAGTCGACAAACTCACGGAATACCTCCAAAAGAATCACATCGCCGCTGGCAGCTATCATGCTGGACTCAGTGACGCTGAGCGCGCGAAAGCACAGGACGATTTCCTCTACGACAACTTGCAAGTCATCGTCGCGACGAATGCGTTCGGCATGGGCATCGACAAGAGCAACGTGCGCTACGTGCTGCACTACAACATGCCGAAAAATATCGAGTCGTACTATCAAGAAGCCGGCCGCGCAGGGCGCGACGGCGAGCCTGGCGAATGCATCCTGCTCTACTCACCACAAGACACGCGCACGCAACGCTATCTCATCGACGTCTCGACCGAGGACGAGGAGCGGAGGCGCATCGAGACGCAGAAGCTCCAACGCATGATCGACTACTGCCACACGCCCGAATGCCTGCGGAGCTTCATCCTCCACTATTTTGGTGCCTCCGACAGCAGCGCCTCTTGCGACAACTGCAGCAACTGCAAATCCGGCGCCATTGACGTCGATGTCACGATTGACGCGCAAAAAGTTTTCTCCTGCGTCTACCGCATGCGCGAGCGCTACGGCATCAACCTCGTCGCCCAAGTCCTCAAAGGTTCGGCCGACCAGCGCGTGAAATCCCTCCATCTCGACGAGCTCTCCACCTACGGCCTCTACCCGAAGAAAACGATCGATGACATCAAACTCATGATCCAGCGCTTCATTGCGACAGGCTATCTCGCACTCGACAACGGCGAATATCCCACGATCCACCTCCAGCCGCCTGCCTACGACGTCCTACGCGGTCGCATGACCGTCATCCAGCGCATCCTTCCAGAAAAAGAAAAAGAATCTCCAGCCGATACGGGCATGTTCCAGTACCTGCGCGCGCTCCGCAAATCCATTGCCCAAGAAGAATCCATCCCGCCGTACATGATCTTTTCCGACAAGACGCTGCGCAGCATGTGCGAGATCCTGCCACGAAACGAAGAAGAATTCCTCGACGTCAGCGGCGTCGGGCAGCGGAAACTCGAAAAATATGGCGAGGCATTTTTGAAATGCATCGCGGAACACCGATAAACGTACTGAACACACAAACACCCGACAGCCGTTTCACTGCCGGGTGTCTTGCATCCTGCCGCAATATGCGCAAACTTCCGCGTCATGTTTCCGCCTTCACTCCGTGCTCCTCCGCATACGAAAGGATTCTCTGGCGCGACCAGCCAGAAAGCTGCTCGACAACAGAAACCTTTTGCCCTGCTTTCAACAAATTGAGGACGATCTTCCCCTCGCCCTGCTCAATGCCTCGCTCAATCCCCTGCTCAATGCCTTGCTTTCGGCCTTCCTCCAGCCCCCAAGCCCTGCCTTCTTCTTTCGCTTGTTCCTTCGCATCCAAAACATCGCTGTTATAATCCCAGATAGCCGACTCCCGCTGGATGTACTCCCAATACGCTTTATCATCCATGAGAAAACGGTCGGAAGCCTCCATCGCGTCTTTGATTTCCGGTGCTTGCATGGCGAGTTCCTCCTTTTCTGCAGGGGCGAGGCGGTTCGCGAAATATGCCAGCCATCGCTCGATGCGCGTCATGTCCTTTACGGGCTTATCCTTGTACTTCGGAATCTCAAGAAAATCAATCTCAAGGTCATTCGACAGGTGATGTCCGTTCTCGATATTGTAGATGCCGTACTTGGAAAACGGCTCTTCCGTTGGCAGATATGGGAAACGCAAAATGTTGATGGAGATCGCCGGCTTGATCTGGCGATACGCCTGCCCCGTCTGCAGAGCCTCGAAATGCAGGTACATCTGTGCCCAGTAAAAGAGCGCACGCTTCTCCATGTTCATGTGGTTGATGACCTGCATCTCGATGTCGACACGTGATTTGTCATTCAAAATGCCAAACACGTCTAGCCTGCCGAGCTTCTCATCCACCTTCGTTGGCGCGAATTCGCCGTTCCTGAAGTCCAGGTCGACAAATGCACGATCTCCCTCGCGTCCCGTCATGTCGTTGATGAACTTCAGTGTGATGTTCTTCCGCTCCTCACGACCGAAAACAAATTTGAAAACAAGATCGTTCGTAGGATCGTAGTGACGATGCTCCCCCATAGCGATGCGCCTCCTTCTGGCTCTATTTTATCGGGAAGATATGGAAAAAGCAAGCAAACACGCATTCCACGAACGGCAAAAACAATGTTGCGCTAGTTACGACAAGAGACGGACGACACCAATTCTTTGCACGTTGAATTATTCGGGGTCAGTTATTTCTAAACAAATTTTATTTTTCCTCTTGATTTCACAGTTTCATCTTGTATAAAATGAAATCAAAATGAGTTCCACAAAAGTGATTGCATGATGGAACGCAAACGCTACCTCGCCGCGCCCGAATCGATCGTGCGCGAATTTGGCGCCTACAAGAACATCATGGACTTTCTTTGTATGAAAAGCTATGAAACGGAGGCCTCTTCATGTCGAAACAAAACCTCTTCCCCGGCATCTATGAAAAAATCATCACGCACGATGTCAAAGAGGCCCTCGCGCTTCTTTCCCCTGCGCAAATTCAAACAAAAGGCATTGACGCAGCAGAAGGGGCGAACATCCTCACTTCCTATTTACAACGCATTCTCGCGCGTGGTCTCTCCGATGTCGCGGCACAATATCCCTCGTCCGAAAAAGAACAGCAACTCGCTGCGGAAATCGCACTCACGAATAAAATCATAGCACTCGTCCAGACGGAAACGGGAAACGAAGACGTCTGCGGCGAGCGCATTGAACGCCCAGGTGAACAGCTCCTTGAAGTTGCCCCGGAAAATTCGCTTGCGAGCACGGAAAAACAGGTGCATTTGCCCCGTCCGCAGTCATCGCTCATTGAAACGTCGCTGTTCACAGGTGCGAAGCAAGAGCCATCCATGTTGCATGAGCTTCGCATGGAAATTGGCTCAGCTAATCGCATTGACATGCTTGTGTCGTTCATCAAGTGGAGTGGCCTGCGCCTTATTTACGATGATCTGAAGGCGTTCGCCGCGCATGGCGGCAAGCTCCGCCTCATTGCAACCTCCTACATGGGCGCGACGGATGCGAAGGCCATCGAGGAAATCGCGAAGCTCCCCCACGCCGAAATTCGCATGTCATACGACACGAAACGCACGCGCCTTCATGCAAAGGCGTACCTCTTTTACCGCGCGACCGGTTATGATACCGCCTATATTGGCTCGTCAAATATGTCGCATGCCGCACTCTCGACAGGACTTGAATGGAACGTCAAACTCACGCGTTACGACTCCCCTCACACGATGGAAAAAGTGCAAGCAACGTTCGAAACGTATTGGCACACGGAGGAATTTGAACCGTACACGGAAGAAAAGCGCGCCTATCTCCATGCGGCCATTGAACACGAGCGCCATCCAGACGCAGTGAAAGAATCTTCCCCTGCGTTTTTCTTCGAACTACATCCATTCGTCTACCAACGCCAGATGCTCGATGACATTCTGCGCGAACGCCGCTTGCATCACAATTTCAAAAACCTCATCGTCGCAGCCACAGGCACGGGCAAAACCGTACTCGCCGCATTCGATTACCGCCGTTTCTGCCGCGAAACGCCCGGTCCGCATCGTTTGCTCTTCGTCGCACATCGCGAAGAAATCCTTGCCCAAAGCCGCGCATGTTTTCGAAACATTCTGCGCAACGAAAACTTTGGTGGTCTTTTCGTCGGGAGCAACCGCCCGACAAGCGAAGCACAATGGGAACATCTCTTCCTCTCCATTCAGACATTCGCTGCCAAAAACTGGACATCACGCACAACGGCGGATGCCTACGATTACATCGTTATCGACGAAGTGCATCATGCAGCGGCGCATTCGTACAAAGCGCTCTTTTCCTATTATCGTCCGAAGATTCTCCTCGGCCTCACGGCAACGCCGGAGCGCATGGATGGGGAAGACATCACGACGTATTTCAGCGGACGCATCACGTCCGAACTGCGCCTGCCTGAGGCGATTGATCGTGGCATGCTCGCACCATTTCATTATTTCGGCGTCACCGACCCCGTTGACCTTTCCAGCCTTCATTGGACCCGCGGCGGCTATCAGAAAAGCGACCTCGAAAACGTCTATGTGCTCAGTGAACGCATCGCAAAACAACGCGTCGCCGTTATCCTCCAAAGCCTCGAACGTTACGTCACAAATCTTAACGAAGTCCACGGCCTCGCCTTTTGCGTTTCACGCAAACACGCGGCCTTTATGGCTGCCTGCTTCAATGCGCACGGCCTTCCGTCACGCGCACTTTCTGCAGACACAAATGAGGACGACCGCCGCCATGCGAAGGACGACCTCACAACGGGAAAGCTCCGCTTCCTCTTCGTCGTCGATCTCTATAACGAAGGCGTCGACATCCCTGCCATCGATACCGTGCTCTTTTTGCGTCCGACGGAATCGCTCACAATCTTCCTGCAACAACTCGGCCGTGGCCTGCGCCTCTCAGAGGGTAAAGAGTGCCTGACCGTGCTTGATTTCGTTGGGCAAGCGAACAAAAATTATCGCTTCGCCGAAAAATTTGAGGCCCTGCTCAAGCACACACGCCACACACTCACAGAAGAAATTCAGAACGGTTTTGCGGCCGCACCGCACGGCTGCTACATCCACCTCGAAGAATACGCCAAGCAGTATATCCTCGATAACATCCAAGGGCAATTCTCCGGCAAGCGCGCCCTCCTTCGCCTACTTGAAGCCTTCCACGAAGAAAACCACCTGCCGCTCACGCTCGAAAATTTCCTCACCTACGCACACCTTCCCATCGAAGCACTCTACAACCACAAGTTGAAAGCCGGCCTCTATCGCCTCGCAGTCAGTGCCCGATGTCATGCAGCATTTCATGAGCCGGACGAGAAACGACTCACGGCCGCTTTCGCTCGCTTCTCTGCCATCGACGACGCCACATGGCTCGCATTTCTGCAAAAGGCACTCCCGCATTGGCAAACGCTCCAAACGTTCTCCTGCTCCCCCGCAGAAGAACAGCTCCTCCAAATGACGTATTTCACGCTGTACGAGGAAAAGCTCGAAAAGGAAACGGCCGCCACGATCATCCGAAAACGCCTTGCGGACCTCGCGATGCACAATCCCACACTCATGCACGAACTCCAGGAAATCATCACATACGCGCAAAACCATCTGCGCACGCTGGCACTCCCGAACCGTTTGCCCTTTGTAACGCCGCTCCATGTGCACTGCCACTACACGCGTAACCAGATTTGCGCCGCACTCGACATGCTGCGTCCGAATGCTCTCCGTCAAGGCGTTTACTGCGTCAAAGAAAAAGCGTGCGATTTCTTCCTCATTACGCTCATCAAAAGTGAAAAAGATTACTCGCCGTCGACGATGTATCGCGACTATTCCATGAACGAACACCTATTCCATTGGGAATCACAGAGCACCACCTCCGACACATCGCCAACCGCCCGTCGCTATTTCGAACACGAAAAAAATGGACACAGTATCCTGCTCTTCGTCCGTGAATACGACACGGATCAGCAAGGCACGGCCCCCTATCTTTTCCTCGGCACCGCCAAACACGTTAGCCACAGCGGCAGTCGTCCCATCAGCATCGTCTGGCATCTCGACGACCCGATTCCCGCAGAATTTCTCATGGCGACGAATAAACTCGTGAATGAATGACCACTTTCAAGGGAAAGCTCATCTAACTCCTGTCCGCCCTTCCATCCGCTGCCGCCGTCGCTGTCAAAGATTTCTGCGTCGCCGTTGACGCTCCCCTAGAAACATGGTAAAATGGACTACGTTCCTTTGAAAGGTCGGACCGCAGCGTCCGGGTCTCGCGCAATGGCGCCTCACGAACCACGTCAGGTCCGGAAGGAAGCAGCGTTAAGAGAGATACGGCATGTGCCGCGAGGGCGCCTGGGGGCTGTGGCCCGTCGTTTCAAAGGACGTGTCGGAGGAGGCCGTTGCAATGTTTCATGCAACGGCCTCTTCTTTCATCTATGGAAGCTATTTTGCCTGACGGCAAATAGCTATTTCAAGAAAGGAACGCATCATGGCGTATATCGCACTCTATCGGAAATGGCGTCCGCATACGTTCTCCGATCTCGTCGGTCAGGAACATATCTCGCGCACGCTGTCGCAGGCCATCACGTCGGGCCGTATCGGCCATGCCTATCTTTTTTCGGGGCCGCGCGGCACAGGCAAAACGAGTACGGCGAAGATCCTCGCGATGGCGCTGAACTGCGCCGAAGGCCCGACACCGGATCCCTGCGGCCACTGCGAGAGCTGCCAACGCATCATGGATGGCTCGGCGATGGACGTCTTTGAAATCGATGCGGCCTCGAACCGCGGCATCGACGAGATCCGCGGCCTGCGCGAGACGGTGAAGTTCGCGCCCGCCGAAGGGCGCTACAAAGTCTACATCATCGACGAAGTCCACATGCTGACGGCCGAGGCATTCAACGCCTTGCTAAAAACACTCGAAGAGCCGCCCGCGCATGTCGTCTTCATCCTCGCGACGACGGAGGCGCACAAGGTACCGCCGACCATCCAGTCGCGCTGCCAGCGCTTTGACTTCCGGCGCATCACCGTCAGCGAAATCCAGGGGCGCCTGCGCTATATCTGCGATGAGATGAAGACGGAGGCTGACGACAGCGCACTTGAACTCATCGCACTGCAAGCAGATGGCGGCCTCCGCGATGCGCTTTCCATCCTCGACCAATGTATCTCGCTTTCTGATGGCCGCGTGACAGAGGCGCAGGTACAGGAAATGCTCGGCCTCGTTGGCCACAGCTGGATCTACCGCATGACGGAGGCGCTCGCGGCAGGCAAAGCACAAGACGTTCTGAACCTCGTCGCCGAGCTCCTGCGCGACGGTAAAGACCTGCGGCAGATCGTCTCAGAGCTCGAACTGCATCTTCGAAGCCTCATGATTTATCAGGCAGCCGGCACGGTCGAGGGACTCGACCTCTATGCCGAGCCCGAAGACGTGCTAAAGAAACAGGCTAATTTTTGGAGCGGCGAGACGATCATGCAGATGCTCGCACGGCTCCACGAGACGACACAGGAACTCCGCTGGTCGCCGCAACCGCGCATCACGGTCGAGATCGCATTGCTCGCGCTCTGCCGTGGGGAACTCGGCGGCGTAATGTTCGGCGGGACAACGGCAAGTACGGGACAGTCCACTGCCCCTCATGGAAAGGAAACGACGGGGAGTTTGGATGCTACCACGAGCGATGCCCGCTTTGCACAGCTCGAAGCGAAGATCGCACAGCTCGCGGCACAACTCGCCACGCGGCCAGCGAGCACAGGTGCGATGGCTGACGCGACCGCCGTAGCACTGACCAAGAGCTCCGCCACATCTACAGCCACGAACGACGCCAGCACGACGGCAGTTCCGCCTGTGCCGCACCCTGCCGCGCCAGCCGCCAGCGCAGGTGCCCCCGCACCGAATCTCGCGATTTCCGAAGACGACCAGCTCCTCTGGCAGAAAGTCCTCCAGACGTTCCGCGACAAGAGCCGCATGTCGACCGTCGCCTGCCTGCAGCAGGCCGCGTTTTCGGGGTTTGCGAATGGCCGCTGCTATCTGACATTCCCAACAGACATGCTCGCGCAGCTCACGATGCGCATCTACCGCACGCAGGTCGAGCAGGTGCTAGCTACGCTGTTCGGCCACGACATGCAGCTCGTCTGCACGGCCAACGCCGCGCCGCCCCCGCCGCCTCCGGCACCGCCAAAGCCTGCGAAACCGGCACCGCCGCCCATGCCATACGAAGAAAAGCCCGCGACCGTCGACATGAACGCGCTGCCGCCCGAGCAGCAGAAGAACCTCCAGCACGCCGTCGACATCCTCGGCGACAACTTTATCGAGCCTCCGCCGCCCATCAGCGACGCCGACGCCCCACCGCCGCCCGAAGAAGAATGATTGACGCGCCTTGCTTTTTTTGATACGCTAGAGGAAGAATTTTCAACCGAAACAACCGAAACACCTGAGAGGAGCATACATATGTTTGGTGGAATGGGCAACATGGGCAATATGGCCGGCATGATGAAAAAAGTCCAGAAAATGCAGAATGAAATGAAGAAGATGCAGGACGAGCTCAAGCGCAAGACTGTCGACGTCTCCGCTGGCGGCGGCGCTGTCAAGATCGTCATGGACGGTGAAAAACAGGTACAGAGCCTCACGCTCGATCCCGCAGCCGTCGATCCGGAGGACGTCGAGATGTTGCAGGATCTGCTGACGGCCGCTTTCAATGAAGCGACGCGCAAGGTCGACGACATGATGAAGACGGAGATGGGCAAGCTCGCGAGCGGCCTCGGCCTGCCGCCGGGAATGCTTTGATGCAGTACATCGCACCCCTCCAGAAACTCATCGAGCACTTTCGCGCACTGCCGGGCATTGGCCAAAAGACGGCAGTGCGCCTTGCTTATCATGTACTCGACATGCCGCCCGCCGACGCGCGGGCGCTCGCAGACGCCATCGTCGAGGCAAAGGAAAAGATCGGCTACTGCAATACGTGCTGGAACCTCAGCGACCAGAATCCCTGTGCCATCTGCGCCTCGGAAAAACGCGACCACACGACGATCTGCGTCGTCGAACAGCCGCAGGACGTCGCAGCTATGGAGCGCATGCACGAGTACAATGGCATCTACCACGTCCTGCATGGTGCACTGTCACCGCTTGAAGGCGTTGGTCCTGACCAATTGCGCATCAAGGAGCTCCTGACGCGCCTCTACGACGACACCGTCAAAGAGGTCATCATGGCGACGAATCCGACCGTCGAGGGGGAAGCGACAGCCATGTACCTCGCGAAGCTCCTGAAGCCCACGGGCCTCAAAATCACGCGCATCGCCCACGGCCTCCCGATCGGCGGCGATCTCGAATACGCCGACGAAGTCACGCTCGCGAAAGCCATGGAAAACCGGAGGGAAATCTAAAATGTTTGAAACCGTCATCGGTGCCGCCATCGGCATCATCATCCTCGCGCTCATCATGAAGCTCGTCGCACTGCCCTTGCATCTGTTCTGGAAATTCATCACGAACAGCATCATCGGCGCCATCATGCTCTGGGCCTGCAATCTCTTCGGCGCAAATATCCCCATCGACATTCTCCGCGCCCTAATCGCCGGCGTCTTCGGCATCCCCGGCGTGATTGCGATCCTGCTGTACCAATACCTTTGAATACAAAGACGTCGAGTCGAAGGTCATGCTATCTTCGACTCGACGTTTTTGTATATGTTATTTCTTCCTTCGACACACCCTCAGGCCCTGCGGGCCAGCTCCCTCGGAGAGGGAGCCTGAGGACGATTCGCTCTCATTTCACCGGCACGCAGTGCTTGTCGTTGATCGCTTTCACCTTCTGGATGCGGCGCTGATATTTTTCCGCCGTCAGCGGATCCGTGTGCATCCATGTCTTGACGATCTCCATGGCGATGGCACCGCCAATGATCTTGCCGCCGAGACAGAGCACGTTGCTGTCATTGTGCTGGCGAGCAAGCGCCGCGCAGAATGGGTCTTGGCAGACGACAGCATAGATGCCATTGAGTTTGTTCGCGATCATCGCGCTGCCATAGCCGACGCCGTCGACAAACACGCCGCGGTCGCACTCCCCCTTCGCCACCGCGAGCGCCGCCGGATAAACAAAATCCGACAGATCGCAGCTCTCCTCATCCTGCGTACCGAAATCTTCGACCTCATGTCCCTCCGACTCCAGATACGCCTTGATGGCGTTCTTCAGCGCCGTGCCAGCATGGTCATTTGCCATTGCGATTTTCATAACGATATGCCTCCTCAACAATAGTACGAAATTTCTCCAAAATGTGTTTCCCATTTAGCAATGATATTTCTCGAAACCGCCTTCCTGCGAAAATTCGATGATCAAATGTGCCGTTGAACGAATGATTTCAAGGTAATGAGCGACTTCTGCTTTTGTAAAGTCAGAGATTTCTACTGTACTGACTTAACCATAACAACATAAATATTCTCAATCCAAGGATGGATAGAGCGATGCCAGTTTTTCCCTCGCATCCTTCGAACGGAAGTGCCACGACACCTTGGCGTAGCTGTTGTTC
>JAXGCE010000047.1:0-4162 GCA_034186105.1 Selenomonadaceae bacterium
CGTATGAGCTCTATGCGAACGGCGTGAAACTCATGGAATCCACGGGAAGAATCTCGTTGCAGAGTGAGCCGTACCTGACGTTCGCCAGCACGAAGGCCGTCGCGCCACTCTCTGGCATCATCCTGTCGGACGAGTCGTTCGACCGTCGCGAAAGCATCCTGCGGCTGCCGACGAGCGGCATCGAGACGGACATGAAAGCGAACGAGGACGGCACGTACACGGCAAGCGCGGCGGGGCAGACGCTCTTGCAGACCGTCGACGCTGCGGCGATGGTGGATGCTTACGGCGGCGCGTCGAAGGTGACGGGCTTCCTCACCGTGGCCTATCCCGCCTATCGGACGGAAGACGGCCTCGATCAGCTGACGCAGGTCATGAAAAAGGACGGCGTGCTCACGGACTGCGGGAGCGCGAGCGTCGGGAAGGAAACGACGGGTTTGACAATCGTCGCGCATGAGGTCGATATGACGGTGGCTGACCTCGCAGGCGTGCAGGTCGGTTGGAAAGCGGGAGCGTGATTGCATGAGCATCGTGATGCAGCCAGCGGCGTACCTCCTAGGCACGGTGACGGGGACGCTCACGCTCCATCCCGCGAGTTATGTGCTTGCCATTCCGAATGGACGCATGGTCTTGCGGCCGGCGATGTTCGTCACCTGCATCGAGGAAACGCCGAAGATAAAAGTAAAAGCGGACACGCGCCGCAATCTTCCTGCCCGTGTCGAAGCAGATACGAAGCGCACGTTGTTGACGAAAGTCGAAGCCGATACCGAGCGGAAAGTCATCACGCCGGTCGCGAAGCTCACGCTTGACACGGCGCGAACGCTCGTGAACGACCGCATCCACGACGTTGCGATTGCGCTCGACACGCGCCGCGATATTGACATCGTTCATATCGATTTCGATGCTACGCGAACACTCATTCAGAACGTGAAAGCCGTTCATGATACTTATCGACGTGTCTCCGTACCAGTCACAGTCGTGTGCCGCACGCACCGTGTATTGCAGAACCGCGTGGCGATCGCAGCCGACACGAAACGCTGCATCCCGTACCGCCTGCCCGCCCAGGACGCGAATCATCCGCTCGAACCATTTCGTGCACTCGGCATCCGTTCGTTTTCCTTCACGCTCGGCGAACTGACGCTCTCGGACACGTTCCAACTCGAAAACATCCAGCCGCTCGCCATCGGGGACGCAGTCGAAGGGCAGCTCATGGACTACCATTTCCATTTTCTCGTCGAGGAAACAAGCCAGCGCGACCTCGTGCAGAGCGTGAAGGGGATGTACGACCGCGACGCGCTCCTTTACACGCCCATCTGCATCTGCGTCGACGAGGCGCTCGTCTCGTACTACGTGCAGGAAATTGCGGCGGCGATGGATTGGCAGGTGGACATGAACTGCGACGATTTCATTCCCTCGCAGAACTACGAGAACAGCGGCATGACGTACCAAGATTTCATCTCGTCGCTCTTCGGCTGGACGTCGCGCTTGCCGCACCGGCAAATCAACGTGTTCCTGCGCGGCGATACGTTGCACATCATCCAGCGCGGGCAGGAGCAAAGCGTCATCGACATCACGGACTGGCCGCACAGCCGCCCGACCATCGAGCGGCGGCTCGTGCGCTCCGTCTGGAGCAGCGGGAACAACGACAACCTGAATAACCGCGCCCACAACGAGGCCGAGGACGAGCCCGTGCCGTTCACGGGCACGATTTCGTTCCAGGACATCTCGCGCCATTACGTCGACGGCTACCTCGTGGACGAGGAGACGCAGCAGGGCTATACGCACTATGCGTATATTGACGGCTATCTCACCACGAAGCAGACGCACAACGTGGACGGCTCGACAAGCACGACGGAGTATTCGTACGCCGCGACCGAGAACGACCGCTATCTTTTTTCTGAAAAAGAACACGCGACGGATCCCATCGACGATGGTCGCAAGCACGACCACTACGACTGGCAGGACTGGGAAAATGAAAACTTCACGGAGCGCGTTACGTATCACGCGCCACTCGGCGGCGGCTGGTACGGCACGACGGTCTACGAGGACGGCGAGCTCGTCGGCAGCTCCCTCGCGCAGGGCAAGACGGGCGGCAAGGCCAGCCAGTACACCATCAACCAGTCGAACCTCGGCCTCGGCGGGCGGTACAAAAACCACGACGATGGGCAGAACTGGACGCCCATCGGCAGCTCGGAATTTCCCGTCAAAGGCGAGGACTACCTGCTGTTCCTCACGAAAGAAATCTGGTGGCTCGACCGCAAGACACAGGAAACCATCACGCTTGATGTCACAGCGAACGTGCGTCACGGCGTGCCGGACGTGTCGCACATCGTGGACTTTACCGAGCGCATCCGTTTCGCGGGGAACGAATATTTTCTCGTGTCGAACACGGTCGAGCTCACGCCGCGCAGTTTGCGACAGACAATCGAGATGACGAGGTGGTACTGAATGAACGGAATCAACGGTCTCATGGACACGATTCGCCGAGGCGTGAAGCCGAAAGAACAAAAAGCCGTGCGCGGCATCATCACGGACGGCCGCGTCTGGGTCGGCGCACGGTCGTACCCGTTCCGCACGGCGATTGACTGCAAGACCGATGACGGTTGCCGTGTCTGGGTGCTCATCTCCGAAGGTGGCAACGCCGTCATCGTGGGAGCGTGAGCATATGCGGCAAGCGCAAGTGACAGACATCAGCGGGCGGCACGTCTGCGTCAGCGGCAGATGGGTCACGTGCATCGGCAATCGAACGCCAAGCGTCGGCGACCTCGTCTGGACGGATGGGCGGTGTGTCTACGGCAACGAGCAGGAGGGCGGTGGCAGCAGCGTTGTGGCGGGCGGCGGGAGCAAGGGCATCCCCATCCTCATTTATCACAGAGCGTATCTCATGGAGCGCGAAAAGAGTCGGCGCGTCGGCACGCTCAAAGACGTAGAGTACATAGTTCATCGCAAGAACCATATCGCCTACTTCGCATGGGAAGACCGCATCGCGGATGCCGACATCGATTCCCATGGCAACCTTTACGAAGTGATTGGCGCGTCGGGCATTGAGTGGTTTCCGAAAGAGTCTGACGCAACAACTCCACGAAATTTCACCATCGCGGTGAAAAAGAACAAAGACGTGCTTGAGCAGATAAATTTTTCTGCCTACTACGAGCAGGCGAAGGAGGATTGCTTGGCACTCCGCGACGAGCTTCCGCCCGTGGAAGAACCGTTTCCAAGCTTGTACGGGATTTTCGATTGCAAGCAGGGATATGTGGATGCGGACGGACATTGGGGCGCGTGGCTCTTCATCGGGGCAAGCGGCACGCTGGAGCTCGCGGGAGATTCGGCAGGCGTGTTGCAACTTTACTACTTCGACGAATCAGGCGCACACCTACTGATGGATACGCGAGGGCGCCTGACAAACGAAGCGCCGTGCATCGTCAAGACGAATGAATATTACGCTGGCGTCAGCGGGCGGCGGTTTCCGATACATGACGGGTACTATTTCACGATGGAACCCTACCAGCCGGTCTGGTGGCGCATCGGTTTGCCCACGGTCGTTGTCGCGACGATTTACACGCCGCAAGGGGAAGCGTTGCTGACCGGACGCTTTTACAACATCCCGCGCTTCAGCATCCTGCCCACCGGCGCAGGCCGATACCTGCTCGATGTGAATCACCGCATCGTCCCAGCGTTCGAGATGACGAGCGGCGCGCTTTTTGACGTGACGAAACGCGAAGACATGACGCACATCGCACCGGGCATTTATCTACTTGAGAACGGCAGTCTGACGCAGCTCATTGACGGCTACAACGACGCGCTCCGCCTGCGTTATCTCAAGGATTCCAAGAAATGGGTGCGCAGCATCCAAGGAAATAGAAAGGACTGATTCCATGGACTACTCTCTCGACATCCGCGCCTGGGCGGCAGGCCTCGGCGCAATCGCCGGCGGCTTCGTCGGCGGGCACGACCCGCTGCTCTTGGCGCTCGTCATCTTCGTCTCGGTCGACTACATCACCGGCGTCCTCTGCGGCATCGCGGAGAAAAAGCTTTCGAGCGAGACGGGCTTTCGCGGCATCTGCCAGAAGGTCTTCATCTTCCTCCTCGTCGGCGTCGCAAACGCCCTCGACCTCCACATCATCGGCAGCGGCAGCGTCCTCCGCAGCGCGGTCATCTGCTTCTA
>JAXGCE010000048.1:0-33917 GCA_034186105.1 Selenomonadaceae bacterium
GGGGCCGCGGCCCCCCCCCCCCGCCCCCCCCCCGCCGGGGCGGCCCCCCCGGGGTGTCGGGCCCGTGCGCGGGCTTGCCTGCGAGCTCGGCGGTGCGAAAGCATTCAAGCGCGCGATGAAGGACGCAGGGCTCGACCCGGATTTCTACCTCGCCCGCGAGCGCGACAAAGACGAAATTTTTCCATGGGAGCGCCTCGACATGGGTTTCCACAAATCGTATCTCTATCAGGAGCTCGAACGGGCGGCATCACTCCAGCCGACGATCCCCTGTTTTGACGGCTGTCACCGCTGCGGCGTCTGCTGAAACCAGAAAGGAAGAGAGCTATGGCATACTTTCTGAAACACATCCACGACAATCTCTGGCACGGCAAGTTCTCGATCTTTCCCGAGGACGTCGCCGTCCATGCCATCTCGACGCGCCTCGGCGGCGGGAGCAAAGCGCCGTATGACAGCCTCGACCTCGCGCTGCATGTCGGCGACAACGCGGCCGATGTTTGTGAGAACCGCCGCCTGTTTGCCGCGCGCCTCGGCCTCGATGCCGACCGTATCGTGACGCCGGAGCAGGTGCATGGTGATGATATCGCCGTCGTCACGGAAACGGATGCAGGGCGTGGCGCGAAAGACTACGCAGACTGCATCCAAGCGACGGACGCGCTGATCACGAATACGCCGAATCTGCCGCTCATGCTCTGCTTTGCGGACTGCACGCCCATCGTCTTTCTCGATCCCGAGCGTCGCGCGGCAGGCATTGCGCATGGCGGCTGGAAAGGCACCGTGGCAAGCATCGCGGAAAAGACGCTCCAGCGCATGGAGGATGCTTTTGGCACGGCACCAAAAGACGTGCTCGTCGGCATTGGGCCAGCCATCGGCCCATGTTGTTATGAAGTCGGCGACGAGGTCGCAGCGAAATTTCGCACGGCGTTCCCATATGCTGACGAGTGCTTGCTGAAGGAGCAGGACGGTCATATCCACCTCGACCTCTGGGAGGCAAACCGCCAGCAAATGCTCCGCGCAGGCGTGCCGGAGGAGAACATCCAGGTCGCAGGTGAATGTACGTGCTGCCGTCACAAGTGGTATTATTCCTATCGCGCCGACGGCGGCAAGACGGGCCGCATCGCGGCCATGATCGCGCTGAAACCCGAAGTGTGAGGTAGAGAATTCAGACATCATCATGAGACATTTTGCGGGAGGCATGCTCGATGATTGCAGAAAAGCTCAAAGAAGTCGAAGAGAAGATTGCGGCAGCGAAAGCGCGCCGTGCGCCAGAGCTCACGGATGACGTGACGCTCGTCGCCGTGACGAAGAACCATGACGTCTCGGCCATGCGTGAAGCACTCGCAGCTGGCGTGACGAATGTCGGTGAGAACCGCGTACAGGAAGCGCAGGGAAAGTACGAAGTCGTTGGTCCAGAAGCCGCAACATGGCATCTCATCGGTCACTTGCAGACGAACAAGGCAAAACAGGCCGTGAAGCTTTTCGACCTCATCGAGTCTGTCGACTCGGTGCACCTCGCGAAAGCGCTCGACAAGGAAGCGAGCAAGATCGACAAGGTGCAGGACGTGCTCGTGCAGGTGAATCTTGCGAAAGAGCCGCAGAAGAGTGGTGTCTTTGAAGAAGACCTGCCAGAGCTACTGCATCTTTGTGACGAGGCGGAGCATTTGCATCTCGTTGGACTCATGATGATCGCGCCGGATTACGAAGACCGCGAGCGATGCCGGCCGCTTTTCCGCAGAATGCATGAAATTTTCGCGAAAGCAAAGGACATCGCGTGGAAAACGTCGAATATAAGATATTTATCAATGGGCATGTCGCATGACTACGAGATGGCCATCGAAGAAGGGGCGAACATCGTGCGTGTCGGCACGGCGATTTTCGGCCCACGCCAATACTAAAAACTCCCTTTGAAGGAAGTGACGGATATGAAGATCATCGACAAGTTCTGCGGGAAGATCGGTTTGATCGACAGCGAGGAAGAGAAGCGCCTGCAAGACGAGATCGACGAAGAAGAACAGAAAGAGCAAGAACAGCAGGAACAGGAAGAGCCAGAGGAGGAAGAACCGTCCGTGCCAAAATTCGAACGCCCCAGCCGTCAAGAACCATCGGCGCGCAACGTCGTCGATTTTTCGAGTGCACAGTCCGCGCGCGAAAGTGCGCAAGGCAATATCAAACTGCGCGTCATCGTCATTGAGCCAAAATCGTTTGACGACGCTCAGCAGGTCGCGAACTGCCTGCGTGAAAAGAAGCCCGTCGTCATCAATTTTGAGAACACGGATGCCGATGCCGCAAAGCGTATCATCGACTTCATCAGCGGCACAACGTACGCACTGAATGGTGAAATCAAGAAAGTCGGTCGCAACGTCTTCCTCTGCGCGCCGTCGAATGTCAATGTGACATACACGGAAGAAGAGAAGAAAGTTTCGGCAGAGATGCCGTGGCTCAAGAAGTAAGGAGCGGTTGCAATCTATGGGAGAACAACGGGAAAAGCTCCTGCGCTACTATCGCGGTACGGAAGGGGCAGAAGTCGCTGAGCATCTCGTCGACCTCGCCGAGCAGGCAGAGAAGAGCCAGAAGTTCCGTTTGACAGATTTTCTTGATCCGTATGGGCAGGAGATCGCCGAGACGATCGCGGCGAACTATCCGTCACTCGTCGTCGACTTCGATGGCGGCTATCAGGGTGCGGAGCGTTGTCGCGCTATGTTCCGCGACCGCGATTTCGGCGGCTCGCCTGCCTATGATATCGCTGTTGTGCGCGCGACGTGGAATGGCACGTTCGTGCGACTCGGCCACCGCGACGTGCTCGGCTCCATCATGGGGCTCGGTATCGAGCGCGGCAAGATCGGCGATATCCTCGCGACAGGCGACAGCGCGCGTATCCTCTGCGACAAGAACATGGCGGAGTATCTGAAGCTGAACCTCAAAGAAATCGGCTCGGCCGCCGTCGAAGTCGCAGAAGACGACCTCGCAGCTATTGCGCCGAAAGAGGAACGCGCGAAAGAGATTCGTGCGACGGTCGCATCGCTGCGCGTTGACAGCATCGCGGCGGCAGGTTTCGGCTTCTCGCGCAGCCGTGCGGCATCAGACATCAAAGCGGACAAGCTCAAGCTGAACTGGCAGAGTGTCAAGAGTGCATCGCAGACCGTCAAGGAAGGCGACGTGCTCTCCATGCGTGGTCGTGGCCGTCTCGAAGTCGAGGAGATTCGCGGGCTGACGAAGAAAGGCCGTACGAGCGTCGTGCTCAAACGGTACCTTTGAGGGTTGATAGATCAAAACGACAACAGGGAATACAGGGGAAAAGGAGATTTTTGGTTTTGCTTACACCAATGGATATCCACAACAAGGAGTTTAAGCGGAGTTTCCGCGGGTACAATGAGGACGAGATCGACGAATTCCTCGATCAGGTCGTCAATGACTATGAACGCCTCTATCGTGAGAACGATCAGCTGAAGAAAGATCTCGAACTCAGCAAAAAGGCCAATGTCGATTACGTCAGCCGCGAGCAGACGATCAAGGACACGCTCGTCATGGCGCAGAAGACGGCCGAGGAAGTCACGAAGAGTGCGAAAGAAAATGCCGATGCGCTGAAGGAGACGACGGCACGCGACTGCCAGAACCTGCGTCGACAGACGGAAATCGACTGCAAGGAAGCTCGCCACAAGGCGGAAGACGACGCTCGACGCATCGTCGCGGAAGCGCGCGAGCGCGTGCGTCGTATCGTAGAGGAATACGATCGACTCGTTCGCGATAAGAATGACTACCTGATGAAGATCCGCACATCTGTCGCTCAACAGCTCGCCATCATCGACCAGACGATGAATGAAGTGCCCGACCCGACAGCTGTCGACCGCGAGGGCGCAGAGGCGAAGAGCCGTGCCGAAAGCGTCGCAGCACCTGTCACGTCTGCGGCACCAGCGGCGGCCGCAACGGCCAGCGTGCAGGCAGCAGCGGATGCGGCCACGGGTGCGACGGACGCATCCGCAACGTCTGAGAAGACGGAGGAACATCACGCGTGATGGCCCTCATTTTCTTTTTGGGCATCCTTGCCCTCGATCAGCTTGTCAAGGCATGTATTCGCATGACATTCGTGCCAGGCGAGACGTTGCCCGTGATCCCGCATGTCTTTCATATCACGTACGTACTGAATCCTGGCGCGGCGTTCGGCATCTTCGCACATGAACGCATGTTCTTCATCGCGGCTGGGGCGTTGTTGCTCGTGCTCGCAGCGGCATTTTACCCGCGCCTGAAAGGTGAGGCACCCATGTTGCGCTATGGCGCACTCGCGCTCGTCGCCGGTGCCGTCGGCAATCTCATCGACCGTGTCACGACCGGCCTCGTCGTCGATTTCCTCGATCTGCGCGTCTGGCCGGTCTTCAACATCGCGGACATCGCTATTTGCGGCGGCGTCGCCTGCATGATCCTCGCCATCCTGTTCCCGACGCGTTTCGGCGGGGAAGCGAAGGCAGGTCCGCTCGGCCGCATCGAAGGCTGGGGCGGATTCCGAGGAGGCAGATCGCTATGAGCGAAGCTGTTTCGTATACCATGGACACGGCGGGCGAGCGCCTCGACCGCTTCCTCGCGCGCATGCAGCCCGAGCTCACGCGCTCCCATATTCAGAAGCTCATCACATCTGGCGACGTGCAGGTCAATGGCCGCGCGCAGAAACCAGGCTACAAGAGCCGTGGCGGCGAGACTGTCACGTTCACGCTGCCAGAGCCGGAGACGACGGAGATCCTGCCAGAGAACCTGCCGCTCGACATCCTCTATGAAGATGAAGACATCATCGTCGTCAACAAGGCACGTGGCATGGTTGTTCACCCGGCCGCCGGCGTTACGACGGGCACGCTCGTCAATGCGCTGCTCTATCACTGCAAAGACCTCTCCGGCATCAACGGCGAGATCCGTCCTGGCATCGTCCACCGCCTCGACAAAGATACATCGGGCGTCATGGTTTGCGCTAAGAACGACCGTGCCCATGTCAGCCTCGCCGAGCAGATCAAAGAAAAGACCGCAATGCGCACGTACATCGCCATCGTCCACGGCAACATCGCCGAAGAATCCGGCACGATCAAAGGCGCCATCGGCCGCCATCCGACTGAGCGCAAGCAGATGGCCATCGTAGAGGGCGGCAAACCCGCCGTCACCCACTTCCGCGTCCTCGAACGCTACGGCGCGTACACCCTCGTCGAATGCCGTCTCGAAACCGGCCGCACCCACCAGATTCGCGTCCACATGACCAGCATCGGCCATCCCCTCGTCGGCGATCCGAAGTATGGCCACAGAAAGAATCCCTTCCATATCGCAGGGCAGGCGCTGCATTCGAAAAAGCTCACACTCACGCATCCGAGAACAGGGGAACGTATGAGCTTTGAAGCAGAAGTGCCAGAAGATATGATGGAAATTATAAAGAAACTCCGCGACCACGAATGTTCTTCTTTTTCCAACAGATAGGAGCGTGAACCACATGTCCGTCCTCGTAGAAAAAACCGTCCTCATGGACGAAAGCGCCATCCGCCGCGCCCTCACGCGCATCTCTCACGAGATCCTCGAAAAGAACAAAGGCATGGACGACATCGTCCTCGTTGGCATCCGCACACGCGGTGTCCCCATCGCTGAGCGCATCGCCAGAGAAATCGAGGGCATCGAGGGCAAGAAGCCGCCCGTCGGCGTTCTTGACATCACGCTCTATCGCGACGACCTCTCCACGCTCTCCTATCAGCCCATCGTCCACCCGACTGAGCTCCCCGTTGACATCACAGGCAAACACGTCGTCCTCGTCGATGACGTTCTCTACACCGGGCGCACGATCCGCGCTGCACTCGACGCTATCATCGATATGGGCCGCCCGAAGACGATCCAGCTCGCCGTCCTCATTGACCGTGGTCATAGGGAGCTCCCCATCCGTGCGGACTATGTTGGCAAGAATGTCCCGACGTCGAAACACGAGAGCGTCAACGTCCAGCTCGGAGCGACCGACGGCGCCGAGCGCGTCGTCATTCGCGAACGAAAAGACTAAAAAATGCTGCGCTGAAAGCAACAAAACTTTCAGCGCAGCATTTTCATTTCTGTAGACTCGAAAACAACCGTTTGACCGGCAATAGTTTTAAAATCACGCAGCAGATGATAAAATCGGGCACGAGATATGTCGCATTGAATACGAGCGAGTAGACCGCCGGATGCATGCCCTCAGGCGCATAGCTCGCAAAGAATACAACACCTGAAACGAAATGGCAGGCGAAGCGCGCGACGAACGCGAGCGCCGTCGAGGCGATGCGGTGCGTGGATAGCAGACCCGCGAGCCCCATGCACATATAAGGCAGAGGGTAGTCGAACAATACTTGCACGGGATGCAGGATGAACGGATCCTGCATCATGTTGAGGAAGCCGTAGAGACAGCCGCCAATCGCGCCGACGATCGGCCCCTCGAGGTAGGCGAGCAGGATGAGCGGCACCATGCCACCGAGTGTGACGCTGCCTCCTTGTGGCATATGGAAGATACGCAGCTGCTCCAAGACGAGCGTCGCTGCAATCATCAGCGCGGCAAAGACGATCTGCCGCGTATTCAGCTGCAATTTCATGTCGGAAGACTCCTTTCTTTGTCTTCCTTATTCTAAAAGGTTCTACGCGTGATTGCAAGCGGGAAACGTGTCACAAACGTTACAGCAGAAAGGCATCATTTGTGCTATACTGATAACAGAGTGGAAACGACAGGAGGAACAGTTATGAAGAAATGGGCCATCATCTATTCGTCCGTCACGGGCAACACGAAAAAGATCGCGGATGCCATGGCGGAGGCACTGGAGGGGAATGTCGATGTTTTCCGCGTGCAGGACGCACCGAAAAAACTCGATGACTACGAAGTTGTCTTGCTCGGCTATTGGTTGCGCCTCGGTGCGCCTGACCCATTGATGCTGAAATATTTGTCGACGGTCCACGATGCGCGTGTCTGCTTTTTCCAGACGCATGGCACGTCCCCGACAAGCGAGCACGCGATCACGTCATTTGCGCGTGCGGGTTACCAGCTCGGCTCTGGCTGCGAGATTCTCGGCACGTTTGGCTGCCGAGGCAAGATCAACCCGAAAATGCTCGAGCATCGCAAGAACGCCGGCCCCAATGATCCACATGGCGGCCCGAAGAGTCTCGAGCGCTGGCGCCTCGCTTCAACGCATCCGGATGAAGCTGACGAGGCAGCGGCAAAAGAATTCGTCGCCGCGATGCAGCATAAGTTAGATCTCAAAAAGAAGTATCTTGCGGCCAAACAACAGAAAGTGCTGGCGGCAAAAGCAGCAGCTCAGCAGGCGGTTGCTTCGAAATAAAACAGAATAAAACGTTTTCCGTTCAAAATCGGAGATAAAGTTGCAGGATTTCGGATTGTTCCGGCCTGCTTCTTTTTTTATAATACATACAGAACGAATGTTCAGAATATCAGAAAGAAGGTGGTTCGCGTGAGCGTGGCCATTGAAGTAGAGAGTGTCGTGAAGCGCTACGGTGATTTGACGATCATCCCAGGGCTGACGGAGCACATCAAGAATGGAGAATTCTTCACGCTGCTGGGGCCGTCGGGCTGTGGAAAGACGACGCTCCTGCGCATGATCGCGGGGTTCAATACGATCGAGGGCGGCGAGATTCGTTTCAATGACAAGATCATCAATGATATCCCAGCGCATAAGCGCAACATTGGCATGGTGTTCCAGAGCTACGCGATCTTCCCGCACCTCACAGTGCGTGAGAATGTCGAGTATGGCCTGAAACTGCGCAAGATACCGAAGGACGAGATGAAGGAAAAAGTCGATAAGATCCTCGATGTCGTGCAGATCACGGAATATCAGGATCGCTTGCCGGAGCGCCTTTCGGGTGGCCAGCAGCAGCGCGTCGCGCTCGCACGCGCCATCGTCATTCATCCGAGCGTATTGCTAATGGATGAGCCGCTCTCAAACCTCGATGCGAAACTTCGCATCGAGATGCGCTCAGCCATCCGCGCCGTGCAGAAGCAGGTCGGCATCACGACGGTCTACGTCACGCACGACCAGGAGGAGGCGCTCTCCATCTCCGATCGCATCGCTGTCATGAAAAAGGGCGTCATTCAGCAGACGGCGCGGCCGCATACGATTTATGCACGGCCATACAATACGTTCGTCGCGACGTTCATCGGCCATTCAAACCTGTTCCGCGGGCGCCTCGTCGCGCAGGGCGGGGGACTTGCGGCAGCATTTGCCGACGGCTATGTCCTGCCGATGCAGGGGTTGTCGAGCGAAGCCGCTGAGGGCATGGACATCATCATCGCCGTGCGGCCAGAGGAATTTTCGCTGCGCACGGGGGATGCCGACGGCATCCGTTGCACGATAGAGAGCAAGGTGTTCCTCGGCAAGTACATCCAGTACGGCCTCACGTTTCCTGAAGATATGCTCGTGCCGGGGCAACCTTCGATCGAGTACAGCCAGGATGTCGGCCATGCTGAGCACATCCTCGAGGTCCATGACACCGTCACGCTGCATCCGAATCCGGCGAAGGTGAACCTCTTTACGGCCGATGGCAGTCACAGCCTCATGGAAGGGGTTGTGCGCGATGAATAGAAAGTTTCATTGGGATTTCTGGGCAGGCATCACGGTACTCTCAATTGCAGTTTTCGCGCTGTTTCTGATCTACCCCTTGTTCTCACTGTTCGTCAGCGCGTTCCAGGATGCGGAGACGGGCGCATGGAGCCTTGCGAATTTCGTGCATTTCTTCGAGCGCAAATACTACTACCAGTCGATGATCAATAGCTTCAGCGTCACAACTTGCGTGACGGTGCTGGCTGTCATCATTGGCACGGCTGTCGCGTATTTCATGACGCTCTACCGTGTGCGGTTCAAAAACGCCGTGGAGATCTGCATCGTCATTTCGCTGCTGTCACCACCGTTTATCGGTGCGTACTCATGGATCCTGATCGGCGGGCGCAACGGCTACATCACGAAATTTCTGTCACAGTACGGCATCGACTTCCCGTCGATTTACGGATTCGCGGGCATTCTGCTCGTCCTGACGCTGAAACTCTATCCGTTTATCTATCTCTACGTTGCAGGTGCGATGAAGAACATCGACTCTGCACTCATCGAGGCGGCGGAAAGCCTCGGTTGCAGTGGCATTCGTAAAGTTGTGACGATCATCTTGCCGCTGATCACGCCAACGATCCTCGCCGGCGCGCTCATGGTGTTTATGAACGCGATGGCCGACTTCGGCACGCCGATGCTCATCGGCGAGGGCTTCAATGTCATGCCAGTCATGATTTATTCGGAATTCATCAATGAAGTCGGCGATCAGGCAAACTTCGCGGCTGCCATGGCAGCTCTGATGGTGCTCATCACCTCGACGATCTTCATGTTGCAGAAATACATCGTCAACCGCAAGTCGTTCACGATGAGCTCGCTGCGGCCGATGCAGATGGGCGCACTCCATGGCTGGAAGAATGTCGTGCTCCACGTCGGCATCTACGCGCTCGTTGCGCTATCGCTGATCCCGCAGCTCGTCGTCATCTACACATCGTTCCTCAAGACGAGCGGTTCGATCTTCATTGACGGCTATTCGCTCGACAGCTATCGTACGATCTTCTCGAGCCTTGGCACGGCGATTTCGAATACGTATCTCTTCAGCACGACAGCCATCGCGGCGATCATCTTCCTCGGCATGACGATCGCGTACCTCACGACGCGGCGCAAGAGCTGGCTCACGGAGGTCATCGACACGCTGTCGATGTTCCCGTACATCATTCCGGGCTCCGTGCTCGGCATCACGCTGTTGTTGGCGTTCAATGACGAACCGCTGCTGCTCTCGGGTACGGCGGCGATCATCATCATCTCGCTCGTCATCCGCCGTCTGCCGTATACGCTGCGTTCGAGCTCAGCCATTTTGTATCAATTAAGCCCCAGCCTCGAAGAGGCGTCCATCAGTCTCGGTGCCTCGCCGCTCAAGACATTTTTCAAGGTCACGGCCGTCATGATGCTGCCAGGCGTCATGAGCGGCGCGATCCTCTCGTGGATCACGGCCATCAACGAGCTCTCAAGCTCCGTTATCTTGTTCACGGGCGCGACGAAGACGATGTCCGTCGCGATCTACACGGAGGTCATCCGCGCGAGCTACGGCACAGCAGCCGCGCTCTCAACGATCCTGACGCTCACGACCATCACGGCTATGGTGATCTTCTTCAAGGTTTCCGGACGCCATGATGTGACACTTTGATGAGAAACTTTGATGTTTTTTCAAAAGGAGGAACTTTCGATGAAACTCAAAAAACTGGTGGCATCGCTCGTGGGCGCTGCCATGATCACGATGTCGTTTGCCGGCTGCGGCGGTGGCGGCCAGCAGGCCGCGACGAGCGGCAGTGGCTCGGGCGGCGATGACAACACGCTCGTCGTCTACTGCCCGCATCCCTTGGCGTTCATCAACCCGCTCGTAGAAGAATTCGAGAAGCAGAGCGGCGTCAAAGTCGACGTCGTCGCGGCCGGTACGGGCGAGCTCCTGAAGCGCGTTGAGTCGGAAAAGGCGAATCCGCTCGGCGATATCTTCTGGGGCGGCTCGCTCTCGACGATGAAGCCAAAAGCCGACCTTTTCGAACCGTACAAATCGGCGAATGAAGAGCATGTGCAGGCGGCGTTCAAGAATGAGGAAGGTTCTATGACGCGCTTCACGGACATCCCGAGCGTCATTATGGTGAACACGGATCTCATCGGCGATGTGAAGGTCGAAGGCTATGAAGACCTGCTGAACCCGGCACTCAAAGGCAAGATCGCCATGGCAGATCCGTCGAAGTCGTCGTCGTCGTACGAACACCTCATCAACATGCTCTATGCGATGGGCAACGGCAACCCCGACCAGGGCTGGGACTATGTCGAGAAATTCTGCAAGAATCTTGACGGCAAGCTGCTCTCAGGTTCGTCGGCTGTCTATAAAGGCGTTGCTGACGGCGAGTACACGGTTGGCTGCACGTTCGAAGAAGGCGGCGCGAAATACGTCGCTGACGGCGCGCCCGTCAAGCTCATCTATATGAAAGAGGGCGTCATCTCCAAGCCGGATGGCATCTACATCATCAAGAACGCGAAGCACATGGAGAACGCGAAGAAGTTCATCGACTTCATCACGAGCAAGGAAGCGCAGACGCTCATCACGCAGCAGCTCCATCGCCGCAGCGTCCGCGATGACGTGCCTGCACCGAACGGCCTGCTCGAAAAGTCCGAGATCCACATCATTACGGATGACGAGACGGTCGTGAACCAGAACAAGAAAGCATGGCTCGACAAGTTCAAAGACATCTTCACGAGCGTGCAGTAAAAGTTTCGTATCTTGCATCAGCAGGCGGCCGGGCGCTGTCTGCTGATTTTTTGTAAAAGCTCTGTTATACTGGTAGGGAAGAGAGGGGGACGCGGCGATGAAATCATTCCAGCGCGAGGCGCAGAACAAGCTGATGCTTTATGCCTGCGGTCCGATTCTCGCGTTTTTCCTGCTCGGTGCCGTGCTCGTCGCCGCGAGCTGGCAGCATTATGTCGTCGCACGCAGCGATGACGTGTGCACGGCGGCCGTCGGCCGCATGGAAGCATGGTGCGAGCTCTATGACGAAGCGACGGCCGATGTCGCGGTAGAGAGTGCGCAGGAGGGGAATGGTTGGATGGTAGGGCTCCGCGCGGATGCCAATGAACGCGCGGCCCTGTCCGCAAAGCTTTATCGCGCTGCGAATGAATCACGTTCTGGTGCGCTGTTCTTCGTGCTTGATGACGCGCAGCAGCTCGTCGTTGGCAGTTGGAAATATCTGCCAGACCGTCTCGAAAACATGCCGGATCGTCTTGGCTTTCGCGCACGCCTCGCAACATCGCCTCCTGATGCACCTGTGCGTGAATGGGTCAGCGGCGTCAGCGAAAATACACCTGACCTCGCAATCGGGCGGCGCATCGCAGGCGGCTCCGTGTTCTTCTTGCTGCCAGGCCGCTTTCTCGTGCAGGAGCTCTTTTCGCCGTATCTCGACATCGTCGTGACAGATGCCTATGACAATGTCGTGCTTGCGACGGGCAGTCGCTATGTCGAAAAAGAAGGTCGCGCCCCGCGCAAGCTCGCAGCACCATTGCGCGGAGGTGACCATGATGTCGTCGCATTTGCCGACGAGCGCTGCTATGTGACACACGCAAAACTCTCAGCTGGCTGGCATATCACGACGGTGCTGCCTGTGACGGATCTTCTGACGCGTTATGTCATGGGCTTTGGCAGCTTTTTCGTTGTCGTGCTGATCTTTTTACCGATTCTCTGGCAGAGCGCCCGACGCGAAGGCGATGCTCGCGCCCGTGCCGTGCAGGAAGCAGCTGCCCGCGCGACGGCTGTCGCCGACATTCGCCGCCTCGAGAGCCAGTTTCAACCGCATTTTCTATTCAACACGCTCGAGAATATCAAGTACATGATCAAGCTCGAGCCCGACAAGGCATCGAACATGGTGCTCGCGCTCTCGAAGCTGCTGCGCTATAGCATCCACGGCGAGCAGCGGCTCGTGTCTTTCGCGGAAGACCTTTCGTACACGCACGGTTTTATCGAGATTCAACGCGCTCGCTTTGGCAAGCGCTTTGTCTACGAAGAGGCCATCCACGAAGCAACGCTCGACTGCGCTGTGCCGCGTCTCATCCTCCAGCCGATCATCGAAAATGCCATCAAGTACGGTGAAGCAGAGGATGGAACGATCCATGTCACCGTACAGGCAGGGCGCGAAAGCGGCGAGGACGACCGTCTTGTCCTGACCGTCCGCGATACTGGCCGCGGCATGGAGCCCGCCGAAAGCGAACGCCTACGCGACCTGCTTTCTCGCGCGGAAGACCCGGCCAACCATACAGGGCTTTACAATGTACATCGGCGTTTGCAACTGTTGTTTGGTGAGGCGTATGGCGTCCAGTTCGAAAGTCAGCAGGGAACCGGCACGATCGTCACACTGACACTGCCCTGGCAAAATTTTGGCAAAGGAGGAACGACATCATGCTCCACCTCATGATCGTCGAAGATGAAGAAATGATCCGTCGCGGACTCGTCGAGACGATCGACTGGGCGACACTGGGAGCAGAGGTCGCCTTCGAAGCGGCCGATGGCATCGAGGCGCTGGACATGCTCCGCACGTGTCATCCAGACGCCATCTTCGCGGACATTCGCATGCCGCGCCTCTCTGGACTCGATTTTGCTGAAAAAGTCCGTGCGGCAGGGGACGGGGTGCCAATCATCTTTTTGACGAGCTACGCTGATTTTTCCTATGCGCAGCGCGCTGTGCGTCTTGGGGCATTTGATTATTTGCTGAAACCTGTCGACGAGACGGAGCTGGCGCGCGTGCTCCATGCACTGACGGCACGGCAGTCGGGCAGGGTAGGAGAGAACGAATCCGAAATGCCGTTGCTCGTCGATTGGCCCTCCGATGCGGCCGACGGCAATCCCTACGTTGCTGATGTCCTCGCGGCTATCCGTGATCGTTACCGCGAGCGTCTGAGCATCGAAGAACTTGCCTCTGTCGAAGGCGTCTCCGTCAGTTACTTGTCGCGCAAGCTCAAAGAAGCGACGGGGCATACATTCGTCAGTTTGCTCGCGCGCACGCGTGTCCAGGCGAGCCTGCCGCTCTTGCGCGCACGGCGCTTGCGCGTCTACGAAATTGCCGAGGCGACGGGCTTCGGTGATTACAAGAATTTCAGCCAGGTGTTTAAAAAATACCTGCATGTCTCGCCGCGTGCCTGGTGCTCGGCGGCAGAGGAGGGATAAGATGAAGACATTTGAAAAGACGATCATTCTTAGCGACCTCGATGGCACATTAATCCCGCGTGGCGGCCGTGTTTCCATGGGCAACCGCGCGGCCATTGAGCGCTTCGTCGCAGCGGGTGGCCGCTTTGGCGTCGCGACGGGACGTACGCCAGAGGCAGCGGGGGGCTATGTCCGTGAGCTGCCGATCAGCGCGCCGAGCGTGTTTTTCAATGGCGCGATGCTGTATGACTGGCAGACAAAAACCGTCCTTGCCGAGCGGCCGTTGCCAGGCGGTGAAGCATGGCCGCAGTTCGCGGCACATTGTCTCGCAACATTTCCGACCGCGTGCATCGAAGTTTACACAGCGACGGATTGCAACATCATCAGCGACCCTGTTAACGACGATCCGCGTCTGCCGCATGAGTACTACCGATATCGCCATGTCGAGCTCGCGGACGTTGCCAACATAGAGAAAACACCGTGGCTAAAATTCTTTGTCAATGACACGCCAGAACATCTGCGAGTGCTCGAGCAAGAAGCGGCGGTCGCAGGCATTTCGAAACTTTCGCATGGATTCTACTCGGAAGTCGATTACTATGAATTCGTCGCGTGCGGCACGTCGAAAGGTGCGATGCTCGACACGATCCGCTCCCTCCCCGAGTACGAGGGCTGGCGTATCATCGCGCTTGGCGACGAACGCAATGACGTAGAGATGCTGCGAAGCGCTGACATCGGTGTTGCCGCTGGCGGTGCGCGTGCGGAAGTGCGTGCAGCAGCGGATGTCGTTGGTTGTCCCGTGGAGCAAGACCTCGTCGCTTGGGTGCTGGATCATGTGCTTTGAACGGAATTGACGTTCTTTTCGTGAAATTGGAACCCCTCACACATTGACAATAACTGAAATGCATGGTAGCATAAGATACGTTATTTCGTGTTAGTGAGAGGAGCGTTTTAGAGCGGATGGAGGCTTTTTGTATTGCAGTCGCCCTGGTCGGGCTGATGTATTTTGCATATCGAGGGTGGTCGATCATACTGATTGCGCCACTTTTCGCGGGTATCGCAGCACTTGCGAGTGCGTTCGGTGTATTGCCGACGTACACGGAGCTCTACATGACGCGTATGGCAGAATACGTCAAAACGTATTATCCAGTCTTCTTGTTCGGTGCGGTTTTCGCGCGTTTAATGGAAAAAGGCGGCCTCGCGGCATCTGTCGCAGGCAAGATTGTCGAGGTGCTCGGCGAGAAGCGTGCCGTATTGGCGGTGCTCTTGGGCTGCGGTGCGCTGACGTATGGCGGACTGTCCGTCTTCGTCGTCGCCTTCGTCATGTACCCGTTCGGCGCGTATGTTTTCCGGCGCGCTGACATCCCAAAGCGCCTGTTGCCAGCGGCACTCTGGATGGGCATTTTTTCGTTCGCCATGGTGTCACTGCCTGGCACACCGCAAATTCAGAACATTATTCCTTCGTCGTATTTCCAGACATCGACGTGGGCTGGGCCGGGCATCGGCGTCTTTGCTTCGATTTTGTTCCTCGCCATTGGCTGGGGTTGGGTGACGTTCCGTGCGAAGCGTTTGCAGGCCGCAGGTGAAGGATACGGTGCGCATACGGAAGGACGCAAGCGCCGCGAACCGAAGATCAAGATTCCGTGGTATTGGGCGGCGTTCCCGCTTCTCATGGTCATCGTCATCAATGTCGTGCTCTCGAACCCGTTCCATTGGTCGTGGGGCTATCATTGGAGCGAAGACGCGCTCGCTGTCTTTGCACCGCTTCACTTGACCCTCCTTGCGGAAAAGGTGGGCAAGGTGTCGGCGATCTGGTCGATCAGCGTCGCACTCGTCGTGAGTTCCGTCGCGGCGGCTTGGATCGGGCGCAAGCGCTTCATGGTCATGGACGGCTTCCTCGCACCGATCAATTACGGCGCGCTGTCATCGGCAGCGGCCGCGCTCAATGTTGCGTCGGGCTATGCGTTTGGCTGCGTGCTGACGACACTGCCAGGCTTTGCGCCCGTCACAGCGGGCCTCATCGATCTCGCGCAGTCATTCGGCCCGCTCGTTTCGGCCGTCGTTACGACAAATATCATGTGCGGCATCACGGGCTCGGCATCTGGTGGTCTGACGATCGCGCTCTCAGCGCTCGGTGACCAGTGGATGCAGATGGCACTCGCACAGGGTATCCCTTTGGAAGCACTCCATCGCATCGTTGCCATCGCGTCTGTCGGTATCGACCCCGTGCCACACTGCGGCGCACTTGTGACGCTGCTCGCCATCTGCGGCCTGACGCACAGTGATTCGTACGCCGATATCGCCATCTGCATGGCGCTAAAATTCCTCGTTCCGTACCTTTGCATCGGGTTCTTCCTCTTGACGGGCATCTGTTAAACCTGTAAAGTAAAAAGCATCCTATTCTGATTTTGGAGGGATGCTTTTTGTCTATGCAGCTTCGGGGCAATCTCTATCTCTTGGGAGCTGCCTTTCTCTGGGGCACGACGTTCGTCGCGCAGATGACAGGCATGGATGCGCTCGGTCCCTATGGATATTCGGCCGCGCGTTACTTCGTCGGCCTATTCGCGACGCTCGTCATCTGGTGGGCATTCCGCGGCGCGCGCGCAAAAGCGAAAGCAGCAGGGGAGTACATGTCTGGGTGGAAAGCGGGACTTGGCTCTGGCACGTTCATGCTGATCGGGTCGCTGTTACAGCAGGTTGGGATGACAGAAACGACGGCGGGCAAGGCCGCGTTCATCACGTCACTTTACATCGTGCTCGTGCCGATCGGTGCCGCGTTGCTCGGCCGCCATATCCATCGCGAAAACTGGGCGGGAGCGGCCATCGCTGTCATTGGCTTGTATCTTTTGTCGCTCGGTGGCAGTTCAAGCGAACTCGCACTTTCGACTGGAGACGCACTGGAACTCATCGGTGCGTTCTTCTGGGCGGGACAGATTCTCTTCGTCGATCGCTTCGCCTCCCGCGTCGACGCCGTCGAACTCTCCGTTGCGCAGGTTTTTGTCTGTTTCGTGGGCAGTCTCGTCATGGTGAGCTTCTTTGAAACCGTGACAGTCGCTGCGCTCACGAGCAGCGCGATCGCCATTCTCTACGGCGGCATCATGTCGGCCGGCGTCGCCTTCACGCTGCAGATCTTCGGACAGAAATATGCTGCCCCCGGCCCCGCCGCCATCCTCATGAGCTTCGAAGCCGTGTTTGGCGCGCTTTCCGGCTGTCTCATTCTCGGAGAAGTGCTGACGGCTCGCGAACTCACCGGCTGCGCTCTCATGCTCACAGGGGCGATCGTCACCCAGCTCGGGCAGTTCCGAAGACGTTGACTTCTGTTCACGCTGGGTGTATACTTTTCTTAGATTTTATGAAAAGGGAGTGGAACGACGTGAAGCTTGATCTGACGAAAGTGCTTCTTTTCTGCCTGACCGTCGTGCTTTTTAGCTGACAACAAGGCCCCGACAAGACGTGGCAAATGGAATGAGGATGTTCCGTTTGCCATTATTTTTTTGTGATGGGTGGCAGGATTTCTTATTTTCGTGTAGAATAGTGTAAAAGATTTGTGACGGATAGAGAGGGGCCTGATTTTTATGATGGCAGACGATACGGCGCTCCAGCGGGCGCGTGTGACAATCAAGGTGATTGGCATCGGTGGTGGCGGCAATAATGTTCTTGCGCGCATGGCGCAGAGCGATTTCATTCATGCGCAGAACATCGAGGACATCGAGCTCGTGGCAATCAACACGGAAGCACGGCAGCTTTCCATGCTCGAAGGAACGGGCATCGTCTGCCTGCAGATTGGCGAGCAGGTGACACAGGGGCGTGGCACGGGCGGCAGCGTGGAAGCTGGCGAAGCTGCGGCCAAGGCCGACGAGGCGAAAATCAAGAACGCCATTACGGGGGCGGACATCGTTTTCATTACAGGCGCACTCGGTGGCGGTACCGGCACGGGGGCCGTCCCGACAGTTGCGCGCATCGCAAAAGATCTTGGCATCTTGACGGTGGGTGTCGTGACGTTGCCATTTGCTTTTGAGGGTTCGCGCAAAACGCGCTTTGCCAAGCAGGGCATCCAGGCCATGCAGGGCTACATGGATGCTCTGCTCGCCATCCACAATGACAACCTCATGAAGATGCCTGAAAACCGCAAGATTACACTCGTACAGGCCTTCAAGCTTGCGGATTCCGTGCTCGAACAAGCCATCCGCTGTATCGCAGAGCTCATCCTCAAGACGGGCGTCATCAATGTCGATTTCGCTGATGTTACGACGATCTTCACGCAGAGCGAAAGCAGCGATGCATTACTTGGCATTGGCCTTGCAGATGATGCGGCTTCGGCTGTCGAAGAAGCCGTCAAGAGCCCTCTTCTCGAGAAGTCGCTCAAGGGCGCACGCGGTGTCATCTTGAACCTCACAGGCGACGCGAATATGAGCCTCTACGATGTTGACAACGCGACGAAATTCATCTGCGAGCAGACGGATCCGAATGTCAATATCATCCTTGGCACCGTCATAGACGAAGATATGAAGGGACGCGTCCAGGCAACGATCATCGCGACGGATTTTGCGGGTAGCACGGCCATCAAAGCACCGAAACTCGATGTCCCGCAGTCGAAGCTCCAGAAGCCGAAAGGCTTTGAGCTCTCGGCACCGTCATTCATGGAACGCCCAAAGGCACCGCAGGTACCAGAGCCACCAGAAGCACCGAAACCTGCTGCACCGAAAGAGGCATTTGCGATCCCTGCGTTCCGCATTACGCCTCCTACGGGAGAGAAGAAGTAAAGAGAGGAATCCATTTGAGCAAATTAGGAAGGTTTTCGCGCACGACGTTGCTTTTAGGTGACGCTGCGATGGACAAGCTCGCTGAGAGCACCGTTGCCGTCTTTGGTATCGGTGGCGTTGGCTCGTACGCTGTCGAAGGCCTTGCGCGTGCGGGCGTTGGCCATATCGTCCTCATCGACAACGACAGTGTCTGCCTCACGAACATCAACCGTCAGATCCATGCGACGACGAAGACGGTCGGGCAAAAAAAGACGGATGCCATGAAAGACCGCATTCTTGCGATCAACCCAAAAGCCGTTGTCGATACCATCGAAGACTTCTACTTGCCGGAAAACGCCGATCGATTCTTCGGCCATGCTTACGATTACGTCATCGATGCCGTCGATACCGTCACGGCGAAGATCGATCTCGTTCTTGCGTGTGAAAAACGCCACATTCCCATCATCTGCAGCATGGGAGCGGGCAACAAGCTCGATCCAACACAGTTTGAAGTCACTGACATTTATAAGACGAGTGTCGACCCCATCGCCCGTGTCATGCGGAAGAAGCTCAAGGCAGCTGGCATTCGGAGACTCCCTGTCGTCTATTCAAAAGAACGTCCCATTCCGACCAGTCTTCCCGGCGGCTGTGGCAAGGATTGCATCTGTCCTCCAGGGGCTGCGAACAATTGTGAAAAGAAACGCTCAACGCCGGGCTCGATTTCTTTTGTTCCTTCTGTAGCCGGATTGATTCTGGCAGGGTATGTCGTTCGCGCACTCACGGGAATTCAGCCGCAAAGAGGTGCTTGACACCTCTATAGAAGCGTGATACAATATTTTATTTTTCAAAACCTCCTTTTTCGTGCTATAATAAACACAGTGGCAGTTCAACTAAACGATATGGAGGTGTATCTACTTGCAGATTGGTGACAAAGTGTTCTACCCGATGCATGGAGCCGGCATCATCTCTGGTGTCGAAACCTGCGAAGTCCTCGGGGAGAATAAGGAGTATTTTGTCCTCAAGATGCCGCTCGGCAGCATGAAGGTCATGATCCCGACCGATAACGTTGAAAATCTTGGCCTTCGCAGTATCATTTCAAAAGAAGAAGTCGAGGAAATCCAAACCGTACTTCGCGACAAACCGGAACGCGTCATGGGCAGTTGGAACAAGCGTTTTCACGCCATCCTCGAACGCATGAAGAAAGGCGACATTCTCGATGTTGCTGCCGTTACGCGCAACCTCTCTTTGCAGGATCGCCGCCGCAAGATCTCGAGCGGTGAACGCCGTCTCATGGATCTCGCACGGCAGATGCTCATCAGCGAACTCGTCTATGCTTGCGATAAGACACCAGAAGAGGTCGAACAGTGGATTGACGACCAGCTCGATCGCAAGTCGGCATGATATGTGTTTCAAAAGAGTCCCCTTGCTCTCTGAGGAAAGAAGGCAGGGGATTTTTGTTTTCAGGAATTCCCTGACCATCAGGAGGTGGTTCATTTGATGCTTGACAGAGTTCTACGCTTCCTCATTACGGCGTTCCTCGCCATCGCTGGCGGAGCACTCTTCGAGCTCGCGAGCCCATTATTCGCACTCATCATCAGCACGGAGATTCTCAAAATGGAGATGGGAATCTTCAAAATCACGCTCGTGAGCTTTCTCTGCATCGTCGTCGGTGCCATTATCGGCGGCATCATCGGATTCATTATTTCTCCATATTTCATTGGCAAACTCAAGAAATTTGCCGTCTGGGTCGAGCAACAGCTCGGCAAGATGCCGATTCATGACGTCATCGCTGGCGCTATCGGCCTTGCCATCGGACTTATCATCGCAAATCTTTTCAGCTCGGCCTTTGCGCGTATCCCCGTTGTCGGCGATTACATTCCCGTCGTCTTCAGCATCGTGCTCGGTTATCTCGGCATCCACATCACGATCAAAAAGCGCAAGGAGATCACAGCGCTTTTCGACTTCATCCCGAAAGCCATTCGCGAGGCGCTGAAAGCTCGCGAGGCTAAGCAGGCGTCAGAAGCCGAAAAAGCAGCTGAAGCCGCAAAAGCCGCCGCCGCCGCTGCTGTTGCCGCTGCCGGCACGGCTGCTGCCGCTACCACGGCCGCTACGACGACAGACCCCGTAGAAATCTCGGATACGGCCGCCTACAAGCTGCTCGATACGAGCGTCATCATCGATGGCCGCATTGCCGACATCTGCGATACGGGCTTCATTGAGGGCACGTTGCTCATTCCCGTGTTCGTGCTCGAGGAACTCCAGCACATCGCGGATTCTGCCGATGCATTGAAGCGCACGCGTGGCCGTCGCGGCCTCGATATTTTGCAGCGTATCCGCACGGATTCGCGTATGAAGGTCGAAGTCACGAACAAGGATTTTGACGATATCGCCGAAGTCGACTCGAAGCTTGTGCGCCTCGCGCAGGACGTCCACGGCAAGATCATCACGAATGATTTCAACCTGAATAAGGTCGCAAAATTGCGCGGCGTCGAAGTGCTGAACATCAATGAGCTCTCGAATGCCGTCAAGCCGGTCGTCATCCCGGGTGAGACCATGACCGTCAACGTCGTCAAGAGCGGCAAGGAGCCGGGACAGGGCGTCGCCTACCTCGACGACGGCACGATGATCGTCATCGAGAACGGCCATCGCAGCATCGGCGACACGATCACGGTCGAGGTCACGAGTGCTTTGCAGACGGCCGCCGGCCGCATGATTTTTGCAAAGCCCAAATAATCTTTCAAGGAAAGGACGAAGCATCATGGTCAGCGTGGTTATTCCCGCCGCCGGACAAGGACGGCGCATGCAGACGCATCATAACAAGATCTTTCTCATGCTCGCAGGCGAGCCCATCCTCGTGCAGACCCTGCGGCAATTCGCCGAAGTAGAGGACGTGGGCGAATGTATTGTCGTCGTTGCGAAGGGGGAGGAACAGGAGACGCAGGAGCTCCTGCAGTCTGCGACACGGCGTCACGCACTGCCGCCGTGTCACGTTGTGACCGGCGGCGACGAGCGGCAGGACTCCGTCTGGAATGGCTTGCAGGCTGTGAGCGCGGACGCGGACATCGTTCTCGTCCATGATGCCGCGCGCCCGCTCGTGACGCCCGCCATCATCGGCCGTGTCATCCGTGCTGCCCGCCGCACGGGCGGTGCCATCGCCGCCGTGCCTGCCAAGGACACGATCAAGGTTGCAGGAGATGACGGAAACGTCGCCTCGACGCCCGACCGCAGCACGCTCTGGGCTGTGCAGACACCACAGGGCTTCCAGAAAGACGTGCTTGTCCGCGCCAATCAGCAGGCGATTGCCGATGGCTTTCGCGGCACGGATGACGCCAGTCTCGTCGAGCATATCGGCGCACCCGTCGAGCTCTCACTCGGTAGCTATGAAAACATCAAGATCACGACGCCAGGCGACCTCATCATCGCTGAAGCATTCTGGAAGGCGCAGCAGGCCGCTGACGCCGATGAAAGGGGGCACCGTGCATGACACGATTTGGTATGGGATATGACGTTCATAAGCTCGTGGAGGGGCGAAAGCTCATCCTCGGTGGCGTCGATGTTCCATTTGAGAAAGGTCTGCTCGGCCACAGCGACGCCGACGTGCTATTGCACGCTGTCATGGACGCTCTTTTAGGCGCGGCGGCGCTCGGAGACATCGGCCGCCATTTCCCAGACACTGACCCTGCCTTTGCGGGGGCCGACAGCCGGAAGCTCCTTGCGCATGTGGGGAAGCTGCTCGCGGAGCACGGCTACGTCATCGGCAACATTGACGCAACGATTGTCGCTCAGCGGCCGAAGCTTAAAGACTTCATCCCGCAGATGACGAAGAACATCGCAGAGACGCTCGGCCTTGCGCTCGATCAGGTCAATGTCAAGGCCACAACGGAAGAAAAACTCGGTTTCACCGGTAGCGGGGAAGGCATGTCCTCCTACGCCGTCGCCGGCATCGAAAAGAAATAAAGGGAGAACGCTTATGCTGAAAGTCTACAATACGATGACCCGCCAGAAAGAAGAATTTCATCCGCTGAAAGCTGGAGAAGTCAGCATTTACTGCTGCGGTGTCACGCCCTATAATGCCCCGCATATCGGCAATGCGCGTCCCTTCGTCACGTGGGATGTCATTCGTCGCTATTTCGCCTCGAAAGGCATGACCGTCCACTACATCCAGAATTTCACGGACGTCGATGACAAGATCATCCGCACGGCGAACAGCGAGCACACGACATGGAAAGACGTCGCGGATCGCAACATCGCGATCTACTTCCACTCCATGGACGCGCTTGGCGTGCGTCGAGCAGAAAAATATCCGCGCGTCAGCGAGACGATGGCCGACATCATCGCCATGGTGCAGAAGCTCATCGACAAAGGCTATGCCTATGCGCTCGACAATGGCGACGTCTTTTACAGCGTCGAAAAATTCCAAGGCTATGGCAAGCTCAGCGGTCGCAAGCTTTCCGACATGCAGGCCGGTGCCCGCATCGAAGTCGACGCGCGTAAGCATCATCCGATGGACTTCGCACTCTGGAAATCCGCGAAACCTGGCGAGCCGTCGTGGGACAGCCCGTGGGGCAAAGGCCGCCCTGGCTGGCACATTGAGTGCTCAACGATGTCGCTCAAATACCTTGGCGAAAAATTCGACTTCCATGGCGGCGGCAGCGACCTCATTTTCCCACATCACGAAAACGAGATCGCTCAGAGCCAGGCCTGCATCGGCGACAACCACAGCTTTGCGCAGTATTGGCTGCACAACGGATTCATCACGATTCACAACGAAAAGATGTCGAAGTCGAAGAATAACTTCTTCACCGTCGAAGACATTCTCAAAGAATATCCGGGCGAAGTCGTGCGTTTCTTCATCCTCCAGACGCATTACCGTAGCCCGCTCGACTTCAGCGACGATCGCCTGAAAGAAGCCCAGACAAGCCTTGGCCGTTTGCAGACGACGCAGGGCTATATCGCAGAACTCGCAAAGAAGCAGGGAGCTGGGGAGGCCACGGCTGCCGACCTCGCGAAGAAGGCCGCAGAGCTTCAGACGATCTTCAATGATGCCATGGACGACGATTTCAACACGGCACTCGCCATCAGCCAGCTCTTCGCGCTGTCAAAAGAAATCAATATTTACTATCAGGATGTTACGGCAGGGAAATCGTTCGATGCCGAAAACTTCGCAAAGGCGAAAGCCGTTTGGGACACGATGGCCGGCATCATCGGCCTATTCGAGCAGCAGGAGGACGCTGCTGCCGACGACGGTCTGACGGAAAAACTCATGAACCTCATCATCGCCATCCGCCAGGACGCCCGTAAAAACAAGAACTGGGCCATCGCAGACAAGATCCGCGACGATCTCAAAGAAGCAGGCATCGTCCTCGAAGATACGAAAACGGGTGTGCGGTGGAAAAAGGCGTAATATGAAATTTGAACATTTTCAGCGCCTCGTTCGCATGATGTTCGAGCCAGACGCCACGGGGGGCATCCAGCAGCACTACGACTCCGTCAATGTTCGCCAGTTGCATCCTCTCGTCCTCGCCTACGTCGGCGACGCCTACTTCCACCTGTTCGTTCGCACGCGATTGTTGTCGTACGAACAGGCGAAAGTCCAGGCGCTCCACACCTTTAGCGCGCAGATCGTCTCGGCGAAGTGGCAGCACCAGGCCTACCTCGGCATCGAATCCATGCTGACGGACGACGAAAAAGCCGTTTACCGCCGTGCCCGCAACGCCAAAAGCCATGCACCACGCAGCGCGACTGTCGCTGAATACCATTCGAGCACGGGCTTTGAGGCGCTTTTAGGCAGCCTCTATCTGCGTGACGAAGACGAACGCCTCTACGAAATCGCCGAGGCGTCGTTCCAGGTCATCGCAAACGCCATGATGCAGGAAATCCAGGCGAAATCACAAGCATCATTGCAATCATAAAGGAGAAATTATTTTGTCGATCAAGGTCAAACTTCTGGACTACACGCCAGAACCTGAGCGCGTCGTCGCCATGGCGGCGCGCCTCTGCTATTCCGCCGTTGGCGCCGAAGAACTCTCGGAAAAGCTCAGCGACGAGAAAGTCCGCGCCATGGTCAAGAAAATGGTCAAACTCGGCCATGCCTCGACGATCGAGCACGTCTCATTCACATTTGGCATCGAAGGCGTTTCGCGCGTGTTGACGCACCAGCTCGTACGCCATCGCATCGCAAGCTATGATCAGCAGTCGCAGCGCTACGTCGCCGCACACGGCTTCCAGTACATCACGCCGCCGACCATTGCCGAAAGTCCCGAGGCGAAAGCGAAATACGATGCGCTGATTGCGGACATCCGCAAGACATACGACGAACTTACCGCGCTCGGCATCCCGAAAGAAGATGCGCGCTACGTGCTCGCCAACGCGACGGAGACGAAGATTCTCGTGACGATGAACGCGCGCTCACTGCTGCACTTCTTTAACTTGCGTTGCTGCAACCGCGCGCAGTGGGAAATCCGCGAACTCGCGAACAAGATGCTCGCCGAAGTGAAAAATGTCGCGCCGACGCTCTTCCACAATGCTGGCGCCAGCTGCGTCAACACGGGTCGCTGCCCTGAAGGCGATATGACCTGCGGCCGCTTCGCTGAAATGATCAAGCTCCGCGAGCCGGACGACTGAGGAAAATCTATGGAACGTAACGATAAAAAGCATGGCGCACCGAACCGTAACTACCGCCAGAAAAGCGGGCGCCCGAAAGCGCCAAGAGCAATGGCAGAGCTCCCCGATGATGTCCTCGTCGGCCGCAATGCTGTCGTCGAGGCGCTGAAGTCTGGGCGCGGCATCAACAAGATCTTGCTCGCTCAAGGCGACCGCGCACATGACATCGAAGAATTGCTCGTGCTCGCAAAAGAACGCGGCATCCTGACGCAGACGGTCGAGCGCTCGAAGATCGAATCCGTCGCAGCTGGCCATCGTCACCAAGGCGTGCTGGCCTACGTCGCGCCCGTGCCGTACGTCGAGGTCGAAGACATCCTCGCGCGCGCGGAAAAAAAAGACGAGCCACCGTTCCTGTTGTTGCTTGACGAGCTCGAAGACCCGCATAACCTCGGCGCTCTTTTGCGCACGGCCGATGCGGCTGGCGTCCACGGCATCCTGATCCCGAAGCGCCGCAGCGTGCCGCTCAATGCGACGGTCGCCAAGACATCGGCCGGTGCCGTCGAATACGTGCCCGTCGCGCGCATCGGAAACGTTGCGCAGACGCTCAAAAAGCTCAAGGAGCGCGGCCTTTGGGTCGTCGGTGCTGACATGGACGGCACGCCGTACGACAAAGCTGACCTCACAGGCCCGATGGTGCTCGTCGTCGGTAGCGAGGGCAAAGGCATGAGCCGTCTGACGCGCGAGACATGCGACATCATCGTCAGCCTGCCGATGGTCGGTCGCATCAATTCACTCAATGCATCGGTTGCAGGCTCGATCCTGCTTTACGAGTCGTTGAAACAGAGACTTTCGAAGCAGTCCTAGGACTCTAGGCCTCCACCTTGACGCATCCCTCCTTTCTGAGGTATAATTTCCTCTGTAAAAGGAAATGAGTAAAAGAAAACGACGAAGGGGACCGTGCGATGGAAGCAGAAGCGAATGAAAACATGGGGATGAGTCCGGAAGAGATCAGTGAATTCGATCACATGACCGATGAAGAACTCATCACCGAGATCAAAGAACATTGCAACAGTACGGCACTCGACTACCTCATCAACAAGTATCGGAATTTCGTGCGTGCAAAAGCGCGTTCGTATTTCCTCATCGGTGCCGACCGTGAAGACATCATCCAAGAGGGGATGATCGGCTTTTACAAGGCGGTGCGCGATTTCCGGAACGACAAGCTCTCGTCGTTCCGTGCGTTCGCCGAGCTCTGTGTCACGCGCCAGATCATCACAGCCATCAAGACGGCGACGCGTCAGAAGCACATCCCGCTGAATTCGTACATTTCGCTGAACAAGCCGATCTACGACGAAGACAGCGATCGTACGTTGCTCGATGTACTCTCGGGGGCCAAGGTCTCTGATCCGGAAGAACTCGTCATCAGTCAAGAGGAATTTGTCGACATCGAAAAGAAGATGGAGGAGATCCTCTCCGATCTTGAGTGGCAAGTGCTCATGAACTACCTGGATGGCAAATCGTATCAGGAAATCGCGGCCGAGTTGCATCGTCATGTCAAATCCATCGATAATGCACTCCAGCGCGTGAAGCGCAAGCTCGAAAAGTACATGGAGAACCGCGTCGAAAGCATTGATCTCTCGACGGTCTACCATGGCCTTTCAGCGATTAACCACCGTCGCATGGATGGTCTTGGCGCTACGGATGGCTTTGATTCCTTCCAGGGATTTGACGATATGGATGGATTCTCGAAGGACGATTGATATCGTTCTGTTTTCGTTGACAATTCTTTTCGGTTATCGTATAATAAACTCGTTTGATGAGCTTTCTCAAAACTGCATATACGTCGGACAGGTGTCGCAAGACTCAATAGAAAAGCCGGTCGAAAGCCGGCGCGGTCCCGCCACTGTAGGGGGAGCGCATCCGCACAGGAAGAGGATATTTTCCTGAAACGTCACTGGAAGGGGCAGAGCCCTTCTGGGAAGGCGCGGATACGCGACGAACCAAGCCAGGAGAACTGCCAGCCCGAAGTCACCGCATGACCCACGAACGATGGGGAGGGGACTGGGAGCATGAGCTGCAGCCTTTCTTTCCGCGTGGGGAGAAAGGTTTTTTGTTTCACTGTTTTTAGGGGGAATTTCTCGTGAAGAACTGGAAGAAAATGCTCGCTGCCTCGCTCGCTGTCACGGCTGTCCTTGGCTTTGCACCGCAGGCTTCGGAAGCTGCGTACTCGCTGAATCCGGAAGTCAAGGATGCAACGCCGGCATTGAAGGAAGCTGCTCAGATCGGCGTGCTGAAGCATGAGACGCCGGAGCTGCAGAATCTCGAGAATAAAGATGCCATCGTCGTCATGAGCTTTGGCACGACGTTCAAGGATACGCGCGAGAAGACGATCGATGCGACGGTTGCAGCGATCCAGGCCGCACATCCGAATGTCAAGGTCGTCACAGCCTTCACGAGTCATATCATCATCGACCGCATCGCGGCAAAGGAAGGCATCAAGTATCCGACGCCGGAAGAGGCGCTCGAGCAGCTCAAGAAAGACGGTTACAGCCGCGTCGCACTTGCGACGCTCGATGTCATTCCGGGCATGGAGTATGCGTATGACAAAGGCGTCTATGACAACTACAAGAACCAGTTCAAGAAGATGACGCTCGGCACGTCACTCATGTACTGGCAGGGCCAGGAAGACCAGGCCGATGACGTGACGGAGACGATCAAGGCTCTTTCGAGCCAGTTCCCGAAGCAGGGCAAAGAAGATGCCATCCTGATCATGGCACATGGCACGCCTCAGGTTTCGAATGCTTACTACTCCGTCATCCAGGCGAAGATCAATGAGATGGGCATGAAGAATGTCTATGTCTATACGGTCGAAGGTTGGCCGTCCCTTGAGACGGTGCTGCCGAAGCTCAAGGCGAATGGCATCAAGCACATCACGCTCATGCCGATGATGATGGTCGCTGGTGATCATGCGAACAACGACATGGCAGGCGACGAGCCGGATAGCCATAAGTCGCAGCTCGAAGCCGCAGGCTTCAAAGTCGACGCTTACATCCACGGCATCGGCGAAAACAAGCAGATCCGCGACCTCTACGTCAAGCGCGCCAACGACGCCTGGGATGCCCTCGAAGCGAAATAATCTCGCGCCCCGAAGCCACTCTCTGCGATAGATCGCAAACTTAGCCTCCCTCTCAGAGGGAGGGGGACCGCGAAGCGGTGGTGGGAGTCCCCTGTACGTCAAATCAATTCGTACGTTTGAACTTCCGCGGGTGCGATAGAGAATAAAAGAAGGAGCAGTTGCAGCCACTTTGCAATCGCTCCTTCTTTTGTGTTACAATGAATCAATACCACGAAGAGGGGGAAATCCATGGGAACACCCATGATGGAGCTAGAGAACCTCACGAAACAGTACCCGCACAAGGATGCGAGCGGGAAGAACACGTACAAGACGGCCGTCGACAAGCTCACGTTCTCTGTCGGCAAGGGCGAGGCGTTCGGCCTGCTCGGGCCGAATGGCGCGGGCAAGACGACGACGATCCGGATGCTGACACTCCTGATGGAGCCGACGTCCGGCACGATCCGCTATGACGGGCAGGACGCCCGCGCCCATGCACAGGACATCAAGCGCCTGATCGGCGTCGTGCCGCAGCATGTCAATTTCGACCAGGACCTCACGGTCGGGGAGAACATGGAGCTCCACGCGCGTCTGCACCACATGGGACGCCGCGAGCGCGAAGCGCGCATCCATGAGCTGCTGCACTATGTCGAGCTCGAAGATGTGAAAAACGACGGCGTGCGCCGCCTCTCGGGCGGCATGAAGCGCCGCCTGCTCATCATGCGGGCACTCATTCATCATCCGCGCGTGCTGTTCCTTGACGAGCCGACCGTCGCGCTCGACCCGCAGGTGCGCCGCCGCATCTGGGAGCTCATCCGCACGATGAAAGAGCAGGGCGTCACGGTCTTTCTCACGACGCACTACATCGAGGAGGCCGAAGCGCTCTGCGACCGCGTCGCGATGCTTTCGCAAGGGCACCTCGTTGATCTCGACAGCCCGGCGCATTTCAAGGAGAAGACAGGCCTGCCGACGCTTGAAGATGTCTTTTTGAAGCTCACGGGAAAGAAGGTGTCGTCATGAGCAGCGTTTCGGGAGCGCTTTTCGACATCTGGACGGTGTTCTGGCGCGACTGGGTCGTGCTGAAACGCCGCATGACGAAATTCATCCTTTCGCGCATGGTCGCGCCGATGCTCTATCTCGTGGCGTTCGGCTGGGGGCTCGGCCGCAGCATCCAGATCGATTCGGGCACATATCTCGACTTCCTCGTGCCGGGCATCCTCGCGCTGAATTCGATGAACATCAGTTTCAACAGCATCACGCCCGTCCATGCCGAGCGCATCTACCACAAGAGCCTTGAAGAATACATCATCGCGCCGATTTGGCCGCCCGCATTCGTCATCGGCAAAGTGCTCGCGGCCGTGCTGCGCGGCTTGATTTCATCTGCCATCATCTTCGTGCTCGCGCTGCTGTTTGGTGCGCATTTCTTTCTGACGCCCGCGTTCTTCGTCGTGCTCGTGCTGAACTGCGCCATCTTTGCCGAGATCGGCTTTCTCGCGGCCATGAAGATCAGCACGTATGAGGAAATGGGGCAGGTCAACACGTACATCCTGCTGCCGATGTCATTCCTCTGCGGCACGTTTTTTTCGACGCATGCGCTGCCTGACATCGTGCGCTACGTCATCGAGCTGCTGCCGCTGACGCATACGAGCTACCTGCTGCGCGGCATCGGGGCTGGGCAGCAGGTCGCTATGAGCTCGGCGCTCGTGCTCGCAGCCTATGCCGTCATCTGCTTCGTCTGGGGTTGCCATGCCTTTGCGAACCTGCGAAAATAACTAACAGTTAGGAGACACAATTTGTTCAAGACTATCCTGCATCATCGCGCCGCGTCGTGCGACGATTGCGCGAAACTCTGCTGCACGAAAATCGAGGATTTCGGCGTCAAAGCCGGACGCCTCACGATTTTCGACCACGTCAACCTGCATGTCCACTGCGGCCAGCTGACCGCGCTGATCGGCCCGAACGGCGCGGGAAAGAGCACACTTTTGAAAGCCATCCTCGGCGAGGTGCCGCATACAGGCAAGCTTCATTACGTCGATGCCAAGGGCAAGCACACGGGCCATCCCGTCATCGGCTACGTGCCGCAGTACCTGCGTTTCGACGTCAGTGCGCCGACGAGCGTGCAGGACATCTTCTGTGCGTGTCTGACGCGACGTCCGGTCTGGCTGTTCCCTGCGGGGAAATTGCGCGCGCGCATTGAAAAAAGCCTTGCGCGCGTCCATGCCGAGCACCTCATCGACCGGCGCCTCGGCGCGCTTTCGGGCGGCGAGCTCCAGCGCGTCCTGCTCGCGCTCGCACTCGACCCGATGCCCGACCTGCTGCTGCTTGACGAGCCGGTCTCGGGCGTCGATCAGAATGGTCTCGAACTCTTCTATGAAATCGTCGCCGACCTGCGCGAAAAAGAGGACATGGCCATCATCTTGATCTCGCACGACCTCAACATGGTCGCAAAGCATGCCGACCAAGTCGTGCTGCTCAACAAGGGCGTCATCTGCTCCGGCACGCCGGAAGAAGTGTTCGCCGACGCGCGCACAAAGCATATCTTTGGTCTGCTCGCGGGCGAGACGGCACGCGAAGCAGCCGCCGACATCCCTGCCAGCACGGAAAACACGGAAGCGGCAGGCACGACGGAAACGAAGGGAGGGGAGCGCTGATGGTATCGATTTATGCAGTCTTGCAGACATTGCTGCCGTTCGAGTGGGCGGCGCATCACTTCATGCTCAATGCGTTCCTCGCCATCCTGCTCGTGACGCCGCTCTTTGGACTGCTCTCGACGATGGTCGTCTCGAACCGCATGGCGTTCTTTTCCGACTCGCTCGGTCATGGCGCGTTCACAGGCATCGCAATCGGCGTGCTCTTGGGCTCTGTCTCGCCACTGTTGTCGCTCGTATTATTTTCCATCGCATTCGCCATCTTCATCACGTACATCCAGACGAAGAGCACGGCATCGACGGATACGATCATCGGCGTCTTTTCCTCGACGGCCATCGCGCTCGGCCTCATGATGATGAGCTATGGCGGCGGCTTCAACAAGTTCTCGTCGTACCTCATCGGCGACATTCTCTCCGTCACACCTGGTGACCTTGGAGCGCTCGCCATCGTCTTCCTGCTCGTGCTCGCATCCTGGGGCGTGCTGTTCAACCAGCTGCTCGTGCTCTCGATCAACAGCTCGTTCGCGCGCAGCCGCGGCATCCCGTCGTTCTGGGTGCAGAGCGCATTCGCAGCGCTCCTCGCCATCGTCGTCTCCATCAGCATCCAGTGGGTCGGCATCCTGATCATCAACGCCCTGCTCGTCCTGCCCGCCGCCGCCGCCCGCAACGTCGCGCAAAATGTCAAGCAGTACCACGCCATCTCCATCCTCGCGGCGCTCGCCTCCGGTATCACCGGTCTCCTGCTCGCCTACTACTTCAACATGGCCGCCGGCGCCACCATCGTCGTCGTCTCGGCCGGCGTGTTCTTTGTGACGCTGGCGCTGAAACCGTATTTTGTGCGGTGAGCTATTCTTTGTTAGAAAGCCAGAATCTATCGCTTGGATGGATTCTGGCTTCTTTGCATGTCAATTTGTCTTTACGGGGGGGTCATTTGTAGTAGAATAAAAGACAGATAGAGTTGTATGAAGTTTGAAGGAGATGGTCGAAGTGATGAAAGCTTTCAAGATTGGATGCTTGGGCGTTGTCGTGATTCTTGTTTTTGCAATGGCTGTCGGTTTCTTTACGTTTTTGATGATGCCAAATTCTGCGAAGAATAGCGGAGGAACCTCTTCTTCGACTCAGCAGGCATCTTCGAGTTCGTCTGCGGGGCAGAAACAGCAAATGGAAGAATATACTTGCGAGATTCAGGGGCTTGGAAAGGTGAAAGGCGGAATCACGTCGAATGTCGGCGTGGCGATCTATAAAATTGAGCAAGTGCCGAGCTTGGGGCAGAACAGGTTTGCGCATACAGAAGCGCAAGGGAAATTCGTTGTTGTTTCGATGGCGATATCGAACGGTCAGAAGGATGCAATTACCGTCAACTCAAATAGCTTCAAATTGAAAGATGAAGAAGGCCGGGAATATAGTTACAGTCATGAAGGACAGATGGCGATTGATGTTGATGACAAAGATCAGAAAGCCATGCTGCGGAAGGTGAATCCTGGTATCACCATCAGCATCACGGTTCCGTATGATGTCCCACAGGATGCGGATATCAGCAAGATGTACCTTGAAGCACATGGCGGCATGACGGGCTCGCCTATCAAGTTGCCGCTGAAAGTCCAGATGGAGCAGTGAGGCAATCGAATCGATGAAAGAGGTGGTTGTCATGAAAAAAATCGGTCAAGTTTTTTTTGTCCTGTTGGCGTTCTTAGTGAGTTCTTCTTCGGTTGGGTTTGCAGAACATTGGATTTCGATGCCAGCAGCCGAGGGTTCACAAGGTTTTTTCGATGGAGATTCCGCGTGGTTTGATTCCATCTCTCGGGATGGTGGGTTCAATATGAAAATTACACTGCCCAAGGCACATGGAAGCGCGATTTGTAATATTCATTTTCATCTGGACGAGTATGAAGCAGATGTAACGCGTGGTCAGGTTCATATCTATAATGCCGCTGGTTATCAGATTGGAGAGTTTTATGATGGAAGTGATTACAGTTATCCGAATGGAACCATTGGATATGAGCAAATGAGAAGGATTGCCAATTATGCTCGTAGCAAGTGAAGCTGAGGAAAAGAGCTCTTGGTTCTATGAAAGGTGGATGGTCATGCGGAGGTTTCAACGCATCATTCTTTTCATTTTTTGCAGCTTTGTTTTTTCCACTTCGGTGGCGTCGGCACAGATTGTGCAGTTATCGGATTTGGGAGCGGAACAGTTCTATCAGGGGCTTGAAATCATTGCTGGACAATTGCACGAATCGAGCGAGCTTGGTGATTTAGTGCATATTGGGATAGATCCTCCCGACAGTCCATATGATACGTATATCACGGTTTGGGATGGAAATATGATTTATATTTTTGCGAATCGGGCAGGCTATGTGTCAAAAGTGGTTGTCGCTGGTGTGAAGGAACACGACTTGCAGGTGATGACGAAAACGGCGACAGTAGTTTTGGCCGTCAGTTACTGTTCAGGATTAACGGAACAAGAAATTTCTTCCTTGCAATATAGCAAAGCCATAGATACGGGGTCTGTGAGTATCTGGGGTTCGCAAGTTCATCGACGGATTGCAGTTGAATTTTACGTTTACAAAAATCAAGCGAATTGTTTCCGATTTGTGGCATACGATAGCTGAACAAAGCGATGAGGTACTCGGGGCGATTGCCCACTTGCTTTGCCATTGGAATGCTTGTAAAATAAAGGCAAGCAGGAGGAATGTGGCATTGATGTACAGGACGACACGAGAAAGGGGCTGGAGGATATGTGCAATTTGAGCAGCGGATTGAAAGAGCGGGCAAGAGCGGAAGGCGAAGCTCGCGGCGAGGCCCGCGGCGAGGCCCGTGGCGAAGCTCGCGGTACGGAAAAGACATGGGTGGCGTCGGTTCGGAACCTCATGAAATCCATGAAGCTGACTGCCCAGCAGGCCGTGGAGGCTGTCGCTGTGCCGATGGAGCTCCGTGCAAAGGTGCTCGAGCAGCTTTGAGATAGCATCAGAAGCTCTCCATAGATTTTCAGAATCTCGTCCATAACCAGTAGACGCACGGGAGATTCCCCGCATTTCCCCCTTGAAACCGGCGAATCTGCGTCAGCAGAGAGCTGTGCATGGGGGTTCCTTGAATACA
>JAXGCE010000049.1:0-5918 GCA_034186105.1 Selenomonadaceae bacterium
CTCACTCCAAGGAGTGCCGCAAAATCTTTCGGCTTGTAGTTTTTGACATTCGATGTGTTCATGACTTCGGAACCTCCATAAACACATTATGCCATATTATTTCATTATTTTCTATATATTTGGTTACTTAACACATTCTCCTATCCGAGCCTTACTGCTCTTTCTTGATGACGTAGTTGATCTTGCCCTCAGCGATTTCCTCGAGCGCATTCGTCACGTTCTTCGTCGACTGCAGCTCGTCGAGCGGCTCTGCACCGTCAAGCAGCTGGCGTGCGCGCTTTGCACCGCAGACCACGAGGCCATAGCGGCTGTCGACTTTCGTCATCAGCGTGTCCGTCGACGGATTGACCATGCTCATTACCTGATTCTGTTTCTTCATTCTTTCTCCAGCTCCTCAAAAAGATGTACATTCGCATCGACGCGGCTATGCTCCGCCACGAGGATGGACTTGATATCGCGCACGGCGTTCTCAACCGTGTCATTCACGACGACATATTGATATTTGCGGCCGATGCCGATTTCCTTCTTTGCATTGCCCATGCGACGTGCAAGGCTTTCCTCCGTCTCTGAGCCGCGGCCGCGCAGGCGGCGTTCCAGTTCCTCGATGGACGGCGGCAGCAAAAAGATGAACAGACCGTCGGGGCACTTCTTCATAACGTTCAGCGCGCCTTGAATGTCGATTTCGAGCAAGATGTCCTGCCCTGCCGCACGTCGTTCCTCGATCTTGCCAAGCGGCGTGCCATAGTAATTGCCATAGACATTCGCGTATTCGAGGAAGCCACCCTCGGCGATGAGCTCTTCAAATTTTTCCTTTGACAGGAAGTAATAATTCACGCCATCCTGCTCGCCCTCGCGCGGTGCGCGCGTCGTCGCAGAAATGGAGTATGCGAGCTCCGGCGTCTTTTCGAGGAGCTCGTGGCAGACCGTGCCTTTGCCCGTGCCCGAAGGGCCGGAAACGACAATCAGCAAACCTTTCTTCATGCCTCTTCCCCTTTCTCCGCATCCTGCGGCACGTCAGGTTCCTTGTCACCGTCATCGCTGCCGACCATGCGGTGCGCGACGGTCTCCGGCTGCACGGCCGACAGGATGACGTGGTCGCTGTCCGTGATGACGACGGCGCGCGTGCGGCGACCATACGTCGCATCGATGAGGCGCTGCGCGTCACGCGCTTCCTGGATAATGCGCTTGATCGGTGCCGATTCCGGGCTCACGATCGCGATGATGCGGCTCGCTGACACGATGTTGCCAAAGCCAATGTTGATGAGTTTGATGTCCACTATTCGCGCCTCCTCACTCGATGTTCTGCACTTGTTCGCGGAGCTTTTCGATCTCGCTCTTCATATCGACGACCGTCTGCGCGGCTTCGGCGCTCTGACATTTCGAGCCGATCGTGTTCGCCTCGCGGTTCATTTCTTGGATGAGGAAATCGAGCTTGCGCCCGACGGGTGCATCCGCGTCCGCGATGATCGTACGGAACTGTGCGAAATGGCTCTCGAGCCGCACGACCTCTTCCGTGAAATTCACCTTGTCCGCATAGATTGCTGTTTCCTCGATGATGCGCGTCTCGTCGATGTCCTCGGCCGCGAGCAGCTCGTCCATCGTCGCCTGCAGCCGTTCGCGATAATGCGCGACGATATCCGGCGCAAGCGTCCGCAGCTTCTCGACGAAGCCAGACAGCGTCTCGATGCGGTGCAGGAAATCCTGCTTGAGGTTGGCCCCCTCCGTCTGCCGCATCGTATCGAGCGCCGAAAGCGCCTTTGCGAGTGCCTCGTCGAGCACGGGCTCGCCGCCCTCGAACGACGCCGTTTCCTCGACCGTCAGCACATCGGGATACGAAGCAATCGTCGCGACATCGTCGGGCCGCGCGACGCGCAGCAAATCACTCATCTCATTGAGCGCCTGATGATATGCCAGTGCGAGCTTGCGGTCGACGCGGATCTCTGCACTCTTCTCGCGCAGGTCTTCCACCGTCACGAAGAGGTCGAGCTTGCCGCGCGCGACCGTCTGCTTGATCCGATCGCGCATATGCGCCTCTTCCGAATTCAGGAGTTTCGGCGTGTGAAACGCAATGTCGAGGAAGCGCTGGTTGACCGTCTTGACTTCGATGCGGACTTTCCAGTCCGCACGCTCCGCCATGCCCTCGCCATAGCCTGTCATGCTCTTCAGCATCTCTCGATCCTCCTCAGGCGTCCACTTCGCCGGCAAACACCTGCACGGCAGGACCCGTCATATAAAGGTGGTTGTCCTTCTCGCTCCACTCGATATCGAGCTTGCCGCCATCGAGCGTGATCTCCGCCTTGCGATCCGTCTTATCATTCAACACGGCTGCCGTCAGCGTCGCGCAAGCGCCCGTGCCGCAGGCGAGCGTGATGGCGGCACCGCGCTCCCAGACGCGCATGCGCATGTGCGAGCGGTCAAGCACCTGCACAAATTCCGTATTCGTCTTTTTCGGATAGCGCTCCTGCGTCTCAAAGATCGGGCCGACTTCTTCAATCGGCGTTTTCTTGATGTCATCGACAAAGACGACGCAGTGCGGATTGCCCATCGAGACACCCGTGATGTGCCAGTTCCGGCCAGCGACTTCGACCGGCTCATTCACGACACGACTGCTGCCATAGCCCGCCATTGGGATCTTGTCCGCTTCGAGCACGGGTTCGCCCATATCGACGCAGACGCCTGTGACTTCGCCATCTTTCTCGACGATCTCGGGCACGAGGATGCCAGCGCCCGTCTCGACTGTGAATTTCTTCTTCGCCGTGATCTTGTTGTCATAGAGATAGCGCGCAAAGCAGCGGATGCCGTTGCCGCACATTTCCGCCTCGCTGCCATCCGTATTGAAGATGCGCATGCGAAAGTCCGCCTTGTCCGAATTCAGCACGACGAGCACGCCATCGCCGCCGACGCCATAATGGCGGTCGCAAACCTTCTTTGCAAAAGCGCCGTAATCCGCCAGCTCGTTTTCACGGCAGTCGATCAGCACGAAATCATTGCCGCAGCCCTGCCATTTCGTGAATTTCATGATATATTGCCTCCCCTGAGGATAACGATTTCTCGAATCTATCACTTCATTTTACTTGTTTTCGCGTTCACTTGCAAGCGCTCCCATAAGGATGATATACTTTTCTTTATGAATGTTTCTCTATCGCACCCGCAGAAGAAACATAATTACGAATTCATTTGACGTGCAGGGGACTCCCCCTGCCGCTTTGCGGCCCTCCCCCCCCCTCTGAGAGGGGGCTGATGGGGGCGTAGAAACGAGGTATCTCTATGAGTTTAGACGGCTTTTCCATGCATGCACTCGTGCGCGAACTCGACCGCACGCTTTCTGGCGGGCGCATCGACAAGATCACGCAACCAAACAAGCAGACCATCATCCTCTCCGTCCGCCAGCCGGGACGGAATTTTCTCCTGCACATCACGACAAATCCAGCGAATCCCGCCGCGCACCTGCTCGCAAAACCGCTCGAGAACCCTCCCGAGCCGCCGGTCTTCTGTATGGTGCTGCGCAAGCAGATCGAGACAGGACGCATCGCCTCCATCCGCCAGCACGGCCTTGACCGCCTGCTGCTCATCGACATCGACACGATTGGTGCTGGCGGCGTACTCACGACAAAGACGCTCGCGCTCGAACTCATGGGAAAATACAGCAACATCATCCTCGTCGCAAACGGCACGATCATCGACGCCCTGCGAAAGATTGGCGAGGCAAACAGCCGCGTGCGCACCGTGCTACCAGGTGACACGTACGAGCTGCCACCATCGCAGGACAAGCTCGACCTCTTCACCGCGCCGATGGACGACATCCTCGCGCGCATCCAGTCGTTCCACGAAATGAAGCTCCAGAAGGCGGTCCTCGCGGCCTGCATGGGCTTTGGCCCCGTCTCGGCAAAAGAAGCCTGCGCACGCGCGGGGCTGCCGATGAACATGTTCACCGTCGATCTCACGGCCGACGACTGCGCTGCGCTTACCCTCGCATTCACAGACATGCGCGATGCTATCGATGCGGAAATTCCCTCGCCTGTCATCATCACGGACGAGCGCAAGAAAATCCTCGCCATGTCCGCCTTCCCGCTCCACTACCTCAAAGAAGGCACCGTGACGGAATACGACAGCCTTTCCGCCATGCTCGATGACGCTGACAAGCTCGCGGGCAGCTATGTGCTCCCCGACAAAGACCGCTTCCAGAAACTCGTCAAAAACGAAAAGCATCGAGCGACCGGAAAGCTCCAGAAGCTCGATGATGAAATCGCAGCCGCCGAAAACGCCGACGAATGGAAGCGCTATGGCGATAACCTCATGACGTACCAATACCAGTTTCAAGACCATGTCGACAAGGAAATCACCGTGCCCGACATCTACAGCGAGACCGGAGAAACGATCACGATCCCGCTCGACCAACGCGAGACGCTCGTCGGCAACATGCAGCTCTGCTACAAAAAATATGACAAACTCAAGCGCGCACAGTCGCTGCTCGTCGAGCAGCGCAAAGAATGTGAAGACAACATCGCCTACCTCGAAACGATCGAAGCCGGCCTACTTGCCTCGAAGAGCCTCGCGGAAATCAATGAAATCCAGGAAGAGCTCATCGCCGGCGGCTACCTGCATGAAAAGCCCAAGAAAAAGAACAACGACAAACCCTCAAAACCATTCCACTTCATGGCGCCCGATGGCACCTCCATCCTGATTGGAAAGAACAACTATCAGAACGACAAGCTCACGACGAAGATCGCCGGCCGCATGGATACGTGGTTCCACACGAAGAATATCCCCGGCTCCCACGTCATCGTACGAAACGACGGTGCCGAGCTCTCAAAAGAAACGCTTGAGCTCGCTGCCATGCTCGCCGCCCACTTCTCGAAAGCACAGGAAGGCTCGAATACGCCTGTTGATTACACGCAAATTCGCTATGTCAAGAAACCATCCGGCTCAAAGCCAGGTTTCGTGATCTTCACGAACCAGACGACCGTCTACGTCACCCCCGACGAGGAACGCCTCGCGCCCATCCTGGCGAACGACAAAAATGCATAAAGAAAGAGAGACACAAACAGGAAACTGCCTGCTGTGCCTCTCTTTTTTTACTCAAAATCACGAACGGTTCCGCCGCGCGAGGATGCGGATGACCTTCGCCCCCGTGTTATGGATCTTGCGAAGCGGAGCAACGCGCGTCTTGACCTTTGGCTTGATATCAGCAGAAGCCGCAATCTCGCCACGCTTCAAAAACGTCGTCTTCGTCTTGTCCGGCTGGAAGAACTTGCGGATGCCCTTGAAGAAATCCTCAGGCTGCGCATTTTCCGTGAACAAGAACACATCCCCTGCAACATAGCGCAAATCGGCATAAACATGCAGCATGATGTGCCCTTCGCCAAACAGCGCAGAGACCGCATAATGCTGTTGCTCGATCTCATGTCCCTGCACATCGATGATCCTGCAGCCAAAGCCGCCGAGCAGGTCGCGGAGCATCGCCTTGATCGCTTCCATTTCCTGCAGCTTGCTATTCTTGCAATGATAAAAATCCATCGTCAGTTGACGAGCTAAAATCTTCAAACCATCGGCCCCTTTGCCTACGTACTTTCCATCTATTATAAAGGACATCGTAGATGACGTCAACTAATGCAACGAACGAAAAAAGGTCGCCAAACTGGCGACCTTTCGATGTTCTCTCAAAACTATACAGAAGAACGAAACAATCGGACATCCTAGGTTCGTCTACTGAAGGATGTTAAAAATCCTTCGGATTTTTAACTAACTGATTCGCACAATTTTGCGCGTCATTTCATTCCTTCAAAATTGGCTCTCTAGTTAAGCCCTCGACTTATTAGTAGTAGTCAGCTTCATCCCTTACAGGACTTCCACACCTACCCTATCAACCTTGTCTTCTTCAAGGAGTCTTACTAGCTTGCGCTATGAGATACTTCATC
>JAXGCE010000050.1:0-63309 GCA_034186105.1 Selenomonadaceae bacterium
CTCACGGAACGCCTCGGCCATGCGCCGAAGGCAACGAAGAAAGAAGGCAGCTTATGAAACAGCATCATGCACTCTGCGTCATCCCTGCGCGCTACGCCTCGACGCGACTGCCGGGGAAACCTTTGAAAGATATCGCAGGCAAGCCGATGATCTGCCGCGTCTATGACCGCGCCTCGCAGGCGACGCGCACGGAAAAGACGATCGTCGCGACAGATGACGACCGCATCCTTTCTGTTGTCGAGCAGCATGGCGGCGCGGCCATCATGACGCGGAAAGACCATCCGACGGGCACGGACCGCCTCGCCGAAGTCGCGGAAAAGCTGCCGGACTATGACATCATCATCAACGTGCAGGGCGACGAGCCGCTCATCGACCCCGCGCTCATCGACAGCCTCGCAGCGGCGTTTGACGACGATCCTAAACTCCAGATGGCGACGGTCAAGACAGAGATCACGGACGAAGCGGAGCAAACGAATCCGAACAACGTCAAGGTCGTCACGGACAAGAACGGCTATGCGCTCTATTTCTCGCGCTCTCTGATGCCGTATCCGCGCCACCACCTCGGCATCCCCGTCTACAAGCACATCGGCATCTACGCCTACAAGCGGGACTTCCTGCTGAAATACGCCAAGCTCGAACCGACGCCTTTGGAGCGCGCCGAGAGCCTCGAGCAGTTGCGCGCGCTCGAAAACGGCTATCGCATCAAGGTCATCGAGAGCGCGAGCAAGTTCGTCGGCGTCGATACAGAGGAAGACCTCGCGAAGGTCAATGAAATCTACAAAGAGCTGCTTTCCAAAGCAGATAAGGCAGAAGCGAAGGGAGAATGAACGATGAACAAGGTGAAAGTCGGAAACTTCATGATCGGCGGTGACGAGCCGCTGACGCTGCTCGCCGGCCCCTGCGTGCTCGAAAGCCTCGACCGCGCGCTCTTGATCGGCCGCACGACGAAGGAGATCTGCGAGCGCCTCGGCATCAACTACGTGTTCAAGGCGTCATTCGACAAGGCGAACCGTTCGTCGTTCCACAGCTTCCGCGGGCCGGGCCTCGAAAAAGGCCTCGAATGGCTCTCCGAGATCAAGAAGCAGCTCGGCGTGCCCATCGTGACGGACATCCATGAAAGCTATCAGGCAGAGCCAGCTGGCAAGGTCGCAGACATCCTGCAGATCCCTGCGTTCCTCTGCCGCCAGACCGACCTTTTGCATGCGGCCGCCCAGACGGGCCGCGTCGTCAATGTCAAGAAAGGCCAGTTCCTCGCGCCGGACGACATGCGCAATGTCGTCGACAAGCTCCACGAGAGCGGCTGCGACCAGATCCTGCTGACGGAGCGTGGCGCGTCGTTTGGCTACCACAACCTCGTCGTCGACATGCGGAGCCTGCCGATCATGCGCAGTTTTGGCTATCCGGTCGTCTTTGACGGCACGCACAGCGTCCAGCTGCCAGGCGGCAATGGCACGTCGTCGTCGGGCAATCGCGAATACGTCGAACCGCTCGTGCGCGCGGCCATCGGCTGCGGCGTCGATGCGCTGTTCCTTGAAGTCCACGACAACCCCGAGGAAGCGCTGTCCGACGGGCCGAACATGGTCTACCTCGACAAGCTCGAAGACCTGCTGAAGCAGGCCATTGCCATCCACAAGATCGTACAGGCGGGGGAGAACTGCTGACATGAACGATACGGTCATCAAAGAAAAAGCCATCGAGGCGCTCGAAATCGAGGCGGCGGCCGTCAAAAAGCTGACGGAGCGCATCGACGCGGAATTCGTCGCTGCTGTGAACTGCATCCTCGACTGCAAGGCGCGCGTCATCGTCACGGGCATGGGCAAGAGCGGCCATGTCGGCCGCAAGATCGCGGCGACGCTCGCTTCGACGGGCACGCCGTCATTCTTCCTGCATCCCGCCGAAGCGTTCCATGGCGACCTCGGCATGGTGACGGAGCAGGATGTCGTCATCGCTATCAGCAACAGCGGCGAGTCTTCGGAAATCGTCAACATCCTGCCGATCATCCGCCGCATCGGCGCGACGATCATTGCCATGAGCGGCCGCAGGGAGTCGCAGCTCGGCCAGTTCGCTGACTATTTCATCGACATCTCCGTCGAGCGCGAAGCGTGCCCGCTCGGCCTCGCGCCGACGGCCAGCACGACGGCGACGCTCGCCATGGGCGACGCCATCGCCATGGCGCTCATGAGCTGCCGCAATTTCACGAGCCAGGATTTCGCGCTGTTCCATCCGGGCGGTGCGCTCGGACGCCGCCTGCTCTTGACGGTCAAGAACGTCATGCATACGGACGGCGACAACCCGCTGATCCACAAGGGCAAGACGGCAAAGGACGCGCTGTTCGTCATGACGGACAAAGGCCTCGGCGCGGCGTCCGTCGTCGACGACGACGGCACGTTCCTCGGCCTCATCACGGACGGCATCATCCGCCGCGCACTCGCGAAGGACAACAACTTCCTCGACGAGCCGGTCGAGAGTATCATGTTCACCTCGCCGCTCACCATTTCGCCAGAGAAAATGGCGGCGCAGGCACTCCACGTCATGGAGCAGCACAAGCCGAACCCCGTCACTGTCCTGCCGGTCATTGACAAGGCGAACAAGCCGATCGGCATGGTGCATCTGACCGACCTCCTGCGTCAGGGGGTCGTGTGATGGCGTCGGAAACATACCGTACAGCGCAAGAGCGCGCCGCGCGCGTGAAGCTCATCATCTTCGACGTCGATGGCGTGCTGACGGATGGTGGCATCTACATCGGCCCAGAGGGTGAGCTGTTCAAAGCATTTCACTGTCGCGATGGTCTCGGCATCACGCTCGCACGAAAAGCGGGCATCAAGACGGCCATCATCACGGGACGTACTTCGAAGCAAGTGGCGCACCGCGCAAACGAGCTCCATATCGACCGCGTCCACCAAGGCTGCATGGACAAGCGTGCGGCGTATCGGTCGCTCAAAGACGAGTTCGGCGTCACGGACGAAGAAGTCGCCTATGTCGGCGACGACCTCATCGACCTGCCCGTCATGCTGCAGACAGGCTTCCCCGCCGCCGTCGCCGACGCGAGCGAAGAAGTCCGCGAGGCTGCGGCCTATGTCGCACGCTACGCAGGCGGACACGGCGCTGTGCGCGACATCATCGAGTTCATCCTCAAAGCACAAGGGCGCTGGCAGGAGACGATTGCATCGTTTTATGATGTGGTGGGCACGCCGCAGAAGAACGAACTGGCACAATAATTTTCAACGAAAGGGCAAAGTTCATGATCTATAAATCGCTGATGGCGCTGAGCTGGATCGTCTGCCACACCCCGTACCGGCTCTTGATGGGCGCTGGCTGGGTGCTCGGCAACCTCTACTATCTGCTCATCAAGAAAGAGCGCGAGCGCGCCGTCTCGCAGATGATGACTTCGCTGCAGATGTCTGAGGCCGAGACGAGGAGGACCGTCCGCGCTTCGTTCGTCAACCTCGCGCGCAACGTGCTCGAGATCCTCTACATGCCGCATCTCAACGAGTCGAATTTCCGCGACTACATCGAGATCGACCACCTCGAACGCATGAAGGATGCGCTCGCCGAGGGCAAGGGCGTCGTCGTGCTGACGGGCCACATCGGCACATGGGAGTGGCTGTCGGCCTCGTTCACGCTGAACGGCCTGCCCGTCACGGCCATCGCGAAGCCGCAGCCGAACATCCAGTACACGCAGGTGCTCGACGACCTGCGCGCGACGATCCATGTCGAGATCTTTTCGCGCGGCACGAGCGAGTTGCTCGCGGCAGCGCGCGCGCTGAAATCTGGCAAGATCCTCGGATTTCTCGCCGATCAGGACGCAGGCCCGGGCGGCTGCTTCACGGAATTCCTCGGCCGCACAGCCTCGACGCCGATGGGGCCGGCCGTGTTCTCGCGCAAGTTCAATTCGCCCGTCGTGCCGGCGTTCATTCTGCGCCAGCCGAATGGCAAGCACAAAGTCGTCATCGGCGAGGCCATGCATTATGAAGACCATGGCAACCCCGACGAAGACCTCAAGGCGTTCACCGTCAAGATGACGAAGATCGTCGACAAAATCATCCGCGAGAACCCGACGCAGTGGCTCTGGTTCCAGAAGCGCTGGAACACGACGCCAGACATGGCGACGAAGCGCACGAAGCACCATACGGTCGGCGACGAGCGCCTGCGCCGCAAGGCGGCCGAGAACGAGGCGAAGAAGAAGGAGGAACAGCCTGCGAAATGAGCAAGCAGCAGAAATTCTGGATCGCCCTCGGCGTCCTGCTTTTCATCTGCGTCGTCGCCTGGGCGATCCGCACGGCACCGCAGCCGCCGGCGCCGCAGCCTGTCGAACAGCAATCGACGACGATGACGTATGACGACAACACGCTCAAAGAGGAAAAGAATGGCCGCAAAATCTGGGAGCTTTCGTCGGAGACCATGACGGTCGATACCGATACGAAGAATGTCGAGCTCACGAATCTTTCTGGCAAGTTCTATGATGAAGAAGGCCGCGAGGTCAGCCTGACCGCTGATCATGGCACGTATGAAAATGAGACGAAGAACATCGTGATCGACAGTAACGTCAAAGTGCAGACATCGGACGGTGCCGTGTTGACGTGCGACAAGCTGATCTGGACGGACAGCGAGTCAAAGCTCACAGCTGACGGCAACGCCTACATCAAACATGAAGATATGGAGGCACGCGCCGACAAGATCGAGTCGACAAATGCGTTCCATCATTTCAAGGCCACGGGCAAGGCACACATCGTGAAGGGAGCCAAGTAAATGAAATCAAAGAAACTTCTGGCGGCTGCCATCGCGGCCTGCCTGACGGTCAGCGTCCATTCTCTCGCGCTCGCCGAAGGCGAACCGACGTCTCTTGACGCCGACACCGTCGAGTACGACATGGGCACGGGCGTCATCACGGCGACGGACAACGTGCTCATGAAGCGCGGCACGGAGCGCATCGCGGGGCAGAAAGCCGTCTACAATAGCAAGACGCAACAGGGCATCGTCACGGGCAACGTCATCGCCATGAAAGACGACATGCGCATCACCTGCAACGAAGTCGTGTCCGACGGGCCCGATCATATGCGTGCGACGGGCAACGTCCAGGGAACGCAGCAGGACAAGAGCTTTTCCGGCAACCAAGTCGACTACTATCCGCAGCAGAACGACTATCTGCTGATGGCTGAGGGTGGCGTCGTCTCGAATGCGGACGGCACGTTTACGGCAGCTCGCATGGAAGGCTGGATGAAGGACGAGCACTACGTCGGCACAGGATCGGCGCATCTCGTGAGCCCCGCGAAGAACACGGAAGTCGGCGGCGATGTCATGGACTATCAGGGAAAAGTGGGCACGGGCGTCGTCACGGCGACGGGCAACGCCTGGGCCGTGCAGGAAAACAACACGATGCGCGCGAACAAGCTGACGGTCTACCTCGCAAAAGACGGCCAGCCGCAGGCACAGCCTGTACAGTAAGAAAGAAGCTGCCCCACACGGGGCAGTGCGTGACCAGATGGAGGATGCAACGTGCATATTGAAGCGAAGAATCTCGTAAAGACGTTCAAGAAGCGCACGGTCGTCGACCGCGTGTCGCTGCGCGTCGAGAAAGGGGAGATCGTCGGCCTGCTCGGCCCGAATGGCGCAGGCAAGACGACGACGTTCTACATGATCGTCGGCCTCGAGCATCCGACATCAGGCGAAGTATACCTTTCCGATGTCAACATCAGCAAGCTGCCGATGCACAAGCGCGCCTCGCTCGGCATCAGCTACCTCACGCAGGAAGCCTCCATTTTCCGCAAGCTCACGGTCAAGGAAAACATCATGGCCATCCTCGAGACGACGGAGCTCTCGAAAGCGGAGCAGAAAGACAAGTACGAGTCCCTGCTCGAAGAGTTCCACATCCAGCACGTCGAGGGGCGCAAGGGCACGGAGCTCTCGGGCGGCGAGCGCCGCCGCGTCGAGATCGCGCGCTGCCTCGCGCTCGAGCCGCAGTTCATCCTTTTAGACGAACCATTTGCCGGCGTCGACCCGCTCGCCGTCGCCGACATCCAGGAGATCGTCCAGTATCTGCGCGAGCGCGGTATGGGCATCCTCATTACGGACCACAACGTGCGCGAGACGCTGCATATCGTCGACCGCGCTTACATCCTCAGCGAAGGCAAGATCTTGCTCGAGGGTGACAGCGAGACGATCGCGAACAGTCCGATCGCACGAAAATTTTACCTCGGCGACAACTTTACGTTATAATATAGGAGCTAGTACAGATGCACATCCGCATTCTCGACAAATATATTTTCCGAGAGGTTCTTTTGACCTTTCTCTTCGGCATCTGCGCCTTCTCTGCCGTCTTCATCGGCTCCGGGACGCTGTTCAAGATCGCAAAATACATCACAGACTATGGCGCATCGCTCTCGTCCGTCGTCAAGGTCTTCGTCTATGGCCTGCCAAACGTCATCATGTGGACGTTCCCGATGTCGATGCTCTTAGCGTCACTCTTGACGTTCGGCCGACTTTCGAGCTCGTCGGAGATCACGGCCATGAAGTCGTGCGGCGTCGGCTTCTTCCGCATCGCGGCGCCAGCGATCCTGCTCGGTTTCATCGTCAGCATCTGCGCGATCCTCTTCAATGAGTACGTCGTGCCATGGGCGAACACGGCCTACCGCAATGTCGTCTACTACGAGATCCAAGGCAACAGCGGCATGAAGTCGCAGGATCACGTCATCCTCAAGGACATCCAGCATGGGCAGATCCAGCGCTTGCTCTATGCGCGCCGCTATGACGCCGAGACGGAGACGTTGCAGGGGCTGACGCTGCAGGAGTTCAACGACGAAGGCAAGGTCACACATGTCGAGAATGCTGACTTTGCCGAGTACAAGGCAAATGAATGGACGATGCACAACGGCATGCTCTACGACATCACGGAGGGCGAAAGCGAGCACTCGCTACGCTTTGACAAGCAGGTGCTGCCGATCAAGGCCAGCCCGAAGCAGATCGTCCGTGAGCAGAAAGATCCGGAAGAGCTCACGATGAAAGAGCTCAAAGCCCAGATCGACATCATGAAGACGCAGTACGTCAACACGAATAAGCTGGAAACCGAACTTTATCAGCGCATCACCGTGCCAATGGCCAGTCTGATCTTCGCGCTCGTCGGCGTGCCGCTCGGCCTGCAGCCGACACGCAACAGCTCGTCGGCCGGCTTCGCGATGAGCGTCATCATCATCTTCTTCTACTACGCACTCATGACCATGGCCAACGCCATCGGCCGCAGCGGCGCCATCGCCCCGGCCCTCGCCGTCTGGATCCCGAACATCGTCGGCCTCATCGCTGGCCTGATCCTGATCCGCAAGGCATCACGATAATCTTTTAGGATAGATTCCTCTCGAATATAGAGCATTTTCTTTCGAGCCAGCCCCCCTCTAGAGGGGGGACGGGCCGCGTGAGCGGCGGGGGGAGTCCCCTGCACGTCAAAACAATCTGCACGCCGTAATCTTCCGCGGGTGCGATAAAGGAGGTCTCGCCACATGTATGGCATCCTGCTCATCCTCGTCCTCGTCATCACGGGGGGCGCCATCGCCTTCATCGGCGACCGCCTCGGCTCAAAAGTCGGCAAGAAGCGTCTGTCGCTTTTTGGCCTGCGCCCGCGCCATACTTCGATCATCGTCACGATCGTGACGGGCATCCTCATCACGACGACGACACTCGGCATCATGACGGCCGTCTCGAAAGACGTGCGCACAGCGCTCTTTGGTATGGAAAAGCTCAACCGCACGATGCAGGAGACAAAGGCGAACCTGCTCGTAACGCAGGCCGACCTTGACAGCACGACGCAGCAGAAAGAAGAAGCTGATCGCGCGCTCGACGCTTCGCAGCAGGAAGTCGAAAAGCTCCAGACGCAGCAGAAATCGCTCGAAGAAGAGCAGGCACGCCTCAAAGCGGGCAACATGCTCCTCGAGCAGGCAAAGGCCGCGCTCATGGCACGCAACGACGAGCTCGCGGCTGCCAATGACAATCTGCTCGGCGAGAACCAGAGCCTTGCGGAGCAGAACCAGTCACTCCTCGGCGAGAACAGCAAGCTCACGGAGACGAATACAAAGCTCACGGGCGAAAAGAAGACGCTGGAAGAACAAACGCAGCAGCTAGCGAACGGCCTCATCACGATCCGCGAAGGCGACATCGTCTTCCGTGCAGGCGAAGTCATCGCAAGCGGCGTCATCCGTGGCAACCGCTCAGAAGAAGACGTCCGCACCGACCTCACGACGCTCGCGCAAGTTGCGAGCCGCAACGTCTCCGTGCGCGTCGGCGAGAACAAGACCGATCAGGACATCTGGATCTACCGCCCTGAGTTCGAAGGCGCGATCAAGGCCATCGCTGCGAGCCCGCAGGACATGGTCGTGCGCGTCGTCGCAGCCGGCAACCAGATTCGTGGCGAAGAGATTCGCGGGGCACTCGAACTCTACAAGAACAGCGTCATCTATCAGCCGCATGAATTCATCCTCGCACGTGCCTACCAAGTCCAGAGCTCGAATAAGGGCGCGGCTGAGCAGACGCTCATGAGCTTCCTCTCCGACGTCAACCGTTCCGCGACGGCACGCGGCCTGCTGCCCGATCCGATTCGTGGTACGGTCGGCACGATCGAGGCCGCGCAGTTCTACAGCGTCGTGCAGAAGATCGCGCCGATCGACGGCGGCGTCGTGCTCTCCGCCTATGCGCGCGAAGCCACGAACGCCCTCGGCCCGCTGCGCCTTGACATCAAAGTCGAGAAGATGGACGAGGAGGCGCAGCCATGATCGTGCTCGGCCTCGACCCCGGCCGCGACAAATGTGGTTTTGCCGCGCTCGAGCGCCGCGCAGACGGCAGCATCCGCGTCCTCATGCAGCGCGTCATCGAAACCGCGAAACTAGAGCAAGAAGTCGCCGCAGCCGTGGCGGCTTTTTCTCCAGAGAGGCTCATCGAAGGCAACGGTACGACGAGCAAGGAAGCGCGAGCGCGCATCGAGGCCGCCGTGCCAGACCTCGCCATCGACGTCATCGACGAATACCGCACGACGGAGCAGGCAAAACGCGAATACTGGAAAGCCCACCCGCCGACCGGCCTGTGCCGCCTCATCCCCACGACAATGCAAGTCCCGCCCGTCCCCGTCGACGATTTCGTCGCCGTTATTTTAGCAACACGATACCTATCTTCTACACAGCCCCCCTCTCAGAGGGGGGACGGGCCCGAAGGGCGGGGGGAGTCCCCTGCACGCCCAGACAAGTCGCATGACGTTCCTTCCGCGGGTGCGAGCAAAGGAGGTAATACCCCGTGAGCAAACCTCAGAACCGTCCCGACTGGACGACCTACTTTCTCGACATCGCGCGTGCCGTCGGCCGCCGCGCGACGTGCCTGCGCCGCCGCTACGGCGCCATCATCGTCAAAGACCACATCATCATCAGCACCGGCTACAACGGTGCCCCGCGCGGCGAGGCGAACTGCATCGACACTGGCGTCTGTGAGCGCGAGCGATTGCACGTCCCGAAAGGCAAGAACTACGAACTCTGCGTCGCCGTCCACGCCGAGCAGAACGCTATCATCAACGCCGACCCCGCCGCCATGGACGGCGCGACGATCTACATCGTCGGCATCAACGCCGACGGCACGCTCGCGAGCGGCAAGCCCTGCCTCCTCTGCCGCCGCATGCTCCGCAACGCCAAGCTCGCCAAAGTCGTCTATTACGAGACGGACGGCAGCGTCGTCGAGTGCCGGCCGGATGAAATTCATGATTAAAAACACGAAAGACGAAGACCTCAAGCGCGAAGCCCGGGGCCTTCGTTTTTTGTGTCCGGCAGAGACGGAGAAATTGCCGCTTGCGAAAGGATTCTTTTGACGTTCCGAGTGCTTGATGATACAATATCTATGTTACAATTCGTTGGAGTTTGGCTATGTTCATAGACGACTCCATTTTGATAGAAAGCAGGTGGCAGCGATGCCGATGAAAATTGACGGAATGACGCCGCACGGGGCCTCTGTCACGATGACGCACGATCATGACGAGCGCACGGAAGGCAGCGATACGGATTTTAGCACGGCGCTGATGGATCAGGAAGATACGGTCAGCACAGAAGCGCTCGAAAAGATGCTGCAGCAGATTGACGAGCAGGGCGCACGCCTGTCGCGCACGCCGACGTATGACGAGCTCAAGGCGTACCGCATGCTCATCAAAAATTTCGTCGGCGAAGCCGTGAACCACATGTACGAGCTGCACACGCAGGCTGGCTGGGATCGCATGGGACGCCAGAAAGTCTACACGACGGTGCGCAAAGTCGACAAGAAGCTCGAAGAAATGGCAGAGAAGATTCGTCTTGGTCAGGCAAGCCAGCTCGACATCATCGCGAGTCATGACGCCATTCGCGGCATGCTCGTTGATCTCTACATGTGATGGAGATTTCATGGCAGAGCATCCTCGGGCATGAAAAGCCCATCGCGCGACTGCAAACGCTCCTCGTAGAAAAACGCTTGCCGCACGCGCTCCTCTTTGCAGGGCCAGATGGCGTTGGCAAATTGCGCGTGGCGCGAGCGCTGGCGGCGGCGATTCTCTGTGAGGGCGACGGCGAGCGACCCTGTGGCCAGTGCCAGCAATGTCGGGCACTTCAGCAGGATACACATCCGGATTACTATGAGCTCCATCCTGAGGGCAAGGCCATCAAGACGATCCGCATCGATGCGATCCGAAAGGTGCAATCGGAGGCGGCGCGTTTGCCGCTGCTCGCAAAAAAGCGTGTCATCGTCATCGACGACGCCGAAGCGATGAACGAGGCGGCAGAAAACAGCCTCTTAAAAACACTCGAAGAGCCGACGGGAGCCGTGCATTTCATCCTCGTGACATGCGCAAAATCATCGCTCCTCGACACGATTCTCTCACGCTGCATGCATGTGGGATTCGGCAGTATTCCCGAGGTAGCGCTCGCGAAAGCACTGACGATGCGTGGCATCCCGGAAGGCGCGGCAGCAGAGCTCGCGGCACTGTCGGACGGCAGTCTTGGCCGGGCGCTCTCGCTTCAGGAAAATGACGGCTTGAAGCTTCGCGATGATGCGGCGAAGTTCCTGCGTGAACGTGCGCAACTTTCCGTGCAGGACGTCTTTTCTCGCGGGGCTTCGATGGAGAAAATGCCACGCGAGCAGCTGGCGGAGTGGTTTCTTTATCTCGGGATGTTGCTCCGCGATTTGCTCGTGCTTCGCGAAGATGGCGCGAGCCCGCTCCTCTATCACAAGGACTTGCGCACAGAGCTTGTAGCACTCCTTTCCGACTACCCTGAGCGTCGCATCGCCGCACTTCTTGCGCTCGTGCGGGAAACGGATCGTCGCCTCCAGTCGAACGTGAACCAGCGCCTCCTGCTCGAGGGATTCTTCCTGCGAGCCATGGAGGCTTGAAGATATTTATTTGGAGAACAGAAACATATGCAGACAATTATCGGTGTCCGCTTTCAGAAAGCGGGCAAGATTTATTATTTTAGTCCCGGCCGTCTCGAAATCAAGAAGGGCGACCATGTCATCGTAGAGACGGCACGCGGCATCGAGTATGGCGAGACGGTTCTCGGCCCACGCGAGGCGACGGAGAGCGAAGTCACGCCGCCGCTCAAAGTCGTCCATCGCATCGCGACGCCCGAAGACGCGCAACGCGTCGAAGACAACAAAGAACGCGCGAAGGAAGCGTTCGCCGTTGGGGAAAAGAAGATCGCGGAGCACAAGCTCCCGATGAAACTCGTCAATGTCGAGTACACGTTCGACATGAACAAGATCGTGTTCTATTTCACGGCGGATGGTCGCATCGATTTCCGCGAACTCGTCAAGGATCTCGCGTCCGTGTTCCGCACGCGCATCGAGCTGCGGCAGATCGGCGTGCGCGATGAGGCAAAGCTCATGGGCGGCATTGGCTGCTGCGGCCGTCCGCTCTGCTGTGCGTCGTTTCTCGGCGAATTCGCGCCCGTGTCGATCCGCATGGCGAAGGAGCAGAACCTCTCACTGAATCCGACGAAGATTTCGGGCATTTGCGGCCGCCTCATGTGCTGCCTCAAATACGAGAACGACGGCTACTGCAACGGCATGTGCTGCGGTCAGAAGAAAGCGGCTGCAAAGGAACCGGTGCAGGGCAGCATCGTCGCGACGATGGGCGGTGATGGCAAAGTCATCTCCACGAATGCGCAGCGCCACACAGCGACGATCCTTTTGAATAACGGTCGGACAGTCGTGAGCGCTTGGGAAGACATCGTTGAACGCGACCCGGAGGACATCGCAGCGGAACATGCTGCAGGGACAGAGGAAGCGGCACGCGAGCATGCGGAGGACGAGGCTGCAGCTGTTGGCTCGTCCATGCGCGAACGCAGCAATCGCCCGCGGCGGGAGCGCGGCAATCGTCCGCGCAATGATCGTCGGAATCCGCGTGAAACACGCGAGGCTCAGGGCATGGAAGGCGAGAATCATAAGTCGCGTCGCCGTCCGTCGCGTCGTTCCCACGACAAGGGAGAGCGGCGTGAGTGGCGGGAAAATCGGGAAGCCGAAGGGCCGCAGAACGAGAAACCACGTCGCAACCGTCGCCCGCGCGGCGGCAAGAACCGCGATCGCCGTCCGAAGGACGGTGCCAGCCATGAGAGCGCAGAGAACCATGACAATGGAGAGAAAAAAGAATGAGACAGCCCAGCCTCAAAGAACATGAACGGCTGGACGACTTGATGAAGAGCGGGCGGCACATCATCCAGAATACGCAGGAATTCTGCTTTTCCCTGGATGCTGTGCTGCTCGCTCATTTTCCACGCGTCCATCCACGCGACCGCGTGCTCGAGCTCGGCACGGGCACGGGCGTCATCCCGCTGCTCATCGCCGACGATGTCGCGCGCATCGATGCCGTCGAGCTCTCGCCCGTCATGGCCGATCTCGCTACGCGCAACGTCGTCATGAACGAGCTCGAAGAAAAAATCTTCGTGCGCGAAGGGGATTATCGCGCGATTCGCGACCTTTACGCGGCTGAGAGTTTCGACCTCGTGCTGGCAAATCCACCCTATCGCCCCGTTCAGCAGGGACAGGCGAACAAGATCCAAGGCGTTGCGCGGGCGCGCCATGAGTTCACGGCGACGCTCGACGATGTTGTAGCGGCGGCGCAATATGCACTACGCTTTGGTGGGCACTTTGCCATGGTGCATTTGCCCGAGCGGCTCGGCGAGATCGCCGTTGCCCTTCATGCGCATCAAATGGAGCTCAAGCGCCTGCGCATGGTGCAGCCGAAAGCGGAAAAAGCGCCGAACATGATGCTGCTGGAAGCGGTCAAAGGCGCAGCCGCGGGCGGCCTCAAGGTACTGCCGCCGCTCATCGTGCACGAATCCGATGGCGGTTATACGAAAGAAATTTATGAAATCTATGGCATGGAGGCAGATGCATGAACGAAATCAATCCAGAAACAGCGGCGAAGGATGCAGAACACATCCCGACGCTCTACCTCTGTGCAACGCCGATTGGCAACCTCGAAGACATGACGTATCGCGCCGTGCGCGTGCTCGGCGCCGTCGAGCTCATCGCGGCCGAGGATACGCGTCACACGCGCCAGTTGCTGACGCACTTCGACATCCATACGCGCCTGACGAGCTATCATGAGCACAACAAGTTCGAGAAAGGGCCAGAGCTCATCGCTTGGATGCAGGACGGGCACGACCTCGCCTGCGTCAGCGATGCGGGGCTCCCTGGCATCTGCGACCCTGGCAGTCACCTTGCACAGCTCGCGATTGCGGCCGGCTTGCGCGTCACACCGTTACCAGGAGCGAATGCCGGGCTGTCGGCACTGATCTGCTCCGGCCTCGATACGACACGGTTCACGTTCGTTGGTTTCCTGCCAAAGACCGCGAAGAAAGCGCAGGACGTGCTCGAAGACGTCAAGGGGCGGACGGACACGCTGATTTTTTACGAGGCACCGCATCACCTAAAGAAAACGCTCAAGGCCATGAAAGACGTACTGGGCCCTACGCGGCAGGCCACATTCGGACGCGAACTCACGAAGCGGTTTGAAGAATTCCGCAGAGGAACGCTTGCGGAGCTTGCGGCGTTTTATGAAGAAAACGAGCCGAGAGGGGAGTTCGTCATCGTCGTCGCGGGATGCGGGGAAGAAGCGGCAGAAGTTGTCGAAGAAAAGCCGCAAGACCCGAAAGCGCTGTATGAGCATTATCTTTCGACGGGACTGGCGAAGAAAGAAGCGATGCGGGCGGCAGCAAAGGATTTACATATGAGCCGCCGCGATATCTATCAGTTATTGCTTGAAAATGAATGAGTTGCTATAATTGAGAGGAACTGCACGCGAATCATTTGCGCGCTGCAGAGTTAGGAGGCACATGTATATGAGAGAAAAGAAACCATTCTATATCACGACGCCGATTTATTATCCGAGCGCGAAGCTGCATATCGGGCATGCATACTGCACGACGATTGCGGACTCCATCGCACGGTATCACCGCCTTGCGGGCGATGATGTCTTTTTCCTGACGGGCTCGGACGAGCACGGGCAGAAGATCCAGCAGAAAGCCGAAGAAGCTGGGATAAAGCCCATCGAATACACGAACAAGATCGTCGCGGGCTTCCAGAACCTCTGGAAACGATTGAACATCAGCAACGACGACTTCATTCGAACGACGCAGAAACGCCATGAGCGCGTCGTGCAGGAAATTTTCAAGCGCATCTATGCGAAAGGCGACATCTACAAAGGCGCGTACAAGGGCCTGTACTGTACGCCATGTGAAAGCTACTGGACAGAGCATCAGCTCGACGAAAACGGCTGCTGCCCGGATTGCCACCGCCCCGTGCAGGAAGTCTCGGAAGAGGCGTATTTCTTCAAGATGAGCAAGTACGCCGACCGCGTGCTCCAGTACATCGAAGATCATCCGGACTTCATCCAGCCCGTCTCGCGCCGCAACGAGATGATCAACTTCATCAAGCAGGGACTCGACGACCTCTGCATCTCGCGCACGTCGTTCGACTGGGGCATCCCCGTGCCCATCGATCCGAAGCATGTCATCTACGTCTGGTTCGACGCATTGACGAACTACTTGACGCCGATCGGCTTCCTTGACGATCCCGAAAAATTCCAGAAATACTGGCCAGCCGACCTGCACCTCGTCGGCAAGGAGATCGTGCGTTTCCACACGATCATCTGGCCGTGCATCCTCATGGCGCTCGACCTGCCGTTGCCGAAGAAGGTCTACGGCCATGGCTGGCTCATCGTCGATGGTGACAAGATGTCGAAGTCGAAAGGCAATGTCGTCGACCCGAATGGCCTGATCGACGAGTTCGGTGCCGACGCCATCCGCTATTTTCTGCTGCGTGAAATCAACCTGGGACAGGACGGCAACTTCTCGCGCGACGCATTGATCCAGCGCATCAACAGCGACCTTGCGAACGACCTCGGCAACCTGCTGCACCGCACGCTCAACATGACGCTGAAATTCCAGGACGGCGTGTTGACGGCACCCGAGGGCGAGAGCGACATCGACAAGTCGCTGAAAGCCGACGCGATGGCGGCGGTGAAGACCTTCGCCGATGGCATGGAGGACATGAAGCTCTCCGACACGATCAAGACGGTCTGGGCGTTCATCAGCCGCGCGAACAAGTACATCGATGAGACGCAGCCGTGGGCGCTCGCGAAAGACCCTGCGAAGAAACAGGAACTCGCGAACGTCATGTACAACCTCGCCGAGGCGTTGCGCATCATCTCCGTGCTGATCTCACCGTTCATGCCGACGACGGCCGAGCGCATCTGGGATCAGCTCGGTCTGACGGCAGCGGGCAAAGCATGGCAGGACGTCCAGCTTGAAGATGTCGAAACGTGGGGCGGCGTGCCAGCTGGCCTCCATGTCGGCAAGCCCGAGCAGCTGTTCCCACGCATCGAAGTCGAGAAGGACGACGAACCCAAACAGAACGCCAAAGCTGCAAAGCAGCAGAAGCAGGCAAAATCCGAAAAGAAAGCGAAGAAAGAAGAGCCGCTGCCTGAGGGCATCATCACGATCGACGACTTCGCGAAAGTGAAGCTCTGCGTCGCGGAAGTGCTGGCCTGCGAGCCTGTTGAAAACGCTGACAAGCTCTTGAAGCTCACGCTCTCGACGGGTGACGCACAGCGCACGGTGCTCTCCGGCATCGCGCAGTATTACCAGCCCGCCGATCTCATCGGCAAGCACCTCGTGCTCGTCGCAAACCTCAAACCGCGCAAGATGCGCGGCCAGCTCTCCGAGGGTATGATCCTCGCTGCGAGCGACGGTAAAGACCTGAAGGTCGTCGAAGTAGGCATGCCAGCCGGTACCGAGGTCCGCTAATGGAGCAAGAAAAACGCGATAACGTCGTGCCGTTCACAATGGACATCCATGCGGAGCTAGAAGAACCTGAGGCCATCGAGCTCATCGACACACACACGCATCTCAACGATGACAAGTTTGCAGATGACGTGCCCGATGCCGTCGCCCGTGCGCGGGCGGCTGGTGTCCGCCGCATGATCAATATGGGCGACACGCTCGAGACGTCGCGCAAGGCCGTCGATCTCGCGCATGCCTACGCAGGGCTCTTTGCCGGTGTCGGCATCCATCCCGAGGAAGCGCGCGAGCTCACAGCGGACGACGATGCGCAGCTCGCGCGGTGGGCGGACGACGAAAAGGTCGTTTGCATCGGCGAGATCGGACTCGACTACTATTGGGTGAAAGACGAACCGACGCGCGCCCTCCAGCGCAAACTCTTCATCCATCAGCTCGATCTCGCGCGGCAGCTGCATCTGCCCGTCTGCATCCACGACCGTGACGCCCATGGCGATACACTGGCCATCCTCAAGAACGAGGGCCAGGGCATCCCCGCCGTCCTGCACTGCTACTCCGGCAGTGTCGAGATGGCGCGGGAATTCCTGAAACTCGGTTGCTACCTCGGTGCCGACGGCCCGCTGACATTCAAGAACGCATCAAAGCTCCTGAACGTCATCCGCGACATGCCACTCGATCGCCTGCTCGTCGAGACGGACGCGCCGTACATGGCGCCCGTCCCCATGCGCGGCAAGCGCAACGAGCCGAGTTTCGTGCGCTTCGTCGCCGAGAAAGTCGCCGAGCTTCGCTGCCTGTCGCTCGCCTATGTCGCGCGCCAGACAACGGCGAACGCCGAGGCGATTTATAGCCGGTTACGCTCGTAAATAGAGAAATTTTATAAAAGTGGTGGAGCGCCTGCCGTACAAGCGTTCCACCACTTTTCATTTCCCATTTTTCAGGTAAAATTCAGCCGTTAGTGGGAGACTGTGACCAAGTCAGATTGACAGGGTATAAAAACCTTGGTATAATGACACACGTTCTTTCAGCTGTGGAAGGGGGACTTGAATGAGTACGAGAAACTATTATCATCGCAGCAATCACCACAAGACGAAAAAAGTTGCTCTGTGCCTTTCGCTCACTGCCACGATGGCGCTGAGTACTGGTTTCACGCAGAACAACATCCACACCGTCACGATCAACGTCGACGGCCGGAGTATCGAAACCAATACAACGCATACGACGCCCGACATCATCCTCGCGCGCGCCGGTGTAAAAATGGACTCCAAGGATGAATACACGCTCAAAAAGATCGACGAACACACGGCAGAAATCACCGTGCACCGTGCCGTCCCCGTGAACATCACGATTGACGGCCAGAAAACCACTCTGATGACGAGCAAGCCGACCGTCGGCGATGTGCTCGTAGAAGCTGGCTACGACCTCGAAAAATACGAGGCAGAGCCAGGCCTGGACACGAAAATTCACGAAAATCTCGATATCAAGATCAGCAAGGTAAAGACAAGCGCGGAAAGAAAAGAAGAAGCCGCGCGACAGCAGGAAGAACATGTACAGACGTCCCGAGGTGCGCAGCGTTACTCTGCTGCCTACACGATGGAGGCTACGGCCTACATCGCTTCGGACGGAAATGGCGACGGCATCACGGCAACAGGGCTCGTCGCACAGCACGGCGTCGTCGCCGTCGACCCGAGCGTCATCCCGCTCGGCACGCGCCTCTATATCCCGGGCTACGGCGAAGCGATCGCCGCAGACACGGGCGGCGCTATTAGCGGCGACCGCATCGACCTCTGCATGAACAGCTACGGCGAAGCGATGCAGTTTGGTCGTAGATACGTCACGGTCTACGTGCTGGACTAAAAAAATTGAGTGGAGGCTTTCCATCCGGAAAGCCTCCACTCAATTTTTTTTGAATTTCAACGTCGTATGATCCGCTTTCGCCTTCTGGATCAGCATCTTCAGCCGCTCGATGTTCTGCTTGTGGCGGTTGATGGCAAAGCCGATGCGCGTGTGCTCTTCCTCTGTGAATTCATCGCTTTCATAGGCATGCTCGATGCGATGCAGGCGGGCCGTGACGTCGTCGAGCTCGTCCGTCAGCAGCTTCTCCTCTTGCAACGCGCAGCCGTAGACAGCGCGGAGCTGGTCGCGGACATAGTCCGAGTAGCCCGGCTCGCCCGAAGCGACTTCGAGGCGCTTCGCGACCATGTAGATGATATCGTACGGACTCTCGCCGCTGTGGATCATGTTGAGGAGTTCCATCTTCATCTGCTGCTCCTGGCCATGGGGCTGGGTGACGATGGGATCGAGTTTTTTTTCTTCTGGCATAGTTGCTCCTTCGTACCTTCGCAGGTGCATTCCTGCTGGTTGCTGTTTCTTGCCTTCGACACACCCACCACCGCTCCGCGGTCCCCCTCCCTCTGTGAGGGAGGCAGGGTATGCAGGCACTTCTTTATTGTATTACAGATGCACAGGAAAGTCACGTGCAAAAAGTCTTTGCCACGTGGACAGGTTTGTGGTATACTGTTGGAAGCTTGAAACGTTACGTAAATTTTCTCTAAGAAAGAGGCATCGATTTCATGAACCAACTCAAGAAATCCGAGCTGCTCGCGCTCGGACTCATGATGTTCTCCATCTTCTTCGGGGCCGGCAACCTCATCTTCCCGCCGGCACTCGGACAGGCGGCGGGAGATCATCTCGGCATCGCCATGCTCGGCTTCCTCGCGACGGGCGTCGGCTTGCCGCTCCTCGGCGTCGTCGCCATCGCGCTCGCGGGCGGCCGCTACATCGAGCTCATCCACAACCGCATGTACCCGTGGTTCGCGACGGCGCTCTTGGTCATCCTGTACCTCGTCATCGGCCCGCTCTTTGCCATGCCGCGCACGGGCGCCGTCTCGTTCGAGATCGGTATCCGCCCGTTCCTCGGCGAAGACAGCATCACGCTCGGCCAGGCCGTCTACACGGCACTGTTTTTCGGTGCGGCCTACTACCTCGCGCTGAACCCGAGCAAGCTCATGGATCGCATCGGCAAGATGCTGACGCCGGTGCTCCTCGTCTTCCTCGTCATCTTGATCGCCCGCACGCTCATCGCGCCGCTCGGTCCTGTGCTCGACGCGACGGGCGCGTATGTCGCGACGCCTTTCTCCCAAGGCTTCCAGGACGGCTATCAGACGATGGACCTCCTCGCGACCATCGCCATCGGCACGATCGTCGTCAACGCGGCTCGCATGCGCGGCGTCCACGGCACGCGCGCGCTCGGCGAAGTCACCCTTTTCTCTGGCCTCATCTCTGTCGTGCTCATGAGCGCGATCTACCTCTCCCTCTCGTACCTCGGCGCGACGAGCGCCGCTGTCCTCGGCCATTCGGAAAACGGCGGTCAGCTCCTCGCAGCAGCCGTCGGAATTCTGTTCGGCCCGTGGGGCAACCTGCTGCTCGCCATCATTATCGCGCTCGCCTGCCTCACGACGTGCTGCGGCATCACGAGCGGCGCAGCGTGGTTTTTCAACAAGCTGTTCAAAAACCGCATCTCCTACGAGCGCCTGTTGCTGTTCTTCCTCCTGTTCTCGTTTGCCGTCTCGAACGTCGGTCTGACGCAGATCATCGCGCTCGCTGTGCCGTTCCTGCTGCTCATCTACCCGCTCGTCATCGTCTTCGTCGTGCTGTCGCTGTTTGACGGCATGATCGGCAGCCGCCCGGGGATCTACCGTGGTGCGCTGCTGACGACGCTCGTCTTCAGCGCCATCGACGCGCTGTCGGCGGCCGGCGTCGGCCTCCCGGCCATCACGAGCGTCCTCTCCGCGTACGTCCCGTTCTATGGCATCCAGATGGGCTGGCTCGTGCCTGCCATCCTCGGCGCTGCCATCGGTGGCGTGTTTGGGTCGACGGCGAAAGCACCTGTCGCCCAGGCCGAAAAAGGTTGAGCGAACCAAAGATGAACCCGTGCCCTGCAAAGGCGCTCCTGAAAGAGCTCCTTTGTAGGGCATTTTTCATTTAAGTTTTCGGGATGGATCGCCGATATATAGGACGAATAGGAACATGTGTCCCTCTATCGCCCACGGAAAGGAACGTCATCATGGCCATGGTCATCAAGAATAACGCCGCCGCGCAGGCTGCACTCGGCGAGCTCAAGAAGAACAACGACAAGCTCAGCGGCGACCTCAAGAAAGTCGCAAGCGGCATGAAGATCAATGGCGCGCGTGACGACGCGTCTGGCTACGCCATCAGCGAGCGCATGCGCGTCCAGCTACGCGGCCTCGAACAGGACAATGCCAACGCGCAGAACGCGACGAGCCTCCTCAAGACGGCCGACGGTGCCATCAGCTCGACCGTCGATCTCCTGAAGACCATGAAGGAGAAAGCCATCAACGCCGCGAACGACACGAACACCGATCTCGACCGCGCGACGATCCAGAAAGAGATCAACCAGTCCATCGACCAGCTCGAAGACAATGCGAACGTCACGTTCAACAACAAGATCCTGTTCGACGGCTCGGTGGGTGCGGGCGACGACGTCAAGCAGGTCATCGTCAAAGGGCTCAACAGCGAATGGATGGAATCGAGCCTGCAACTCATCAAAGACACGTACGGCATCTCATTCACGGACGACACGGCCAGCGTGCGGGATATCAAGCTAAATTTCACGACAGGAACAGGATCGGCGCTGGCTTCGGTTTCCTATACGACATCTGGTGGTGCTGCGGACGAGCTCAATCTCAACATCAGTATGGACTACTATGCCGACCTCGTGAAGACTGACCCGAGTGGCTGGGCACCGCCGACCAGTGCCGCTGCCGGGAGCTACCTCGATCGCACGCTCGCGCATGAATTCACCCATGCCGTCATGGCATCGAACATCCGAAACATGGATTCCCTGCCGCTCTATATCATCGAAGGCGCGGCCGAGTACACGCACGGCATCGATGACGAACGCGTCTCTGCACTCAGCAGCCTGACGGCGGGCACGATCGACTCGGATTCTGGCGAAGATCCCTATGCCGCTGGCTATGCTTTCCTCCACTATCTCAATGCCAAGAGCGGCCACGATGGCATGGCGATCAGAACATCTTCGCGGCCTTCTCCGACATCCATGCGAACGCGCTCGGCCTGCGCAGCGACAAAGGCGAACTCCTCAGCGTCCAGACGCGTGCCGATGCAAAGCGTGCCCTGACCATTTTCGACCGCGCCCTCAGAAAGTCCCTCGACCAGGCCACGACGATCGGCGCCCTCGTGAGCCGCCTCTCGTATACGAGCAGCAACCTCACGACGGCCTCAGAAAACGTCCAATCCTCCGAATCCACCATCCGCGACGCCGACATGGCGAAAGAGATGACAGAATACACAAAAACAAACGTCCTCGCCCAAGCCGCCCAATCCATGCTCGCGCAAGCCAATCAGAACGTGAGCGGAGTGCTGAGCTTGCTGCAGTAAAGGAGCAATGATCATGAAACAGAAGATTGTGAAGCCAGATATGTATATCATTGGGGCAAACACCAAAAGGTTGGATAGTCGCACCCCGGATGTGGCTGAAAAAATGAAACAGCTTTCCATGATGTTGATGAAGCGGAATCGGAAGCTTTATGAGAGACTATCGACAAAATGACGCGCAAAGAAGAGATAGATATCCTGCTGCAGGATGTCTTGAAAGTACATGCAGAATTAGAACAGAGCGGGATGCCGATAGAGTGCGGCATCCATGATGAGGGATTACTGGAGTCAGCCGTCAATGCACCATTTCAGACATTTGCTGGGCAAGATCTCTATCCTGATATTTTTGAGCGAGCAGCACGCCTAGGATATGGGATCACCAAAAACCATCCTTTTCGTGATGGCAATAAGAGAACAGCAACGCATATCATGCTCCTGTATCTGTTAGTGAATGATATCGATGTAGAATATCAGACAGAGGAAATGGAGCAAGTCATTCTTGGTGTCGCAGATAGTTCGATTTCCCCGAAATCGTTGGCGGAATGGTTGCGCGAACATGCACTCGTGCGGGGCTAACAAAATTTTTTAATTTAAGTTTTACAGATTTTCGTCGATATAGTATAATGAGAGGAGCTTCCACTTTGGGAAGCGGGCAAGGGAATGCATTTTTTTGGAAGGAGAGACTGCTGCTATGGCAATGGTCGTGAAGAACAACATCGGCGCGAAGAACACGCTGAACGAACTCGATAAGAATAATAAGGCTGCGGCGAAGGACCTCAAGAAGCTCGCCTCCGGCATGCGCATCAACAGTGCTGCCGATGACGCTTCGGGCTATGCCATCAGCGACCGCATGGATGTGCAGATCCGCTCGCTCGAGCAGGACAACCAAAACTCGCAGAACGGCAGCGCCATGCTGAAGACGGCCGAAGGCGCACTCTCTTCCACGGTCGATATTCTCCGCACGTTGAAAGAAAAAGTCATCAACGCGGCGAATGACACGAATACAGACGCTGACCGCGCGACCATCCAGAAGGAGCTCGATCAGGCCGTCGATCAGATTGATGATAATGCGAATGTCACGTATAATGGGCAGCAGCTGATTGATGGATCGCAAAATAGTCTCGTTTTGGATCCTGGCACGCAGACGACGTTTGCAAATATGAGCTTGGCAGAAGGGACAAGCTCGTCAACTACGAGGCTGACTGCGATGAAGGAGCGTTGTGGCAACAGCCTTGGCATTCAGATTGGCGATACGATTACGGTTTCTTATGTAAAAAATGGCAGAACGGACACCCATTCCTTGGTTGTCGGACGAAATTCTACTCTGGCAAGTGTTTTTACGTCTCGGCAAATGCAGGATGTCATGAGCGTTCCATACAATCCGTCACGTCCAAATTACATCGGACAGAATCAGTATGGTGAGGCGGTATATACACCAGATGGTGGTAGTGCTGTTGTTTATAAAGCACGAGAGACTGGACTGGATGGACAAGTTGCAGGACTGACGTTTCAGGTTGTTCGCTCCGATGGTACGATCAACAAGACGGCGAGCGGCAAGCTCGATGATTTCCAGGAAGTCGTCCGCGCACAGGATCCGTCGCCAGATAACGCCATTTCCTTCCAGGTCGGCACGCGTTCGAATCAGACGGTGCGCATCGGCTTGACAGATATGAGCGCGACGGCACTTGGCCTCCGCGCGAAGGATGGTACGACGTTGAACATCCGCACGCAGGAGAATGCACGTGCAGCAATCAATGTGCTGGACAATGCACTGGGCAAGGCACTCGATGAGCAGACGAAGATCGGCTCTGTCACGAGCCGTCTCGGCTATACATCTGCAAATATCGTGACGTCGAGTGAGAATACGCAGGCATCGAAGTCGGTCATCCAGGATGCCGACATGGCAGCGACGATGACGTCGTACACGAAGAATAACGTACTCACCCAGGCAGCACAGGCGATGCTGGCACAGGCCAACCAGAGCAGCAGCAGCGTGCTCAGCCTGTTGCAGTAAGAACTTCACAGGGCTGCCGCATCTGCGGCAGCCCTCTTTTGTATCGGGAATGTGTCCATCGGGAACCATTGGGAAAGGACTCGGATATTATGGATAGACGGCAACGGGAGCAGGCGCGGCTGGCCTGCCAGATCAGTATCGGACTCATGGCGGGGATTTTCAGCTTCATCCCGTCCGTCTCGGCAGCGCCAACGCATGATCCAGATTCGTTCAGCGGGAATGCGCTGACGGTGCCGGCAGCGAATATCAAGCAGTCGGGCACGACGACGAATGTCAATGGCGCAAATCTGAACAATATCGTTGCATGGAAGGATTTCTCTGTCTCAAGTGGCGAGAAAGTCACATTTAATGACGGCGAAAAGACAAAGAATTATCTCAACGTCGTCACGGGTGAGAATGCTTCAGCAATCAATGGTGCTATCAAGGGCGGCAAGGATGTTTATCTTGTCAATCCGCATGGCGTCCTGATCGGACAGGGAGCCAATATCGACGTCGGGAATCTCTATGTCTCGACACAGGATGCACAGTCTGCCGTCACTGCTTTCACGAATGACAATACGGGCGCAGGTGTCCTCTCTGAGAAAGCGAATGCCGAAGTCGTGAACATGGGCACGATCAAGGCTGACAAAGTCGAAGTCCACGGCACCGTCATCAAGTTCCTTGATCTGTCCGATGTGGCGACGGCCGATATGACAGATGGAAACAAGCTGATGCTCAACGCGACAGGCAAAATCAATCTGGGCAAGAACCAGGACACGTCTAAAACAAATGCGGCGTATACGGCAAACCGGACGGCGACAATTTATAATGTCATTGAGAACCAGACACAGCTCCAGAACATTCCAGACAATGCGACAGACAATTATTGGCTGAAGAATGATATTGATACATCTGGCATATTCACACCAATCAAAGGGTTTGCAGGCGTGTTCGATGGCAATTTCTTTACCGTCAGCAATTTGAAGGTCGATACGTCTGCGGATGAAACCGTACCAGCGGGGCTTTTTTCAACTATCGCAGGAGCAAGCACATCTAATCGCGCAAAAATCCGTAATTTAGGGATCAAGCCTGTCAGCATCAGAGCGGCAAATACTCAGTATGCTGGTGGCTTGGCTGGTACAGCAGTAAATGCAGATATTAACGATGTCTTTGTTTCTGGCGGAACCATTGGCAACGAAACAGGCTTTGAAGGCGGTATTCTGGGGCGGGCACAGAACGTGACAATGGACAGCGTCTATAATAAGGCGAATGTCTCTGGCGGTTCTGGATTAGTAGCTGAACTTGCAGGAAATGTGGAGATTTCGAATGCTTATAATGCAGGAAAAGCGTTTACGGGTTTGGTTACGAATGCCTATCTGTCAGATGATGGACAAGGGAATACGATTGAAGATACGTATGACGATGTAACACAGTCTGAGTCAGAGGCAGCTATCGGAGGTAGCGCTGAAGTAGTACCAACAAATGTTTTTTCAATTGTTGGTACGGAAAATGCTGCTGATCCTACCAATAATGTCTATTATATCGGCGACATGAAACAGGTTTCGGCCTATTCTAGCTGGAGTAGCATCAGTGAAAATGGTGGCGAGAACACGAAATGGCGCATCTACGAGGGACAGTCTCTGCCGCTCCTGCGCTCCTTCCTCAAGGCCAACGGCACGGTCACGGTCAATTATGACTACCAGATGGGCGACAGCACGTATGAGTATCGTCATGCGGGCAGCAATGGCGGCAAAGATATTTCTGTCGTCTATAATCACAAGCCGCTGGAAACCAGCAATGTCACCTATAGCATTGCTTCTCAGAAGGGCCTGACCAATACGTCCGGCATCACTTCTGTCAGCGGCCTGCAGAATGTCTATACGAATGATGCAAAGGCCAAGGCTGCCTTCTACACGGGGCAGGACGGCTATGATCTCGTCGGCAACAATGTCACGATCACGAAACGCTCAGCGAACGTCGGCAACATCCCGAGCACGCCTTTGACGAAGACGTACGATGGCAATGCGAATATCAATACGCGGACGCTGAAGCAGTGGCTGACGAGCGGGGCGACGTCTACAGGCGAGACGGATCCCGATACGGGCATCATCGACGGGGATGATACTGTCACGCAAGATGCTACCAACTTGTCGGGCAAGTTCTATCTGAATAACTCGCCTTCCAAGACGGCGGGCAACAAAGACCTCTATATCGAGGGCAGTCTGTCTGTCGCCAATGCAGGTGGCTATTATAATTATGCCATCACAGGCGATGCGGCGAATTTTGGTGCAGTGGGAAGCGGGACGACGCTGACGAGCACGGCTAGCCGTGTCTATGGCAAGATTCTCAAGAAAGACCTCATTCTCTCGAAAAAAGATGTCGTCACGATTACGCGCGAGTACAACGGCAAGAATCATAACGAAGTTGCTGATGATTACCGGCTGAAGAGTTCGGATAGCGCTGAGGCTGCCAAGACGAAGAGCGATGCACTTTTCAAGCTCGATGGCAAGGTGTCCTCGACGACGACGACCACGGGAGACAGCGGAACGACGACGACTACGACTGAGGATGAAGTCTACGTCACGACGTCAGACAGCGGCACGGGCACGTATGGCACGCTGTCGGATGGCACGTTCACGGCGACGACGAATGCTATCGTGGGCGATTACGATGTTGCGTACCAGAACCTCGTGCTCAGCGGCGCCGATGCGGAGAACTACAACCTCGTCCAGGCGACGACGGATGCAGACGGCAATACGGTCAATACGGCTGTCGGCACGAATCCTTTCTATACAAAGGGTAGCATCACGCAGAAAACCATCAACAGCGACAGCTTTGTCATTCGCACGAGTGATGGCTCGACGACGCCGGCGCAGAAAGATTACGATGGCACATCGGCGTATGAGCTTTCGAGCGGACAGACGCTGACTTCGACGGATGTCGTTTCGTACCCGTCGACGACGGGCGGCGCTACGACGTATGATGATGTCCAGTTCACGCCGACGTCGGCAAGATTCACGACGACGACGAACGGCGTGACGACGGATGCCATCAACAAGGGCATGGGCTATGACATCACATACAAGGTCAATGTCAGCGGCGCGGATGCAGGCAACTACAAGATCGTCAACGGCAGCACGACGACGTCGCTGGTCAGCAATACGCCGACGCTTGATGTAGATGTCACGGGCTCGCAGGGCTCTGGTACCATCAACGCGCGCAAACTCTATCTCAAGGCGAACAAAGGCGCGGACAAGTCCTATGATGGCGATGACAAGGTCACGAATACGGACGGGACGCTTTCCCCGAAGATTGCATTCGATGGCTCGAGTGACGGCTATGTCGTCTACAACTACAGCGGCGATGATGCGGCGAAGCACAAGCTCGTGGGGAATGACAAAATCGAGCTTTCCGGCACGTATGCCGGTGGCGCGGATGTCAGCTGGACGGGCAACGCGACGGATGGGTATACCGTGGCGCCGAAGGACATCACGTATACGGTGACGGTCAAGGATGCCGATGGCAATGTGTCGGAGAACTATGAGGTCTACAATGATGTTTCGTCAGCATCTTCGACCAGTACGCTCTCGGGCGTGACGGGTAAGATCACGCCGCGCACGATCCAGAAGGTTGTTTTCGCCGATACGGAAAAGACGTATGACGGTACGAATACTGTCAATGGCGTGCAGACGAATGACGAGATCAAGATCACGGGCGTCACGTTGGAGGGGGCCGACAATCTGTCGACGAACCCTGATGGCTTCATCCAGCCGACAACTGGTACAGGGGCTACCGTTGCGGATATTTTCGGTACGGATACGAGCAACATCACGGGCAAGTATGGCACGTACGATGCGACGACGGGCACGTTCACGCTGAACAAGAGGGACGGCGAGACGGGAACGCAGGGCGGCCATGTCAAGCGCGATGCAAGTGGGAATGTCGTCTCGCAAGATGTCCAGTACAGCAATGTTGCGCTGTTGAATCCGCGGGGAAACTATGTCCTCAGTTCGTCGACGCAGTACGGCGAGGGGACGATCAACCCGCTGACGGTCACGAGCATCGACGTCGCGACGACGGGAGCGATCACGAAGGTCTATGATGCCAAGACGGGCGTTGCGACGACGGCTGATGGACAGAACTCTGCCAAGACGGCAGCATCGTATATCAGCGGACTCTCAACAACCGTGGGAGGAAATACGATCAACCTCGATTATTCAATCGCGGATGATGATGCGAATTACATCACCGATACGGGCACGAATACGAAAAATGTTGTCGAGGCGAACAAGGCGCGGTTCTTGTTCTCTGTCGATGAAACGGGTGACTATACGGTAGCCGATTCTCTGAAGGAGAGTGGCAAGGTCAAGAAAGACCTCGATGCGTCGATTACGGCTCGTACGGTCACGGCACAGCAGAATACGACGCCGATTGAAAGGGATTACAATGGCAAGACGGCCATCGGTCGTACGGGCGAAGATGCTGTGACGATCACGGGGCTGCTGTCGAGCCTTGACGGCGCGACGAATACGAGCACGGGCAAGTTCCGTGACAAAAACGTTGCGTATGCGCTGGATGCCGATGGGAATGAGACGGACACGGTCGCGGACAAGCCCATCGACTATACCATCACTCTCAACAACGGCGATACGACGATGCAGGGCAACTATAAGGTTGTCAGAGCGGGCGACACGACGAATACGGCGCTTGCTTACAATACGTCAGGTGCACTCACAGGCACGGGCAAGATCAATCCGTTGATGTTGGAGTCGACGTATGGCACGGTCACGAAGACGTATGATGGTACGACGTCCATCCCAGATGGCAGCGGTTTCTCCGTGACGATTCCCACGGATGCCCTCATGACGGATGACAATGGCACGCGCGATACCGTGACGATCACGGGCGATCAGGCTGCGTCGCAATATGTCGACAGTACGACGGGTGCCGGCGATGCTGCAAACCGCGGCACGAACAAGAAGGTGCAGTATGCCTTCACGCTCGGTGGCACGGATATGCGCAACTACAAGTTTGCGACGGATGCATCGGAAAACACGATCGCGCATGCGGATACGACGTACACCAAGACGACGACAGGCAATGTCATCAATGTCAAGACGTTGCAGGATAGCGATATCGATGTCGATTGGAATACCGTCACGAAGACATATGACGGCACGTCGAATGTGGCTTACGACCATTCGGATACGAATACGTATTTTGATGGGGAACGGGGAACGAAGACGGCAGCGGATTTCATCAAGAACGATGATACGACGACCGGCTTGAAGCTCGGCGGTATCTCGATCGCGCGTGGCACAAATGGCTATACCGTCACGGGCGGCAAGTATACGAATGATGCCGGCACAGAGACGGCGAATGTCAGCGAAGCGACGAAGGCGAAATTCACGTTCGACCTTTCTGCAACGGTGCTTGACAACTTCGATTTCTCGCAGCTGACGTCGAATGTCTTTGACGGCCAGAACACGCTGACGAAATCGACGTCGGCCACGATCACGCCGAAAACATTCAAGATGGACTTCACACCGCTTTCAGGTCATTCGCAGGTCTACAACGGCGGAACAGCACTTGTCGACAACAGCCAGTCGAATATCACGGGAACGCCAACCAATCTCAGCAACACGGTGTCGAATCTCCGTGGCCTCGTTAATTCGCAGGGCATGACGGAGCTGGGGCTTTCTGTCGCAGGCAACTATGTTGATACGACGACGAACGGCACGACGATTGCTGCGAAGGACGTCGGCACGGGCAAGAACATCCAGTATGATGTGACGCTCCAGAAAAAGAATTATCAGTTTGATACGAGCGCGGTCACGCCGAAGACGGATGCGAATGGCAATTCTGTCGTGTCGTATATGGGAAACAGCACGAATGGCGGCACGGGCACAATCGTGGCGAAGCAGCTGTCCATCGGCTTTGGCAAGGTCAACAAGATTTATGATACGTCGTCGGATGTGACGTCGTCTGTCCAGAGGGACGGGGATGTGCAGACGACGATTCAGCCGAATCTCGATGGCTTCGTCAGCGACGCGGAAAAGAATTTGTTCACGAATACGAATGGCTACCAGAAAATCAAGGGTTATTATGTCCGCGAGGCGGCAGATGGCACGATCTATGACGATGCCAATGTCGAGTGGGACAGCGCGAATTCGCAGGCGAAGGACAAGGGCGTTGCCTATACGGGCATCGCAGGTGCATTCTCGCAGTTGCAGACGGACAACTCGGTGCTCAAGAACTATGTGCTCACGAACGTGCAGGATGACGGCGTGACGAAAGCGCTCACGCTGAACCGGGGCGCGACGAATGAGCAGACGCTGGATGCAACGTCGAACAACATCGCGAATACGGTCTATTTCGATGCGGCAAAGGGCAAGGGCAAGATCCGCCAGCTGTCGCTCACGATGAATGACATCAAGACGCGTTGGAATAACTATTCCCGCCAGTACGATGGCACGAGCGAGATTTCCGAGCAGGATTACCAGAGAGCGTTGAGCCTTTACGCGGACAGTGCAAGCGGTGTTTCGTTTGCCAATGGCCAGAGCATCCCCATCCTCTATCGCGGCTCGATGAATTTCTTTGATATTGATACGGGAAACGAACGCAAGAATGCGGGTAGCAATCTTGGCATCAAGGCCACGATCACGGGACTCGGTGCGTCGTCGTCGGATAACAATATCAGCGTGGCGGGGCTGAATGAAAGCGCCCTTTACACGACGTATCTCAATACAGATAATGGCGGCACGACGCGCGGCACGATCACACCGCGCAAGATTGTCGCGGTGTCTACGCAGACCGATGCGTCGAAGTATGACAAGACGTATAGCGGCACGAAGGATGTCGAAGACTATGCGAACAAGGTGATGCTGAGGCATCAGAATGACGATGGCACGTTTGATGATGAGATCATCAAGGACAATGCTACGTCGGTAGCGCTCACGGGCGTCACGTATAACACCAAGAATGCGGGCTCGGATCGTTCCATCGATTACACGGCAGACATTGCTACGACGGATGCCGTGAACAACCCGACGAGCAACTATGAGCTCGTCACGACGAATGGCAATCAGGCCGTTCTTGTCGGTGCCAATACCTATACGACCACGACGAATGACGATGGCACGACCACGCGTTCTCTGAAGCAGCAGGCTGGCGAAGCGCTCAAAGGCAATATCAACAAGCGCACGGTCTATGTGGATTTCACGAATGGTACGCCGACGAATATCGACAAGACGTATGGCGAGACGACGATCACGAATGTCACGGAGGATAATCGCGATACGGCAAGGAAGGAAGTCCTCAATCCTGACACGTATCGGAACCAGATCGATGTCAAGGCCAAGGACGATGTGCGCAAGACGGGCATCGTCGACGAAGATGCGAATGATGTCAAGCTCAACAAGAGTGCCATCAACGCAGCGTACGATGACGGCAAGGTCCATCGCAAGAGCGACGGCACGGCTGATACGCAGAATGTCAATTTCACAAACTTTACGCTGACGGATCGTCGGGCTACCACCTCGGACGATTATGCTGACCCGATGAGCAACTATGAGGTCAAGACAGTCAATGCCAATGACACTAGCAAACTTATCGGCAAGGGCACAATTTCACCGAAGGACGTTGTGGTCACGATCAACAATTCGCCGAACGTCAAGAAGATTTACGACGGAACGAATGATCTCAGCAGCTTTACGGAAAATGGCGCGACGACGCAGAATCTGGATACGCTCAAGCAGAACGCCCGGATTGACGACGCACAGATGATGCTCGGCGAGAGCGTCAATGATCTTGGATTCGACATCACGGGCGGCAGCTATGCAAGTAAGCATACGAATGCCACGAATGACATCGATGACGGCACGATGGGCGTGAATTACAATGCGAGCTGGACGAACAAGAATTATAACTTGACGTTCAAGCCGTTGAATGCAGAGGATACAGATGCAGGTGCAAGCCATCCGTTGACGGTCACAGCAACATCCAATCCGTCGACAACACAAGATGCGAATGGCAATGATGTCAATCGCAATGGCACGGCCACGTTCACGGTCAACCAGGGCACGATTTCGCCAAAGACGCTGACGGTCACAGGCGGTCAGGCAACGAAGGTGTATGACGGCGAGGCAACGCAAAACGGTACGTTTACGGGACTCGATACGCCAGATAATACATCGTCGGCTGTCAGATTTGACGGCATTGTTGATAGCGACAAGAATGCAGGTACGACGATTGCCACGGGCACGGCGACGTATTATGATAAGGACGGAACAAGTTTCGACCCGAATGCGGGTTGGGCGGACAAGCCTGGTCTGCGCGATCACAAAGTGAAGTGGAATCTCGAGCTTCAGGACAAGGATTACTCGCTCAATACTACGACGCCGGAAGGGGCGGGCACGATTACACGCGCTACGCTGACGCTCACGGGCGACAAACAGAACATCACGACTGAATCGACGCCGAGCTATGATGGTAAGACAACGGGCTGGCAGGGAAATGATGAGAAGGATGAAGATCTCCAGAAGAAGTGGAAGGCACTGCTGAAGTGGTATAGCAATCCAGGTGAAGATACGAGCCAGGCCGGGCAGTACGCCGTCAATGGTTGGTATAAGAATGCGAAGGGTGACAAGACTATCACGAATTCGACAGATATTACCACAGAGACGGATGAGGGCGGCAACACGTTCGAAACGGCGACGACGACGTATTGGAATGGTACCAGCGATGTTGCCTCGACCGTTACGCGTATGCTGATTACGGAGGTGCCAGACCCGGATGATTCGACAAAGACGGTGAAGAAGAAAACGCTGGTTTCGACAACAAAGACCATCAAGAACCCATTCAATAGCGATGTTTATACGACGGTCACGGATGCTGCAGGCAAGGTCACGAGCATGACATTGACGAAGACAGCTGCGGATGGAACGACGACGACAACGCCGGTCAAATCGATTGCGGACTGGTACGGTTCAGTTACGGATGCGCAAACGGGTACGGCATACGCCTATGATTCTACGGATGAGCCAACGACGCTTTCAACGTATACGCTCTCTGGGAATTTTGACAAGAACTATAAGATTGCACAGTATGCAGGTGATGGAACATCCACGAATCCTGGAAATGCGAAAGCCCTGACAGTCAGCAATCCGTCGCATGGCGGCCCAGTCACGCCGTCCATGCCGACGGACGTCCCTGATATTTCGGAGATGAATGCGGCAAAGCGGTTTGTGCCGGATACGCATGCGTACAACTATGCATCGCATGACGAGCTCCAGAGCGTGACGCGCTCGGGCAAGGCTGGTCTCGAGTACGCTTCGGGCGGCATCAATGTCACTGGCGAGACGACGACGTCGTCGGATGTGAATGTTACGAGTTCCGATCTTTCGGCGATCGGCGTGCAAGGCGCTGGCTCCGTCGTCAACCTTTCGGGCGGCAACGCGACAGAGGTCAGTGCTTCGCGCGTTGATCTCACGGGCGGCGATACGTTCACGATCACGGGCGACACGCAGGTGAAAGAAGGTGCGGCGTCCATCGAAACGACGGGCGCACAGACGAAGGACGGCTCGGCAGCGATCGAGTCTACGGGCGCACAGACGCGCGAGGGCACGGCAGCGGTCGAGACGACGGACCTGCAGTCGACGACGGATAGCTCGTGGCTGTTCGGCGATGAGGCTCCGGCCTCGGAGCGGCAGTCGGAGACGTCTTCGTCGGAGGACGACGGGACATCGCTCTTTGCCAATGCGTACGATGACGATGAAGCGACGGCGCGCTCTGCCATCTCTGTGAAGACGGCGGATGATGTGGACGACGCAGATGATGCGGAAACCAAGGACGATGACGAACGCAAGGATGCGGAATCGTCGGATGCATCGGACGAGAGCTCGATCGGCATTGAGTCGGAGGGCTCGGCTGTGAACGTCGCTTCGTGATGAAATGGCGGGTCGCATGGGATAGATCAATTGCTGGAAAGGAAGGACGTTCCTTGAACTATAAAGCTTTGACGGCGACGGTGCTCCTCGGCATGGCGATGGGGGCGCAGGCAGATGCCGCGCCCTCGCTGTGGGGCCCAGAGCAGGATATCGGTGCACAGGCGCCGAAACCGTCGGCCGCGATCGAGCTCTGGGAGGTCGGCGATGACCATGGCACGCTCGTGCCAGCACGGGACGCTGAGCCCGAGCCGTCGGCAGAAGAATCGCAGGAAGAGACGCCGCCTGCTGAGCAGCCGTCGTTGTTCAGCCACTCGGTGACAGGGCAACAGGAAACTCAGGAGTCGCCAGAACCAGCGGAGACGCAGGCTGCGGAACCAGAGGAAAGAGAGACCCCAGAGGAAACGAAGGCGCCGGAAGCCGCAAAGCAAGAAGCGTCGGAAGCCACATTTCGGGTGAAGAGCATCGATATCGATGCGTCGGAGCTGAAAGTGGACAAGGCGAAGCTGGTCGATTTGATGAAAGGTTGCATCGGCGACGGCATGACGCTCTCGAAGCTGAATGCGGCGATCGCGCAGGTCACGGCCTACTGCCGCACGCATGGATACCCCGCTTCGGCGGCATATCTGCCAGCGCAGGAGGCAAAGGATGGTGCGATCCAGATCAAGGTGATCCCGGGCCGTTATGGCGACGTGAAGCTCGAGAACCACAGCAAGCTGAAGGAAGCCGTCGCGATGCGCTTTGTCCAGGGGCTCAAGAAGGGCGAGATCATCCGCTCGAAAGGCCTCGAGACGACGCTGTACTCCATTTCGGATGTCAGCGGCACAAAGGCCGTCGGCGTGCTCGCGCCGGGCAAGGATTTTGGTACGAGCGATGTGACGGTGCGCATCGAGGACGGTCCGCAGACGAATACGGTGCTCTATGCGGAGAACTACGGTTCGAAGTCGTCGGGACGCTATCGCTATGGCTTGCAGCAGAGTTTTTACGATATCGGTGGCACGGGCCAGCGCGCGAGCCTCGGCGGCCTGATCTCGAATGCGCGCATGCACAATTACTATGCGAACTATGAAATGCCGGTCGGCCGCGGCGGCCACACGCTGGGCCTCGGCCTGAGCCAAATGGATTACAATCTCGGCGGTCCGTTCCGTGCCTGGGGCGCAAATGGCAAGGCGAAGACCGTGAGCCTGTTTGGCTCGGTGCCGCTTTACCATCTGCATGACAAGCAGCTGAAGTTCCTCTATGGGTATGACTACCGCAAACTCGAGGACGATCTCGATATCTTTGGCGGGCTCGCGGATAGCGACAAGCATTCGAGCTCCGTTCATGTCGGCATCGCGGGCAATCAGCAGATCGATCCGAAGACGTCTGTCGATTTTGATGCGACGTTGACGCATGGCAAACTGACGCTCGATTCGTGGTACGCGCAGCTGCGCGACGCGGTCGGCGGCGATACGGAGGGCTCGTTCACGAAGTTCTCGTTCGATGGCACGCTCGTGCGCTCACTCGGCCATCGGACGGACGTCATGGAAAAGGTCTCGGGGCAGTTTGCGAGCCGCAATCTCGATGGCTCGGAGCAGCTGTACCTCGGCGGTGCAAACGCGATCCGCGCGTATCCGCAGGGCGAGGGCTCAGGCGACGAAGGCTTTACGAGTACGACGGAGTTCCGTTACTACACGGATCTGCCGGGGCTGATTCTCAGCACGTACTTTGGCATCGGCCATTCGAAATTCGCGCACGATGGCAAGGCCGGCAGCGAGACGCTGAAAGGCTGGGGCATCGCCGCGAGCTACCAGCGCCCCGGCGACTGGTTCGCCCGCCTCGACTACGCAAGGCGCATCGGCGACAGCAAGTACCTGAGCGAAGATGCAAAAGCAAAGGGCCGGCTGTGGTTCCTGATGGGCAAGATCTGGTAACTTTAGAGAAGCCTCCCTCTCAGAGGGAGGTGCCCGAAGGGCGGAGGGAGTCTCACAAGCATGGCGTATGAGATGTACGATTGTTGCTTATGCGGGCGTCGAAAGAAGCAATGGCGGTGCCCGCGTAAATTACAATCCAGCATCTGCTGTGCCTATCTTGTGAGACTCCCTCAGTCTCGCTTCGCTCGACAGCTCCCTCTGAGAGGGAGCCTTAGAGTAGAACTGTTTGACAAAGTTCTGCCTCTGTTGCTATAATAGGGGAGTCGTGGAGAGGTGTCCGAGCGGTTTAAGGAGCCGGTCTTGAAAACCGGTGATGCGGCAACGCACCGTGGGTTCGAATCCCACCCTCTCCGCCAGATATGAATTGTGAGGAACCGTCAACGGACGGTTCCTTTTTTGTTGCCCACAACAGTCAAGCAAACCAAGGCCCCCTCTCCGAGGGGGCTGGCGCCGAAGGCGACTGGAGGTGTGGCGAAGGTAGGGGTGAGCTCTTCGTACGATTGTTTCGGCGAAGGCACGAAAGGAAGTTCCATTGTGAAAATCGCATTCTTTGATTCCGGCATGGGCGGGCTGTCCGTGTTGCATCATGCGCGGCGCGTCCTGCCGCATGAGCAGTTCGTCTTTTACGCGGACGAGACGCATGTGCCGTACGGCACGAAATCGCGCGCAGAAGTCGAGCAGTTCGTCGCGGAGGCGTTCGAGTTCCTGCTCACGCAGGACGTCAAGGCCGTCGTCGTCGCGTGCAACACGGCGACGTCCGTCGCGGTGCCAGCGATGCGCGCGCGCTATGATCTGCCGATCATCGGCATGGAGCCCGCCGCGAAGAAGGCGCTCGCGCTCGCCCCCGTCCACCGCGTACTCGTGACGGCAACGCCCATCACGGTTGCGGGCGAGAAGATGGAGCACCTGATCGAGCGCGTCGATCACGAACATCTCGTTGACCGCCTCGCACTGCCGGAACTCGTGACGTTCGCGGAACATATGACATTCGACGGCCCCGAGGTCGAATCGTACTTGCGAAAGGAGCTCGCGCCGTACCACCTCGAAGACTACTCCGCCCTCGTCCTCGGCTGCACGCACTTCAACTACTTCAAGCCCGCGTTCCGCCGCATCCTGCCAGAAAGCGTCCGCTTCGTCGACGGCAACGAAGGAACCGTCGCGCAGCTCATAAGGAAGCTCAAAGAGCGCGGCGAGCTCGCGGGAGAGGAACAGGAGCAGACCGTCGAGTATTTCTATTCGGGGGAGCGGGTGACCGAGGAGAAGGAACTGGAACGGATCGACGAATGCAATCGACAGCTCGATAAGGTGTACGAGTTTTAAGCGCGACGCCCGCCAGCCGCAGCTTGCGCCCCACCACCAGCCCCCCAGGGGGTGTGCGCCGCAGGTTCTTTCGGATTGCCGCCCACCCAGAACGTGGCCCGCGTAAGATGGAATCGTGAATCTCCTGCGCCGTGCTTGTGAGACTCCTTCCACCGCTTCGCGGTTCCCCTCCCTCTGAGAGGGAGGCACGCAATAAGGAAGGCTCCCTCTCAGAGGGAGCTGTCGAGCGAAGCGAGACTGAGGGAGTCTCACAAGATGGGCGATTTCGATTCTGGATTGTGGATTATGCGGGATTCGTTGTGCCTTGCGGTGTTCTATTTGCACACAAAGGAGGTCCGTCCTTATGCGTTCACATCTTTATCGTCCAACTGCTCAGCAGAATGCGAAGACTCTCCGACGAAACATGACGCCGCAGGAGCGGCATTTGTGGTACGATTTTCTCCGCGCGGCTCCAGCGCGTTTTCAACGTCAGCGGCCAATCGGGCGGTATATCGTGGATTTCGTATGCGCATCGGCAAAGCTGATCGTGGAGCTTGACGGCTCGCAGCATTGCGAACCTGAGGCGCTGGCGCGGGACGAGGAGCGGACGCGAGAACTGGAAGCAATTGGCTATCGCGTGTTGCGCATTTCGAATCTCGACGTCAGCCAGCATTTCCGCGAGGTGTGCGAAAAGATTTTGCAGGCGGTGGAAGATGCGGGGGTGGAGGGGAGAAGTTATTGAGGGAGCATAAAAGCGTGGGCGGAGCCCGCATATGTCAGAATCGTGAATCTCCTGTGTCGTGCTTGTGAGACTCACTCAGTCAGCCATTCGGCTGCCAGCTCCCAGCCGAAAGCGGCATAAGCGACCGCTAAGCGTCTGCTTATCTGAGAGGGAGCCCTTCAATATCACTGCTTCTTTTGAGAATGACTCTTTTGAGCGATGCCTCCCTCTCAGAGGGAGGTGCCCAAAGGGCGGAGGGAGTCTCACAAGATGGGCGTTTTCGATTCTGGATTGTAATTTATGCGGGTTGAGTTGTTTTGATGCTATGTCCTGCGCACCTTCATTAGGGGCACGCACTGGGCGGGTGGCAGATCAATCCTGTCTGCGGGCTGCGTCCGATTGGGGGCTGGTGGTGGGACGCGACAGCCTCGCAGGCGGGCGATTCTGTGCCGCCCTCTTGACTTTGCGGCGCTTTTGTTTTAGTCTAGGGACGTATATTTTCACGAAGGGAGGCAGCAGTATGCCGGTTACGGTCAGGCATCGTGTGAATTTTTATGATACGGATGCGATGGCGGTCGTGCATCATGCGAATTATATCCGCTGGTTCGAGATCGGGCGCGTGGAGTATCTGCGGTCGGTCGGCATCACGCTCGACATGCTGATGGATGACGGGTATGTCTTTCCCATCACGGATGTCAGCGCGAAGTATGTGTCGCCGGGACATTTCGACGAGGAGCTGCTCATCGAGACGACGCCGACGGCGCTGACGAAGGCGAAGATGGCGTTTGATTATCGTGTGCTTGATGCGCAGACGCATCGCGTGCTCGTGCTCGGCCACACGCAGAATGTCTACACGAGCCGCGAGACGGGCCACATCGAGCGGCTGTCCGATAAGTATTGGACGATCCTCAAGGTGGCCATGGCAAAGGAAAAGGCAATCAAGGCTCAGGCGAGCCTCGAAGATAAAGAAAAGAAGTAAAGGAAAAGAGGAAGATTACCTGATGGATTTCTTGGATATCGTGGAACTCATCCTGATCGTCATCTTGGCGGTCCTGATCCTTTCCGACCTCTTGCTGGCGATGCTCGGCAAAGAGAAGGTCGTCGTGGATACGAGCGCGCCGTTTACGAAGGTCAGCCAGGACGAGGACAGCCTCGTCATCGAGAAGCAGCTGACGTTCCGCAACGAGGGCAAGTCGTGCGCGACAATCATGGACGCGATCGTGCGCCCGCTGCTGCCGTACGAGCAGTATGACGGCATCGAGGCGCGCGGCAAGGCGGAACGCGAGGGCGAGCCGCGCGAGGATGATTACTTCGAGGCCGTGCTGATCCAGAAGAAGGGCGACGCGCATGGCGAGGATGTGCTGCATATCTTTGCAAAGCTGAAGTTCCAGCCGCGCAAGGGGCAGACGCTCGAAGAGGCGCTCGCGCATATGGTCGACATCGCTGTCGATGTCATCTGGCAGGAGACGGGCCGCGTGCCGTATCATTATGAAAAGGTGCAGCTGCATCTCTCGGCCGAGGAAATTGCAAAGCTCGCGGGCGTCACGCTCGCGAAGGACTGAAGGAGGCAGCGAATATGGCAGACGAAATGGAACTCATCCCGGTGCCGACGCGCATCCTGACGGAGAAAGATGATATCATCGATGCGATCGACCGCTATACGAAAGGAAAAGTCGGCCCGGACGATCTGATCTGCAGCGCAGAATCGGTCGTCGCGATCACGCAGGGCCGCTATGTGCGCCCAGAGGACTTGAAGATTTCGGGTGTTGCGCAGTTCTGCTGCCGCTTCATCCCGGACTACGGCAGCCTTGCGTCGCCACATGGCATGCAGTCGCTGATGGATGTCGAGGGCAAATGGCGCGTGGCGTTCGCACTGTTCGCGGGCTTCTTTGCAAAGCTCGTTGGCAAATCCGGCATGTTTTACAAGTGGGGCGGCAAGGAGACGGCGATGATCGACGACGTCACGGGCACGATGCCACCGTTTGACAAGTGCATCGTCTATGGCCCGGCCGACGCCGATCAGGTCTGCGAGCGCATCAAGGAGCGCACGGGCTGCTTTGGCGCGATGATCGCGGACGTCAACGACTTGAAGCGCAGCCGCGTTGTCGGCATCACGAAAGCTGTCGATGGCGACATCGCGCGCATGTTGCTGATCGACAACCCGTTCGGCAACGCAAGCCAGAAGACGCCGATCTGCATCATCAAGAATTATCGGCAGTATCAGGAAAGCAAGAAGTAACGTTTTATGAGACTAAATCATCGAGCTTCTGACGAACTTCGTCCCTATGAAATCCACCGCCACTTTCAGAAGCATCCCGCAGGCTCCGTGCTCATCGAGATGGGCAACACGCGCGTGATCTGTGCGGCGACGGTCGAGGACCGCGTGCCGTTCTTCCAGCGCGGGACAGGTGCGGGGTGGCTGTCGGCAGAGTATGCGCTACTGCCGAGCGCGACGAATACGCGCACGCCGCGCGAGGCTGTGCGCGGCCACCAAAATGGCCGCACGCAGGAGATTCAGCGATTGATTGGGCGCTCGCTGCGCTCCGTCGTCGATCTCGCGGCGCTCGGCGAGCGCACGATCCAGATCGACTGCGACGTCATCCAGGCCGACGGCGGCACGCGGACGGCATCGATCACGGGCGCGTTCGTCGCGCTCGTCGAGGCGTGCGCGAGCTTTTATGAAAAAGGGAATGTCTTCCCCGTGAAAGATTTCGTCTCGGCCATCAGCGTCGGTGTCAGCGCGGACGAGGAACCGATTCTCGATCTCTGCTATGAAGAGGACTCCCATGCCATCGTTGACATGAATGTCGTCATGACGGGCGAAGGGCGTTTCGTCGAAGTGCAGGGCACGGGCGAAGGACGGCCGTTCTCGCATGAAGAGCTCGGGACGTTGCTGAAGTATGGCGAGAAAGGGTGCCGGGAGCTCATTTCGTACGAGAAAGACGTGCTCGGCGGCGAGCTCGTCTGGCTCGTCGGACGCGTGGGGTGAACCATGAAGAAAATCGTGATTGCAACAAAGAACCAAGGCAAGCTCCGCGAGATGAAGGCGGCGTTTGCGCATTTGCCGGTCGAGGTCGTGTCGCTCGCGGCGTTTGGCGATCTGCCGGATGCCATCGAGGATGGGGCGACATTCGAGGCGAATGCGCGGATCAAGGCGCATTTCTTTCGCGAGCAGACAGGTTGCGCCTGCATCGCGGATGACTCCGGCATCGAGATCGCAGCGCTTGATGGGGCACCGGGCGTCCATTCCGCGCGGTTCGCGGGTGTGCATGGCGATGACGCGGCGAACAACGCGAAAATGGTCGCGGAACTCAAAGCGCGCGGCCTCGACGCCTCGGCGGCGGACTACCGCTGTGCGCTCGTGTTCGAGGATGTCGATGGCACGATCCTCACGGCCGACGGCCGCGTGGACGGCACGGTGCGCCTCGTGCCGCGCGGCGATGGCGGTTTTGGATATGACCCGTATTTCTACGTCCCGCGCGACGGCGGTCGCGAAAAGACGATGGCGGAGTTGACGCTCGCGGAGAAGGACGCGATCAGCCATCGCGGACGGGCGCTGCGCGAACTGGTACAGGAACTCGAAAGGTATTTTGATCAATGAAAGTAGTCATCTTGAGCGACACCCACGGCAGTACGCAGGCGGTTGAGCGGGTCTTTGCCGAGCAGCCGGATGCGGCGCTGTATCTCCATGCGGGCGATGTGCTGCGTGATGCGGACTACCTCGCGACGCTCGTCGGCGCGGAGCTCAATGCGGGCGAAGACGACGAAACCATGTCGCCGCGCGTCGTCGGCGTGCCGGGCAATACGGACTGGCCGGATGGCAATCAGCCGCTCGCACGCGTCGTCTGCGCGGCCGGTCATCGCATCCTGCTCGCGCATGGGCACAGCTTCGGCGTGCAGTATACGACGAAATTTTTTGCCGACGCGGCAGCGGAGTCGAACTGCGACATCGCAGTCTATGGCCATACGCATGTCGTTGACGTGTCGCCCGGCACGCCGATCACGGTGCTGAACCCCGGGTCGGCCGCGCGGCCGCGCGATGCGTATGAGCCGTCGTATATGGTCGTGGAATTGGAAAAAGGACAGTCCCCAGAAGTGAAAGTCGTGAGGATGCGCGACATCTAAAAAAGTGAATAGAATTCAGTATTTATGCGGCCTCGGGCCGCTTTTCTTTTCTTGAATACCGCGATGAATTGTGATAGAATTACGGTACGAGCGTATGTATTTTAGTCAGAAAGTGGGAGGGATTACTTTGCGAGAACTCGACGCAAAAACAATCACCGAAAACGTAGCCCAGATGTGCAAGGAAGCTGCTTACTACCTTCCTGAGGACGTCTACCAGGCGCTCAAGAAAGGCCGCGAGACGGAGAAGTCTCCGGCAGGCCAGAACGTGCTTGACCAGATCATCAAGAACGCGGAGATCGCAAAAGCAGAGGATCGTCCGTACTGCCAGGATACGGGCATGACGATCGTCTTCCTCGAAGTCGGCCAGGATCTCCACATCGTTGGCGGCGACCTCGAGCAGGCTGTGAATGACGGCATCGCGAAAGGCTATACGGAAGGCTATCTCCGCAAGTCCGTCGTCTCTGAGCCGCTCTTCAACCGCGTCAACACGCAGAACAACACGCCGGGCGTCATCTACACGAAGATCGTGCCGGGCGACAAGCTCAAGATCACGGTCGAGCCGAAGGGCTTCGGTTCGGAGAACAAGGGCGGCGTCAAGATGCTCGTGCCGGCAGATGGTGTCGAGGGCGTCAAGAAGGCCGTCATGGACATCATCCTCCATGCCAGCATGAATCCCTGCCCGCCGACGGTTATCGGTGTCGGCATCGGTGGCACGATGGACAAGGCTTGCCTCTACAGCAAGGTTGCGCTGACGCGCTCCGTCGACAGCCACAACCCGATGCCTGAGTACGCAAAACTCGAAGACGAACTCCTCGAACTCATCAACCAGACGGGCATCGGCCCGCAGCTCGGCGGTTCGACGACGTGCCTCGGCGTCAACATCGAGTGGGGCCCGACGCATATCGCTGGCCTCCCGGTCGCTGTCACGATCTGCTGCCACGCTTGCCGTCACAAGACGCGCACGATCTAAAGCGTCGTAGCATTGATTTGAGGAAACAGGAGGAAAAGCATCATGGCAGAACCTATCAAGATCCATACTCCTTTCACCGAGGAGATGTCGAAGAAATTCCATATCGGCGACGCAGTCCTCATCACGGGCGAGATCTACGCGGCACGAGATGCAGCGCACAAGAAGATGTGTGAAGCGCTCGCAAACGGCGAACAGCTGCCGATCGACTGGCACGACAAAATGGTGTACTATCTCGGCCCGACGCCGGCAAAACCGGGCGACCCGATCGGCTCATGCGGCCCGACGACGTCTGGCCGCATGGACGCTTACACGCCGACGATGCTCGATCAGGGCATCAAGGGCATGATCGGCAAGGGCTCCCGCTCGAAGGAAGTCATCGAGTCGATGAAGAAGAACCATGTTACGTATTTCGCAGCGGTCGGCGGTGCTGCCGCTCTCATCGCGAAGTCGGTCAAGAAGTATGAAGTTCTTGCGTATCCGGAGCTCGGCCCGGAGGCGCTTGCGCGCCTGACGGTCGAGGATTTCCCGGCCATCTGCGTCATTGACTGCGAAGGCAACAGCCTCTACGAAGTCAACCAGGAGAAATATCGTACGCTGAAAGGCTACTGATATATTGGGAACATGGCGTGCCCCCCTCATCCTGCCTCCCCCTTTGGGGGAGGTGCCCCGAAGGGGCGGAGGGGGTCGCGTTTCCCGGGAAATTATAGGAGGTATAGAATGTATAACGTAACTTTTTATCTGCGTCGCCTGCATTCGCTCGTCGGCCTGCTGGTCCTCGGCATCGTCATCCTCGAGCATGTCTTCACGAATGCGACGTCGCTCGGCGGCCCGGAGGCACTCAACAGCGGCCTCGCGATGATGGAACTCATCCCGAAACCGATCTTCTACGGCCTTGAAATCTTCGGCATTGCGATCCCGCTGCTGTTCCATGCGATCTACGGCGTCTACATCGCGCTCCAGGCGAACAACAACCCCGGCCGCTTCGGCTACATGCGCAACTGGATGTTCACGCTGCAGCGCTGGTCGGCATGGTACCTCGTACCGTTCCTCATCTGGCATATCTTCTATCTCCGCATCTACACGAAAGGCATCTGCGGCGTGCCCATCTCGTATGAGCTCCTCGACAGCTACTTCACGAACCCGATCGTCGTCGTGCTCTACACGATCGGCATGATCGCTGCGATCTTCCATTTCTGCAACGGCATCACGACGTTCTGCATGACGTGGGGCATCGCAAAGGGCCCGCGCGTCCAGAGCGTCGTCAGCGTCCTCTCGATGCTGCTCTGCGCGGCGATGAGCCTCGTGACGATCGCCTTCATGGCGCACTATGTGCTGTTCTGATTGCGGATTCGAAAAGGAGATAAAGAATGGCTAACAAACCAGAAAATAAGATTATCGTCGTCGGTGGCGGCCTCTCGGGCCTCATGGCGACGCTGAAGATTTGCGAAGGCGGCGGCAAGGTTGACCTGTTCTCCTATTGCCCGGTCAAGCGTTCGCATTCCCTCTGCGCCCAGGGCGGCATCAACGCCTGCATGGACACGAAGGGCGAGCATGACTCCATTTACGAGCATTTCGATGACACGGTCTATGGCGGTGACTTCCTCGCGGACCAGCTCGCTGTCAAAGGCATGGTCGAGGCTGCTCCGAAACTGATCAAGATGTTCGACCGCATGGGCGTGCCGTTCACACGCACGGCAGAAGGCGTGCTCGACCTCCGCAACTTCGGCGGCCAGAAGAACAAGCGCACGTGCTTCGCAGGCTCCACGACGGGCCAGCAGCTCCTCTATGCCCTCGACGAGCAGGTTCGTCGCTGGGAAGTCAAGGGCGGCGTCAAGAAGTATGAGTTCTGGGAATTCATCCGCATCATCAAGAATAAGGATGGCGTTTGCCGCGGCATCGTCGCACAGAACATGAATTCCATGGAGATCGTCTCGTTCCCGGCGGATGTCGTCATCCTCGCAACGGGCGGCCCGGGCCAGGTCTATGGCCGTTGCACGGCTTCGACGATCTGCAATGGCTCTGCTGTCTCCGCTGTGTACCAGCAGGGCGCAGAGCTCGGCAACCCGGAGTTCCTCCAGATCCATCCGACGGCCATCCCGGGCTCCGACAAGAACCGCCTGATGTCCGAGGCGTGCCGCGGCGAAGGCGGCCGCGTCTGGGTTTATCGCAAGAACCCGCAGACGGGCGAAAAAGAGCGCTGGTACTTCCTCGAAGACATGTATCCGGCATACGGCAACCTCGTCCCGCGTGACGTCGCTTCCCGTGCCATCTACAAAGTCGTCGTCCACATGGGCCTCGGCATGCACAACCCGAACCGCGTCTACCTCGACCTCTCGCACATCCCGGCCGACTACCTCGAGCGCAAGCTCGGCGGCATCCTCGAGATGTATGATGACTTCGTAGGCAAAGACCCGCGCAAGGTCCCGATGGAGATCTTCCCGTCCATCCATTACTCCATGGGCGGCATCTGGGTCGATCGCGAGCATCACACGAACATTCCGGGCCTCATGGCTTCTGGTGAGTGCGACTACCAGTACCATGGTGCCAACCGCCTCGGTGCAAACTCGCTGCTGTCCGCTGCATATTCGGGCACGATCTCGGGTCCTGAGAGCCTGCGCCTCGCACGCTCCGGCAAGCTCGGTGATCCTCTGACGGATTCCGAGATGGAAGAAGCTCGTCAGCAGACGGTTGATGAATTTGAGAAGATCCTCCAGATGAACGGCCCTGAGAACGCGCATCAGCTCCATCACGAGCTCGGCGACATCATGTACAAGTATGTTTCCGTCGAGCGCGACAACAACGGCCTCGCTGAGTGCGTCGAGGAACTCAAGAAGATCCTCAAGCGCTGGGACAACATCGGCATCACGGACCGCGGCCACTGGGCAAATCAGGAAGCTATGTTCGTGCGCCAGCTGCGCAACATGATCATCTATGCGATGGCCATCACGCAGTCTGCTCTGCAGCGCGACGAGAGCCGCGGTGCACATGCAAAGATCGTCCTCGAGTCCGACTACGCAAAACTTGATGCAGATCAGAAGGCAGCACTCGAGAAGAAGTACGGCCAGTTCCACTTCGACAAGGAGACGGGCCGTGCGATGACGGACGACGGCAACAACGACCTCGTCTTCTTCGAGCGCAACGACAAGCAGTTCATGCGCACGACGGTCGTCACGTTCGACAAGGAGCATGAGGCACCGGTCGTTTCCTACCGTGAGTTTGAACACTCTCTTATCAAACCGCGTCTCCGCAACTACGCCGTGGCAAAGAAAGAGTAAGAGGGAGGACATAAGAGAATGGCAGAAGAACAGAAAAAAGTCAGATTCGTCATCGAGCGCCAGGACGGCCCGAACGACAAGCCGTACACGCAGGAGTTCGACGTGGACTACCGCCCCGGCCTCAATGTCGTCGCCGCCCTCATGGAAATCCAGAAGCATCCGGTCACGGTCGATGGCAAGCGCGTCGCGCCGGTCACGTGGGAGTGCAACTGCCTCGAGAAGGTCTGCGGCGCCTGCATGATGGTCATCAACGGCAAAGCCCGCCAGGCTTGCTGCTCGCTCGTTGACAAGCTCGATCAGCCGATTCACCTCGCACCGGCGCGCACGTTCCCGGTCATCCGCGACCTCCTCATCGACCGCTCCGTCATGTTCGAGAGCCTCAAGCGCATCCAGGGCTGGGTCGAAATCGACGGCACGTGGGAAGTCAAGGACGCTCCGATTCAGAACCCGTACACGGCCGCGACGGCTTACGAGATTTCGCACTGCATGACGTGCGGCTGCTGCCTCGAGGCATGCCCGAACGTCGGCCCGCAGTCCGACTTCATCGGCCCGGCTCCGACGGTGCAGGCATATCTCTTCAACCTGCATCCGCTCGGAAAGTTCGATGCTCCGAAGCGCCTGAATGCCCTGATGCAGAAAGGCGGCATCACGAGCTGCGGCAACAGCCAGAACTGCGTCGAGGTCTGCCCGAAGAACATCAAGCTGACGACGTATCTCGCTCAGCTGAACCGCGATGTCAACAAGCAGGCACTGCGCAACATCTTCAATCACTAAGATTCCGCCAAGAGGCGGCTGTACATTCGTGCAGCCGCCTCTTTTTTTGCCCGCAAAACTTGCCCGTCTCCATCGAATGATATATGATAGGAGAAAGAGTAAAGAGTTATCGAAAGGAACGAACCACCTCATGAACCGCGAGCATCAATATTACAAGATCAACCGCCTGCTCAAGAAGTCGTATCATGCACGCATCCGCGCGGGCGAGGACGCTGCCATCTATGAGACGTACCGCGAGATGAATGAAGAGATCGTTGCGCTGTTTCATCATACGGGGCTCATCGACGGCACGGCGGCCGAGGCACTCGGCCATCATCATGACCACGGCGAGAAAGCGTGAGTCGTATGGGAAGACAACCTAGAATCCAACTAACACCGACGTTGCGCCGGTGCAAATATCTCTTCGACCTTGTGAAGCGAACGACGGATGAATATGTCCTCGTCATTGACATCGAGGCGAATATCGCGCTCTTGTCACCGAATCTCGTGCAGGACTTCGGCCTGCCGGCAGAAATCGTGGAAGATTTCGCTGGGCTCTGGGTACCGCTCGTCCATCCCGAGGAACGCGCACAGTATCGCACGTCGCTGAATGCCGTCATGGAGAAGCTCAATGTCTTTGAGCATGCCATGGAGTACCGCGTGCGCGACCGCAAGGGCAACTACGTCTGGTTGCGCTCGCGTGGCCGCGTCGGTGCCATGAACCCCGACGGCCGGCAGCCGATCTTCGTCAGCATGATCCAGCGCATGGGACAGCGCAATCAGGCCGACGACGTCACGGGGCTGCTCAATAAGTACCAGTTCGAGCACAACATCAAGGTCGCGCTCTCGGCGTACCGTATCACGGGCGTTGGTGGTGCCGTCATGGTCGTTGGCATCGATAATTTCAAGATCGTCAACGAGACATTCAACCGCATGATGGGAGACGTCGTGCTGCGAAATGTCGCACAGGCCATCTCGGAGCTGCTGCCCGAGGAACTCACGCTGTTCAAGCTCGACGGCGACGAGTTCGGTATCATCTACCCCGAGGCCGACACGACGATGATGACGACGCTCTACAGCAGCATCCAGAAAGCGCTGACGCGTCCGATCGACCTCGAAGGCCATCCGTATTTCTGTACGGTCTCGGCCGGCACGGCATTCTACCCGCAGGCGGGCAAAGACTACCTCGTGTTGCACAAGCACGCTGAGGCCGCCATGGATCTCGCAAAGCGCGACGGCAAGAACCGCAACTGTATTTTCAGCCGCGACCAGTACAATCGCTGGGTGCGCTCCATCTCCATGCGCGACAGCCTGCGCGAGAGCGTCGAGCATGGCTGCAAGGAGTTCAGTCTATTCTATCAGCCGCAAGTCGATGCGAACACGCGCGAACTCATTGGTGCCGAGGCGCTGCTGCGATGGCGCAACCCGAAAGGCCGCATGGTCGCGCCGATGGAGTTCATCCCGCTCCTCGAAGAGACGAAGCTCATCCTGCCCGTCGGCAAATGGATTTTCGAGACGGCGGCACGGCAGTGCCTGGAGTGGCGAAAGCGCGTGCCAGGGTTCCGCATGAGCATCAACATGAGCTACGAGCAGGTGCGCGACTTGTCGTTCCGCGATTTCGTGCCGTCCTGCCTCGGTAAGCTCGGCCTGCCGGCGGACGCCATCACGCTCGAGCTCACGGAGAGCAAGATCGTCGCGGACTGGAACTTCGTCAACGAGCAGTTCGACGGCTATCGCGGGCAAGGCATCCGCATCGCGATGGACGATTTCGGCACGGGCTATTCATCGCTCGCATCGCTGAAGAACCTGTCGTGCGACATCGTCAAGATCGACCGCGAATTCGTCAAGAACATCCTCGATAACGATTTCGACAAGCAGCTCGTTTCGGCCGTCGTCGCGCTCTGCCACAGCATCGGCATCAAGGCGTGCATCGAGGGCGTCGAAGACGTGCCAGTTTACGAATTGCTGCGCGATCTTTGCGGTGCCGACAGCATTCAGGGATATCTGTTTGGCCGACCCGAGATGCCGCATATTTTTGAAGAAAAATTCCTAGAACACTATCAAGGAGAGCCATATGCCGAGAGAGAAGACCGCTGAGGACATCACGCTCCTCGGAAAGAAAAATGTCCACTACCACTACGACTACTGCCCGGAGATCCTCGAGACGTTCGAGAACCGCCACAAAGGCAATGACTATTGGGTCAAGTTCAACTGCCCGGAATTCACGGCGCTCTGTCCGATCACGGGGCAGCCAGACTATGCGACGATCTACATCTCGTATGTACCGGGCGAACGCATGGTCGAGTCGAAGTCGCTGAAGCTCTATCTCGTGAGCTTCCGCAACCATGGCGATTTCCATGAGGACGTCGTCAACGTCATCATGAAGGACCTCGTGAAGCTCATGGAGCCAAAATACATCGAGGTCTGGGGCAAGTTCCTGCCGCGCGGCGGCATCTCCATCGACCCGTGGGCGAACTATGGACGGCCGGGCACGAAGTACGAAAAGCTCGCCGAGCATCGTTTCATGGAACATGACATGGTCGCGATGGACAAGGTGGACAACCGATGAGCGGCGCAAAGCGGCAGAAGCGCATCGCGCTCGTCAACGACATCACGGGGTTCGGTCGCTGCTCTGTCGCCGTCGAGCTACCGCTGATCTCAGCGCTCAAAGTGCAGGCTTGCGCCCTGCCGACGGCCATCCTCTCGTGCCATACAGGCTTCCCGACGCACTACATCGATGACTACACGGATCGCATGCGGCCGTACATGGATGACTGGCAGCGAAACGGCGTCCAGTTCGACGGCATCGCGACGGGGTTCCTCGGCTCGGCGGAACAGATTGCCATCGTGCAGGACTTCATCCGCACGTTCAAGCAGCCCGGCACGCGTGTCATGGTCGATCCCGTCATGGGCGACTATGGCAAGCTCTATGCGTCATATACGGACGAGATGTGCGACAAGATGAAAGGCCTGCTCGGCCTCGCTGACATCGTCACGCCAAACCTCACGGAAGCTTGCCGCCTGCTCGACCGGCCGTATCCAAAAGATGGCAAAGTCGATGAAGGCGAACTTGAGTACATGGCAGCCGAACTTGCCGACCGCGGCCCATCGCAAGTCGTCATCACGGGACTCTCGGAGGGCGAAAGCATCGAGAACTTCATCTACGAAGCCGGGCGCGGCACGATGCTATGCGAGAAAAAAATCGGCGGTGACCGCAGCGGCAGCGGCGACGCCTTCGCCGCCATCGTCATCGCTAGCCTCGTGCGCGGCGAAAGCCTGACAGACGCCGTCAAAAAGGCGGCCGACTTCATCAGCAAATGTTTGAAGTACGCTGTAGAGCTCGATCTGCCATGGAACTATGGATTGCCATTTGAAGAATATCTGACGGAACTGAAATAAGGGAGTCTGCATCATGTCTATGCTTGTCTATGCCACCCACGCCGGAGGACGCTATCTGCCCATTGATGACAGCCTGAAGGAGCAGCCCGAGGGTCTGCGCAATCTCTATGTCAATGTCACGAATCACTGCAACTGCTCGTGCACGTTCTGCTTGCGGCAGAAGAAGCACATGGCAGAGCAGTCGACGCTCTGGTACAAGGACGGGGAGCCGCGCCTCGAAGAATTCAAGGCCGCACTCGACGCTGTGCCTTGGCAGTATTTCAAAGAAATCGTCTTTTGCGGCTTTGGCGAGCCGACGATGCGGCTCGATGTGCTCGTGGAGCTGTTGCATTACGTGAAAACCATCCAGCCGAAACTCCCGACGCGCCTCAATACGAATGGCCTCGGCAACCTCGAATATGGCGAGGACATCACACCGAAGTTCGACAACGTGCTCGACACGATCTCCATCAGTCTCAATGCCTCGAATGCTGAGCGCTACTACGAGCTCACGCGCGCAAAGTTTGGCGTACCGTCCTACGATGGCATGCTCGATTTCGCGCAGAAGGCAAAGCGCTACGTGCCGAACGTCGTACTGACGATCGTCGACCACGTCGAAGGGCCGGAAGAGATCGCGAAATGCCAGAAAATCTGTGACGACCGCGGCCTGAAATTGCGCGTGCGGCCGTATGAGGATCACTAAACAGAAAGGCTCCCTCTCAGAGGGAGCTGTCAGCGAAGCTGACTGAGGGAGTAGTAGGATGCTGGAGCCGAACAAGCATGCAGATAATGCTAAAACACAACAGAATGTCCTTTATTTTATCCCATCTGGCCCTGCTCCCTTGCGCGTCCTCGTCCTCGAGACCTCCCGCCTCCTGCCCGCACTCCGCGCCAAGCTGCCGAATGCCCAGATCACGGCCGTGACGGAGTACGATGCCGTACCGGAGGCACGGGAACTCGCGGGACTTGACATCACTTGGTCGGTGCTTGACTACCGCGTGACGCCATTGCCATTTGTCGAGGGCTCGTTCGACCTCATCGTTGCCGAGCCCGTTTTGTCGTACGTGCTTGACCCGTATGACCTGCTCATGGCGCTCGGGCGGCTCTTGACGGACGTCGGCGTGCTCGTGACAGCGTTCCGCAACATTCGCTATCATGGCGTGCTCTCGGAGCTCATGGCAGGTGAATTCCCTGAGCGCGAGCGCCATCTCTATGCGAAGAAAGAGATCGTGCGCTTGCTGAACGATACGTTGTTCAAGGAAATCACCTTTGCGCCTGGCGAGCAAGATGCGGCGGGCAGCGGTGTGGAGTTTGAGGCTATGGGGTTCGAGGACGTGAGCAGCGACCTCGCGACGGCCGTTTGGCTCGTGCGCGCCTGCCGCTCGACAGCCGAGGTCGCGAATCTCAAAGGATTGTACACAAAAGAGACGCGCAAACAGCTTGCGCGTCTCCTGCATCGGATCGAGTATGGAGTGGAACGGGAGAAAAATGTTGAGGCTTTGAAGGAACTTTGCCGGAAGGAAAGCATCTTTCCAGAGTACCTTGAAGACTTTGTACATGAAGTCGTGATACATCCAGAACAAGTCAAGCCAGTCATCGCGAAGATTCTTTCGTAATCGCGGGCGCGGAGATTACATCGTTGTGCTTCCCATAAAAATCAGCCGCAAACCCAGTGCGAACATGGCGCAGGCGAGGAGGATCAGGATGACTTTCGATTTCGTCTTCTGCGAAATCTTTGCACCGATCTGGGCGCCGATGGCGGCACCGATGGAGATGCAGATGGCGGGAATCCAGACGATGTGGTTCAGCAGGAAGTGGCTGATGACGCCGAAGATGGACGAGCAGGCGAGGACGAAGTGCGACGTCGCCGTCGCGACGTGGACGGGGAAGTCGAGCAGGTAGATCATCAGCGGCACATGGACGACGCCGCCGCCGATACCGAAGATGGACGACAGGAAGCCGACGATGAAGCTCGCGCCAACGCCGAGTCCCATCGGGAACTGGAAGTCCGGGCCGATGTCCGCCGCGTCGGAGCGGCGCTTGTGCGTCGCGTTCCAGCCCATGAGGCTCGCCATGAGCAGCAGGAACAGGCCGAAGTAGAGGTCGAGCTGCGAGCCAGAGAAGTCATCGACGATGTAGGAGCCGAGGATGGCGCCTGGCAACGTCGCGAGCGCGAACGGCACAGCGGCGCGGTAGAGCACACGCTTCTGCCGGATGTAGGCGATCGTGCCGGAGACGGCATTGGCCATGACGACGACAAGCGACGTGCCCGTGATCTGCGCGGCCGTCTTGAAATACGGGTAGATGCCGCCGTCACTCATGAAGAGGATGAAGATCGGCACGCAGATGAGCCCGCCGCCGATGCCGACGAGCGTGCCGAACGTGCCGACGCCGATGCCGAACACGAGGAAGATGATGATTTCGAGAACCAAGGGAAGACCTTCTTTCTTTTTTCTCGATGAATGCGGATACCTTCATTATAGCAGAAACGAACAAGAATGTCTTCCATGTCGCTGTTTTCAGAGAATTTAGCATAAAGACAAATTTGCATAGGAATAATAGACAACGCGTCGATTTTGTGCTATTATTATGAAAGTTAGGAGGGATTTATTTATGTCAGCGTTTCTATTCGCACTCTGTGCACTCATCGTAGGTTACTTCACCTATGGCAAGATCGTCGAACATGTCTTCGGCCCGACGGACCGGCCCACGCCGGCCATTCGTCATGACGACGGCGTCGACTACATCCCGCTGCCGACATGGAAGGTCTTCATGATCCAGCTGCTGAACATCGCAGGCCTCGGCCCGATTTTCGGTGCGCTTGGCGGCGCCATCTGGGGCCCGAGCGTCTATCTCTGGATTGTCTTTGGTTCCATCTTCGCCGGCGGCGTGCATGACTACCTGTCCGGCATGATCTCCTTGCGCGAGGATGGCAAGAGTATCTCCGAGGTCGTCGGCAACCACATGGGGCCTGTGATGCTCTTCATCATGCGCGTGTTCTCCGTCGTGCTGCTCGTGCTCGTCGGTACCGTCTTCATGACGGGTCCTGCTGGACTCATTGCAAAGCTCACGGGCATCGCCGTCCAGTACGTCCTGCCGTGCGTGCTGCTCTACTACTTCCTCGCGACGCTGCTGCCAATCGACACGCTCATCGCACGCTTCTATCCGCTGTTCGGCGCCTGCCTCATCATCATGGCGCTCGGCATCATGGCCGGCATGCTGCTCGGCATCGGCGGTCACACGATGCCGGAAATGACGCTTGCGAACCTGCATCCGCTCGGCGCGGAGAAGATGCCGATCTGGCCGCTGATGTTCATCACGGTCGCCTGCGGCGCTTGCTCCGGCTTCCATTCCACGCAGTCCCCGATCATGGCTCGCTGCCTGAAAGACGAGCGCCTCGGCCGTCCGGTCTTCTATGGCGCCATGATTTCCGAAGGTATCATCGCCCTGATCTGGGCGACGGCCGGCATCACGTTCTATGACAGCACGGGCGGCCTCGCCGCAGCCATGAAGGCTGGCGGCGCCGGCACGGTCGTCTATGACATCTGCGTCGGCTTCATGCCCGGCATCGGCGCGGTGCTCGCCATGCTCGGCGTCATCGTCTGCCCGATCACCTCCGGCGATACGGCATTCCGCTCCGCCCGCCTGACGCTCTCTGACTGGTTCGGCGTCGATCAGACGCATGCGAAGAAGCGCCTCATGTTCGCTGTCCCGCTGCTCGCGGTCGGCGGCATCCTCTCCCAGATGGACTTCAACATCGTTTGGCGTTATTTCTCCTGGACGAACCAGACGCTCGCGATGATCGTCCTCTGGACGGGCGCGGTCTATCTCTATCGCACGAAGCCCGGCTCGAAGGCATACATCATCCCGATGATTCCGGCCATCTTCATGTCGGCCGTCACCTGCACGTACATCCTGCAGGCACCGGAAGGCTTGAAGCTTTCGACGGATATCAGCTATCCGGTCGGCATCATTTTCGCCGTTGTCTGCTTCTGCCTGTTCCTCAAGACGACGATCTTGAAAAACACGCGCTGACCCGACAACATCATTTTTTAGCGCTCCTTGCAGCCCTGTGCAGTTTTTGCATGGGGCTGCTTTTTGTTGTCCACGAAAATTTTCAGCAGGAATCTCGCGCGTTGACCGCGAATATTCTATATAAAGAACAACGGAACGAAAACGCGAAAGGCAAAGGAGGTTTTTCATCATGAAACGGTTCATGGATGAAGATTTTCTGCTGGATACCGAGACGGCGCAGCGGCTGTATCACGAGCACGCGGCGAAGATGCCGATCCTCGATTTCCATTCGCACATCCATCCGCGCGAGATCGCGGAGAATCGGAGTTATCGCAACCTCGCGGAGGCGTGGCTCGCCGATGACCACTACAAATGGCGCCTGATGCGCGCGGACGGCGTCGAGGAGCGCTTCATCACGGGCGGCCGGACGCCGGGACGCGACCGCTTCCAGAAGTTCGCCGAGATGCTGCCGAAAGCCATCGGCAATCCGATGTATGACTGGATCCATCTCGAGCTCGCGCGCTATTTCCACTGCCATGTGCCGCTCTCGGGAAAGACGGCCGACGAGGTCTGGGATCAGGCGAACATTGCGCTCGCACAGCCAGACATGCGCGCACAGGCGCTCTTGGAAAAGTCGCATGTCAAGGTGCTCTGCACGGTCGACGATCCAACGGACGACCTGCAGTGGCACAAGGCCATCAAGACGAGTGGCTGCAAGACGCAGGTGCTGCCGACGTTCCGTGCGGACGGGGCGCTGACGATCGAGGACCCCGAGTGGGAGAACTACATGAAGTACGACCTCGGGCAGGCGGCGGACGTCGATATCTCGACGATGGCTGATGTGCGTGAAGCGCTCCATCGCCGTCTCGATTATTTCGCAGCGCAGGGCTGCCGCATCGTCGATTGCAGCGTCGAGTGCGTGCGCTATCATGAGGTCGAGGAGTTCGAGCTCGATGACATCGTCGGCAAGTACATCAATGGCAAGGGCACGCCGACGAAGCTCGACCAGGAGCGTTATCGCGGTGCGCTGATGCTGTTCCTCGGCAAAGAGTGCAGCCAGCGCGGTTGGATCCTTGAGATCCACTATGGGGCTCTGCGCAACGTCAACACGAAGCGCTACAGCCAGCTCGGCACGGCCGCAGGCTTTGACAGCATTTCGTCGCGTGACTCTGCAAAGGGCATCACGATGCTGCTCGATGCGCTCGACCGCCTCGAATGCCTGCCGAAAGTCATCCTTTATCCGGCGAACCCGGCGGACAACGCCGTCGTTGCCTCGATCATTGGGGCTTTCCCGAGTGATGACACGCGCGGGCGCGTCCAGCAGGGCGCGGCGTGGTGGTTCAACAACACGCGGCAGGGCATCGAGGAGCAGATCGCGACGCTTGCGAGCCTCGGCTTGCTCGGCAATACGATCGGCACGGTGACGGATTCGCGTTCACCGTTCTCGTTCCCGCGTCACGAGTACTACCGCCGCATTCTTTGCAACTACATCGGCCGCCTCGTCGAGCGCGGTGCCTACCCCGACGATGACGAGATGCTTGCGCAGCTCGTCAATGATATCAGCTATAACAATGCCGCGAGGTTCCTCGGTTTTGAAGACCTCGTGGTGGAGGAAGGAAAGAAGCATTCATGACAGCAAAGAAAGAAGACATGCAGGAAGAAGAGAAGAAGGAGACGGCAGCAAAACCGGAGGAGAAGGCCGAGAAGAAGCAGGCGCGCAGCCGCAAAGACAAGGGCGTCGAGAGCAATACGAAGGCGCTCGATTTTCAAGAATTCCTCGTCGAAAACAACATCAACGTCTTTTCGACGGAATCGCTTGAGGATGACTACCAGACCGTCCTCTTCCGCTCGCGCATCGAAACGAAGGGACAGATCCTGCCGACGGCCATCCTCATCGACACGAGCATCTTCACGATCATCCGCACGCAGATCGTGACGGGCATCGCTGAGGCGAAGCGGCCACGCATCGTCAAGTACCTCAACGGCCTCAATGCGCAGTTCAAGATCTTCAAGTATTACCTGCGCGAAGATGGCACGATCTATCTCGACATCTGCATTCCGTTCGTCGAAGAGACGTTTGACTCGAAGATGATCCAGCTCATGCTCAGTGTGCTCGTCCAGCATCTCGAGGCGACGTATGACGACCTCATGGCCGAGGTTTGGAAGAAAGACGAAGATAAGAAATGATTTCAAACGCCAACAGGAACGCAAATCGTTCCTCGGCACTCTGGAGCTCACAACCTGTGAGCTCCTTTATTTTATGGATGCGGTAGTTCACGGTGTTGCGGTGTGTGAATGTGGCCTCGGCCGTCGCGCGCAGGCTGCCGCCGCTCTGGAGGTAGGCGCGGAGCGTCTCCGTGAGCTGGGCGTGGTGCCTGAGGTCATAGCGGCGCAGGACGCCGAGCTGCTCGTCGGCCATCTCGTGCAGGAGTTCGCGGTCAGGGCAGAGTGCGAGCAGGCGCAGCGTGCCGAGGTCGTCAAAGGAGCGGAATGGCAGCCCGGAAGCCGTGGCGGACAGGCAGGCTGCTGTCGCTTCGCGGTGCGCAGCAGAGAGGGCAGCAAGTGATGTGTGCGAGCGACTGGCACCGCCATGGACATCGCCAGAGGAAAAGCCGGTCGGTGTGGCGGCAAGGAGCTGCGGCAGCAGGGTAGCAGGTGTGGAAGAGGCGTAGGCTGAAGCTGTAGCGGGGGCGGAAATAGGCGAGCTCGCTCCAGAAGCCCCCGCGTTTTTCGTGAGTTCGAGCAGTAGCAGCAAGCTGTCAGGGAGGAAGAGCAGCCAGTAGCGCAGGCCGAGGCGGTTCAATAGGCGGCGCCAGCGCAGGCGGAGCGAGGATTGCTCAGATTCCGGCAGTCCTTTGCCGCCAAATGTGAAACGTGCGAGCACGAAGCGGCCGAGTGCGAAGCCGCGGTCGGCGAGCTCGTCGAGCGCGTGTTTCTGGCGGGCGGACAGCACGATGGTTGGCGCGGCTTCTTCGCTACGCACGACGACGGCAGGCTCGCCAGGGTGCAACGGCATCGGCGAGGCGAGCAGGGCGAGCAATCGTTCTTCTTCTTTTTCTGCCTGTGCCTGTTCGAGCAGCTGGGCGCAAGCATCCTGCATGACGTCGGAGATGTGCGTCGACCATGGCATCAGGAACAGCGGGAAGCCCGCCGCCGCCGCGTGTGCGATGAGTTCTTTCGGGATATCGCTCTCGCGCAGGTACTTGCCGACGTTGAGGATTAGCGCGGCTGCGCGGCGGCGCAAGAGCGCCGTGAGGAAGTCCTCGAGCCAGTGCTCGCGCAGCGCCGAGAGCCCCGTCGTGATGACGAGTTCGCCGCCGCGCAGAAAACTGACATTTCCGATGTCCTCGCAGAGATGCACCCAGGTGAATTCATGCGTGAGCCCGGCCGAGCCCGTCAGCAGACGCAGGCCATAGCGGCTTTTCGTCTCGCGGTAGAAGTCTTGCAGCTGGATCATAAACCTGCCTCCCCTTTGAACTATAAAATATGTCTTATCGTAGCATATTTGTGCTGAAAGTACAACTGGATACAGAAAAATCAGGCGGAACGCCCGTAGGAGGCCAGCGTTTTTCGTGCTAAGATAAATCATCAAGAGAACAGAAGTCACCGCGATACGGCAATGGCGCCGCCGCCCCATCTGGCAGGCGCGTTGCGTATCGCATTTTTTACGGAGGTATGAACTATGCTCAGAGACGCACTGCCTGAAATCACCACGTCCGCACTGCCGGGCCCGAAATCTGCCGAGGTCATCAAGCGCCGCGAGGCCGTCGTGCCGAGCGCGATCCATTGCGGCTATCCTGTCGTCATGAAGCGTGCCGAGGGCGCGATCATCGAAGACCTCGATGGCAACCACTTCCTCGATTGGATTGGCGGCGTCGGCGTGCTGAACATCGGTCACTGCCATCCCGAGGTCGTCGCGGCCGTCAAGGAGCAGGCCGACAAATATTTCCACGGCATGTTCAATGTCGTGACGCATGAGGGCTACGTCGCGCTCGCTGAAAAGCTCACGCAGATCGCACCGGTGCGTGGCGCGAAGAAGAAAGCGTATTTCACGAACAGCGGCGCCGAGGCCGATGAGAACGCTGTCAAGATCGCAAAGGCGTTCACGAAGCGTCCGAACATCATCGTGTTTTCCGGCGCATTCCATGGCCGCACGCTCTTAACGATGTCCATGACGGCGAAGAAAGCCTACGCCGTCGGCATGGGCCCGTTCCCCGATGGCGTCTATCGTGCCGAGTTCCCGTATCTCTATCGCAAGCCGGCCGGCATGCCAGACGACAAGGCCATCGACTACTACGTCGAGAAATTCGAGGAAGTCTTCGAGAACTGCAGCCCTGCGGAGTACGTCGCAGCGGCCGTCGTCGAGCCGCTGCAGGGCGAGGGCGGCTTCATCCCCGCGCCGATCGAGTGGGTCAAGGCCATCCGCAAGATCTGCGATGAGAAGGGCATCCTGCTGATCGCGGACGAAGTCCAGTCCGGCTTCTGTCGCACGGGCCGCATGTTCGCGACGGAGTATTGGAAGGAAGCAGGCGTACTCCCCGACATCATCGCCACGGCGAAATCCATCGCAGCCGGCGTGCCGCTCTCGGCCATCGTCGCTCGTGAGGAAATCATGGAAGCAGCGCCGGCCGGCACGATCGGCGGCACGTTCGGCGGCAACGCGCTCGCCTGTGCTGCTGCGCTCAAGACGATCGAGATCATGGAGCGCGACCACCTCGCCGACCGCTCGCTCGAAATCGGCAAGAAAGTCATGGCGCGTTATAACGAGTGGAAAGACAAGTACGCGTGCGTCGGTGACGTCCGCGGCCTCGGCGGCATGGTCGGCATTGAGTTCGTCGAAGACAAGACGTCAAAGAAGCCGGCGAAGGCACTGACGGGCAAGATCATCAACGAGTGCGCCCAGAATGGCCTGCTCGTCGAAGGTGCCGGCATCTATGGCAACGTCATCCGCTTCCTCGCGCCGCTCGTCATGACGGACGACCAGCTCGAAGCCGGCCTCAACATCTTCGAGCGCGCCATCAAGAAATGCGCGGGGTGCTGATATGAAGACATTCCAAATCGTCCCAGAAATCTGCATGCTGTCCACGGTCGATGATTTCTTGAAAGAATTCGCCCCGACGGCGAATGATCTCGTCTTCGCCAGCAGCGGCACGCAAAAACGCCATTTTTCAGGAAAACTCAATGGCGCGACCGTCATCGACTACCGCGCCTACGGCCAGGGCGAGCCGACGGATCTCATGGTTGAGGGCATCGTCTCGGCACTCGGCGGCAAATCGTATGACCGCGTTTTCGCCATCGGCGGCGGCACGATCCTCGATGTCGCGAAACTGTTCGCGCTCGAAACATTGTCGCCTGTGACCGACCTTTACCAGAAGAAGTTCCCCGCGAAGAAAGCGCATCCGCTGATCCTCGTGCCGACGACGTGCGGCACAGGTAGCGAAGTCACGAACATCTCCATCCTCGAGCTCACGAAACTCGGCACGAAGATGGGTCTGGCCGATGCGGCACTCTTTGCCGATCAGGCCGTGCTCGTCCCCGAGCTCCTGAAGGGCCTGCCAGATCGTGTCTTTGGCGCGAGCGCCATTGATGCGCTGATTCATTCCGTCGAGAGCTACACATCGCCAAAATCGACGCCATTCTCGCGCACATTCTCCATCAAAGCCATGGACGCCATCATCGAAGGCTTCCTCGCCATCGAGCAGAACGGCCTGCCTGCCCGCGAAGCGCGGCTCGATACGTTCCTGCTCGCGAGCACGTACGCCGGCATCGCGTTCGGCAACGCGGGCTGCGCTGCCGTCCACGCCCTGAGCTATCCGCTTGGCGCCGCCCAGCACGTCCCGCATGGCGAGGCGAACGCCGTCATGTTCGCCGCTGTCTATGAAGCGTACAAGAACAAGCGCTACGACGGCCGCCTTGAAGAACTCACGCTCCACATCGCGAATCTCCTGCGCACGACAGAGGACGAAGCATTCCCGAAGCTCATGGCACTCCTCGACACGATCCTGCCAAAGAAACCGCTTGCAGGCTACGGCGTAAAAGAAGACGATCTCAAAGATTACACGGATATCGTCATGACGAAGCAGGGCCGCCTGATGGCGAACAATTACGTCGAGCTCACAGAAAGCGACGTGCTCGGCATTTACGAAAAGCTTTATCATCAGGCTTGACTTGTCTGAAAATTACTTCTTGAAGTTTACAGGTTGACACTATCGCATCCGCGTCCTATAATACACAGTACACAGAATACATCATTTCATACAAAAATCTGTGGATTATGTGTTTACCGGGGAATCATCTGTACACGAAAGAAGGAATTATCATGACTGGTTTGATGCTAGTTGGGATTGCTCTCGTCTGGTTTGCGTGTGCGTATCTCATTTACGGCCGATGGCTCGCCAAGACGTGGGGCATCGATCCGAAGGCGAAGACGCCAGCCGTGCGAAAGAATGATGGCGGCGACTACAGCCCTGCGTCGCGCTTCACGGTGTTCGCGCATCAGTTCTCGTCCATCACGGGCGCAGGCCCTGTGACGGGGCCGATCATCGCAGCGATGTTCGGCTGGGCGCCGGCGCTGCTCTGGATCCTTATCGGCGGCGCGTTCTTCGGCTGCGTGCAGGATTTCACGGCGCTTTACGCGTCCGTCAAGAGTGAGGGCAAGTCGATGGGCATGCTCATCGAGCAATACGTCGGCCGCACGGGCCGCCGCCTGTTCCTGCTGTTCTGCTGGCTGTTCACGCTGCTCGTCATCGCCGCGTTCTCTGACATCATCGCCAAGACGTTTAATGGCTTTGGTGCCGGTGGTACGCTCAACACGCCGGGCGCGCAGGCCGCAACGATCTCCATGCTCTATATCGTCGTTGCTATGGGCTTCGGCGTCTTCATCAGCAAGGTCAAGCCGTCAGGCGTCCTGAAATTCGTCGTTGCCATCGCGCTCGTCGCGGCGATGTTCGCTGTCGGCATGAATTTCCCACTGTATCTCGATGTGCCGACGTGGCGCTACGTTGTCTTTGGCTACTGCTTCATCGCGGCCGTCCTGCCGATGTGGCTGCTCATGGAGCCGCGCGATTATCTGAGCTCGTTCCTGCTGCTCGGCATGGTCGCGGGCGGCGTCGTCGGCGTCATCGCTGCAAATCCTTCCGTCAACATGCCGGCGTTCGTCGGTTTCGAAGTCAATGGCAAGCCGCTGTTCCCGATTCTCTTCATCACGATCGCCTGTGGCGCGGTTTCCGGTTTCCACAGCCTCGTCTCATCGGGCACGTCGTCGAAAGCTGTCTCGAATGAGCGCGACATGCTGCCGGTCGGCTATGGCGCGATGCTCTGCGAGTGCATGCTCGGCGTCGTCGCGCTCGCGATTGCCTGCGCAGCCGCTTCGAACGGCGTCATGGCGAAAGGCACGCCGTTCCAGATTTTCGCTGGAGGCATCAGCACGTTCTTCACGCAGATTTTCGGCCTGCCCGCAGGCTTCTCGGCCTGCTTCATCACAATGTGCGTCTCGGCGCTCGGCATGACGACGATTGACTCCGTCGCGCGCATCGGTCGCATGTCGCTGCAGGAGATGCTGAAGCCGAGCGAAGGCCAGGAAGCTGGCAGCGCTGCGAAGTTCTTCATGAACAACTACGTTTCGACGGGCGTCACGCTCGTGCTCGCCTATGGCCTCTGCCTCGCAGGCTACATGAACATCTGGCCGTTGTTCGGCGCAGCGAACCAGCTGCTCTCGGCGCTCGTCCTGATTGCGCTCGCTGTCTTCCTCAAAGTCACGGGCCGCAAGGGCTGGATGCTCTACGTGCCGATGGCCTTCATGTTCTGCGTGACGATGACGGCGCTCGTCATGAGCGTCTACGGCATCGTGACGAAGCTCATGGCTGGCACGTTCGTCGTCGGCATCGACGGCCTCCAGCTCGTCCTCGCCCTCGCCCTCATGACGCTCGCCGTTCTCGTCGTCAAGCACTGCGGCCGCGAGCTCCTCGGCAAAGAGAATGTCGCGATGGCGGAAGATTGACGAAAAAATCAAAAATCGCTTTACAAGCACTGACTCTCGTGGTATAATCTATATCGTTCTTGAGACACAGAACACGGAGAGGTGTCCGAGTGGTCGAAGGTGCTTGACTCGAAATCAAGTGTGGCGAATAACCACCGTGGGTTCGAATCCCACCCTCTCTGCCATTTAGAAAATGCAGGGGCCGTTGCAAACGCAACGGTCCTTTTTCGTTACAGGAGGAATAGGCATGGCACTCACGGCACCGACGCCGCCGACACCACCGACGCCGCCGACCGTCCCGAATGTCACGCTCGGGGACGGTGGCTCTGTGACGGAGACGCAAGGCCCCGTCAGCGGGCAGCGGTCGGAGAACCCTGAATCGCAGGCACGCGCGGCTGTCGCGCGTGGTGACGGGCCGCTGTCGAAGACGACAACGGAAGATCCTCAGGACGGCGCAAACGGACAGAACGCTGTGAATGCCTCGGATGGGCAGAATGGCAAGAATGCGCAGGGGCAGAGCGCGAACGCTGCTCAGCAAAATGGACAGCAGGCACAAGGCACGGATGGCAGTGCGGCGCTGCTGTCTGGCGATGCAGGCACAGACGATGCGCAGTCGGCGAAAGAGGCGCAGGCACTCGAAGAAGGTCGTGTTCAGCATCCAGCGTCTACACTCGGCAGCCATGGCGTGCTTTACATCGGCTTCAGTCTCGTGACGTTCGTCGCGCTCGCCGTACTGCTTTATCGCTGGATGAAACAGCGGAAGAGCGGGCGCCGCGATACGCTTCATTATGGTGACTTCGCAGGCGACATCGATGCAGGCAGCGAAGCAGAGGCGACGGAGGACACGACGCTTCGTGGCCGCACGGCCGGCGACATCCTCGGCGACATCGAGCGTGAGGAAGAACGCGAGCTCGCCATCGCCCGCGCCAGAGCTGCCGAATACAAGCGTCAGCAGGCACGGGAACAGGCGGCCAGAGAGCGTCGGCGGCAAGAACGCGAGGAAGCAGCAGCACGAAAGGAAAAAGAGGCGCTGCGGGCAAAAACGGCAGAGCAGAGGACGCGAAAGCCAAAGGCGGACGACGATGACAAGCCTCATTTCGATTTAAGAGCGTGACTTTTGAGCAAGCCCCCTTATAGGCTTTCAGAATCTTGTCCATAACCAGTAGACACGCGGGAGATTCCCCGCATTTCTCCCTTGAAACCGGCGAATCTGCGTCAGCAGAGAGCCGTGCATGGGGTTTCCTTGAATAC
>JAXGCE010000051.1:0-6712 GCA_034186105.1 Selenomonadaceae bacterium
CGGGCAACGTCACGGTGCGCATCGACGGCATCGCGGCTTCGGCGGCGTCGGTCATCGCGATGGCCGGCACGACGGTCGAGATTTCGCCCGTGGGCATGATGATGATTCACAACCCGAGCACGGTCGCGGTCGGCGATGCGAAAGAAATGCAGGCGGCGATTGAGATGCTGTCCGAGACAAAGGAGAGCATCCTCAATGCCTACGAGCTCAAGACGGGCCTCGACCGCGCCGTGCTCTCGGACTACATGGACAGCGAGTGCTGGATGAATGCGAAAAAGGCCGTGGAGCTCGGCTTCGCCGACCGCATCTTGTTCGAGGATGATGCAAAAGCGATGGAAGCGGCGGCGGGCGGCGCGGAAGCGATGCTGTTCTCGCGCCGTGCCGTGACGGCATCGCTGGTGGACAGGCTCAAGATGAAAGCACCGGCAAAAGCGGGCAAGCCGCTGCCGATGGATAACAACCGAGTTTCGGCGGACGTTTTGAAAAAGCGTCTTTCGCTGATTCTTCACTGACGAAAGGAGAACATCATGACGGACATCATGGAACTTCGCGCAAAACGCGCAAATCTTTGGGAAGCCGCAAAAGCTTTCCTCGACACGCACACGGGCAAGGACGGCAAGCTCTCGCAGGAGGACAGCGACGCCTACGACCGCATGGAGGCGGATGTCGTGGCGCTCGGCAAGGACATCGAGCGCTTGGAACGCCAGGCGGCAATCGACAAGGAGCTCGCGCAGCCGACGAACAAGCCCATCACGAACGCGCCGGGCGGCAAGACAGAGCGCCCGCGTTCTGCCTATCACGATGCCGTGATGGACGCCATCCGCAGCCGTTTCCGCAAGGTTTCGGACGTGCTGCAGGAGGGCGTCGACACGGACGGCGGTTACCTCGTCCCCGAGGAAATGGACAGCCGCCTTGTCGATGTGCTGAACGAAGAAAACGTCATGCGCACGCTCGGCACGTCGCTCACGACGAGCGGGGAACGTAAAATCAACATCGCGGCGACGAAGCCGGCGGCCAGCTGGATTGAGGAAGGCGGGGCGCTCTCGTTCGGCGAGGCGACGTTCGACCAGATCATCCTCGACGCGCACAAGCTCCACGTCGCCATCAAGGTGACGGAGGAACTGCTCTACGATAACGCTTTCAACCTCGAGAGCTACATCATCGAGCAGTTCGGCAAGGCCATCGCGAACGCCGAGGAGGATGCGTTTCTCAATGGCGATGGCGCGGCGAAGCCGAAAGGCCTGTTCCAGATGGCGGACACGGGTGTCACGACCTCTGGCGCAAGCATCGCATCGGATGACCTCATTTCACTCGTGTATGCGCTCAAGCGCCCGTACCGCCGCAAGGCCGCGTTCCTTCTGAACGACCAGACGCTTTCCGTCATCCGCAAGCTCAAGGACAACAACAATGCGTATCTCTGGCAGCCGTCGTACCAGGCGGGCGAGCCTGACCGCCTGCTCGGCTACGCCGTCTACACCTCGCCGTATGTTCCGACCGTCGAGACGGGCGCATCCGTTCTCGCGTTCGGCGATTACAGTTACTACAACATCGGCGACCGTGGCACGCGCACGCTGCAGGAGCTCAAAGAGCTCTTCGCGGGCAACGGTATGGTCGGCTATGTGATGAAGGAGCGCGTCGACGGCAAGCTCATCTTGCCCGAGGCCGTGAAGCTCCTGAAAATCAAGGGCACGGCGGCAGCGAAAGCGAACGGCTGACGGCTGTTCGCAGGCTTGATGAAAGGAAGGGGATGCCTATGATTGCCAATCTGGCAGAAGCGAAAGCCTATCTGCGCGTGGACGGAAATGAGGAAGATGCACTCATTGACGAGCTCTTGCGGGCGGCGCAACGGCTCTGCGAGGATATTGCTCGTTTGGATGAAACGCAATTCGACAATGCGGACGGCACGGCGAAAGCCGCTGTGCTCTACACGCTGGCGTATCTCTACGAGCATCGCGAGGAAGCCGACCATCACGCACTCGTGCTGACGCTCCGCAACCTCCTCATGGGCGTTCGAGAGGTGGGGTTCTGATGTATGTGACAATCGGCGAATTGCGCCATCGCGTGACGGCCGAGAGGGCCGTGACGGTGCTCGACGATGCGGGCAATCTCATCACGACGGAGTGGCAGCCCATGTTCACCGTCTGGGCGAAGGTGCTGCCGTATTCTGCGACGATCAAGGATGGCGCGACGGAACAAGCGCCCGAGGTCGGCTATCGCATCGCCATGCGCTACCGCACGGACATTCGCGTGACCGACCGATTGCGCTGGGAGGGCAAGACGCTCCTCATCGTTGCGCCACCCTATGGCAAAGACGGCAAACGAGAGTATCTCATTCTCGAAGCAAAGGAACTGGTGGAAGATGGCTAAATACCAAAGGGCGGAAAGCATCCTCAAAGAGCTCGGTGAACAGGCGATGGAAGCGGCGAAAGACGCCCTCGCGGATGGCGCGGAGGTCGTGGCTGACGAAGTGCGGCGACGTTGTCCTGTTTACGATGGGCGCGACCATCGCGTGGTGAAGGGCGCACTCAAGAAATCCATCCATGTCGTGAAACGCAAGGGTGGCAAGGAATATCATCGCATCGTCGCGGATGCGCAGGCGCAGGACGGCCTGTTTTACGGCACGATCGTCGAATTCAGTCCGAAAGGCAGGCCGTTCCTTTATCCAGCGCTCGACGCGAAGCGCAAGACTGTGCAGGACATCATCGTCGAGCGCGTGCGGGAGGCGATACGCAAGAAATGAACATCAAGGAACAAGTCTACCAAGCGCTCATGCGGTCGAAGCGGCTCACCTCGCAGCTTGCCCATGACCGCAAAGGACGCTGTATTTATCCCATGCGCAGCTCGGACGCAGGCAGCTATCCCATCCTCGTGTATTCCGTGATCTCGGACGTGCCGGCGCTCATGGCGGACGGCGAGGAACGGGAGCGCGTCGTGACGGTGCGCATCCACATTTTGACGAAAGATGGGAACTTTGAAAGCATCCTCCGCGAGGTGCAACGTGCCATGATCGGCATCGGCTTCGTCCGGGCGCAGACTATGGAATTTGCGGAGGGCAATCTTTTCATCATGGCCATCGACTATCGGACAGGAACAGGAGGCATCCTCTAATGGCAGATACAGACATCACGGAAACGACCACGGCAACTCGCCCGGCAAGCCGCCTGGCGAGCGGGCAGTTCATCAACATCCAGCGGCTCCACGTCGCGAAACTCCTCGCGGATGACACGGCGGGCGCGACGTATGACGAGCCCGTCAATCTCGGCAAGGTGCTGCGCAGCATCGACATCAAGCCGTCGAACAGCCAGGCCGACCTTTATGCGGACGGGCAGTCCATCGACACGGCTTCAAGCACGGCCTCGTATGAGCTCACGTTTGACACGGCGGCGCTCCCGCTCGCGTACACGGCGTACCTGCTCGGCCATCGCTACGAGAACGGCGTGATGGTCGCGAACAAGGATGACGTCGCGCCGTACTTTGCCGTGCTGTTCCAGTCGGACAAGCGCAACGGCAAGGCACGTTACATGAAATTCTACAAGGTGCAGTTCCAGGAGCCGTCCATCAAGGGCTCGACGAAGGAAGCGAACATTTCCTACCAGACGCCGACGCTGACCGCAAAAGCCATCTACCGCCTGTCGGACGGCAACTGCTATACCTATGCCGATGACGAGGACGCCGGTTTCACGGCAGAGAACGCCGCGAAGTGGTACACGACAGTTTGAGGAGGGCATCATGGACGAAAAAGTATTGCACCCGCAACTCGTGATTGACGGCAAGATCGTCAAGCCCGCCCCGCCGAAGATGCGCGTCTGGCGGGCGTTCCTCGCGTTTTTCGACGAGGACAAGAGCCATTTGACCATGGAAGAATTTCTCGACCGCCACATCGACCTCATCGTGCTGGCGTTCGGCCGGCCCGAGGTCACGCGGGCGGCAGTCGAGGACGCCTTGGGCATCGCGGACGTCGTGCCGTTCACCCGCGACCTGTTCGGCTGGCTCCAGGCACAGACGTTCGCGAAATTGGTGAAGCTCCCAAACGCGGCGGCGGGGGAGGGCTGAACCTTTCCCCGTACCAGAATCTTCTTTTGTACTACGAGCGGCTGCAAAGCGCCTATGGCTGGACGATGCAGCAGGTCGACGCTCACGAGATCGCCTTCCTGCTCGACCAGCTTTACGTCATGAGCTTGTCGCGTTCGGAAGGCCACGCAAAATACATTGATGATGTGATGTGACATGGCAAAGCGCGGACAGAAAATAAAACATGATGCAGGGAATGGAGGAATTTCATGAACAAGAAAACAGGCATCATTGCCGGAATCATTGTCGCCGTCCTGATTATTGGCGGCATTGCCGGGTACATGTATTACAAGCGGACGCCGACATACACGTTTGACCTGATCAAGACGTCGGTGGAGAAGCACGACTGGGATACGTTCAGCAAGCATGTTGACACGAAGAACGTCATCAGCACGAGCTATGATGCGTTCGTGGAAGGTGCGATGGAATCTGACGAGGATATGGATGAAGACGTCAAGGGCATGGCGAGCGGTTTTGCCAAACTCCTGAAGCCGAGCATCGTCGATGCCCTGAACCAGGAGGTCGAGCAGTGGGTCAAGACGGGCGAAAAGAAAGAGCCCGACAAAAAGGCAGATTCGAAGGACGAGCAGAAAGCGCAGAATGCGGCCAGCAACATGACGAAGGAAACGGGCTTTGACAAGTCGAAGTTCAAGGGCGTCTCCTATACGAAAAATGACGGCGATTTCTCCCTCGTCGGCATCACAATCGAGGACAGCCAGCTGAAAAAGGACTTCACGCTCGAACTGAAGATGCGCCAGCTGGATGACGGAACATGGCAGATTCTCGAAATCTCAAATCTGAAAGACTACCTGCTGGAACTCGACAAGGCGCGCAAGGCGAAGCTGGCAGAGGTCAACAAGCCCATCCAGGACGAGATTGACCAACGTGTGTCGGTGAAAAATGCGCAGGCAAGCATCGTGCAGGCTGATCCGTTCGGCATCTCCCAGAAATTGCGCGTCAACCTGACCCTCGCGGTGAACAGCGACAAGGACATCGCTTCCTTCTCGGGCAATATTTATCTGAAATCTCCCGAGGGAAAGCAGACGAAGATCCCCTTCGAGGCCAAGCGGGGCCTCAAGGCCGGCGACCAGGTGGTTGCCATCGACAAGGAGTTGAATCCGTTCTTCGGCGGGGAAGCGAAGCTCGCCAAAGCGAATCTGAGTCAGTATTCCATCAAGACGCAGCTCACGAAGCTGGCCTATGGAGATGGGACGACGCTGGAACTCAAGACGTCGCTGGACGAGAAATAACGGAAATCGAATCGGCAGAAGCCTCCATGCATCAACATTGATACAATTGATGCATGGAGGCTTCTTTTTGGTGTGTGGAATAAATCGAAGGCGGTCAACACGGAGTTGACCCTTTTCATTTCGATTTCGGCTATCCTGTAGGCAGAGGCCGAAAAGGTCAATCAGTAAAAATGGTTCGAGGGAGGTTTTTCAAATGAAGAACAGTATTTGGGAGGATTTTTTGATTTTTGCAACAGGAGGAATTCTTGGCATGCTGGCAGGTACAGCACTGATCTCCAATGACGAGAAGAGCAGTGAAGATGAGGATGCAGCGGGGCCTGCGAATCCGGATGTTAACGAGTTGATGGCTGCATTCCAGAAAGAAACGGAAGATGCACTGGCAAGCTGCAAGACCGAAGAGGAGCGCAAGGCTGTCTATGAAGACATCCATCAGTCGATTCAGGCTTTGCAGGCATCCCTTGTAAAACGCCGCGCGCAGGAAAAAATTGACGATTCCGAGGAATGCGGAGAACGTCATTTTGTGGATGCTGAAAAAGAGTCGTTGCCAAAGCCGGATGAAACGTTTGCCAATGAGCATGTGCAGAATGTCCAACGGCTGATTGCCCAGATGGACAGTGCGCTCAAGCAGACGGTGGAGAACATGTATCCGGTCACCAGTCGTCCTTCCGCTCCTTCGTCTTCCTGTGATTCGTGATGGTCGGCAGGCCGAGTTCGTCGAGGACTTCGTTGACTTCATTGACATCGTAAAGGTGGCGCTGGATGAAGAATTCGACGATGAGATCTGTCTGGCTGCTGTTCGTCAGCGTATAGCCAGCACGTTCCAGCAGCATCTTCGTTTCATCAAGCGTGAGCTTCAGGCCGAGCGCGAGGGCAAGAACCGTTTCTTTTGAGGGATGGTAGTCTTCGTCATTTTTCATTCTGGAAAAATGTGCTTTCGTGAGATCGGCGCTTCGATAGAGGTCGACATTTCGGACGCCTTTTTTCTTGATGAGCTTGAAGAGCAGGTCGTGAAAACCTGGCTGAAGCATCTCTTGGAGACCATGGAACAGAGCGTCTTTGGCTGCATGCGAAAGGCTGCCTTTCTGGAGCGCATGCGTGGAGAGTGCTGCATCGACGATGAATGGAGAGGCAAAGAACCCTGGTGCATCCGCAGGGATGTAATGCGCTTTTAGATAGCTCTGGACATCTTTCAGGAGTCGTTTTTTCTTGTCATCGTTCATTTCGTATACTTCAATGGCTTTCCGATTCAAGCGTTGATTTCCTCTATCTCATTTTTCGGGAGTGTAAAATAGTTTGTGTAAAAGGCCTTTACAAGTCAACGTTGGTTCTGGCATACTGACAGAATCACTCGCAACCGCAAAGGATGAACACAATGGCAAAACGCGAACTTA
>JAXGCE010000052.1:0-8099 GCA_034186105.1 Selenomonadaceae bacterium
CCTGTCAACGGCAACGGCAATGCGAACACGAACAAATCTTCCCCGCGTATGCGGGGGTGAACCTGTGCACGGGGTGAAGACATACACTCTGAACCGATCTTCCCCGCGTATGCGGGGGTGAACCCATAATTCTTTATTCCTTATTCTTTCTATTCCCATCTTCCCCGCGTATGCGGGGATGTTCTCTTTTATTCTCCTGCTCCTTCCCGTGTCACGACGTACCTGCCGCGCCCATTGGCCTTTGCCTCGTACATCGCCGCATCGGCGAGCTGGACGAGGGCGTCGATCGTCGTAGCATCGACGGGGTATCGGGCGATGCCGATGCTCGCGGAGATATAGGCATCCACATTTGCGCCTGTCAGACGGATCGGGCGTTCGAGGACATCGATGACGTGCTGGCCTTTTTCCGCGACTTCGAGGTCATTCGCCCCAGGCAGGAACATCAAGAATTCGTCACCGCCGAGGCGGCAGACGAGCTCGATGCGGCCCGCGATGTGCGTGAGGCGGCGGCCGACTTCGATCAGGAGTTCGTCGCCTGCCGCGTGGCCGTACGTGTCATTGACGGCCTTGAATTTATCGAGGTCGATGAAGAACAGCGCGGCAACGCGGTTCGTGCCATAGGCGCGCACGAGCACGTCGCGCGCGGACTCCATGAAGTGGCGGCGGTTTGGCAGGCCCGTCAGGCTGTCGTGGAACGCCATGTCTTCGATTTTTTCGGCTGCCGCCTGCTGCTTGCGCTGTGCGCTGACGAGCAGGTCGATCATGTGGTTGAGATTCGTCGCGATATCGCCGAGTTCGTCATTGCCATGATACTCGAAGCGCTGGCTGTAGTCGCCCTGTCCGACGAGGCGGATGACCTGTCCGGCACGCAAAAAACCACGCGTCATGCGGCGGCTCATGAAATACATCGCGAGCACAACGATGACGACGACGACGAAACCGAGGAGCAGCGTGCGCTCCATGATGGCCGTGACGGGCGCAAGCACCTCCTCGTAGTCACGTACGAACATCAGATGCCAATGAAGGTTGATTTCGGGGATGTCAATCGTCTGATAAACGCCGATGCATTCTTTTCCCTCATCGTTCGTGAAGTGCCGTCCGGATTCCGCTCCAGAAAGCGCTTCTTCGACGGAAGATGCGTCCCGAGCCTCTGGGGCCGCGATGGGGTTGCCTTCATTGTCGAGCAAGTAGACTTCGCAGTCGGGATCATTGTTGCACGAGCGAATGATCTGCTGCATGTCCGTCGTACGAATGTCGGCCATGATGAGGCCAATGGCGTTGCCATACTCGTCATACATGCCTTTTGTGATCGTCACGATCGGATTGCCCGTCGAGCGCGAAGTGTAGACGTTGCTGATGGCGCCACGCTTCGTCCGTGCGAAATCCTGAAACCACGCGCGGTCGCCGCGCGGGCCGCACTGCCCCCACGAGCGCGCGATCTGTTCGCCGTCCATATCGACGATGGCGAGTAGCTCATAGTGCGGATGGTTGCGCGCCGTCTTCAGCAGCACGAACTGCTGATCATCGACAGAACGCTCAAACAGATCAGGATAGTCGGCCAGCATGCCGATGACTTCGTCATCCGAGCGAATCGTCCGCTCGATATGTTGCGCGAGTACACGCGTGAGCTGCGTATCATTCGCGCGGACTTTTTCCTCGTAGTAACCGACGACCGCCCAGCGCACGATGCCCATGAACGCCAGAACCGTCACGAGGAGCGCGATGCTGATGACGAACGCGTATTTTTTATGAATGGAGACTCTCATCCCTATCGCTCCCGTTCGTTTGGACTTCTATCCCGGATGCACTTTCTTCCTTGTCCTCTCATTATAGCACGATTTCTGTCGTGATTCTTTAGAGATTCTGTTCCGTTTTTTCGGTTCCGTCGTTCTCTGTTTTTTGCTCTGTGTTTTTGGCGGCAGGCTTTGCCTCTGCGTCCTTTTTCTTCTGCTCCGCCTTTGCTTCCGCCGCCTCCTTTTCTGCCTGTTCACGTTCTTTCACGACCTCTTCATAGGCCTTTGGGTCGATTTTCTTCAAATATTCGTCAGGGATGTTGCGCGACTGTGGCGCAAGTTCGTGATGCTTCGTATAGTCAGCGAGCGCGCCTGCATAATCGCCTGCCTCGTCGGAAAGAATCGCGCGCATACGGTAGGCATCAGCGTTCTTCCCGTCCACTGCGACAGCTTGCGAGGCATCGGCGATCGCGGCCGCGAGGTCGCCTTTCATCCAATAGATATCGGCGCGGTTCAGGAAATTGTAGACATTCTTCGGATCCTCGGCACAGGCAGCGTCGGCCTCTGCGAGTGCGGCGTCGAAATCGCCAGCGACGGCGAGCGCACGAGCGCGGATGCCGAGGCTCTCGGCGTGATCATCGAGTCCTTTCGCTGCAAGGGCACGGTCAATCATCGCGAGCGCCTTGCGGCTGTCGCCGATGTCGCTGTAGACATCGCTGTTCATACGCATACGCTTTGCCTGTTTCGCGTTCGCCGCGAGCACATCCTCATATGCTTTCGCGAGCGCTGCGCGCTCTTTTCCCTCCGCATCGTCGAGCTTCTTGCGTGCGCCCGATTTCGTCTCGCTTGCATAGGCGGCTATCACGAGCTCGCGCAGCGTGTCACGGAGCCCCTGCTGGCGCACAGCGACCGAGAGGAGCGGCGCTTTCGCGTTTTCCCAGTCGCCAGCCGCATCGAGGCCCCACGCCTCGGCCGTGCGGCAGTCGTGGAACAGCCGCCCGAGCTCGCCCGCAAGCAAGTAGGCATTTTCCGCCGTATCGTCATAGTCCTCAGCCGTGAACGCCCCCGCGAGCAGCCGCGTGCCGTCGATGCAGACGTCCTTGCGGTCTGCGACCGTCACATGGCCGGCACTGTAGTCCGTCAAAAGCTTCATGAGACGCACCTCGCGCAGCTCCGTGTCGGGATGGTCGTTGTAATTCACATCACTCTTGTCTTTTGGGTCCTGGTACTCGCGAAAATCACGCGACTGATCTTTGAGATACGCCGTCATCCGTGCCATAGCCGCTGCGCCGCCACCGGGGTTGAATCCCGCCCGTGCCGCGATCTGGAAGCCGCCTGCATCGGCTGCGTACTCTGTCGGCAGCGTAAAGAGTTTTGCCGACGAATAGACCGTGAGTTTCTGCAGCTGCTGCCAGTCCATGACGCCCGTCGCCATATTGAGGAGCGATAGGCCGTAGTATGTCGCCATCGTCTTCGCATAGACCTCGGCGCTGTGGTGCTCGATCCCATGCGTCATCTCATGGCCGAGCACGGCTGCGATCTCCGCTTCGTGGCCGAGGATGCGCACAAGGCCACGGTTCACCGAGATATAATCCGTCGGATAGCACGCCGCATTGAAGAGCGCACTGTCATTCACATGCCACGAGAACGGCAAAGCGTCCGCAGGCAGCACGAAGACATCCGGCTGCGTCAAACGCGTCATGACGCCATCCACGATCGCCACATCGCGCGCGTTGCCGTCCGTGCCATTTGCTTTTTTGTCCTGCCAGAGACTCTGCCGCTGGTAGTGTGCATTGTTTCCGATATCAAGCATCATCGCGAGTCCCGACTTGTACGCGATGAGTCCCGAGATCGCCGAAGCAGCGATGCCCCACCCCGAGGCGCTCGACGCCTCAACCGCCACCGGCGTGATGGTCGCCGTTACCCCCAGAACCGCCGCCATCGTCACCCGCGCCAACTTCCTTTTCCACACGCTACGCAAAAGCTATCCCTCCTGCACATTCATTTGTTCCAGTATAACAGGGCTGCATGAAAATTTATCGACAAGTCGTAAATTCCATAGAAAACGGGCGCTGCACGCTTGGATGCAACGCCCGTTCTTCAATCATTTCCCAAAAAGTTATCTTCTTCCTCCCAGTCGTCCGGCATGCCCTTGCAAAGCAAAACAGGGCAGGGTGTATGGGCGAGCACGAAGCTCGACACGCTGCCAGTCAGGATGCCGCCGAGCGTACCGAGGCCGCGCGAACCCATGACGATGAGGTCGCTTTCCTCCTCCGTCGCGACGTCCACGATGATGTCGCGCGCATCGCCGACTTCCACGCGCGTATGGGCGCGGATCTCCGACGGGATGACATGCATGAGATCGGCGAGGAACTTGTACGCCGCAACCTGCAACTCCGCCGGCACATAGCCGCCGAGACTGACCTGCTCGAAAGCCGCGACTTCCTTGTTGTAGTCCACGGCCATGAGGATCGTCAGCTCTGCTCCCGTCACCGCCGCCAGATGGATGGCCTGCCCCACGGCGCGGAACGCCTGCCCTGACCCATCTGTCGGCACGAGGATGCGGTCGCAGTGGATTTCCTGTGGATTGCGCTTCTTTATTTCTTCGATGAGTTTCTCTGGGGATTTCATTTCTTCACTCATAATTCATTCGCCAGCTCCTGCATTTTCGCACGTGCGCGTGCTTCCTTCCTCTTCTGCGCATAATATTTTTTGCGCTCGCCATAGAACCGCCAGCAAAGCAGCAATCCCGCACCCGCCATATAGACGAGAAACGCACCAAACAGCGCCGAGATATCGCTGAGCCCTGCGCCGCGCGCAATGATGTCACGCTGGAAATGGAATTCCCACGTCAGCGGGAACACATGCGACAGATGCACGACCCAATCCGAGTAATACGTCACCGGTCCCGTCATACCGCCGAGGATGAAGCCTCCGGGAATGAAGAGGATCATGCGGCTCGATGCGATGCCAGGGTTCGCGGCCGTCCAGCCGAACGTGATGCTCAGCATGCCGACCGTCATCACGTAAAAAAGCTGTGTGAACAGGAACGTCACGAGGCTCCCCGAGAAATTCAGGTCGCCCCAGACGCGCAGCACGGCCATGCCGACGACGAACGAGACAATCAGGCAGCATGCATACGGAATGATGCGCATGACGAGGTCCCACGGCGTGCCGTGTTCCATCATCGCGTCCATTTCATGCGTCAGCCGCAGGCGCGGCCCCATGCCGATCGTCGCGAACGTGAAGAACATCGAGCCGAAGAAGAACAGGAAGCCGAGCGTCTCCGTGTTGCTCGTCGACTCCTGCGGGTTGAACAGCCGGCGATCTGCGAGTTGCACCTGCCCTGCAACGGCATCATTTGTCGAGCCCACATCGCCCTGCGCCGCCGCATTGTCGAGCGCGAGGAGCTCCTGCAGCGCCTCCTTGATGTTCGCTGTCTGTGCCGTGTTCGTGTTGTCATAGAACACGCCGATGTTCGACGCCGAGCCCGTAAAGCGGTTCTTTTCGAGGTCGCGTGGGAAATACAGCACCGCGACGGCCTTGTCCTCATAGAACAGCGTCTTCGGATCAACCGGCGTATTCACGACCGCCGTCACCTGCATGTACTCCGACGCATCGATGCGCGTCACGAGCTCCCGCGTGTACGCGCTGTTGTCGAGGTCGATGACCACGACCTTCGCATCCTTCGCGAAATTGCCCGACAGCAGCACGGAAAGAATCACCGTCACCACCATCGCGACCAAGAGGCACACTTTTTCATACGGCATGCCCTTCCCTGAAAACAGGAATTTTACTTCACTCTTGAGCGCATTCACAGTCCTTTCACCCCGATCGTCATGCCAGGAACGACACCTTCTGTCGGCTCAATGTAGATGCGCACTTGGAATGCCGAGAGGTCGGCCTGCCCTTTCTCGCGCGACTGCTTGAGGTCGGCAAAGCCCGGCGCCTGCGTCAGGAGCTGCACCGTGCCCTTGACCTCTTTTTTGCCCGCAACCGTCACGCCCGTGACTTCCGTGCCTTCCTGCATCTGCGCGGCCTGTTCCTCCGACACATAAAGATCATAATAGCTGCGGTTGCTCTCGAGCAGCACGACCGGCGTACCCGCTGAGACCATCTCCCCCTCCTTCGACAGCACTTTCAGCACCTTGCCGTCTTCCGGCGCACGGAGCGTCAGGCGCTCCTTCTGCGTCTCGAGCTCTTCCAGCTGCACCATGAGCGTCTTGCGCTGCTCTTCGAGTGCCGCCACATCATTACTCATGTTCGCTGCGCTCGCGCGTTCCTGTGCGATCGTCGGCAGCGCGATGCCGTCCGTCGCGCCCGTATCCTGCGCGCCAGCCAGCAATTTGTCGAGGAGCTGCTGCTGCTGCTCCACATTTGCCTGCGCCACATTCAGCGTCATCGTCGCATCATCGAGCTGCGACTGCGCAATCGCGCCCGCATCGACGAGCGACGTCTTGCGGTCATAGTCGAGCTGCGCATTGCGTAGCGTCGCCTGAGCACTCGAGACCGCCGCGCGCTGCTGGTCGATCTGACGGAACGACTGCGTCTCGTCATTGTCGGCCTTCAGGTAGTTCACAGCCTGCGAGCCCGACGTCGAAGCGATCTGCGCTTCGATCTGCGCGATCTGCGCCTTCGTCTTCTTGATGGAGAGATCCGTGTCCTTCGCATCGATCTCCATGACGACATCGCCTTTCTTCACGACGTCGCCCTCCGTCACATGCACATGCACGAGGCGGCCGCTGACGGAATGAAACGCCATCTTCACCTGCTCCGCCGTCAAGATGCCCTCTTTCTGCTGGGCGCCGAGCGCCACGGCATCATTGCCGCGATACATCAGCACCGCGCCGCCAATGAGGAGCAGCGCCAGGAACAACAGCCCCGTCCGCTCCGCTTTCTGTCTTGCATTCATAATGAAATCTTCCTTCCTCTATGATTCGCATGCTAACTATATGAGTAAAAGAGAGAGATTTAATCTCCCGCAAGTTTCCGCAACAGATGAATCAATTCTTCCTGTTCATTGCGCGTCAATTTCTCCATGAGCTTCGTGACGCGCAGGTAATGCGGCGGCAGCAGCTCTGCCATGAAATCGCGCCCCTGCTGCGTCAACCGCACGCGCTTCGCGCGGCGATCCTGCGGATCTTCCTCCAACACGACATCGCCCGCCTTTTCGAGCCGCTGCAGCATCGTGCTGATCGTCGCCCGCGCCACGCCGACGCGCGCCGCCAGCTCCGACGGCGCGATGCCCTCTGGATGCTGGTGCAGCACGATCAGCACACAGAATTTTCCTTCCGACAGATGATACTCCCGCTGCAACACATCGAGGATCGCCTCTGCGACCTGTTCGCCTGCCTGCCGAATCTCCAGCATTGCGACGACCGACGCCGGATCGATTTCCGGCACCACTTTCTTGTGCGCTTCCAGCTCCGCCATCGTCGGCATACTCTCCCGCCGCATCGCATCGCTCCTTCTTTCCAGTCAAAAATTATTAGTAAGCTAACTATCTGGTAGTATAAAACGAATTCCCCAAAAAGTCAACTGAGAAAGCACGAAAAAAGCTCAGAGCGAAAAGCCCTGAGCCTGATCAGCAACTGGTGCGGTTGATGGGACTTGAACCCATATGAACTTTCGTTCACTACCCCCTCAAAGTAGCGCGTCTGCCAATTCCGCCACAACCGCGAGAGTAAATGGTGCGGTCGATGGGACTTGAACCCATATGAGCTTTCGCTCACTACCCCCTCAAAGTAGCGCGTCTGCCAATTCCGCCACGACCGCGGTATATCAAATTGTAAGGAAAAATCAAATTGGTGCGGTCGAGAGGACTTGAACCTCCATGATATTGCTATCACTAGCGCCTGAAGCTAGCGCGTCTGCCAATTTCGCCACGACCGCGAATGAGGATATTATAACACAGAAAACTGTATCATGCAAGGTGGTGCCGAGGACCGGAATCGAACCGGTACGGTAGTTTCCTACCGACGGATTTTAAGTCCGTTGCGTCTGCCAGTTCCGCCACCCCGGCATTGCGATTTGGAGCGGGTGATGGGAATCGAACCCACGTGACCAGCTTGGAAGGCTGGGGCTCTACCATTGAGCTACACCCGCAAAGAACCAAAAAATGGAGCTGACAATAGGAATCGAACCTACAACCTGCTGATTACAAGTCAGCTGCTCTGCCAATTGAGCTATGTCAGCATAAAAATGGTGCCTCAGAGCGGAATCGAACCACTGACACGGGGATTTTCAGTCCCCTGCTCTACCGACTGAGCTACCGAGGCAAAAAAATGGCGACCCGAATGGGACTTGAACCCATGACCTCCGCCGTGACAGGGCGGCATTCTAACCAACTAAACTACCGGGCCATAA
>JAXGCE010000053.1:0-13816 GCA_034186105.1 Selenomonadaceae bacterium
TAGTATGTTTTGTTTCACACCTTAATTATACTAAATTGGCACAGTTCATGCTATTTATTTTTCCACAAACATAAATTTCACAAGACTTTACGGGTGCTCAGCACCTGCGAAGTTTGAGTTTTTTATCCATATATCCGAAAGGGGATCTCCACTATGCCAACCCGGGCAACCTGGGCCGAAATCGACCTTGCCGCTTATGCCGAAAATATCGAACAGATCAAGACGTGCGTCAAGCCAGGCGCGAAGCTTTGCATGGTCGTCAAGGCCGATGCCTATGGGCATGGCGCTATCCCGTGCGCGCGCGTTGCTGTCGAGCATGGGGCCGACTATCTCGCTGTTGCGACGATCGGCGAGGGCGTCGAGCTCCGCGAGGCTGGTTTCACGCAGCCGATCCTGCTGCTCGGCATGATCTTGCCCGAGGAAGCGCAGGCCGTTGTCGATGCGGACATCACGCAGGTCGTTTGCACGAAAGAACTCGCAAAAGCGCTGTCCGATGCGGCTGTGAGACTTGGCAAGTCAGCGAAGGTGCATCTGAAGATCGAGACGGGCATGGGCCGTATCGGCGTGCGACCGGAAGAAGCCGCCGACCTCGCGGCATACATCGTGAGCTTACCGGGGCTTGAGCTTGAGGGCGCGTTCTCTCATTTCGCTACCGCCGACAGCCGCGACAAGAGCTACACGAAGCAGCAGCTCGCGCTGTTTCAGCAGGCGCTCGACGCCATCGAGGCAAAGGGCATCGACATCCCCATCCGCCATATCGCCGAGAGTGCAGCCATCCTCGAGATCCCTGAGGCGCACTATGACATGGTGCGCGTCGGCATCATCCAGCACGGCCTCTGGCCGTCGGATGAGGTCTCGCATCCCATCGAGCTCCAAGAGACGATGAAGCTCTACGCGAAAATCGTCTTTTTGAAAAAACTCCGCGTCGGCGAGTCCATCGGCTATGGCCGCGAATTCGTCGCAAAGCGCGAGAGCATCATCGCGACGCTGCCGATCGGCTACGCCGACGGCTACATCCGCGCCTACAGCCCCGAGGGCTACGTCATCCTTCACGGCCAGAAAGCCCCGATCGCCGGTCGCGTCTGCATGGATCAGGTCATGGTCGATGTCACGGACATCGAGGGCGTCAAGGTCGGCGACACGGCCCTGCTCTTCGGCGGCAAAGCCCTCCCGACCGACACAGCAGCCGGCTGGCTCCACACGATCAACTACGAAGTCACCTGCCTCATCGCCCCGCGCGTGCCGAGGGTGTACTGCTGATATTTGGAAACCATTTGGAAATACGAACGTCCCCGCAGGGCAGCAGCCTTGCGGGGACGTTCGCGTGTTCCAAGAAAGATGTTTATCCAACCATCCAGCTCACGAAATAAATGACGAGTGGGATCGTGACGCAGGCGATGCCTACGAAGTCGATGATGACGCCGGTGTGGATCATCTTGGTGATCGGGATGTAGCCCGATGCATAGACGATGGCGTTCGGCGGGGTCGAGACTGGGAGCATGAAGCCGAGCGATGCGGAAAGCGCGATGCCGACGGAGACCGGAATCGGGCTGATGCCGGCAGAGACGGCTGCCGTGATCGCGAGCGGGCCGATCATGTTCGTCGCGGCCGTATGGCTCGTGAGCTCGGAGAGCAACAGCGCCATGACGGAGAAGATCGCGACCATGCCGACCTGGCTCGGCTCGCCACCCATCGCTGCGACGATGAGATCGCCGACCCACTGCGACAGGCCCGTCGTGTACATCATGCCGCCCATGGCGAGGCCGCCGCCGAACAGGATCAGCGTGCCCCACTCGATGCCTTCCATGGCTTCTTTCCACGTCAGCGTGAAGCGGCGCGTCTTGAAGTCCACAGGGAGCAGGAACAGGAGCAGTGCGCCGGCCATGGCCGCGACAGCTTCTGGGAACAACAGGTTGTACATCTTGAGTTCGGGGCTCGCTGCACCGAGGCCGATGGAGAGGATGCCCGGCGTGATCCAGAGGACGATGGCGACGATGAAAGCGAACAGCGTGTTCTTCTGTGCGCGCGTCCAGCCGCCGAGCTCGTCGAGCTTGCTGCGGATGAACTTGTCCGCGCCCTCGATGTGGTCGACGTCGGCCGGGAACATGTGCGAGAGCACGATATAGGCGATGATGAAGTAGACAACCATGGCGATGAAGCCCCACGTCATCCATTCAAAGAACGAGATGTGGATGTCGCACATCGTGCTGAGGAAGCCGAGCATGATGAGGTTCGGCGGGGTGCCGATCGGCGTCAGGACGCCGCCGATGGAGCAGGCATATGCCGTCATGAGCATGAGGCCGGTCGCATATTTGTATTCGTGCAGGTCGATCTCGCGGCCATTCGCAGCGAACATTTCCTTGATCGACGTCAGAAGGCCGAGGCAGATCGGGAACATCATGGCTGCCGTCGCCGTGTTGCTGACCCAGCCGGAGCACAGGGCAGCGGCGAGGCCGCAGGCGAGGAAGATGCGCTTCGGGTTCGAGCCGACCCATTTTCGCGCGAGCAGCCAGTAGGCGAATCGTTTGTCGAGCCCGTGTTTCATCATGGCTTTCGCGAGGATGAAGCCGCCCATGAACAGGAAGATCATCGGGTTCGCGAATGCGGCGAACGCGACTTTGACGCTGACGACGCCAGTGATGACGGCGAGCGTCGGGCCGATGAGCGACGTGACGGGGATGGGCACTGGCTCCGTGATCCACCAGAGAGCGACGAGTACCATGATCGCCAAGAGCTTGTGCCCCGGCAGTGTCAGGGCATCAATGGGGGTGAGGAAGACGAGGATGGCGAGGAGCGGTCCGCCGAAGAGTCCGATCGTGCGGCGCTTGCGGTCAAACGCCTGTTCGGCTTTCTTGACCGCAAGGGCTTCTTTACTCATCTTGTCCAAGAGAAACGCCTCCTTTGACTTGTGCAAAAAAGCATACAGCAGAAAGAAACAACGACGAAAAGAAAGAAATAAAACGGAAACAAGAATTCTTTCCTTCATAATACGAAATTTTGCGGCTGTTTTCAATAGAAACGAGAAATTTCGACGATTCTATTTAGCTATGGTTTGCAGAGGCGCGGAACGGCGCGCATCTTGACCGCGGCCGCGTTCTTCTTTACAATGGGGGAAGCAGATTTTTTGCATCGGTCACACAGAAAAATGGAAAGGGCAACAACATGGAACTTCTCTCGCCAGATATTCTCGCGTTTCTCATCGTCTTTGGCTTCTGTGCGGCGTTCATCGATTCCGTCGTCGGAGGCGGCGGTCTGATCTCGCTGCCGGCGCTCCTCTGGATCGGCCTGCCGCCGCATCTCGCGCTCGGCACGAACAAGGGCGCGGCCGTCATGGGCGCCGTTGCGAGCTTCGTGACCTTCGTGCGCTCGGGGCGCGTCAATGGCGGGCTCATTCGGCGGCTGTTCCCGCTGTCGCTCATCGGTTCGGCCGTCGGCGTGTTCGTCGTGCGCTCGGTGTCGCCGGACATCCTGCGCCCGCTCGTGACGGTGCTGCTCATCGTCGTGCTCGTCTACAGCGTGCTCAAAAAAGACTGGGGACGCGAGAACCATTTCACGGGGCTCACAACGCGCATGCTTGTGCTTTCGGGCGTCGTCGCGTTTGCGTTCGGCTTTTACGACGGCTTCTTCGGCCCAGGCACGGGCTCGTTTTTGCTGTTCGCGTTCCTGATGCTCGGCTACGACTTTCTCGGCGCGGCGGCGAATGCGCGCGCGCTGAACTTCGCGAGCAACATCGCGGGCGTGACGGTGTTCGCCGTGCTCGGCCTCATCAACTGGTCGTATGCGATCCCGATGGGCCTCTCGATGATCGTCGGCGCCTGGTGCGGCGCGCATATGGCGCTCAAAAAAGGCACGGGCTACGTGCGGCCGCTGTTCATCATCATGACGACCGTGCTGATCGGCAAGCAGATCGTCGATCTGCTGAAATAACGGAGCGTGGATGTTTTGACGGAAATGGGAAAGGAAACGTCGCTGACGTCGCTCTATGCGCGGCTCGTGGGGCTGCGGCAGGACAGTGCGGCGTGGCGGCTGCTGGCGTCGCCGCAGGCGCCATTCGTGGCTGCGTTCTTTGCGCGGGAATTCCTCGCGACGGGACGGCGGCGCGTCGCGGAGGCCGAGCTTTTGCGCGACCTCGAGGATGCGATGCAGGAGGCGGCACAGGCGCGCGATGCGGAGGCGGGCGAAGGGCTCATCCGTCCGGCGCGCGAATACCTCTTGACGTGGTCGGACGAGGCGCATGGGTGGCTGCGGCGGTTCCATGGTGCGGATGATGTGCCATGCTATGACCTCACGGCGGCGGCCGAGCATGCCGTGCGCTTCGCGACAGGGTTGTCGCAGCGCGGCTTCCTCGGCACGGAGTCGCGTCTCAGGACGGTCGTCTCGCTGCTCGGCGAGATCGCAGAAGATCGCGACGAAGATGCAGCGCACCGAGAACAAGTGTTGCTCACAAAAAGGCAGGGCATCGACGAAGAGCTTGCGGAGCTGCGGCGGACGGGCAAAGTGCAGCAGAAACTCACGGCGGGGCAGGTGCGTGAGCGCTACCAGCAGGCGCGCGTGACGGCTGAGAGCATCCTCGAGGATTTCCGCGCACTCGAAGAGGCATTTGGCGCGCTCGGCCGCGGCCTCATGCACGACATCGTGACGTGGCAGGAAGGCAAGGGGGAGCTGCTCGCGAAAGTGTTCGAGCGCGGCGACGTCATCCGCGACTCAGAGGAAGGGCGGAGCTTTGCGCTGTTCTGGCGCTTCCTGATGGCAGGCGACCGGCAGGCCGAGCTCGAGCAGCTGCTGGCCACCGTCAGCCGCGTGCCGGAGCTGAAGGAATTTTCGGCACAGGGCGGTCTCTCGGGGCTGCTGCGCGAATGGGTCGCGGGCGCAGCGGCTGTGCAGCAGACGATGGAAGGGCTGTCGCGCCAGCTCAGGCGCTATGTTGACGAGCGCTCGATTCGCGAGGAGCGCGTCATCTACCAGCTCATCGCAGGCATCGAGAAGCAGGCGCTCGACGTGCGCGAGCGGCCGCCGCGCGGCGATTTTGCCGTGCTCGACCTGCCGCGTGCCGACGTCGCGCTGCCGATGGATCGCAAGATCTTTCAGCCGCCGCAGCGCACGCGCATCAAAGCGCGTACGCTCGAAGCGGGCGAGGCGGCCGAAGGGCGTGCGGCGGGCGGCGAACAGGCGCTCGCCAAAGCACTCGAAGCGACGGCCATCGACCGCGACGTGCTGCGGCAGAACATCGAAGAGACCGCGACCGAGCGCGGCAGCGACGTCACGCTCGAACAAGTCGTACAGCGCCACCCGCTGACCGGCGGGCTTGCGGAGCTCTTGGCGTATGTCGTGCTGGCAGAAAGAAACGGGACGACGGGCAAAGATGGAACGATGCGGATTCCATTTGAAAAGGACGGCAGGAAACGTGTGGCGACGACGGACGAAATCGTCTTTTCGGCACAGGAAGGGAACAAATGACGAACGAAGAACAATCTTTTTCCCGCGCGGCGATCGCTCTTTTGCGCGGCGTGGTGGAGCGCGGGCGGGACGAGGCGCTGTGGCAGGTGATCGTCGGGCGCGAGGAAGCGCTGCGCGATTATCTCGGCAAGCTCGGCCTGCATCTTTTCATCGACCGCGCAGACGAGTATGCGTATCTGCGGCAGGACGAATCGTCGGGACTGCCGCGCCTCATGGCGCGCACGCAGCTCAGCTATGCCTTGAGCTTGCTGCTGCTGCTCCTGCGCAAGAAGCTCGGCGAGTACGACGCGCACGAGGGCGACAGCCGCCTGATCCTCACGACGGGCGAGATGACGGAGCTTCTCGCGCCATTCTTCCCTGCGGTGACGGATCAGGTGCGCTTTGCCGATATGGCGGCGCGGCAGGTGCAGCGCGCGGAGGAGCTCGGATTTCTGCGCCGCATGACGGGCGAGGACGCGTCGTATGAGGTGCTGTCGCTGCTCAGGAGCTTCATCACGGCCGAGTGGCTGCAAGATTTTGACGAGCGACTGAAAACGTATGCGGCCTACGGAACGCAGGAGGAGACGGACGATGGACTTATTTGACGATTCCCAGCAGGCGTTGCCGCAGCTTGGTTTCCGCCTGCAGCGGCTCGAGGTCTACAACTGGGGCACGTTCGATGGCGACGTCTGGACGCTCGACCTTGCGGGTGCGACGTCTCTTTTGACAGGCGATGTCGGCTCGGGCAAATCGACGCTCGTCGATGCCATCATCACGCTCCTCGTGCCGCCGCGCCGCGTGACGTACAACAAGGCAGCCGATGCGAGTGCGAAAGAGCGCAGCCTGAATTCCTACGTGCGTGGCTACTACGCGCACCATTCGACGGCTGAGGGCGGCAGCCGCCCCGAGGCGCTGCGCGACAAGAACGAGTACAGCGTGATCCTCGGCGTCTTTGCCGACGAAAACTATGGCCGCACCGTCACGCTCGCGCAGCTTTTTTGGTACAAGACGGAGAGTGCCGCGACGCCGGCGCGCCTCTACGTGCTCGCGGACAAGACGCTCTCGATTGCCGAGCGCTTCTCGCGTATCAGCGACATGCGGTCGCTCAGGCGCCGTCTCGAGGCCGACGACTTCATCCATACATACGACGACTATCCGCTCTATGGCCGCGATTTCTGCAAGCGCTTCGGCATCCGCCAGATGCAGGCGCTTGACCTGTTCCAGCAGACGATCTCGCTGAAGAAAGTCGATTCGCTGACGGATTTCGTGCGCGCAAACATGTTGGAACCGCCCGATGCGGAAGGGCTCGTCTCCGGCCTCTTGCAGGAATTTTCCGACCTCGAAGCCGCGCATACGTCCGTCGTGCGGGCACGCGAGCAGCAGCACTTGCTCGCACCCGTGCGTGAGATAGGGCGGCGCTATCGGGCGCTCGAGCACAGCCGCGCCGAGGCCGAGCAGATGCTCGCGGCGCTGCCCGCATGGATGGCACAGCAGGACGCAGCGGCCGTGGAAACGCTACGCACGAAAGAAGCCGCCGCGCATGACGCGCTGGCGGCCGCACAGGGCGAGCTCCAGACAGAGCAGCAGGGCGTCGAATCGCAGCTCGCGGATGTCCGCACGAGCCTCGCACAAAATGGCGGCGCGCGCTTGACGGCGTTGCAGGGCAAGCTCGCGGCCGCACAGGAAAAACAGGCCGCGCGCGAAGAAGACCGCAAGCGCTACGCCGCGCTCGCAGAGACGCTCGGCCTCGCGGTGCCGGACGATGCGGCCGCGTTTGATGCGCAGGCCGCGCGCATCCAGTCGCTCGCAAAAGAGCAAGAGGACGCGCTTGAAGCCATCGGCAGCGACATCGCTGACCAGCAGGGCAACCTGAAGGAAGTCACGGCGCTGATCGCGCGCATCGAGGGCGAGCTCGCCTCGCTTGCAAAGCGCCGTTCGAACATCCCAACGGCCTACGTGCGCTTGCGTGACGAACTCGCAGACGACCTCGGCCTCGCGGCGACGGAAATGCCGTTCGTCGGCGAACTCCTCGAAGTCCAGCCAGAGGAAGCGGCATGGGAGGGCGCGCTTGAGCGCTTGCTGCATGGCTTCGGCCTGTCACTGCTCGTGCCCGAAGTGCATTATGGCGAAGTTGCGGACTGGATGGAGCATCACCGCCTCGCCGTGCGGCTCGTCTACTACAGCGTTGCCGATGGCGGCAAGGCCGATGATTTCGACAGCCTGCCGGACGACGCGGCCTGCCGCAAGCTGAACATCCGCCGCGACAGCCCGCTCGCGCCGTGGCTGACGCAGGAGCTCGCGCACCGCTACGCGCATCACTGCACGGAGAGCCTGCGCGATTTCCGCCGCGCCGACTACGCCATCACGCAGGCAGGGCAGGTCAAGACGGGCGGCCGCCGCAATGAAAAAGACGACCGCCATGCGATTGACGATCGTCGCCAGTATGTGCTCGGCTTCTCGAACCTGCGCAAAGTCGAAGCACTGAAAGCCGAACGTGAAGATCAGGAGCTTGAAAAGAAAGACATCCAGTCGCTCGTGCGCAAGGCGAAGGCGAAACAGAAGAAAGCCCGCGTGGCGGCCGATGCCGCCGCGCAGCTCGCAGGCTTTACAGACTTTGCGGCCATCGACAGCCCTGCCGTCGCGCAGGCCATCGCAAAGCTCCGCGAGGAGGAACAGGCACTGCGCGAAGAAAACCGCGCCTATCATGCGCTACGCCGCGAAGAGGCGGATTTGCAGAAGAAGCTCGACGGCCTGCGGCAGGCGCTTTCTGAGCAATCAAAGAAGCTCGCGCGCAGCGAGCTCGTGCTCGAACAGCTCGATGCCGCGGTAGCAGCCGACCATGCCGAGCTTTCGCGCATGGACGCGCTGGCGCTTGCGAAAGCTGCGCCGCTGCTTGCGTCGCATGCGGAGGAAGCGTGGGGCAGCCGCAGCTTTTCCCATGACGACCGCCAAGAGCTCCAGAATCTCTACCAGAATCATCTCGCGAGCACGATGCGCGAGGCACAGCAGGCCGTCAGCGGCGAGACGAGCGCGCTTGCGGCGGCCATGGAGTCGTTCAACCAGACCTTCCCCGAGCTCGCGCGCGACCTCGCACCGCGTCCCGAAGCGCTTGCGGAGTATGAAGCCGTGCTCTCAGAGCTCGAACGCGACGGCCTGCCTGCCTATGAACAGCGCTTCCGCGAACTCTTGCAGGAGAACACGATCCACCAGATGGCACTGTTCTATGCGAACCTGAAGCTCCGCGCGAAAGACATCCAAGAGCGCATCGGCCGCATCAATGCGTCGCTCAAGGAGATCGACTACAACCCGAACCGCTACATCGAGATTTCCTGCGTCCACACGCATGTGCGCGCCGTGCAGGAATTCCGTCGCGCGCTCGACGCCTGCATGAAGGATGACGCCGCATTTGAGGACGTTTCCGCGCTCGCGCGCCGCCTGCGTGCTGACACAGACGAAGACGCCCGCTGGCGCCGCGAAGTCGTCGACGTGCGCAATTGGTTTGATTTCGCCGCATCGGAATGCTGGCGCGAGACGGGCGAGGAATACGAGCACTACACGGACTCGGGCGGCAAGTCCGGCGGCCAGAAGGAAAAGCTCGCCTACACGATCCTCGCGGCGAGCATCGTCTACAATTTCGGCCTCGAAGGCAGCCGTTTCGAAGGCGAGCAGAGCTTTCGTTTCGTCGTCATCGACGAGGCCTTTCTCAAGAGTTCCGACGCCTCGGCGCAGTTCGGTCTCGAGCTGTTCCAAAAGCTCGACCTCCAGCTGCTCGTCGTCACGCCGCTCCTCAAGATCGCAACGATCGAGCCCTACGTCGAACGCGTCGGCTTCGTCTGGCAGGACGACGAGCAGCACCGCTCGTTCCTGCGCAACATCCGCATCGAGGAACTGGCAGGCGCAGCATCGGATTCCTGACAGTGTTTTGTGCCGCTCCCTCAGATGTGCGGCGAAAAGACGAGATTGCCGTGCGCATCGACGCGGCTCAGGTGGTGGATGAAGAAGCGGGCGATGGAACCCGTGACGAGAGCGGAGATCAGCGTGCCTTCGCGGATGCCTTCGATCGTGCCGAGCTGTGTGAAAGAAAACAGCGCGGCGGAAGCGACGAGCGTGCAGTCAAATGCTGTCTTCACCCAGCCGAATTCGATATGGAAGACCTGCGAGATGGCTTGGACGATGGCCTCGCCCGCGAGCATGAGCACATGCGCGATGACCTGCAGGGACACGCCGAGCGCGACAAACGCCGCACCGAGCAGCAGGACGGCCATCTTTGCCGGATACCATGCGGGGACGACGGCGGCGAACAGCGCCATGGAAACGTCGATGAAGAACGCAAAGACGAGCGTCACGGGGATCTGGAACAACTGGACGGAATCAAACCTGCGCCGCAAGAGCGCGATCTGTCCGGCGAGGAAGACCATGTTGACGACGAACGTTGTCTGCCCGAGCGTGAACGGGTAGGCGAGGCTCAGCACATACGGCAGGCTCGAAATCGGCGACGTGCCGAGTAGGCTTTTGACGACGAGCGCGATGCCGGCAGACTGTATGAGGATGCCGATGGTGAAGATGAGATAGCGTTTCCAGATGGACAAGCAAAGACTTCCTTTCCTGTGCATGAATGAATCGTCGTTATTATAAAGTGCAAATTTTTATCGTGCGTTAAAAAGGAGGGGTAGAAAAACAGGAGCTGCTGTGCGCGGCTCCTGTTTTTGGATGGAAAGAGATGGAGTTCAAAGGAATGCTTTCGCCCACGCGCTGAGGTCGCCCGTGCTGGCGTTTGAGGGGAAGCGGCGGCCTTGCTGGAGGTTCGCGCCTTTGCAGGACGGGGCAAGGACGTCGTTCGTGCGGCCCATGGTGCTGCCGCCGGACGTCGCGAATGGCACGATGGTCTTGCCGGAGAAATCGTAGCTTTCGAGGAACGTATTGACGATGTTCGGCGCGACGTACCACCAGATCGGGAAACCGACGAAGATGGTGCCGTAATCCTCCATGTGCGGCAGCTTCTTCGCGATGGCCGGCCGCAGGCTCGGATCGTCCTTTTCTGCCGTCGTGCGGCTCGCGGCATCGTTCCAGTTGAGGTCGGCCGACGTGTAGGGCTCCTTCGGCTCGATTTCAAAAACATCAGCGCCGATAGCCTCCGCGAGCTTCTTTGCAACGCGCGCCGTCGTGCCAGTCGCGCTGAAATAGGCAACAAGGGTCTTGCTCATGAGAATCTGTCCTTCCTTCTGGTGAATCGTGGATTACTGCTCAAACGTGATGCCGTGCAGGCGGCGGATTTCGTCGGTGGAGGCGATGTCGAGAACCAGCGGGTTGACTTGTTTGTGTGTTCATTATACGGCGGAAGATGGAAAAGAACAAATGCTTATTATGATGTTGCTTTCATGCCTTGCACCTATGAAAGATTCCGCTTATAATATATCGAAAGAAATGGAGACCGAAGGGGGAAGCGTTCATGATCGAGACGAGATTGCTTCGTTATTTCCTCGCCATCGCGCGGGAGCAGAGCATCACGCGGGCGGCGGAGTCGCTGTTCGTGTCGCAGCCGACGCTTTCGCGGCAGATGAAGGAGCTCGAGGACGCGCTCGGCGTGCAGCTCTTCGTGCGCGGCAAGCGGCAGACGCTCCTCACCGAGGAAGGCGTCTATCTGCGGGCGCGGGCGCAGGAAATGATGCAGATCATGGAAAAGACGGAGACGACGCTGAAGAATAGCGGCAGCGTCATCGCGGGCGACATCTATGTCGGCTATGGCGAGACGCCGGCCGTCGCCATGCTCATGGACGTCTATGGCGAGATCCAGCGCGAGCATCCTGACATCCACCTCCACATCTACAGCGGCAACGCAGAAAGCATCCTCGAGCGCATGGACAAGGGCATCCTCGATGTCGGCTTGATGCTCGGCGCGCCGCGCATGGAAAAATATGAATATCTCGACCTGCACTATGATGACCATTTCGGCGTGCTGATGCCTGCAGATCATCCGCTGGCGCAAAAAGAGGCCGTGACATTTGACGACCTAAAAGGCGTCCCAATCGCCCTGCCGCAGCAGGCTGTCGATGGGCAGCACGCGACGCTGCCTGCCGTCTGGGGCGAGGACGACCTCAAATCCGTTCTCTGCACGTACAACTTGCTCTACAACGCATCCTTTCTCGCGGAGCAGGGGACGTGCCTCGTGTTCTGCCTCGCAAATCTTATCGACACGCAGGGCTCGCGGCACCTCGCTTTCCGTCCGATGGATCCGCCCGTCACCGTGCCGGCCGTGCTCGTGACAAAGAAATATCAGACGTTCTCGCCCGTCGTGCGCTTGTTCCTCGAGCGCATCCGCGCACGCGTGGAAGGCGAGGCGTGAGCCGGAGGATTCCTTCGGCTCTTTTTTGTGCGAAGCATCATGCCTGAGGACTATGACTTCTCATGATGAATGAGTATTCGACATGATGCTGCCTTTGCCGTACAATAAAGTCAGCAACAAGACAACGATCTGTCGATGGAGGAATATATGAACGAGCAAATCTTTTTCGACCGCAGCATCCAGCGGCGCCTGCCCATCGACATCGGCGATGACGTCTGGATCGGATCGAACGCGACGGTTGTGGCGGGCGTCACGATCGGTCATGGCAGCATCGTCGCGGTCTATGCCTGAGAAGCATACGAGCGGACGCAAGAAAAGTATTGGTTATTCATTTCTGCTTGCGATACAATCAAGAAAGGAAAACATCATGAAGAAGTTCTATGCAAAGAAAAACGTTTTGCTCAGCGCACTGCTGCTCGGCGCTCTTGCCGTCGGCACGACGTTCGGCGGCATGACGGCTGTCTCGGCAGCACCAGCCCATGACCAGCAGCAGACGGCGCAGGCACCATTTCAGGAGGAGAAGCTCACGATGACAAACGAATGGGACAAAGTCTTCCCGCAGAGCGACAAGGTCACGCATGAAAAAGTCACGTTCCACAACCGCTATGGCATCACGCTCGCAGCCGATGTCTACCGTCCGAAAGACGCCGCGAAGGATGCGAAGCTCGCGGCCATCGCCGTTGCCGGCCCGTTTGGTGCCGTGAAAGAGCAGTCGTCCGGCCTCTACGCGCAGACGATGGCCGAGCGCGGCTTTTTGACGATCGCGTTCGACCCGTCGTTCACGGGCGAGAGCGGCGGCAACGTCCGCGATGTGGCGTCGCTCGACATCAACACCGAGGACTTCTCGGCAGCCGTCGACTATCTCTCGAACCGTGCGGATGTTGATGCGAATCGCGTCGGCATCATCGGCATCTGCGGCTGGGGCGGCATCGCCATCAATGACGCCGCGATGGATACGCGCGTCAAGGCGACGGTCGCGACGACGATGTACGACATGCACCGCGTCACGGCGAACGGTTATTTCGACGCAAATGACAGCGAGGAAGATCGCTATGCGGCGAAGAAGGCGCTGAACGACCAGCGCACGATCGATTATCGTGACGGCACGTACGCAAAAGCAGGCGGCGTCATTGACCCGCTGCCAGCCGATGCACCGCAGTTCGTCAAAGACTACCATGCCTACTACAAGACGGAGCGCGGCTATCATGCGCGTTCTGTGAACTCGAACGCGGGCTGGAACAAGACGAGTGCGCTTTCGCTCTACAACACGCCGATCCTCGCCTACGCCGACGAGATCCGCACGCCGGTGCTCGTCATCCACGGCGAAAACGCACACTCGCGTTACTTCGGCGAAGCGGCCTACGAGAAGCTGACGTCCGGCAAGTACGCCGCGAACAAGGAGCTCCTGATCGTCCCAGGCGCGAGCCATACCGACCTCTACGACACGGCAAAGATTCCGTTCGACAAGATCGCCGCATTCTTTGCAGATGCCTTGAAATAAATCGAATCCTCCAAGAAACTTTTTCGCCGTCTGCTTGACAGCGGGCGGCGATTCTGTTATTCTCTTATTGACCAAAGGTCAGTAAGGAGGAATTGACATGCGAACACGGAAGCAGCCGGAAGAGCGTCGGCGGGAAATCTTTGCCGCTGCCGAGCGCCTGTTCACCGAGCAGGGCTATGCGGCGACGACGGTCGCGGACATCACGAAGGCGGCCGGCGTGGCCAAGGGCACGTTCTTCTATTATTTCGAGACGAAGGACGCGCTGCTTGCGGCCATCGGGCGGCATTGGGCACAGGAGTTTGCCCGCCGCTATCAGGAGGCGGAGAAGGGCGAGGATGCTGTTTCGCATCTCTTGGCGTTCCTGCGCATCTTCGAGGGCGACGATCCTCTCGAGCCGATGGTTGACCGGCTGATCGGCGAGCATCAGTACCGCCTGATGGAGACGATCTGGCAGGCGATGCGCGACGAGACGATGGATCCGCTGCTCGCTGGTATCCTGCGCGAGGGCGCGGCGGAGGGCAGCATGCATCTCGCGA
>JAXGCE010000054.1:0-46593 GCA_034186105.1 Selenomonadaceae bacterium
CTTTCTTATTCTGGATGGGTGAGGTGGTATTGTGCGGCGAGGGCTTGGCCGAGGCTGAGGCCGCCGTCGTTGGGGGGGACTTCGTGGTGGGTGAGGATGCGGAAGCCGCGGGATTGGAGTTTTTGTTCAGTGAGGGTGAGGAGGAGGGTGTTTTGGAAGACGCCGCCGGAGAGGGCGACGGTAGCTAGGCTGGTTTGTTGGCGGGCGGTGTCGCAGGCATCGGCGAGGAGGATGGCGAGGTGGGCGTGGAAGGTGTAGGCGAGTTCGCCGACGAGAGGTGACGGCGTTACCCTCTCAGTCGCGCTGCGCGCGCCAGCTCCCCCAGAGGGGGAGCCTTGGAGAGCGGCGATGCGGCGGGCGGCGAGGGTTTGGAAAAGTTGGGTGGTGGGGATGCGGAAAGGAGAGGGAGAAAGAGCGGGAGGCATGAGGTTGCGGGCTTCTTCTGGATGCGCTGCGGCCCAGGTTTCGGCGGCGGTCTGGAGCTTTGTGGGGGCTTCTCCTTCGTAGGTGGCGTGGGTGCAGAAGCCGAGGAGGGCGCTCGTGGCGTCGAAGAGGCGGCCGCAGCTGGTGGAGGTGATGCAGTTTAGGTGGCGGTCGAGGAGGAAGGTCTGGGCGGCGTATTCTTGCTCGGTGCAGAGGTGGAGAGTGTCGATAGCAAGGGATTTTAGGGTAGCGGGATCCGTTTTGGGATGGATTTGGCGCAGGAGGGCGAGGGCGATGCGGTAGGGTTCTTTTGGGGCTTTGTCGCCGCCGGCCTGGTCGAAGGGATCGATGGAGGCGAGGCGGGTATAACCCGCAAGATCTGCGCGCAGGAGCTCGCCGCCCCAGATGGTGCCATCGGGGCCGTAGCCGGTGCCGTCGAGGGCGAGGCCGAGCACGGGGCCTTGTTCCCCGTTTTCGGCAAGGCAGGAGAGGATGTGGGCGTAGTGGTGCTGGAGGCGCAGGAGGGGGACACCGAGCTCTGCTGCGAGTTTTTCGGCGAGGGCGGTGGTGTTGTAGCGCGGGTGGAGGTCGCAGGCGATGATCTGTGGGTGGATGTCTAAAAGGCTCGCGAGGAGCTTGGCGCTGTCCTGAAGGGCGAGGACGGTGCGGAGGTCGGTGGTGTCGCCGATGTAGGGGGAGGGGTAGAGGAGGGGGCCGCTCGCGAGCGTGAAGGTGTTTTTGAGTTCGGCGCCGATCGCGAGGGATTGCGGGGGGCGCGCGGAGGAAGGTTCGGAGCTCGGGGGAGGGCAAGGGGTTCCCACGGATTCCACGGACGATTCCTTAACGGAATCCTTAGGGAACCCCTTGCCCTCCGCGTCGATACGGTTCGTGGTCGCGGCGGTAGGATGGGATGCTTCGCTCGCGGCCGCCGGGGTGGGGGATGTGAGTCTTTCGAAGAAGATGGGCAGCGGGGCGTAGCCGCGGCTGCGGCGGATGAGGTAGGGGCGGCCTTCGTGCCAGTCGAGGACGGTGTCGTCGGCGCGGAGGCGAATGGGGCGGTTGTGGGTGAGGATGAGGTCAGCGATGTCGCCGAGGGATTCTTTGGCTTCTTCATCGGTATGGCAGATGGGGGCGCCGCTGGGGTTGCCGCTGGTCATGACGAGGAGGGGCGGCATGGCGTCGTCGAGGCCGTCGGGGTAGGAAAAGAGGAGCATGTGGCGGGGGGTGTAGGGGAGGAGGAGGCCGAGTTTGGTGGCGTCGGGGGCGACGGATGGGGCGACGCAGGAGATGGATTTCTTTTTTAGAAGGAGGATAGGTTTTTGGTGGCCGGTGAGGAGCTGGCGCTGGGTGTCGGTTTCGATGAGGGCGATCTGGTCGATGGTGGCAAGGTCCTTGGCCATGAGGGCGAAGGGTTTGGAGGGGCGGTGTTTGCGGGCGCGGAGGCGCTGCACGGCGGCTTCGTTCGTGGCGTCGCAGGCGAGGTGGAAGCCGCCGATGCCTTTGAGGGCGAGAATGCGGCCGGAGATGAGGGCGCGGCGGGCGTTCGTGATCGCGGAGGAGAGTTCGTGGTCGGGGAGGCGCGAAGCGGAGGCATGGGAATCTAAGAGATACACATGCGGGCCGCAGTGGGGGCAGCAGACGGGTTGGGCGTCGTAGCGGCGGTTTTTGGGGTCGTGGTATTCTTTTTCGCAGCGGTCGCACATGGGGAAGTTTTTCATGGTGGTGCGGCAGCGGTCGTAGGGGGCGGATTCTTCGATGGTGAGGCGGGGGCCGCAGTTTGTGCAGTTGATGAAGGGGTGGAGGTAGCGAGGGTTCTCTGGGTCGTAAAGTTCGCGGGCGCAGTCGTCGCAGGTGGCGATGTCGGGGGAGACGTAGATGGGGCCTCGTTCGTGGGCACTTTCGATGATTTGGAAGTCGGGGTAGGTGGCGGGGGCGTCGAGTTCGTCTGTGTGCATGGTGAGGATGATGGCGCGGGCAGGGGGGTGGTTTTTGACGCCGTCGAGGAAGGCTTTACAGGCAGGGCGAGGGCCCTGGGCGTAGATTTCGACGTAGGGTCCTTTGTTGGAGACAGTGCCGCAGATGCCGTGGCGGCGGGCGAGGTTGGCGACGAAGGGGCGGAAGCCGACGCCTTGGACGATGCCGGTGAGGGTGGTGTGGAAAAGGGGCATGGTAGGGAAGTTCCTTTCGTGGTCGCGGTCAGACGGGATTCATTCGGGGAAGCCGCTGACGGCGGGGTGTGGGAGGGGGAGGTAGGTGCCTTTGTAGTCTGGGAGGGCGCGGTGGTAGAGGGGGTCGCCGAGGATGAGGTCGTAGGGGTGTTTTTGGATGAGGGCGGGGAGGTCGGTTTCTTCGCGGAGTTTTTGGTCTTGGGGTTGGGCGATAGCGCCGTTGAGGGTGAAGTAGGTGGCGCAGGTGATGCGGGCGTGGGGGTAGCGTGGCTGGAGGAGGTCGCGGATGGCGTTGGCGGCGATTTGTTGGTGGAGGATGAGGATGTGGTTGGCGGTGCGGGGGAGATCGTTTTCGATGGGAGCGAGGTCGCGCGCGGCGAGGGGGTAGGCGATGTCGTAGGGGGTGCCAAAGGTGCGCTGGAGCCAGCGGGCGGCGGTGAGGCCAGAGGGGGCGATGACGAGGTTGCGTTCGTTTTCACTGGCCTTGATGTAGGCGGAAAGATCATGGTCCATGCCGTAAAGCCGAAAATGGTTTCCTTTTTGTGTTTGAAGACGCGCGCGCAGCGTATCAGCTGACAGATTCCCCAAATCAAGGGTGGTGGCACCGAGGACGCCGATGGTCCCTGCTTGTGGGCGGACGCTATTGGGAATGCGGGCGAAGCGGGAGAAAAGGGCTTGGTAGGTTTTGGCGATGCCAGTGTCGTAGGGCTGGGTGCCGTCGGTTTCGATGGGGAGGGTGGGGAGATGGAGGCGTTGTTCGAGGAGGCGCGACAGGGCGGGGAGGTCGGTGCCGATGACGGCGGGGACGGGGGTGCCGATGAGGGCGAGGAAAGGGAGGGCGCGGCCGGCGGCCTCGAGGGTCTCGGCAGCGGTGGTGAGTTTTTGGAGGAGCTGGGTGTCGCGGCCGAGGATGGCGTCCATGTCGCGGAGGGCGGCGCTGAGGACGATGCTCGCGGAGGAGGGGACGTGGTCGCGGAGATCGTTCGTGGTCGCGGTCAGACGGGGGCTTTCAACGAAATCAACGCTAGCGCTCGCTTCGCTCGCATCGCTAAAAGATTTCTTATGAAAGTCCCCGTCTTCCCGAAGATTAGTTTTGCAACGCGACGGTACTTCGGTTTCCGCGACGAATCGGTCGTGGTCGCGGTCGGTGGGGGGCATCGTCGCAGCGCCGGGGGTGGGGAGGTTTTCTTTAAAGCGGGGTTCGTCAAAGCCGCAGAGGTTGCCGGCGCAGCCGCCGGCGTCGAGGATGGTGACGAGGCCACCGAGGGGGTGGAGGACGGAGGCGGCGCCGGCGTCGTCGGGGGCAAAAGGAGGAAGATAGAGGCGGAGGCCCTTCATTTTGGATCGTTCCTTTCCATAAAAGAGCGGATTTTTTCGAGGAGGGAAAGCGGGGCTTGGTAGCCAAAGGGCTGAATTTCTTCGTTCCAAGGAATGTTGGGGGTGGTGGGGTAGTAGGTGGCGGCGTCGGCACCGATGGTGAGATCGGGGCGATGTTCTGACTCGAAGAGTGCCATGGTGGGGTCGAGGGAGCCGTGGAGGCGCGTGTGAGGGGAGACTTGTCGGAGGAGGTTCAGGAAGTAGGCGTCGGTCTCGTCGAGGGTGGTGAAGATGTCGGTGACGCGGAAGCCGCAGCTCGTGAGGAGGAGGGCGAGGTCGAGGGGGTCGGCGCTCATGCGGGAGCCGAGGGCGATGGTGGGGGCGGTCGCGGAGTCGGGCTTGGTACACGGGGGAGGCAGAGGGGGTTCTTTCAGGTGGTGGATGGCGGTTTTTGCGGCTTGGTAGTAGGGGGTGTCGTCGATTTCTTTGCCGAGGGCGCGGGCGAGGGCTTGGTATTGTTTGTGGATGCGGCCGGGGGTGTAGAAGCGGCGGAGGGTGATGTAGGGGATGTGGAGGCGCTCCGCCATCTGCTCGGCGGCGGGGAGGGATTCGGGATGGAGGACGAGATTGAAATGGGCTTCGGCCATGCGCTGGAAGTCGTCATAATCGGAGCAGGTGGCAATCTGACGGATGGTCTGGATGCCGAGGCTGCGGAGGAGGGGGAAGAGTTCGGAGGAGGGGGCGATGGGAGAGAAGAAGCCGAGGAGGTTGACGGAGGTTGTTTGTGGTCGCGAAGATGCGGATTCTTTTTCGAGGAGGCTCGCAATGGTTTCTCTTACTTGCACCATGGGGGGATGGAGGCTTTCTCTTGTGAGGGCGTACATGTAGCAGGGACGGGTGGGGAGGTGGATGAGGGCTTCGGTTTTTTTTGCGATGCGGTCCATGTCGGTGCCGAGCAGCGCGTCGACGCAGGTGGTGCAGAGGAGGAGGCAGCTGGGGGGGTCTGTGCGACTTTCGAGGAAGAGGCGGGCGGCTTCGGGAATTTTTGAAAGGTGGGCGCCGGTGATGATGTCGGTGCTGGTGAGCTCGAGGTAGGCGAAGCGTTCGCCGTAGTGGCCGGGGCCGGAGAGCGCTCGGGTGTTGCGGCCGCAGCAGGTAGGGGAGATGAGGAGCATGAGGGAACCGGGGACGGTGAGGCCGGCGCGCTTGACGCCGAAGCCTTGGGCACCGGGGGAGTTGAAGTCGATGGTGGCGGGGGAACTGAGAATGAGGTGGCCGCGCGTGGTGAGGGCGGAGGGGAGGGCGTGGGGGTCGAGGGTGGAAACGGGGTAGGAGATGGGCATGGAGAAGGTCCTTTCGTGGTCGCGGAGTGTTAGTTTCCTTGAAGGAGGGTTGTGGCCAGTTGGAGGAAGTTCTGGGTGATGGGGGCGCCGGGGTAGGCCTCGATGGTGGTCTGGCCGCGTTCTTCGGCTTGGTTGATTTCGTCAGCTCTGGGGAGGTCGGCGAGGATGGGGAGATTCCGTTCTTTTGCGAAGGCGGCAACTTTTTCGGTTTCTCCGGGGATGTTCCTGCGATTGAGGATGAGGCCGCGGGTTTTGGCGTAGCCGCGGTCTTCAAAGTTTTCGACGGCGGTGGCGATGTTGTTTGCGGCGTAGAGGGCCATTTTTTCGCCGCTCGTGACGATGAGGACGTCTTCGGCGTAGCCTTCGCGAATGGGGGCAGCAAAGCCCCCGCAGACGACGTCGCCGAGGACGTCGTAGAGGACGATGTCGGGCTGGTAGGTTTCGAAGAGGCGGAGGTCTTCGAGGATGCGGAACGTGGCGATGATGCCTCGTCCGGCGCAACCGAGGCCGGGAGTGGGGCCACCGGTTTCGATGCAGAGGACGCCACCAAAACCCTCTCGTGTGATGGCGTCGAGGCTCTCTGGCGGATCGTCGTGGGCGCGGAGGTAGTCCATGACGGTGGGGAGAGGGGCGCCGCCGAGGAGATTTTGCGTGGAGTCGGCTTTGGGGTCGCAGCCGATTTGGATGACGCGTTTGCCGAGGCTGGAGAGGGCGGCGGAGAGGTGGCTGGTGATGGTGGATTTTCCGATGCCGCCTTTGCCGTAGATGGCGATTTTTTGCATGGGGTGCCTCCTGGAGGTGGAAATTTTTGGAAGATTGTTCGTTCTTATTATACGTGGTTGGGGAGGAAAATGCAATTTGGAACGCGAAAAGATAAGAAGGAGAGCGCGCGAAGGTAGGATTGTGGCTCGGAGGAGGCGGCGGGGGATGGAAGGATAGTTTTGATCGAAAGGAAGTTTTGTTATGGAGTTGGATCGGTTTACGCAGCCTCGGGGATTTTCGGGGGCGGAGGTGCTGGCGGCTTGGCGGGAGCAGGGGGTGTCGGAGCGGCTGCTTTCGTTTGTAGAGGAGTGGCGTGGCCTGTTTTCGACGGCGGACGCTGGCGCTGCGCCTTTTGGAGGACCGACCGTGCGGCGCGAAGCCCCTTTGGCGCATTTTGTGTATGAGGGAAAAGAGGCCGTGGAGGCGGCACTCGCGGCGATGCTTTCTGGGGAGCATCTGTTGCTTTCGGGGCCGAAGGCAACGGGGAAGAATGTGCTGGCGGAGGACTTAGCAGCGGTGTTTGGGCGGCCGGATTTTAATGTGTCGTTCCATATCCAGACGGATGCGGAGGCGCTCCTCGGGGCGGATACGCTTTCCAAAGGGGCGGTGGTGTTCCGTCCGGGGCCAGTGGTGGAGGCGGCGGAGGCCGGGGGCTTCCTCGTGCTCGATGAGATCAATATGGCGCGAAATGAGGCACTGGCGGTGCTGCATTCCCTGCTCGATGACCGGCGAATGGTGGATGTACCAGGGCATGGGCGCGTGCGGCTCGCGCCGGCGGCACGGGTGATTGCGACGATGAATCCGGGGTATGCTGGGACGCGGGAGCTCAATGAGGCTTTGGCGTCGCGCTTCGTGGTGCTGCATCTCACGGTCTTGTCGGAACGTGGGGTGGAACGGGTGCTTTCGAAGGCATGCCCAGGGCTGGAGATTTCGATGCGGGAACGGCTCGCAAGGCTTTTTTCTGCGCTGGTGGAGAAGGCGGCGCAAGGGGAGATTTCGAGTCGGGCAGTGGATCTCCGCGGTCTCTTGGCGGCAGTGCGGCTGATGGAGCTCGGGATCGCGCCGTGGCGAGCCGTGGGGATGGGGCTCGTAGGAAAGTGTGTGGAGGTGGAGGAACGGGAGGTCGTGGAAGATGTCGTGAGGATGTTTTTCGAGGAAGAAAGGACGGGGTTGTGATGGCAAAGGATCGTGCGAAACTTCGCCGGCGGGCGGAGAATGTGGTTTGGACGGCGGCCGGGCAGTATGGTTTTTTGCCAGCGTTTTTGGCGTTTCATCGGGATGGTTCGCCAGATGGATATTTGAATGCGATCGTAGGGTTTTCGTATCGTTTTTATGATGGAAAAAAGCTTTCGGATTGGCTGGAGGGGCTCGAGCGGTCGGCGTTTTCGGAAACGTTTTCGGACGTGGCTTGGATGGGGATCGAGACGGCGGTGTATCCTAGGGGCTTAGAGGTGGCGCCGGGGCTCGCGGCTCTGAGGCTCTCGCATGCGCGGCGGTTCCTCGCGGATGCAAAAGCGGTGGATGTGTCGATGCAGGAACGGATGATGACGGCCGGGGTGGTGGAGTCTCTCAAGAAGGCGCGCTGCCGTGCAGTGCTCGGAGAGGCGCCGGGGCTGCGGAATCCTTGGGATATCGGGCTATACCGGGCGTTGGAGCTGCCGCCTTTTGCGACGACGGAGGAACTCACAGAGGCGCTTGATGCGGTGCTGCGGCGTTTTTTTGTGCTGCGATGGGATACGGGCGTGCGGCGGGCGTTTCATTTTGTGCTGCCGGAGGTAGTGCATGCGATGATGCGGCGGCTCTTGCCGATGACGCAGGTGCAGGAGGATACACCGGTGCGGCAGGGGCAGGAGGCGCGCCACGGCGTGCTTGGCGGCCGGGACCTCGGCAGCGTGCTCGTCGGGGAACACGCGGATGCATGGCGAAAGGTGTGTGCGGAGGCGGGGCCACCGGCGATGCCAGAGGAAGTGCGGGCGCGGATCGAGGAAGATGTGTGCCGCGGGGGGCATGCGGGAAGGCACATCTATTTTGCAAAAATGGGAGGCTCACGCGAAGATGCCTCCGCGAAGCAGGGCTGGCAGCGGAATGTTGCTTGGGCGGCGGCGCATGCGGGGGCGATCTTGCGGGCACGGAAGCGGCTTTTAGCAGAGCTTTCTAATGTGCTAGAGGTCGTGCGGCAACCGCTTTTGGTGGCGGCGAAACGGGGGCGGTTTTCGGCAACGCGTGCTTGGCGGGCGGGGGCGCTACAGGATGCGCGCGTGTTTTCGGCTGTCGAGGATGTGCGGGAGGCACAGCTCGATGTGTTGGTGCTGCTCGATGCGTCGGCGTCGCGGGAGGCGCAGCAGCCACAGATCGCGGCGGAGGCGGCAGTGCTCGCGGAGGTACTCGTTGCGCTCGGGGTGCCGGTGCAGGTATGGTCGTATGCGAGCCTTGACGGGGTGACGGTGTTGACGGAGCTCAAAGGGAGGTCGGAAGCTCGGACGGATGGAGTGTATGGATACCGGGCGCGCGGGTGGAATCGCGATGGATTGGCGTTGCGGGCGGTCGGGGCGCTCGTGACTGGTAAAGGTGCTTTGCGGCAGGTGGTGTTGATGTTGACGGATGCGCATCCTGGGGATGCGTTGGGGCTTTCTCGTGAGGGCGCGGTGGTGTCACGGTCGTATATGGGAGATGCAGCCGTAGCGGATGCGGCGGATGCGGCACGCGAGCTTCGCGGCCGCGGTGTGCGGCTCGTGGGGCTCGTCGAGAGCGTGTTTCCTGGCGAAGAGACAGACGGCGCAGCACGACGGGTGTTCGGGTCACATTTTGTACGCGTGCGCGGCGTGGAAATGCTAGCAAAAAAAGGTGCACGCGTGATCGCTGAGGAACTCGGCCGACGTTGAGCTGGCAGACAGGCCTAAAAAGTGTGTGGAGTTGCTTCTGCAACTTCGCACACTTTTTTAGGCGCAAGCCAGCATCTAGGAAACTTTCAGCAAAATACCTTTACTGTTGACAATGGGAAAAGTAAACAGTAAAATAAAACCATCAAAATCAAGGAGCATATCTATCATGTCATCTGATTCCGCAAATCCATCGAATCCTTACGATCCGTCTCCCCTGTCATCTGCAACGCGAAAAAAATTGCCGAAGGTTGCTGACGCAACTTCACACACTTTTTCGCCGACGACATCGGTTGAGACAGCCGATGCTTCTGTGACGGTTGAACCTGCGGCAACAGCGGTCGCGGCCGTGATGTCGCCAGATTATTTTCTCGCGCATTGGAAGGAAGTCTTGCCACGCTATATCGGCCACGGTCGGCCGTCGGCCGACACGATGGCACATTATGCGTCGTACATCGAACAGTTCTTTGGCTGGTGCTCGGCCATCCACACGCATCCGATGGCCATCACGGATTTCGAGATGCGCGGCTTCCTCGAATGGCTGTATCGCCAAGGCTACAAGGATGATACGATCGCCGTCAAGCTCGTGGCCATTCGCCGCCTGTTTGCGGCCGCGGAACGCATGCATATCATCGCCGAAAATCCCTGCCAGGACATCTATGTGCCGAACGCGACGCCCGATGAACTCATTCACTTTTTCACGCCGGACCAACTCTACGAAATCTGCGCATTCTATGGTGAGGACGACAATGTGTTCCGCCGCGAGCGCAACATCGCCATCGTTTACCTCATGGGCGTCGAGGGCATGCGCAACGTCGAGATCCACCGCATGAACCGTGAGGACATCGACGCGGATGTCGGCACGATCTTCGTCCACGGCAAAGGCCATGACCGCCGCATCTTTCCCTGTGACGAGACGATGGCGCATCTCCGTGCCTATCTCGCGCAGTGCCCGGCCAAAGTCCCGAAGGATGGCGCGTTCACGCCGATGTTCCTGTCGGACTCGCATGCACACAAGTACGGCCGCCTCGCACGCACGGGCATCCGCTATATCATCAACCAGTCACTTGTCGAGACGGGCTTCAAGCGGCCGGGCGTCAGCTGCCATGCGCTGCGCCACAGCGCTGGCACGAATCTCTATGCTGCGACGAAAGATCTGCGCCTCGTGCAGGAGACGCTCGGCCACCGCGATCCGAAGACGACGTCCCGCTATGCGCATGTACAGGAACGCATGAACAACCGCCGCACGGCTTCAATCGTGCCACGGCCGCATACTGTCAAGGACAAGTGACACTTTTTTCAAAAAACCTCTCGTATTCCCTTCTCTTTTATGGTAGAATCTTTACGTGATGACTAGTACAAACATTTTAGGAGGCTGCACGGATGAAAGAATACAAACCATTCAAGTCTGGCAAGGTGCGCGAGGTCTATGATGCCGAGGACAGCATCATCATGGTCGCGACGGACCGCATTTCGGCGTTCGATCACATCCTCAAGAACAAGATCACGAAAAAAGGCGCGATCCTGACCCAGATGTCGAAGTTCTGGTTTGATTTCACGAAGGACATCCTTCCGAACCATATGATTTCCGTCGACAACAGCGACATGCCGGAGTTCTTCCAGCAGCCGCAATTCGTCGGCAATTCCATGAAATGCAAGAAGCTCACGATGATCCCGATGGAGTGCATCGTGCGTGGCTATATCACGGGCAGCGGCTGGGAAAGCTACCAGGAAAACGGCACGGTCTGCGGCATCAAGCTGCCGGCTGGCCTCAAGGAATCTCAGAAGCTCCCAGAGCCGATCTTCACGCCGTCGACGAAGGCGGAGCTCGGCGACCACGATCAGAATGTGTCGCTCGAAGAAGGCGCAGCGTTCGTTGACAAGACGTTCCCGGGCAAAGGCCGTGAATACGTCGAAAAAGTCCGTGACTACACGATCGCCATCTACAAGAAATGCGCGGACTACGCTCGCACGCGCGGCATCATCATTGCCGACACGAAGTTCGAGTTCGGCCTCGATGAAAATGGCCAGATCGTGCTCGGTGACGAAGTTCTGACGCCGGATTCTTCCCGCTTCTGGCCGCTCGAAGGCTACGAGGCTGGCAAGTCGCAGCCTTCGTACGACAAGCAGTTCGTGCGCGACTGGCTCAAGGCGAATCCCGATAGCGATTACGAGCTGCCGCAGGACGTCATCGATAAGACGATTGCGAAGTATAAAGAAGCCTATGAGATGCTGACGGGAAAAGCGTTCGAGTGAGGTTTGAGCAAAATAGATTCGAGGTTGAAGACGTGACATGTTACGTATAGATTTATGAGGAGGAATCTCGTCTTGAAAAAATTTATCGCTACCATGTCTTTTCTTTTCACCTTACTCATTGCGACTATATGCTCGGCAGGGCCTGTCAGTGATAGTGAAGTCTCTCTCGGTGGCATTCCTTATCAAGCATCCGAAAGTTACGTAAAAAGTATTTACGGTAGTCCAACTTCAAACAAAACGGAATACGTAGATAATGAAGTTCATAGAGGATATATAACAACTTGGAAATATGGTGACTCAGTGAGTATTGACTTTATAGATGGTCGCGTCTCATTTGTCACTACAACAGCAAATAACGGTTTCGCGACGCCAGCTGGTGCCTATGTTGGTATGAAGGAATCTGTTCTACAGCGCCTCTATGGGCTTCCCAGAAAACATCATACATGGCAGGATGGTAGTTCTTTCGAATACTATCGGTCTGAAATGGATGACTACATTGGAATCCGTTTCGACTGCCAGAATGGTATTGTCAAGAGTATCCATACGGGTCTCTTTGATGATTAATTCCTTTTATTTCTTTTGTAGCAGCATGTTAATCCCTGAATTGGTTTGAAGGTTGTTGCAAGTGAAATGATATATTCCCCTCAATAATAAATCTCCCCGTTAGGTATAACAACAAATTTGTTTACCTAGCGGGGAGTCTTTATATGATCAGATCAAAAGGGAGAGATTATTTTCCGAGCTCCTCGATGGCCTGCGCGGCGCCGAGGATGCCGATGATGGCGTGCTCGAACGTCAGGCCGCCTTGGAGGTAGACGTTGTAGGGAGCGCGCAGCGGGCCGTCGGCGGAAAATTCGATGCTGGCGCCTTGGACGAACGTGCCGGCTGCCATGATGATTTTGTCGGCGTAGCCTGGCATGTCCCAGGGCTCTGGCGCGGCGAAGGAGTCGACGGGCGAATATTTCTGGATGCCGCCGCAGAACGCGATGAGTTTTTCGGCGCTGCCGAGCTCGATGGCCTGGATGATGTCGCCGCGCGGATCCGTCGGCAGCGGCAGTGTCTTGTAGCCGAGCTTGTCAAAAAGCGCGGCCGCGAAGATCGCGCCCTTGATGGCCTGCGCCGTGACATGTGGCGCGAGGAAGAACCCTTGGAACAGCAGCCGATTATTCGAGAGGCTGGCGCCGAGTTCGTCGCCCATGCCCGGTGCTGTCAGACGGTACGATGCGAGCTCGACGAGATCATTCCGGCCTGCGATATAGCCGCCCGTCGGCGCGATGCCGCCGCCGGGGTTCTTGATGAGGGAGCCTGCCATGATGTCGGCACCGACCTGCGTCGGCTCGAGTGTGTCGACGAACTCGCCGTAGCAGTTGTCGACGAAGCAGATGCAGTCCGGTTTCAGGCGATGCACCTCGGCCGTGATGGCGCGGATGTCATCGATCGAGAGCGGTGCGCGCATGCTGTAGCCGCGCGAACGCTGGATCTCGACCATTTTCGTCTCTTTCGAGATGACGTCTTTGATATGCGCCATGTCGACTTTGCCGTCAACCATCGGCAGCTCGTTGTAAAGGACGCCGAATTCCTTCAGAGAACCGGGGCTCGGGTTGTCGTAGCCGATGACGGTCTGCATCGTGTCGTACGGCTTGCCCGTCAGTGAGACGAGTTCGTCGCCGGGACGCAGGATGCCGAACAGGACGGTCGCGAGCGCATGCGTGCCGCTGACGAACTGCGTGCGCACGAGGGCGCGCTCGGCACCGAAGACCTTGGCATAGAGTTCTTCCAGCTTGCCGCGGCCGATGTCATCATAGGCATAGCCCGTTGTCGTATTGAAATGGGCATCCGAGACCTTGCATTCGCGCATGGCATCAAGGACTTTGAGTGTGTTCTCTTCCGAGATTTCGTCGAGGCGATGGAATTCCTTCTGGTATTTCGTGAGGATTTCGTCTTTATACTGTCTGAGCGTTTCAGAAAACATGGATATGATAGGACTCCTTTGATTTTTTGTTATGACGGACATTCATATGGCTCACAAGTCTTTGCGAGTTCGGCGTCGACGGCGACGGTGACGCGGATGCCGTCGCCCGTGTATTCTTCTTGCCGTACGGCGCGGAGTGCATGCAGGCGGCTGAGCAGGGCCCCTGCGGAAAACGGCAACAAGAGCTCCATCGTGCGGCGCTGACGGCGGAAGAACGCTGCAATTTTTTCCAGCAGCGCGTCCGTCCCCTGCCCCGTGCGCGCGGAGACGAGGACGCCTTCGCGGTCGCGCAAGAGTGCTGCAAACGCATGCGACTCCCCTGCTCCGCTCTCGCCCTCTATCTGGTCGGCCTGGTCGACTTTGTTGAAGACATAGAGCGTCGGCTTTGTCTCGGCGCCGATCTCGCGCAATACGTCGATGACGGCGCTGATTTGCTGCTCGGCCTGCGCGCTCGTGGCGTCAACGACGTGGAGCAGGAGGTCGGCTTCCTGTACTTCTTCGAGCGTCGCCTGGAACGCGGGCACAAGCGTGTGCGGCAGCTTTTGGATGAAACCGACCGTGTCCGTCAGCAGAATCTCCTGCCCGTCCGCGAGGTCGAGATGACGCGTCAAGGGATCGAGCGTCGCAAAGAGTTTGTCCTCGGCAAAGGCGTCTGCGCCCGTCAATCGGTTCAGGAGCGTTGATTTTCCCGCGTTCGTGTAGCCGACGAGGGCGACGAGCGGCAGCGTGGAGTTTTTGCGGCGGCGCTGGTGCAGCGCACGGTTTTTTTGCACTTCGCGAATCTGCTGCTCGACGATGTGGATGCGCGTGCGGATGCGGCGGCGGTCGAGTTCGAGCTTTGACTCACCGGGGCCGCGTGCGCCGATGCCGCCGCCGAGACGCGACAGTACGAAACCGAGACCGCCGAGGCGCGGCAGGAGGTAGCGGAGCTGTGCGAGTTCGACCTGGAGTTTGCCCTCGCGCGTGCGGGCGCGTTGGGCAAAGATGTCGAGGATCAGCGCTGTGCGGTCGAGGACCTTGAGACCGAGGGCCGATTCGAGGTTGCGTTGCTGTGACGGCGTGATTTCGTCGTCAAGTACGAGCATCGTCGCGTCCGTTTCCTGCGCGGCCATGGCGATGTCGTGCACTTTGCCGCGGCCGAGGAAGAACGCGGCGTCCGGTTTCTCCTTACGCTGGAGGCACGTGCCGATGACGTCCGCGCCTGCGGTATCGACGAGGCGCCGGAGCTCGGCGAGCGAGTCCTCGGCCGCCGCCGTGCGCGTGCCCGTCTCAAGGCCGGCGAGAATGGCCGTTTCGCGTTCCTTGCCCGTCGCATTCGTGCGCTCCCCTGCCGCGAGGTGTTTGTTGATGGAGGCGACGAGGGCGCCGATATGGACTTTGAGCAGTTGTTTTTCCGTGAGCGGCCCGACGACGGAAAGCTCCGGCGTGCCGTCCGGGCGCTTCGTGCCGGAGAAAAAGCCGATCGTGGCACAGGCCGTGCCGTCGTCCGCGCGGCCGAGCGCAGCCATGACATCGAACCGCAGCCGCCGCAACGACGAGAGGTCGGGGCCCGAGAGCTCCGTGTCGCCGCTCGGATGCGTATGGAGGCAGCGCACGCCCGAAAGTCGCAGTGTCTTGCGGCTCTTGACCTCTGGCAGATCGACCGTCGCATTGTCGCCAACGGAGACAGCCAGCACGCGCCCCTGGCGGCTCAGGTAGACGGCGATCTCACGGCCGAGCGCGTCTGTGAGGGCGAGCAGCTTTTCGTCGAGCTCCGGCGTCGTGAGCTGCTCGCGCGGGACTTCTTCGTTGTAGAGGTCTTCGAGTGATTTGACGAGATGCCCCTTGACATTCGTGAGATCGCCGTAGACTTCGTGCTTCATGCTGCCTCCTTTACCGTTAGCCGCGGTTCACGATGCTCGCGACGTGCTTGATCGTGATGGAGATCGTGCCGTCTTCGCAGTTGTTGAATTCGAGGAATTGTGTGTTGTCGAAGTAATCCGTTGGGATCGTGAGCTCGATGCCCGTGTCGGTCTTGAGCTTGTGTTTCGCGACTTTTTTGAGCGTCTGCTCCTGATCCATTTGGACGGGCGCCGAAAAGCCTTGTTCCTCGATCTGGCGGTTGTAGTCGGCCTGCATGGCCGGCTGTCCAGCGAAGATTTCCTCCCCTGCTTTTTTGAGGTCGAGTTCATCGGAAATCTCCATGTGTTCGGCGACGTAGTTCTTCGCGGCAGCCGCGGCTGTGACGCCGTCCTGACCGTAGGATTCCGCGACTTTGGCCGTCGTGTCCTGCAGGCTCTTCAGCGCGTCTTTTTGCGACGGCGCGAGCTCGCATTCGAGCAGCAGCTGTGGCAGTACGTAGCAGTTGTCGCCATCGACGCTGTATTTCTTTGCGACGAGGTGCAGCTCCATCGTCTCGGCATCGACGACGACGAATTCGTCGATGCGCTGCCCTGGCCCCGGCAGGATGGCGTAATGGTGGATGATGTCGTTTTCGACGCCTTGCTCTGTCTGGTTGACCTGATGGACGTAGCCTGTATGGTTCGCGCATTTCAGCAGCACGAACTGACGGCGGTCATCGACGCGCAGGTCGAGCAGGATCAGGTCCGTCGAGACGGGCTCATCCGTATGGAGGTACGCATTTTCGAGTTTCTTGGCGATGTCCTTCGTAAAGGAAACGAAATCCGTTTCCCCTGCGAGATACGCCTGATACGCTTTTTGAAATGCACTGTCCTCAAAGAACGTCCCCGCCTTTGCATCCGTGCGCGCGAGCGTCTTTTCGAGATGCTTCTGGAGGAATGTGTGCACGCTGTCTTCGAGCTCCATGGGCTGATCGGAATAGACCGTAACGCCGGATGTAAAGTCGAGGATGTGCAGGATGGCTTTTTCGATGACGATCATGGGGTGGTCGTTCCTCCTTCGGATGCATCAGATGCTTCGGCGGCTGCTTGCGCCTGGCGCCGCGCTGCGACGGCTGCGATGATGGCGTCGCTTTCCGCCTGGATGGCAGCGTTCTTTTTTTCGAGCTCGGCTGCGAGCGCGCGCGCTTCGCGCAGGCGCGGCACGAGGCGTTCTTCGAGTTTCTTTTGGAGTTCATCGAGCTCGTGGCAGTCAAATTCGTACGTCACGTCGGGGACGGAATGGACGCGCGCTTCGCCAAAGAATTCGTCGCGGTACATGTTGTAATAAATCGTGACGTCGCTCTCGGCCGTAAAATCAACGTAGTCGATGATGATATAAGAGCCGTTCGTGATTTTGACGGGCTGCTGTGGGCGGATGAAGAGTTCGTGTCCTTCGAGTGTCTCGGGAAGCTGTTCGGCATACGGCCATTCTAGGATGCCTTTTTTCCGGACGATGCTGCTGAGCGACTCCACATGGAACGTCACCATTTCATCGAGCAGCGTCGGGAGCTGGGCGCGGAGGAGCGACGTGAAATCCTCGAGCGAAGCTGTGATGAACTCGATGCGGCAGAATTCGACAAAGCCCGAACGGACGCGGAGCTTGTATTCCTGCGTCTCTTCATGGTAGTAGACGACGACGCGCTTGTGGCGCGCTGGGTGGTCGTAGGAAAAAATGTCGTACATGTCGTCGTGCGGCGCTTTCAGAAGCGAAAAATGGAAGCCTGCGATCTCGGCTGGCAAGCTCTCTAGGAGCGGCCAATCGGAAAGCGAGGCTTCCACTTTCTCTATGGTTTCCGGATGCATTCCCTCACCTCGCAATACTTTATTTTACATCATCGCGAGGTGGGATGCAAATCCGGAATCATTTATGAAGTTGTTCGGCGAGGAGGTCGGCGACGTGGCGCACCTTGATGTTCGGGGCTTGCTTGTCGAGGCCGCCGCCGATCTGCATCATGCAGGCCGGGCAGGCCACGGCGATCGTGTCAGCTCCCGTGTCCTTGATGTTCTGGATCTTCTCTTCGAGCATCGGCAGCGAGATCTCGCTGTACTTGACACCGAACGCACCTGCCATGCCGCAGCACTTGTCTGGGTTCTTCATCTCGACGAAGTCGACGTCCTGGATGCTGTCAAGCAGGGCGCGCGGTTCCTCGAAGATGCCGAGGCCGCGGCGCATATGGCACGAATCATGGTACGTGACCTTGTGCGCACCCGGTGTCGTGACTTTCTTGAGGCGGCCGGCCTTGTCATAGGCATTGGCGACGAAGCTCGTGAATTCATGGATTTTCTTGGCGAACGCATCGGCGCGGGAGCTCCACTCTGGGTCGCCCTCAAAGATCTGATGATACGTATGCGACAGCGTCTCGGCGCACGTCGGGCATGCCGTCAGGATGACGTCGACGTTGGCCTTTTCGAACGCTTCGATGTTCTGCTTTGCGATCTTGCGGCCCGTCTCGCGGTCGCCCATGCCGAGCACTGGCTTGCCGCAGCAGCTCTGCTCCATCGGGTAGACGACTTTGTAGCCGAGATCCTGCAGGACTTCGACGACATGGACAGACGTCTCCGGGAACACGAAGTCGAGGTTGCAGCCTGAGAAGAACGCGACGGTCTTCTTCGCATTCGACGGATTCTTCTTTTCAAGCGCCGGGAAGCGATCACGGAACGGCGTGTCGGCGATGGCCGGCAGGCTGCGTCCCTTCGTCATGCCAGCGAAGAACAGCGGCAAGTTGCGGACGAAGCCGCCAGAGGCGACCGGTTTCTGCGCGACGGACGCGATGCGGATCAGGCGGTGGAAGATGCTGCGGTTCGCGAGGATCTTCTGGAAGACGGTCTTTTCGGGCAGCGCGAGGCCATGCTCCTTGACGTAGCGCGAGCGCAGTTCGTCGATGATGTCTGGAATGGGGATCTTGCCTGGGCAGACCGTTGTGCAGCGGCGGCAGCCGATGCAGAGGTCGCTGAACTGGCCGAACGCTTCCATGTTGCCGAGGATGCCCGTGAGGATGGCGCCGATGCCGCCGGAATAGATGTGGCCGTAGACATGGCCGCCGACGAGCGTCCAGATCGGGCAGACATTCAGACAGGACGCGCAGCGCACGCACTGGTAGACTTCCTGCAGCTTCGGATCATGCGCGGCCTTGAGGCGGCCGTTGTCGAGCAGGATGACGTACTGCTGGCGGTCTTCTTCGACCCATTTGCCATCGACTTTGTGGATGACGGGCGTCGGGCCGTCGACCATCGTCATGTAACTCGTCATGCGCTGGCACGTGCCGTTGCGCGGCAGCAGACGCAGGATCTTCGATGCGTCTTCGATCTTCGGGATGAGTTTTTCGTAGCCGATGAGGACGACGTGGATGCGCGGCAGCGTCGTGACGAGGCGTGCGTTGCCTTCGTTCGTGACGAGGCCGATGGCACCGTTCTCCGCGATGCCGAAGTTCGCGCCTGTGATGCCCATGTCGGCCGACAGGAACTCTTCGCGGAGCACGCGGCGCGCCGTGGAAATCATGAACGGGATGTCGGGCGGGATCTCTTCTTTGAGTTCGTGCGAGAAGAAGCCTGCGCACTGCTGGCGGTTCAGATGGATGGCCGGCATGACCATGTGCGACGGCTTCTGGCCCGCCACGGCGAGCATCCACTCGCCAAGGTCCGTTTCGCGGACATGGATGCCGTTTTCCGTGAAGCACTCATTGAGGTGGATTTCCTCCGAGGCCATGGATTTCGATTTGACGACGCGTTTGACGTTCTGCTCCTTGCAGATCTGCAACACGTATTTTTTGACTTCGTCGCCGTCTTTCGCGCGGAAGAAGTGGCCGCCGCGCGCTTTGACGTTTTTCTCGAATTCGTCCGCGAGCTCCTCGATATGCGTGACGGCGTAGTGCTTCATTTCCTTGAGGTCGTCGCGCAGGTCTTCGATGCTGTCGACGTTGGCGTACGACTTCAGACGGGAGCCCGGGTACTGGTCGGCAAAGCGGCTGAGGGCGTCGCGCAGGATCGGGTCATGGAGCTTGACATCAATTTCTTGTTTCAGGTTGCGGTTCTCGCTCATTTGCTTTCGCCCTCCTCTTTTCCGATGGCTACGATGAAGAAGCGATGCGGTCCATGGACGCCGAGGCTCAGGACACGCTCAATGTCCGCCGTGCGGCTCGGGCCCGTGATGAAGCCGAGATAGCCTTTCTGGAAGACTTTCGACATGACCTGGAACGCTGTCGTGACCGTCTCGGTCAGGCAGCTGGCGTCGAGGAGGACGATATGGGCGATCGGCAACATGCCGACGACGCGGGCTTCGTAGGAATACGTGTCAACGACGACGCTGCCCGTCTCGCCGACGCCGAATTCCGCACGCGAAAGGCCGAGATCCGCCTTTGGGGCGTGCTCGGCAACTTCGAACTTGTCGCGATAGACCGTGCGGCCGGAATCCGTCAAGGCCTTGCAGGCGCCAGCGATCCCCTCGTCGCTGTCATCCCCGGCCACGACGACTTCCTTGGCGCCCAGTTCCTCTGCGATCTTCTGCACTTCGGCAGCGGCCGCTGCGAGATCCTTGACGCAGTGGATTTCTGCCGAAGCTGCCTTGGCATTTTCGGCGAAGGCATCCCAGTAGGAGCCGTTGATGAGGTCAGGAGTGAAGGCTTGCGTCTTCCAATCCTCACATACTCTTTTCATTCGGTTCACTCTCCTCCAACTCAGGCGAATTCTCTATAAAATCGAATTCTGTATTGTGTGTGGCTTTCTACTGGTTGTATTCGACATGAACGAGATGAATCCTGCCATAAAAATTGAAAAAATTTGTTGTTTTTTTGCGACGAAAAGAAACGCCTCTCCGAGAAAGGAAAGGCGTTTCTTCGATCTGGATCTTATTCGCTGAAATATTTCATCGACGTCTTCTTCCACTCTTTTTTTGAGTAGAGCATGACGCGGTTTTCGATGTGGTTTTCGCGGCCGAGCGTGTCGGCGATCTGTTCGCACTCCTCGCGGCTGTGGCCGTGGATCATCGTGTAGAGGTTGTACGGCCAGCCCGGCGCTGTGTTGCGGTCGTAACAATGCGAGACCGACGGCGAGGCGGCCATGGCTTCTGCGACGGCGTCGAGCCGCTCCTCCGGCACTTCCCACGCGCAGAGGGCATTTGCCGCAAAGCCGATCTCGCGGTGGCGCAGCACGGCGCCCATCTTGCGGATCATTTTTTTCTCCGCCAGGTCCCGCACGCGCGCGAGGAAGACGTCTTCCGTGACGCCAGCGCGCGCGGCCAGTTCTTTATACGGCTCCGGCACGAGCGGGAAATCTCCCTGCAATGCCCGGATGACATTCTTGTCGAGTTCGTTCATCGGCTACCCGCTCTCCTTGGTGTTCTGACGTTCGATCGTTTTAAAGACTCACTTCAAATGGAACTGCACATTGATCTTGTACTTCTTGCGCGCCTTGAGGTTCATCATGGCCCGCACGCCCGGCAGGGCGCGGACCTCATGCAGGATGTCGCGCTCGAGCTTCGGATCGGGTGTCAGCAGCGTGAACCAGAGGTTGTACTGCCCTTCGCGCTCGTAGTTGTGCGTCGCGCCGGGGTAGCGGTTGATGGCCTCGGCGACGGACGCCATCTGGTCTTCGTCGACGGTCAGCGCGACGAGGGTCCCCTGGTAGCCGAGGCGCGCCGAGTTGAAAAACGTGCCGATGCGCCGCAGGTACCCCGCTGCTTTCATGCGCTTCAGGTGTTCAAGCACCGTCGCCTCATCCGTGCCGAGCTCTGCTCCAAGCTTTGCAAACGGATGCGAGCAGACCGGAAGCTCCGTCTGCAAGAGGTTCAAGAGGGCTTTGTCAAAGGCTGTCAGCTCCATCATAGGTCATGCTCCCCTTCCTGATTTCCTGAACCGGATTCATCTATTGCCTTTATTTTAACAGAGAATCCCCGATGACGTCAAGCAATTCTGAACGCCCTTCATTTTTTAGAGAGGAGTATGGGAGCACGGAGAGTTCGGCGACGCCGAGCGTCTTTTGGATGAGCTGTACCTGCTTCTCGCGTGCGTTCTTGCCGATCTTGTCGGCTTTCGTCGCCACGATGAGGACAGGGATGCCCTCGCGGACGAGCCAGCGGAACATATCGACATCCGACGCCATCGGCGCGTGGCGGATGTCGATGAGTTGGCAGACGAATTGGAGCTCGTGCGACGTCTTCAAATATTCTTCGATGAACGCCGACCAGAGCTTGCGTTTCTCCTTGCCCGTCTTCGCGTAGCCATAGCCCGGCAGGTCGACGAGGTAAAAACTCTGGCGCTCCTCTGCCCCGGGCACTTTGGCGCCGAGCTCGTAGAAGTTGATCGTCTGCGTCTTGCCGGGCTGTGACGAGACGCGCGCGAGGTTCTTGACGCGCGTCAGGGAATTAATCAGCGACGATTTGCCGACATTCGAGCGGCCGATGAAGACGAATTCCGGCTTGCGCTCCTCGGGGTACTGGTCCTTGCGCACGGCCGATGCGAGGTAACGCGCCTGGGTGATGATGACTTCTGGATTTGTTGACATGGGGGCTCCTTTTATGGCAGCAGCGCGATTTTTAAGACTTCGTCCATATGCTCGACGAGGTGGAACGTCATCTGTTTTCGGACGTCTTCCGGCAGGTCTTCGAGGTCGCGCTCGTTTTCCTTCGGCAGGATGATCGTATGGATGCCTTCGCGATAGGCCGCAAGTGTTTTTTCCTTGAGGCCGCCGATCGGCAGCACGTTGCCGCGCAGCGTGATCTCGCCCGTCATGGCGACGTCGCTGCGGACTTTGCGGCCGAGCAGTGCCGAGACGAGACCCGTCGCCATCGTGATGCCAGCGGACGGGCCGTCTTTCGGGATGGCGCCTTCGGGCAGGTGGATGTGGATGTCGTCGTTTTCGTAGAAGTCCTCGGGCAGGTGCAGCACGTCGGCGCGGCTGCGGACGTACGTGAGGCCGGCCTGCGCTGATTCCTGCATGACGTCGCCGAGCTGGCCCGTGAGGATGAGCTTGCCCTTGCCTTTGAGGACCGTGACTTCCGTCGGCAGGATGTCGCCGCCGACCTCCGTCCAGGCCATGCCCGTGACGACGCCGACCTGCGGCTGCTTCTGTGCCTTCGTGCCGAGGAATTTCGGCTTGCCGAGGTAATCGGCGAGGTTCTTCTTCGTCACGCGGATCGGCGTCTCCTCGCCTTCGACGAGGCGGCGGGCGGCCTTGCGGCAGATACGGCCGATCAGGCGCTCGAGTTCGCGCACGCCGGATTCGCGCGTGTAGCTCGCGATCGTCTCTTGCAGCACGCCTGTGCCAAAGCGGATGTCTTTTGCTTTGAGGCCATTTTCTGCGCGCTGGCGGCCGACGAGGTAGCGCCGCGCGATCATGAGTTTTTCGTATTCCGTGTAGCTCGAGAGCGTGAGGATCTCCATGCGGTCGCGTAGCGGGCGCGGGATGTTCCCGAGGTTGTTCGCCGTCACGATCCAGAGCACATGCGAGAGGTCAAACGGCACGTCGAGGTAGTGGTCGACAAATTCCGTGTTCTGCGCGGGGTCGAGGACTTCGAGTAGCGCTGCTGACGGGTCGCCATGGTACGCTTCTGACATCTTGTCGACTTCGTCGAGCAAAAAGACGGGGTTCCGCGCATGGGCGGAACGGATGCCCTCGATGATGCGGCCGGGCATGGCGCCGATGTACGTGCGGCGGTGGCCGCGAATCTCAGCCTCGTCCTTGACGCCGCCGAGCGAGGCATGGACGAACTTGCGCCCCGTCGCGCGCGCAATCGACGAGCCGAGCGATGTCTTGCCGACGCCAGGAGGCCCGACGAGGCAGAGGATCGGCGCGGCCTTTTCCGGCATGAGTTGGCGCACGGCGAGGTAGTCGAGGATGCGTTCTTTGACGTCTTTGAGGCCGTAGTGGTCGCGCTCGAGGACGTCGCGTGCTGCGCGGATGTCGAGGACGTCCTCCGTCTCCTCTCGCCATGGCAGGTCGAGCAGCCAATCGAGATACGTGCGGATGACATCGTTTTCCGGCGAGCGCTCGCTCATGGCTTCCATGCGCTGCAGCTCGCGTTCGACGACTTTGACGATCGCGTCCGGGTACGTCCCGCCCTTGAGGCGTTTGCGGTAGTCTTCGATTTCCGCCGAACGCTGGCTGTCTTCGCCAAGCTCCTCGCGGATGGCCTTGATTTTTTCGCGCAGGTAAAATTCTTTTTGTACCTCGGTCATGCGCTGATGCACGCGCGCGTCGATTTTTTTCTCGATGTCGAGGATCTCGAGTTCGCGGGCGAGCACGGACGACAGCTTTTCGAGGCGTTCGCGGACGTCGAGGCATGCGAGGAGCTCCTGCCGTGTCTCGAGGCGCAAGTTCAGGTGGCTGGCGATGAGGTCGGCCATGCGGCCGGCATCATCGATGATGGCAACGGAGACGAGGGCCTCTTCTGGCACTTTGCCGCTGGCTTTGACCCAGCGTTCGAACTGGTCGATGACGCTGCGCACGAGCGCGTCGTTTTCCACGGACGGCGGCTGCGGGAGTTCCTCGTCGTCGTACGTCTCGACATCGACTTCGACGTAGTTTGAGACGTCGCGGTACGCGCGGATCTTGCCGCGCGCCTGGCCTTCGATGAGGATGCGCACAGAGCCGTCTGGCATCTTGAGCAGGCGCTGGATCTCGGCGACCGTGCCGACGTCGTAGAGATCGCGCTCGCGCGGCTCCTCGACCTCTGCGTCGCGCTGTGTCACGAGCAGGACGACGTGATCCGTCATCATGGCTTGTTCGAGCGCGGCAATTGATGCGGCGCGGCCGATGTCGAGATGCACCATCATATAGGGAAAAACGAGCATGCCGCGCATCGGGATCATCGGCAGCGTGCGAATGTTTTTCGTCATGAATTCCCCTCCCATTCAAAAAGAAGGCGCTGCATGTGGGCAGCGCCTCTGATTGTGGATACGTTTCTGAGATTTAGGCCGATGCTTCGCGATTGCCCGTGGCTTTCGCTTTCGTCTTCTTGTCGATCGTGACGACGGGGGTCGTCTTTTTCTCGACGACTTCTTTCGTCACGCGGCACGCAGAGGCGCCGTCGACGGAAGGCACATCGTACATGACATCGCGCATGATGCTCTCAATGATCGAGCGCAGGCCGCGCGCGCCGGTCTTGCGTTTCAGCGCTTCCTTTGCGATGAGGCGCAGGGCGTCGTCATCAAACGACAGCTTGACGCCATCCATGTCGAGGAGCTTCGCGTACTGCTTGACGAGTGCGTTGCGCGGCTTCGTCAGGATGTCGACGAGTGCGTCCTCGCCGAGCGCATCGAGCGTCACGACGACGGGCAGGCGGCCGATGAACTCCGGAATCAGACCATTTTTGAGCAGGTCTTCCGGCAGGACATGGCGCAGCACGTCGCCGATACTCTTTTCCTTGTGCGACGAGATGTTCGCACCGAAACCGAGCTGCTTCTCGCCGAGGCGCGATTCGATGACTTTTTCGAGGCCGTCGAATGCACCGCCGCAGATGAACAGGATGTTCGTCGTGTCGATGGAGATGAGCTCCTGATGCGGGTGCTTGCGGCCGCCCTGCGGCGGCACGGAAGCATGCGTGCCTTCGAGGATCTTGAGGAGCGCCTGCTGCACGCCTTCGCCTGAGACATCGCGCGTGATGGACGGGTTCTCCGACTTGCGGGAAATCTTGTCGATCTCATCGATGTAGATGATGCCGCGCTCTGCCTTGTCGACGTCGTAGTCGGCCGCCTGGATGAGCTTCAGGAGGATGTTTTCGACATCTTCGCCGACATAGCCGGCTTCCGTCAGCGACGTCGCGTCCGCGATGGCGAACGGCACATTGAGGATGCGCGCGAGCGACTGCGCGAGCAGCGTCTTGCCACTGCCCGTCGGGCCGATCATGAGAATGTTCGACTTCTGGAGCTCGACATCCTCTGCTTTCGTCTGGCCGGAGTTGATGCGCTTGTAGTGGTTGTAGACCGCCACGGCCAGCGTCTTTTTCGCCTCGTCCTGTCCGATGACATATTGGTCGAGGATGGCGCGGATGTCTTTCGGCTTCGGAACGTCTTTGAGTTCCACCTCGACATCCTCGCTGAACTCTTCTTCGATGATCTCGTTGCAAAGTTCGATGCATTCATCGCAGATGTAGACGCCGGGACCGGCTACGAGCTTGCGCACCTGATCTTGCGTCTTGCCACAGAACGAGCATTTGAGCTGTCCTTTTTCATCGCCGAACTTCAACATGGGACATCACCTCTCAGTCCTCGGCCTTTGCTTTCGCGGCCTTTGTGGTTTTCGTCGTCTTTTCCGTTTTTTCCGCTTTGTCCTTGCGCGTGATGACTTCATCGATCAGGCCATAGGCTTTCGCCTCTTCGGCCGTCATGAAGTTGTCGCGCTCTGTGTCCTCGACGATTTTTTCGATTTTCTGACCCGTCGTATCGGCGAGGATCTCGTTGATGACCTCGCGGATGCGCAGGATCTCTTTCGCCTGGATCTGGATGTCCGTCGACTGGCCCTGGGCACCGCCGAGCGGCTGATGGATCATGATGCGCGACATCGGCAGCGCAAAGCGCTTGCCTTTCGCGCCGGCCGTCAGCAGCACGGAGCCCATGCTCGCGGCCTGGCCAATGCAGATCGTCGAGACGTCCGGCCTTATATACTGCATCGTGTCGTAAATGGCAAGGCCTGCCGTTACGACGCCGCCGGGGCTGTTGATGTAAAGATAGATATCTTTATCCGGGTCTTCGGATTCGAGGAACAGCAGCTGCGCAACGACGGTATTCGCGACCGCATCATCGATCGCACCACCGAGGAAGATGATGCGGTCTTTGAGGAGGCGCGAATAGATGTCATATGCGCGTTCGCCGCGGTTCGACGTCTCTACGACCATAGGTACATAACTCATTGTTTTCCCTCCGAGGGAATTACTCAGCGAGGTTGTCAAAGATGAACTGCATCGTCTTGTTGCGCAGGACGGTCGCAGCGAGATCGTTGAGTCTTCCCTGTTCCATGATGATTTTCTTGACCTGTTTCGGGGTCGCGCCATAGGCAGCCGCCATCATAGCGACTTCCTGGTCGAGGTCTTTGCCTTCGACTTTGATGTTTTCTGCTTTTGCGACTTCTTCGAGCATGAGGCCCGTGCGGACGTTCTTCTCTGCCGTCTCACGGTATGTCTCGCGGAGCTTCGCGATGTCCGTGCCCGCGAACTGCAGGTACTGCTCGAGCTGCATGCCCTGCTGTGCGAGGCGCATCTCCATCTCGCGGATCATGCGCGTGACTTCGTTGTCGATCATGATGGGCGGCACGTCGACCGTCGTGTTGTTCGTCGCCGTCTCGAGGGCCTGTTCTTTCTGCTTGTCGTCAGCCTGACGCTCTGCGTTCTTCTCGAGGTTCGAGCGGACGTCTGCCTTCAGCTCGTCGAGCGTCTCGAACTTGCTCGTGGACTTCGCGAACTCGTCATTGATCTCCGGCAGCTCTTTGTGCTTGATGCTGCGGATCGTGCATTTGAAGACGGCCGGTTTGCCAGCGAGGTCTTTTGCATGGTACTCTTCCGGGAACGTGACGTTGACGTCTTTTTCCTCGCCGACTTTCATGCCGACGAGCTGATCTTCAAAGCCCGGGATGAAGCTATGGGAACCGATCTGCAGCGGGTAGTCTTTGCCTTCGCCGCCTTCGAACGCCTCGCCATCGACGAAGCCCTTGAAGTCGAGCGTCGTGAAGTCGCCGTTTTCAACGACAGCGCCTTCCGGTGCCTCGACCATTTTTGCCTGATGGTCTGCCATGTGCTCAAGCTGCTTCTGGACGTCTTCGTCCGAGACATTCACAGCCTCTTTTTCGATCTTGAGGCCTTTGTACTCGCCGAGCGTGATTTCTGGGCGCGGCACGACCGTGGCTTTGAACACAACGTCTTTGCCCTGCTCGAGCGTCTCGACGTCGATTTTCGGGCGTGCGACGATGTCTTCGATCTTCTGATCTTCCAGAGCATCGGAAAGCGCTTTCGGTGCGAGGAGGTCGAAAGCTTCCTGGAGGACCGACTCCTTGCCGACGTGGCGCTCCACGATGGCACGCGGCGCTTTGCCCTTGCGGAAGCCCGGGATATTCACCTGGTTTGCAAGGCGCTTGCAAGCGCGTTCCTCGGCCTTGTCGAGCTCAGCTGCGACGACTTCGATGGTCAGGACGACCTGCTGGTTCTCTATTTTTTCTGCTGAAACTTTCATTGTCTGAAAAGACCTCCTGTAGATTTCTTCATACTACATATGGGGAAAATACCCATACAAAGCACATCATATCACAAATGGCAAGGAAACACAAGAAAAAGCGCGGAAACCGTGACTCAGAGCAAATTTTTCATGCGGGCGAGCGGCTCTGTGAGATCCATGTGGCCGCTCAGGGATTCTACGCCCTTGCCGTCGATCAAAATGCGAACTTTCTTGATTTCTGGGAATTCCGTCAGCGTATTGACGATGGAGCCAATGAGCATTTCTTCGCCCGTCGAGCCGCCAGCGAAGTTCTTTTGGAGCTCTGGACTGAAGCTGACACTGGCGACGCCGTCTGTGATTTTGATGGACTGCAGTTGCACTTTTTTCGGGAAGATGTTCGTCTGCCCTTTCTCCTTCGTACCGGCCATGAGGGATTCTATGGCCGCGACGTACTTGTCTTTCTTGCTGTCCGTCTGGATTTTGCGCGAGACGGCGACGAGTTTCGTGCCGTCCGCATTCGGGTAGTACGTCCGGATCGTCAGCGACTGCGGCTGTGCGGCTTTCGTGCTGCTCGACGACGCAGGCGACGCAGACGACGAAGACGCGCTTGACGAAGACGCAGAGGATGAGGCATTCGAGGATGCGGACGACGCTGGCGCGTCCTGCGAGCCGCAGCCAGCGGCCGAGAGCAGCGCAACGCTCAGGAACAAAGCGGCAGGCAGCCGCTTCCATGGGTTCGATTTCATGGGTTTCATCTCCATTTTCTGACGCTCACCTTTCTCCAAAGTAACGGCCGAGGCCCGTGGCGAGCGCCATGGCGAGTTTTTTCTGGTAATCTTCATCGGCGAGCAGGGCTTCTTCCGTCGGGTTCGTGATGAACGCGAGTTCGACGAGTGACGCCGGCATCGAGGAATGGCGCATGACGTAGAAATTCGCCTGCTTGACGCCGCGGTTGAAGCGGTCGCCCGCAGCGGCGAGTTCTTCATTGAGGATCGTGGCGAGGCGTTCGCCCTGCCCGCCGGACGTGTAGTAATACGTCTCCATGCCATGCGCGCCCGGGTTCGAGAACGCGTTGCAGTGGATGCTCAAAAAGACTTCTGCGCCCGGCGTGCGCTCGCCGACATCGACGCGCGCCTGCAGCTCTTGGCGATCCGTCGCATACGGGCCATAGACATCGACATTCGTGTCGCGCGTCATGGCGACATGCGCGCCAGAGTTCTGCAAGATGTCACGGAGGTCTTGCGTGACGGCGAGCGTCACGGAGGCCTCTGTCACGCCGGATGGGCCGACAGCGCCCGTGTCGCTGCCGCCATGGCCGGCGTCAAGCACGATCGTGTGGCCGGCGACGCTTTCGACGGAGGCAGCCGGCGGTGCGACGGGTTTTTGGTAAATGTCGATGGCGAGGCGGTACGGCTTGCGCGCGCGGCGGTTGGCCGCGAGCTCCGTGACGCGGTACGCGACGTCACCGATGCCCGGTTTCAGCGCAAAGCGCACGCGGGTCTTTTTGTCGCCGGCCTGCTCGATGGCAACGGACGAGACGATGGGGCCCGATTGCTTGATATGCGACGCGAGATGGCCGCGCACGGTGTCGTCGAGGTCGAGCACGATTTCCTTTTTGAGGACGCTCTTTTCCTGGATGTCGTAGCGGACGTCCGAGCCGCTGACACCGAGTTCGACGTGCCAGCCTTCCTGGCCGTCGACGGTCGTCTTTTCTGCTTGGAAATAGTTGAGTTCGTGCACGGCGTCCGCCGCCGCACTCTGCGGGGCGCAGGCGAGCAGCAGCGCCAGGGCCAAAAGCGGCCAAAAGAGCAGTTTCTTCCAGCATGTTTTCATGGATCTAGAACTTCCTTTATTCATCGTGGAGCAGCGCCTGGGCTTCCGCTTCGGCGGCCTCCGTTGTTTCCTTGTCGTACGTGATATCGATCGTCACGTAGTCGCCTTCGCTGAGGCCGTCCGGCAGGTACGCGCGCGGGAAATTGCATTTTTTCATGTCGTTGCCGAGCAGCAGCACGGCCTTGTCTTCTTCAAATCGGTCGAGATACGCAGAAATCATGTCAATGCTCCCCTTTCACATCGTACGTCTTGCCATCCGTCGTGATGGTGATCGTGCCGTTTTTATCCGTTTCGTAGACCTTGGCGTTGATCTTTTTGTACGCGGCCAGCGTCTCTTTGTGCGGGTGGCCGTAGTCGTTGCCCTGGCCGCAGGAAATCAGGCAGACTTCCGGTTGCACGGCCTTGAGGTAGGCAGGTGACGATGACGTGTGGCTGCCGTGATGCGGTGCTTTCAACACGAGGCTCTTGACGCCATCAGGGTGCGCCTTGAGGATCGCGGCTTCCGTCTCTTTTTCCGCATCGCCCGTAAATAACATCGTGAACGTGCCGTAGACGAGGCGGCCGACGACGGATTCGTTGTTCGGGTCGTGCTTGTAGCCTTTCGCCTGGCCTTGCTTGACGACGGAGGCCGTCGGGCTCAGGACTTCAAACTTCACGCCGCTACCGAAATCGAGGGCATCGCCGTCTTTGAGCGTCTTGTGTTCGATGTTTTTGGCCTTGAGTTTTTTCATGTAGCCGAGGTAGAGCTTCGACGTCGACGGCATGCCGTTGTCGTAGACGGTGCCGATCTCGTAGTCGCCATCGAGCAGCACGTCCATGCCGCCGATATGGTCGGCGTGCGGATGCGTCAGGATGACTTTGTCGATCTTTTTGACGCCGGCCTTTTGAAGCTCGCTTTTGAACTTGTCGCGTTCGTCGACATCGCTCGTGTCAATGAGGATCGTCTGCTCCCCCGTCTTTATCAGGATGGAGTCGCCCTGCCCGACATTGAGCATCTGGACGGTCATGTCTTTGCTTGCCGTACTCGCGGCGCTCGATGCGCCAGAACCGCCGCCTGCATTGGGCGCGCCACAACCAGATGCGAGCAGCGCGAACGCTGCCAGCAACGCCATGCAGAGGCGCAGGATGTTCTTTTTCACGTTATCTGTCTCCTTTCAAGATCAGGTGCTCGATGCCCCAGGCGACGCCGTCGTCGTCGACGCTCGGCACGATTTCTTTTGCAACGTCCTGGACCTGCGGCCGCGCGTTGCCCATGGCGATGCCGAGGCCGACGGTCTGCATCATCTCGATGTCGTTGACGCCGTCGCCAAAGGCAAAGCTCTCGGCGACGGGAATGTCGAGGGCCTGGAGCGCATGGAGGATGCCGGAGCCCTTCGTGATGTCTTTGGCGTAGAGTTCGAGGTTCTTCTTGTGGTAGGGGTCCATGACGCCCGTCATGCCTGGCCACTGCAGCAGCTCCTCAAACAGGCCGCCGCCCAGGGGCTCCGTGGAATAAAACTCCATCTTGCCGATCTCGAGCGTGTCGAGGTCGTAGTCGCGCACGAAGAAATCCGTATCGACGCCGATGCTCTGGTAAAATGCCTCGAAGCCGAGGAAGTCGCGCTTCAGATACGTATGCTCCGCGCCTTCGAGGATGTACTCGACGCCGCGCGCTTCGCAGCGCTCCGTGATGGCGCGGACGTCGGCCTTCGGCAGCGGTTGATGGTAGATGACGTGGCCTTCATAGAGGACGAGTGCGCCATTCATCAGGACATAGCCGTCGAAGAGATCCGGGGCGAGGAGTTCGGGGTCGAGGTAGGCTTTCGGCCGCCCCGAGGCGATGAATGTCTTGCAGCCAGCGGCGCGCAACGCGTGGAGGGCGCGGCGCGACCGCTCCGTGATGTGCGTCTGCTGCTTCATGATATTGAGGAGCGTGCCATCGATATCAAAGAATCCTGCTTTCATCATAAAGAAAAAGACTCCCATCTATGCGCGTAGTATATCTCTACCCTAGCATAGATGGGGGTCTTTATCAAGAGCATTTCTCAGATTTGTGTCTTAGAGTTGCTTGTTTTCCGCTTCCGTCGCGATGGCTTTTTCGCTCGCGAGCAGCTGCTTCGCGGCCGTGATCTGGCGCTTGACCTGCTCGTACGACGTGCCGCCGAACGAATTGCGGTTCTTGACGCATGTCTCGGGGCGGATGGCGTCTTTGATGTCGTCGTCAAACAGCGGCGACAGTGCGCGGAATTCGTCCATCGTCATGTCTTCGAGGTATTTGCCCTGCTCGATACACTGGTGCACGGCCTGGCCGGAGACGGCATGCGCCTTGCGGAACGGCATGCCTTTTTTGACGAGGTAGTCCGCGAGGTCCGTCGCGTTTGAGAAATCTTCCGTGACGGCGCGCTTCATGACGTCTTTGTGGACCTTCATGCCGCGGATGAGCTGCGCGTAGACGGACAGGCTGAACTTCACGGTGTCGATGGCGTCGAAGATGCCTTCCTTGTCTTCCTGCAAGTCCTTGTTGTAGGCGAGCGGCAATCCTTTGACGACCATGAGCATGGCCATGAGGTGGCCGACGACGCGGCCCGTCTTGCCGCGCACGAGCTCGGAGACATCGGGGTTCTTCTTCTGCGGCATCATGGACGACCCCGTGCAGTGCGCGTCATCGAGCTCGATGAAATGGAACTCGCGCGTACACCAGAGGATCGTCTCCTCCGAGAGGCGCGAGAGGTGCACCATGAGGATCGAGGCCGCGGCGAGGAACTCCATGATGTAGTCGCGGTCGCTGACGGCGTCGAGGCTGTTGCCGTAGACGCGCTCGAAATGGAGCTGCGCCGCGACGTAATCGCGGTCGATCGGGAACGTCGTGCCCGCGAGCGCGCCCGCGCCGAGCGGCATGATGTCCGCGCGGCGGTACACGCCCTCAAAGCGCTCGAAGTCGCGTGCGAGCATCGCGAAGTACGCCATGAGGTGATGGGAAAACAGGATCGGCTGCGCGCGCTGCAGGTGCGTGTAGCCCGGCATGAGCACATCGCTGTATTTCTCGGCCGCTTCGACGAGCGCCTGCTGGAGATTCTGGATCTCCTTCTGCACTTCCGTGACCTCTCGGCGGATGTACATATGCGTGTCGAGTGCGACTTGGTCGTTGCGGCTGCGCGCCGTATGCAGGCGGCCGCCGGCGTCGCCGATCGCTTCCGTCAGGCGCTTTTCGATGTTCATATGGATGTCTTCGAGGTCGACGGAGAAATCGAAGTCACCGGCGTCGATTTTCTGCTCGATCGCGAGCAGGCCGCTGACGATGGCGTCAAGGTCTTCCTCCGTGAGGATTCCAACCTTTGCGAGCATCTTCGCATGCGCGATGGAACCGTGGATGTCTTCGTGGTACATCCGCTGGTCAAAATTGATGGAGGCCTGGAACTCGTTGATCATTTCATCCGTGGTCTTCGAGAAGCGGCCGCCCCACATGGCTTCACTCATTTGTTCGTCTTCTCCTGCATCAGGGCGCGGACTTCGAGCGGCAGGCCGAACAGGTTGATGAAGCCCGTCGCATCGGCCTGGTTGTAGACGTCGTCATGCTCGAACGTCACGAATTCCTTGCTGTAGAGCGAATATGGCGACGTGCTGCCGGCCGAGATGATGTTGCCCTTGTAGAGCTTGAGTTTGACCTGGCCCGTGACGGTCTGCTGCGTGCTTTCAACGAAGGCCGACAGCGCCTCGCGCAGCTGGCAGAACCACATGCCGTCGTAGACGAGTTCGCCGAAGCGGACGCCGACATGCTGCTTGAAATGGTACGTCATGCGGTCGAGGCAGAGGTACTCGAGTTCGCGATGCGCGTAGTAGAGGATCGATCCGCCCGGGTTCTCATAGACGCCGCGCGACTTCATGCCGACGAGGCGGTTCTCGCAGATGTCGACGATGCCGACGCCGTTGCGTGCGCCGATTTCGTTGAGTTCCGTCAGCAGTTCGACGGCGCCGAGCTTCTTGCCATTGACGGCGACGGGCTCGCCTTTTTCGAAGTCGATCGTGACATACTCCGGCTGGTCCGGCGCTTCCTGCGGGGCTTTTGAAATCAGGAACATGGAATCATGCGGCTCGTTCGCCGGGTCTTCGAGGTCGGAGCCTTCGTGCGAGAGGTGCCAGATGTTGCGGTCCATGGAGTACGTCTTGTTCTCCGTCGCGATGGGGATGCCGTGCTTCTTCGCGTATTCGATCTCTGCGGAACGGGAGTCGAGGTCCCACTCGCGCCACGGGGCGATCAGTTTGATGTGCGGTGCGAGCGCCTTGACCGTGAGTTCAAAACGGACCTGGTCGTTGCCCTTGCCCGTCGCGCCGTGCGCGATGGCATCCGCGCCTTCTTTTTTCGCCACTTCGACGAGCTTCTTCGCGATGAGCGGACGCGCGAACGACGTGCCGAGGAGGTACTTGTCCTCGTAGACGGCACCGGCTTTGAGCGTCGGCCAGACGTATTCTTTGAGGAATTCTTCTTTGATGTCTTCGATGTAGACCTTCGACGCGCCGGACTTCAGCGCCTTGTCATGGACGACGTCGAGTTCGTCGCCCTGCCCGACATCGGCGCAGCAGGCGATGACTTCGCAGCCGTCGTAGTGCTCCTTGAGCCACGGGATGATGACGGAGGTGTCGAGACCACCGGAATATGCGAGAACGACTTTTTTGATTTTGTCAGCCATGATTGTCAACCTCTCTTCTTTTTATTCAATCGCCCATCGTGAGCGCCATGATGGCTTTTTGCGTGTGCAGGCGGTTCTCCGCCTCGTCAAAGATGACGTCGGCGTTCGCCTCGAAGACATCTTCCGTGATTTCCTCGCCGCGGTACGCCGGCAGGCAGTGCATGACGATGACGCGCTTGTCGGCGGCCGCGAGGAGTTCCTTGTTGACCTGGTACGGCGCGAAAATCTTCTTGCGCGCATCGTGCTCGGCTTCCTGCCCCATGCTGGCCCAGGTGTCCGTGACGACGATGTCGGCGTCTTTGACGGCTTCGTGCGGGTCGGTCATGAGCGAGAGCTGTGCGCCCGTCTCTTTCGCATCCTCCATCGCGTTCTTCACGACGGTCGGGTCGGGGCGGTAGTCCTCTGGCGTGGCCGCGACGAACGTCATGCCCGCTTTCGCGGCACCGTAGAGGTAGCTGTTCGTCATGTTGTTGCCGTCGCCGACGTAGACCATCTTGAGGTCCTGGAGGTGGCTGCCTTTATGCTCCTGGATCGTCAGGAGGTCCGTCAGGACTTGGCAGGGATGCAGGAGGTCCGTCAGCGCGTTGATGACGGGGACGCTCGCCCATTTCGCGAGTTCCTCGACGCGATCGTGGCCGTACGTGCGGATCATGATGCCGTCGAGGTAGCGCGACAGCACGCGCGCCGTGTCCTTGATCGGCTCGCCGCGCCCGAGCTGCAGGTCGCGGTTCGAGAGGAACAGCGCTTGCCCGCCGAGCTGGTACATGCCCGTCTCAAACGAGACACGCGTGCGCGTCGACGATTTCTCAAAAATCATGCCGAGCGTCTTGCCCGCGAGGATGTGGTGCTGCACGCCCGCTTTCTGCATGGCCTTGAGTTCCTTGGCGAGCGTGAGGATTTCGTGGAACTCGTCGAGGGATAAATCGTGAATGGAGAGTAAATCTTTGCCCTTTAGCAATATAATTCCCCCTTTGTTAGCAATACTTCGGCAACACGTCGTCAATCATCGCGATGACCGCATCGACCTGCTGCTCTGTGATGATGAGCGGCGGGATGAAGCGTAGGACGTTCCCTGCTGTGCAGTTGATGATGGCGCCTTTCGCGAGGACGTCGTTGACGATGTCGCGGCCGGGGCGCGTGAGTTCGGCGCCGAGGATCAGGCCTGTGCCGCGGACGTCCTGAATGAGGCTCGGATACTTCTCTTGGAGCTCTACGAGCTTCGCCTTGAAATAGCTGCCAACCTGCTCGACATGGGCGAGGAAGTCTGGCTGCGGCACGGTGTCGAGGACGACGTTGGCCGCGGCGCAGGCGAGCGGGTTGCCGCCGAATGTCGTGCCGTGGTCGCCGGGCTTCATGGCGCTCGCCGCTTCGTCCGTCGTGATGAATGCGCCGATCGGCACGCCGCCGGCGAGGCCTTTCGCGAGCGTGACGATGTCAGGCTTCACGCCGTATTTCTCATAGGCGAAGAACTTGCCGCTGCGGCCGATGCCCGCCTGGATTTCGTCAAAAATCAGCAGGGCGTGGTATTTGTCGCAGAGCGCGCGCACGCCTTCGAGGTAGCCGGGCGCCGGCGTGTAGACGCCGCCTTCGCCCTGGATCGTCTCGAGCAGCACGGCGCACGTCTTGTCGCTCATCTTGGATTCGAGTTCCGCGAGGTCGTTATAGTGGACGTAGTCGAAACCATCCGGGAGCGGGCCGAAGCCTTCGTGGTAATGCGGCTGGCCTGTGGCCGTCAGCGTCGCGATCGTGCGGCCGTGGAAGCTGTTCCAGGCCGTGATGATCTGCGATTTCTCGGGGTCCGTCTGGTGCGCGTACTTGCGCGCGACCTTGATGGCGCCTTCGTTCGCCTCGGCGCCGGAGTTGCCGAAAAACGCCTTGCCGAGGCCGGAGAGTTTTACGAGTTTTGCGGCGGCATCGGCTTGCGCCTGCGTGTAGTAGAGGTTCGAGCAGTGGATCATCTTGCCCGCCTGCTCGGAAATGGCCCTCACGAGCGGCGGATAGGCGTGGCCGAGGACGTTGACGGCGATGCCGCCGAGGAAGTCGAGGTATTTGTTGCCGTCGATGTCGTAGGCATACGCGCCGTCGCCGTGGTCGAGGACGATGTGGTAACGCGAGAAGACCGGGAGGTACGCGCCCTGGTCTTCTGCGAAAATTTTTTGGTCTGCTTCTGTCATGGAATCACCTTTCTACTTGGGTGCCGATGCCTTTCGATGTCAAGAGTTCTAAGAGGATCGCGTGCGGCAGGCGGCCGTCGATGATGTGGGCTTTGCCGGCACCGACGTCGAGGGCGCGCAGGCAGGCTTCGATCTTCGGGATCATGCCGCCAGAGATCGTGCCGTCCTGGATGTAGTCGCGCGCTTCTCCCTGTGTCAGCGTCGAGAGGAACGTGGTTTTATCGTGGTAGTCCTTGTAGACGCCTTCGATGTCCGTGAGGAGCAGCAGCTTCTCGGCATGCAGCGCGCCGGCGATTTCAGCCGCGACGTAGTCGGCGTTGATGTTGTAGCTCATGCCGTCTTCGTCGACGCCGATCGGCGCGATGACGGGGATGTAGCCGCCTTCCAGAAGGTCGTCGAGGATGCCGGTGTCGACGTCTGAGACCTCACCGACGTAGCCGATGTCGACTTTCTTTTTGTCGTCGCCATCGTAGACGGTCGCGAGCTTTTTCTTCGCGCGGATCAGGCCCGCGTCCTTTCCAGAGATGCCGACGGCCTTGACGCCGCGGTGGTTCAGGAGGTTGACGATTTCGGAGTTGACTTTGCCGTCCAGTACCATTTCGGCGATTTCGACCGTTTCTTCGTCCGTCACGCGCAGGCCGGAGACGAACGACGTCTCCTTGCCCACTTTTTTGAGGAAGCCCGTGATCTCGGGGCCGCCGCCGTGGATGATGACGGGGCGCACGCCGACGTATTTCAGCAGCGCGATGTCCTCCATGACGTTTTCTTTCAGCGTATCACTGACCATGGCGTTGCCGCCGTATTTGATGACGACGGTCTTGCCGTAAAATTCCTGGATGTACGGCAGCGCCTCGACGAGGATCGCCGCCTTGTCTTCGGAGCTGAACATGGGATGCGCCTCCGATCAGGTGTGGTACTCGCCGTTGATCTTGACGTACTCGTACGAGAAGTCGCACGAGAAGACCGTGGCTTCCTCCGGGCCGTCCGCGAGGTCGATGTCGATGACGATGTCATGCTCGGCCATGGCTTTCGCGAGCGCGTCTTTGTCCGCGCCAGCGCCGACGCCATGTGTGTAGACGGGAATGCCGCCAAACGAGACGACCGTTTTCTCGGGGTCCATCGGCACGCCAGCGTAGCCGACGGCGCAGATGACGCGACCCCAGTTCGGGTCTTCGCCAAAGAATGCCGTCTTGACGAGTGGGCTGTTCGCGACGGCCATGCCGACGGTCTTGGCGTCTGCAAACGACTTCGTGCCGTGGACGTGGATCTTCAGGAACTTCGTCGCGCCTTCGCCATCGGACGCGATGCGCTCGGCCATGCCTTCCGAGATGGCGTGCAGCGTCTCGACGACTTTGTCGTAGTCTGCGCCCTTCTCCGTGATTTTCGCGTTGCCGGCTTCGCCGTTCGCGAGGACGATGACCATGTCGTTCGTACTCATGTCGCCGTCGATGGAAATCATGTTAAATGTCGTCTCGACGACGGTCGACAGCGCTTCCTGCAGCAGTTTCTGGTCGATGGCGAGGTCCGTCGTGATGTAGCAGAGCATCGTCGCCATGTTCGGACGGATCATGCCAGAGCCTTTGGCGATGGCGCCGAAGCGGACTTCTTTGCCGCCGATCGTGATGGCCGTCGAGCAGGATTTCGTGTGCGTGTCCGTCGTGATGATGGCGTTCGCGGCCGCTTCGCTGCCGTTCGGGTCGAGTTCGCTGACGGCCTGCTTGACGCCTGCTTCCACGTTTTCCATCGGCAGAGGCACGCCGATGACGCCCGTCGAGCCGACGATGACATCGAGTGGATCGCAGCCGAGTGCAGCGGCCGCGACTTCCTGCGTCTTCTTGGCGTCCGCATCGCCCTGCGCGCCCGTGCAGGCATTGGCGCAGCCGGAGTTCGAGACGACGGCATGCGCCGTGCCCGATGCGACGACTTTCTTCGATGCATAGACCGGCGCGGCCGCGACCTGGTTCTGCGTGAACGTGCCGGCGACGGCGGCCTCGGTCTTCGTGTAGATGACGGCGAGGTCAGGGTTGCCGCTCTTCTTGATGCCGGCCTTCACGCCAGCAGCCGTGAAGCCTTTCGGGAACGTGACGCCGAGTTTTGCATTTTTTTCTGAGAACATATGGGAACCTCCTATTTTTCCCTAGGCCCCCTCCCTGAGGGGGCTGTCAGCGAAGCTGACTGGGGGTGTTCAAGGATACATGGGGACGACGTCGAGCGCCGTTTTTTCATCGAAGCCGCAGGCGATGTTGAAGTTTTGGACGGCTTGGCCGGCCGCGCCTTTGACGAGGTTGTCAATGGCCGAGAGCGCGATGACGCGGTGCGTGCGTTCGTCAATGTGCCAGGCGATGTCGCAGTAGTTCGAGCCGCGCACGTCTTTTGTCGACGGGTAGCCATTTCGTCCGAGCAGGCGGATGAAGAATTCCTTGCCGTAGAGCTTTTCATACGCGGCATCGACGAGTTCGGACGTCGCGCCATCTTTGAGGTCGGCGTAGCACGTCGCGAGGATGCCGCGTCCCATCGGGACGAGGTGTGGCGTGAAGTTGATGAGTGTCTCTTCGTCGGCGAGTTCGGCGATGGCCTGCTCGATTTCCGGCGTGTGTCGGTGATGCGCGACGTTGTAGGCGCGGAAGTTGTCGTAGAGCTCCGGGAAGTGGTTCGCGAGCTTCGGTCCCCTGCCCGCCCCGGTGACGCCGGATTTCGCGTCGACGATGATGCTTTTCGTGTCGATGAGGTGCGCGGCGGCGAGCGGCGCGAGCGCGAGGATGCTGGCCGTCGTGAAGCAGCCGGCATTGCCGATGATCTTCGCGTTCTGGATGGCGGCGCGGTTCAGTTCGGCGAGGCCATAGACGCGCGGGGCGTCGCGGTACGTATGCTCGACGTGATACCACGCTTCGTAGACGTCCGGGTCAGCAAAGCGGAAATCCGCGCCGAGGTCGATGATGCGCGTCGGAAGATCGCGGAGCGCTTTGCCGACTTCCATCGCGTGGCCGTGCGGCAGGCCGATGAAGACGAAATCGCTGCCCTTGCCGATGGCCTCGATGTCCTTCATGCTCTCGAGCGTCATGTCGTACAGGCCTCGCAGATGCGGGTAGAGCGCGGCGATCGGCTCGCCTGTGTGGCTCTCGGACGTGATGTGGACGACGTCGGCCTGCGGATGGTTGTAGAGGATGCGCAGGAGCTCGGCCCCTGCGTACCCGGTCGCGCCGAGGACGCTGACTGTTTTTGCCGTCATACGGTTCCCTCCTCCGGGCCTTTGTGCGGTTTGTGCGCTATGACCAAGGCCCGTTCGAATTGATGCTTATAATTATACGACTTTCTTGCATAATAATGCAAGTGTTTTTTGTATCCAGGAAAAATTTTTTCTGCAGGCCCCTCTATGGTATAATGGAACGAGTTTTCCGAAAGGAGTCATTTCATGAAACGAAACGCTCGCCGACGGGGCTTTCGCCCGTTGCGCTTTCTCGCATTTCTCTTCCTGGTCTTCAGCTGCACGTTCCTGCTCGCGGGCGGCGGCAATATTTTCTTGCCACGCACGTGGCAGGGCATCGGCGATTTCTTGCCAAAACTCGAGCGGCAGCTGCCATCGGGCTACCAGACGAGCGACGCGCCCATCAGCAACGTCGACCGCCTGAGCCGCCTCGTGTTTTTGCGGCGCGCCGTCAACAGCCGCATCGAAAAAGACGGCTACGTGACGATCGACAAGATCCCGCAAAACCTCAAGGATGCCGTCGTGGCCGTCGAAGATCGGCGCTTCTATGAACACCACGGATTTGACGTGACGGGCGTCGCGCGCGCGTCGCTCGTGAACCTGCAGTACGGCGAGATCGAGGAGGGCGCGAGCACGATCACGCAGCAGCTCGTCAAAAATTTGTTCCTGTCGCACGAGCGGACGTTCGGGCGCAAGGTCGAGGAGCTGCTGCTGTCGCTCGACATGGAGGCGAATTACTCGAAAGATGAGATCCTCGAGCTCTACCTCAACACGATTTACTATGGATCGGGCTACTACGGCATCGGTGCGGCGGCGGATGGGTTCTTTGGCAAGGCGCCAAAAGACCTCGCGCTGCCGGAGGCCGCCATGCTCGCAGGCTTGCCGAATGCGCCGTCTGTCTACTCGCCGTACGAGGATTTCATGATGGCGAAGAAGCGGCAGTTCGTCGTACTCGACGCCATGGTCAGCGCGGGGTATATCACAGAGGAGCTCGCCGAGGACGCGAAGATCAAGCCGATCACGCTGGCGCGGACGAGGGAGTGAGGGGGGCTTGCTTGAACGTGGGGCGATGCAGGTATAAGAAGGGGCGATTGCAGACGGATGCTGCAATCGCCCTTTTCGGTTACTTCTTTTTGCTGTTGTCTTTCTGCTGTTCCGTGATGGAGCGCTCGAAGTTCTTGTAGAACTGCTCGCAGAAGTTCTGATACGTGGAAACGTTATCCTTCTCCGAGCGGTTGGCCTGGATCTGATACGTGTAGAGGAGTTCGTTCGTGCCGGCTTTGTAGACGTCAAAGAAGAACGACGTGCGGCTGTCGTTCGCGACGGTCAGTACGACATAGGCGTCCGCGTATTTTGCGGCGTTCTCTTTGAAGACCTTCGCGGCCTGGCGGCGGTCGAGGGCCGTGATGTCAACCTTCGTGTCCGTTTGGATGCTTTCCGTCGCCGTCGTGTACGGGATGACGTACATGCGCGCGACCTTGCTGGCATCGGCTTCGATCTGGATGAGCTGGTCCATCGTCGGCGCGAGCGTGTCCGACGGCAGGTAAAGCGGCTTGGCAAGCGCGAGGCGGTGGATGCCCGTGATGTCAGCGCCTTCGAGGATCGTCACTTTGTCCGAGTTCGCGAACGCGACCTGCGTGCCGAACACGAGCAGGCAGAGGACGAACACGAGACGCATGAGTTTCTTCATAGATAAGACTCTCCTTTATCTTCTGTTTTAATACCTTTCTCTTTTCTATTCGCCATCGCGCAAGAAAATCCTGCTGACGGGGGCGAATTTCTTTTTTTATTGCGGGTAGATGCGGCGGACAATGGCTTTGCCGGTCGGGGTCGCGGCGAGGCCGCCTTTTGCGGTCTCGCGGATGCTGTGGGGCATGGAGTGGCCGATCGTGTCGAGCGCGAGGATGACGTCGTCGACGGGGATGACGGACGTGACGCCCGCGAGCGTCATGTCGGCTGCGAGCATGGCGTGGACGGTGCAAAAACCGTTGCGCTTGACACACGGCACTTCGACGAGGCCGGCGACGGGGTCGCAGGCGAGGCCGAGGAGGTTCTTGATGGCGAGCGCGCAGGCGTTGCCGACCTCGCGCGGCGTGCCGCCAGCGAGTTCGACGAGCGCGGCCGCTGCCATGCCGGCCGCCGCGCCGCATTCGGCCTGGCAGCCGCCCTCAGCGCCGGCGATCGAGGCGTTTTGGTCGATGACCATGCCGATGCCGGCGGCCGTGAAGAGGGCGCCGACGATGGCTTCGTCTGGCACGTGGCGCTGCTCGCGGGCCGCGTAGAGCGCTGCCGGCACGATGCCGCAGCTGCCGGCCGTCGGACAGGCGACGATGCGGCCCATGACGGCGTTGACTTCGCTGACGCCGACGGCGTAGGCGGCGGCGGAGAGCGCAGCGGCCCCGAGGTAGCCATCGGTGCGGTGTTCGTAGATTTTTTCTGCGTCCCCGCCCGTCAGGCCGCTGACGGAGTGTTCTTCGTTTTCGATGCCGCGCTTGATGGCGGCTTGCATGACGGCCCAGTTGCGCTGCATGTCACAGACGATGGCCTGCTTGGGCCGCTGCGTATCATGCATTTCGCGCGCGAGCACGATGTCGTGGACCTGGAGCTCTTTTTCTTCGGCGAGCTTGATGAGTTCCGCGACGGTGTTGAATTGTATCATGTCTCCTCCCCTGTCAGCCGATCGCCGGGATGCTGAAGGCATGCTCGACGTCGCAGACTTCTTGGCATTCTTCGACGACTTCGTCGGCGGGCACGTCATCGAGTTCCATGATCATCATGGCCGTCTCGCCGCGGTTCTGGCGGCTGACACGCATGAACGCGATGTTGACTTCGTAGCGCGAGAGGATCTGCGTGACCTGCGCGACGACGCCGGGGCGGTCGCGGTGGATGGCGATGAGGGCCGGATAGGCGCCCGAGAGCTCGACTTCGTAGCCGTCGATGTTCGTGACGAGGATGTTGCCGCCGCCGACGGACGCACCGCGGATGCGCGCGAGGCGGCCCGTGACGCCGATGAGGCGGATGATGGCCGTGTTCGGGTGCGCGTCTTGGAGCTGGACGGGCTGGAAGTGGACGTCGAGGCCTTGGCGCTCCGCGATGGCGAGTGCGTCGCGGATGCGTTCGTCGTCTTGGCGGAAACCGAGGATGCCGGCGACGAGGGCTTTGTCCGTGCCGTGGCCGCGATACGTCTGCGCAAACGACCCCGCGAGGTCGATGTCGGCGCGCACGGGCACTTCGCCGAGCACTTGGCGCGCCATGAGGCCGAGCCGCACGGCACCGGCCGTATGGGAGCTCGACGGCCCGATCATGACGGGGCCGACGATGTCAAAAACGCCATGCATGAAGTGTGATTCCCCTTTCAAAAACAGTAGGGTGTATCGAGGCAGAACCTACCTTCGACACACCCACCACCGCTAACGCGGTCCCCCTCCCTCTGTGAGGGAGGCAGAAGTTTGCTGGCCTCTGTGTTTAACTTAATGACATTACCCTCGAAGAGGGGGCTTCGGTGTTAGATCAGTTTATGGTTTTTGAGGGCGGCTTTGAGCTGTGCGAGATGCTCCTCGCTCATCTCGCTGAGCGGCATGCGCAGCGGGCCGGCGGCGTAGCCTTTGAGGCGCATGGCCGTTTTGACGGGGATCGGGTTCACTTCGCAGAACAGCGCGTCGATGAGGTCGCTGTAGGCGATTTGGAGCTTCGCTGCTTCCTCGACCTTGCCGTCGAAATAGAATTGGCACATGTCATGCGTGTCTTTTGGCGCAACGTTTGAGAGGACGGAGATGACGCCTTTGCCGCCGAGCGCGAGGATCGGCACGATCTGGTCGTCGTTGCCGGAGTAGACCGTGAGCTCGGGGACGGCTGCGCGCAGGCGCAGGATCTTCGAGAGGTCGCCATTCGCTTCTTTGACGGCGACGATGTTCGGATGCTTTGCGAGTGCGGCGTACGTCTCCGTCGCGATAGCGACGCCCGTGCGCGACGGCACGTCGTAGAGGATGATCGGGATGTTCACGCTGTCGGCGATGGCCGTGTAGTGCGCGACGAGGCCTTTTTGCGTGCATTTATTGTAGTACGGCGTCACGACGAGCAGGGCGTCCGCGCCGACGCTTTCGGCGTATTTCGAGAGGTCGATGGCGTACGATGTGTCGTTCGAGCCCGTGCCCGCGATGACGGGGACGCGGCCTTTGGCCTGCTCGCAGGCGAACTTGATGGCCGCGCGGTGCTCGGCATCGGGCATCGTCGCCGCTTCGCCCGACGTGCCCGCGACGACGATGGCGTCCGTGCCAGCGGCGATCTGGTCGTCGATGAGGCGCGCGAATTCCTCGTAGTTGATGCCATCTTCGGTGAACGGCGTGATGAGGGCGACGCCTGCGCCCGTAAAGATTTCTTTTTTCACGAAAAAGCCCTCCCCTAAAACGTCAAAACAATCTTCTTTATTATTGCATGACAACTCCGTAAAGTCAATGAAAAGTCAGTCCATGACGCGCGTCAGATGGTCAAAGAGCGCCGCGTTTTCCTGGAGCTTCGCTTCGCCGCCGAAGACGCAGATCGCGTCCTCGTTCATGGCGGCGGCGATGACGGGCGCGAGGGCGCGGATGTCACTCGGCTGTGTGCCGAGGATCTCGCTGCGCGTCTTTTGGCGGTCGGCGTATGTGATGCCACGCAGGTAGCATTCGGCGGCAGCGGCGCCTTTCGCGCGCGGCGTCAGCGGCATGTCGATGCCGCTCATCGTGCCGATGACGGCTTTCGTCATCTCGCGGTCGTCGGCGGAGAAATTTTTGACGACGTCAGCCGTGCCGTCAAAGACATCGAGCGTCTCCTGGAGGTTCGGGTCGCGGTACGAGCCAAAGTACAGCGTGCCGTTGCGCTTGAAGCTCGTGAACGCGCCGTAGGCACCGCCCTGCACGCGGATCTTCGTCCAGAAGTAGCCGTAGCGCAGCAGCGTCTCGAGGACATGCATGGAGCCCGTGTAGTCGTAGCCGAGCTGGCGGAAGTTCGCGCCTTTGCCGACGTACTGCACTTGGCTCGACGACAGCAGGCCTTCTTTTGATTTCTGGAGCGGGAACGTGTAGGGCTCCTCAGCGTACTTCTCCTGCGCGAGGCACGGCACGAACGCGGCGATCTGCTGCTCGACGGCGGCCAGGTCCCCTGCTTCGGCCGAGATGCTGACGATGAGGCCGGAGGCATGGAAGAGGCGCGGCAGCAGGCGCTTTGTCGCGTCCTGGAGCTTGGGAAACGAGGCATCGAAGTCCTGGAGGAACGCTTTGACGAAGTCGTAGTACGGCAGGCCGCCTTCATTGGCGTAGGCCGCCGCTTTCGTGAACGCGGCCGCGATGCGCGCGGCGACGATCTGGTGCGCGCTCCGCTGCATGCTGAGTTCGATGGAGACTTGTTCCTGTTCGAGGAGCTCGCGGATGCGCTTTTTATCCGTAAAGACGCTCTGCGTGCAGATGTCTTTCAGGAGATGGAAGAGCTGCGGCAGCTTCTTCGTGAGGACTTTGGCCTGCACTTTGAATTTCGGCAGGAAGCTCTCGGGCGCGTCCGCTTTCGTGTAGGCCGCGAGGTCGAAGCCGATGCCGCCGGTGTGGAGGTTCGTGAGGTTCGCGAGGTCCATGTAGCCGTGCGTCTGCGTGTCGACGCTGCCGAGCAGCGCGCAGAGGAGGTACGCGTACGGCAGGTCGGCCTGCGGCACGGCGCTCGCGTCGAAAAAGAACTGCAGGTAGGCGATGCCATGCGCTGGCACGTCGCTTTCGAGGAGCGTGACGCCGCCCTGCTCCTTGACCGTGAGCGGCAGATCGTACGGCTCCTTGCGGATGTCTTCGCGCGCGAGCACGGGGATCTTCGCGAGGGCTTCCGGGCTGTCGGGCGTCTGCTGGCGCTGTTTGAGTGCCTTTGTCGCGGCGATGACGCCTTGGATGTCCTCGTCGCTCATGTTTGCGCGGCGGGCGGCGAGCTCCTGCTGCATGGCCTGCTCTTTTTCAGCGGCCATCGTCGTCGACGGCGCGAGCGTCAGCAGCGTCGCATGCGGGTTTTCGAGGAAGTACGTGCGGATGAGGCGTTCAAAATAGCCGGTGTCGAGGCCTTTGCGGAGTTTCTGGAGCAGGTCTTCGTAGTAGAGGTACGACGTCGGATCGCCGTCGTAGAGCCAGCTCTTCATGCAGCGGATGTTATAGATGAGGCCTTTGGGCGCGCTGCCAAAGTCCGCCTCACGCAGCTTGAACTCGTAGAGGTTCAGCGATGCTTCCATGAGCGTGCGATCGAGGCCATGGTCGGCGAGGTCCTGGAGCGTCTTCATCACAAGGTCACGGAAGCGCTCGGCGCGGTCGGCCTCGGAGTTATTGATGATGATGGAGAAAAACGGCTGCATGAGGTCGTTTTCGAATTCGGAATCGACGTCTTTGCCGAGCTTCGCGTCGAGCAGGACTTTGCGCAGCGGCGCGGCCTGCGTGCGCAAGAGCGCGTGTTCGAGGATCTCGAGCGCCGTCATGGTCTCGGCGTCTTTCGCCTCGCCGACCATCCAGTTGAGCGCGAGGAACGTCTTTTCCATCGGGTCCTCCTCTGCCCCGATGGGATACGTGCGCGCGACGCGCTGGAGCGCCGCGAACGGCGGCTGCGTCGCGATATGGGACGGCACGGGGATGCGGTCGAACTGCGAGAGGTATTCGCGGTCGAGGTACGCGAGTTTTTCGTCGATGTCCAGGTCGCCGTAGAGGAAGAGGTAGCTGTTCGACGGATGGTAGTATTTCGCATGGAAATCGCAGAACATCTGCTGCGTGAGCCGCGGGATGGCCGCCGGCTCGCCGCCGGATTCGTAGTGGTACGTCGTGTCCGGGTACAGAGACTGCAGGATGCGACTCTCGAGCAGGTCGTCCGGGGCCGAGAGCGCGCCTTTCATCTCATTGTAGACGACGCCGCTATAGCGCAGCGGTGCGTCCTGGTCCTCGACTTCGTAGTGCCAGCCCTCCTGCATGAGGATCTGCGGGTTCTGCCGCATGTCAGGATAAAACACGGCATCGAGGTAGACGTCCATCAGGTTCTGGAAGTCTTTGTCGTTGCGGCTCGCCACGGGGTACATCGTCTTATCCGGGTACGTCATGGCGTTGAGGAACGTGTTGAGGCTGCCTTTGACGAGTTCGACGAACGGCTCTTTCAGCGGGTACTTGCGCGAGCCGCAGAGCGTCGAGTGTTCGACGATGTGCGCGACGCCCGTGTCGTCCGTCGGCGGCGTGCGAAACGAGATGGAAAACACTTTGTTGTCATCCGTCGTCTCGAGGTACAGCAGGCGCGCACCGCTCTTTTCATGCTCGAAGACATGCGCCGTGACGGATGCCTCGGGCACCTCTTCGACGCGCTGCAGGCGGAAACCGTGATATACTTCATTGATCTTCATAAAAAAAAGACCTCCTGTTTGCTTTTCAAAAACGAAAACATTATACCACAGAAATCGGGCATAAGAAAAGACCAGCCCGATATTTCATCAAGCTGGTCTCTGTTGTCATCAATGGTCGGGATGACAGGATTCGAACCTGCGGCCTCTTCGTCCCGAACGAAGCGCGCTACCAAACTGTGCCACATCCCGACAACGA
>JAXGCE010000055.1:0-9809 GCA_034186105.1 Selenomonadaceae bacterium
GCCGTGGAGCAATGGGGCACAAGACAACTGCAAAGCGTGAATCCCATCCCCATCGATACGCCGTTTAGGTGTCGATGGGGATTTTTCTGCGTTTGGGTACGTCATGTTATTAGGCACTTACACCATAAAGGCGCCGCACGAGCAGTTCGTGCGGCGCCTTTATGATACGCGTTATGGTTTTGTCGTGGCTCAAAAGATATCTTTCGCGATGACGATGGTCTCGTCGCGGTTCGGGCCGACGGAGACGATGCCGAGGGCGATGCCCGTGACTTCGGCCATGCGCTCGAGGTATTTCTTCGCTTTCTCGGGGAGGTCTTCGTACTTGCGGACGTTCGTGATGTCCGTCTTCCAGCCTTCGAACGTCTCATAGACCGGCTCGACGTCGGCGAGGACTTTGAGGCTCGCGGGGATTTCGTTGAGGAGATTGCCCTGATACTTGTAGCCCGTGCACATCTTGATTTCGTCAAAGCTGTCGAGGATGTCGAGGCGCGTGACGGCCATGTAGTCGATGCCGGAGAGCAGGCCGGCGTAGCGGACGACGCAGGCGTCGAGCCAGCCCGTGCGGCGCGGGCGGCCCGTGACGACGCCGTACTCGTGGCCTTCCTCGCGGATCTTGTCGCCGATGGCGTTCAGCTGCTCCGTCGGGAACGGGCCTTCGCCGACGCGCGTGCAGTACGCTTTGACGATGCCGACGACCTTGTCGATCTTCTTCGGCGCGACACCAGCGCCAACGCCGACGCCGCCCGAGATCGGGTGCGAGGCCGTGACGTACGGGTACGTGCCGTAGTCGATGTCGAGCATCGTGGCCTGCGCACCCTCGAACAGGACTTTCTTGCCGGCGTTGATTTCGTCGTTCAGCAGGGCGATCGTGTCGCAGACGTACGGGCGCAGGCGGTCAGCATAGCCTTCGTATTCTTTCAGCATCTCGTCGTAGTCGAGCGGCTCGTGGTCGTAGAGGAGTTTGAGCTCACGGTTCTTGAGTGCGAGGTTCTCTTTGAGGCGCTTGGCGAATTCTTCTTTGTCGATGAAGTCGCAGACGCGGATGCCGATGCGGTTGTCGCGATCCATGTAGCAAGGGCCGATGCCGCGGTGCGTCGTGCCGACTTTGCTCTTGCCGCGCGCGTCGTCGCCGAGGCCGTCCATCAGGCAGTGGTACGGCAACACGACATGGGCGCGGTTCGAGATGCGGATGCTGGAGAGGTCGATGCCGCGCTTTGCCATGCCGTCCATTTCTTCGAGCATGACTTTTGGGTCAAAGGCGACGCCGTTGCCGACGATGCAGAGAGAGCCTTTGTAGAGGATGCCGGACGGCATGAGGCGCAGCTTGTACGCCTCGCCATCGACGACGACGGTGTGGCCGGCATTGCTGCCGCCCTGATAGCGCACGACGATGTCCGCCTGCTGCGCGAGGTAGTCGACGATCTTGCCCTTGCCCTCGTCGCCCCACTGGGTACCGGTTACTACGACAGTAGACATAGTGAAAACTCCTTTTGATGTAGGTTCAAAAATTCGATTACAGGCCGAAACGCTCGAAAATCATATCGACGTTGCGGAGGAAGTACTGGTAATCGAAGCAGTTGTCGATTTCTTCTTTGCTGAGGTACTTCGTGATGTCGGGATCGTTTTCGACGCTCGTGCGGAAGTCCTGGCCTTCCATCCAGCGCTTCATGGCGTTGCGCTGCACCCACTTGTACGCGTCCTCGCGCAGCACGCCCTTGTCGACGACGGAGAGAAGGATGCGCTGGCTGTAGATGAGGCCGCCCGTGCGCTCCATGTCGTGGAGCATCTTCTCTGGATACACGAGCAGCTTGTCGATGATGTCCGTGAGCTTTGCCGTGCAGTAGTCGAGGTTGATGGACGAATCCGGCAGAATGACGCGCTCGACGGAGCTGTGGGAGATGTCGCGCTCATGCCAGAGCGTGATGTCTTCGAGCGCCGCGACGGCGTTGCCGCGGTTCAGGCGCGCCATGCCGCTGATGCGCTCGCAGTTGATCGGGTTGCGCTTGTGTGGCATCGCAGAGGAGCCCTTCTGGCCGGGGGAGAAATATTCCTCGGCTTCGCGGATGTCCGTGCGCTGGAGGTTGCGGACTTCCGTTGCGATCTTTTCGAGTGTCGACGAGCAGATCGCGATCGTCGTCACGAATTCCGCGTGGCGGTCGCGCTGGATGACCTGCGTTGCGAGGCGCACGGGCGTGAGGCCGAGCGTCTTGCCGACCATTTCCTCGATTTTCGGATCGATGTTCGAGTACGTGCCGACAGCGCCGGAGAGCTTGCAGACGGAGACCGTCTTCTTCGCATGCTCGAGGCGGTCGATGTCGCGCTCGATCTCGGCGCTCCACAAGAGCAGCTTCAGGCCGAATGTCATCGGCTCGGCATGGATGCCATGCGTGCGGCCGATGCACGGCGTGTGCTTGAACTCGACGGCGCGGCGGCGCAGCACTTCGAGGAAGGCTTTCATATCTTTGATGAGGATGTCGCAGGAGTCGCGCATCATCATGCAGTAGGCCGTGTCCTTGACGTCGCTCGACGTCAGGCCTTTGTGGACGTATTTGGAGTCATCGCCGACGTGCTCGGCGACGTTCGTGAGGAACGCGATGATGTCGTGGTGCGTGACCGACTCGATCTCGTGGATGCGGTCGACTTCGAACGCAGCCTTGGCGCGGATGTTCTTCGCGGCTTCTTTCGGGATCTCTCCGAGCTCTGCCATCGCATCGCAGGCGGCCATCTCGACGTTGAGGATCTGCTGCCATTCGTTCTCGATGGACCAGAGGTGGCCCATTTCTGGGCGGGTGTAACGTTCGATCATGTACGTGGTTCCTCCTTCAAGACATCTCGCGGCGCGTCGCCGCCAAGACACGAAAAAAGAACTCAAATGGCGGATCATCCGTCATCTTGAGTTTGGAGAAAGCTTATGATATTCCCTTTCCTATGATACCATCATGCGTCGTGCTTTGTCAATGAAAAGGACACGCGTCCGAAGGGCGTCAGGCGCGTGTCCGCGGGCAGTGTACAGGGGGAGGAGGGGATCAGAGATCGAAGGTTTTGCGGACTTCGGGGAAGGGTGTGATCGGTGTCGCGGGCGTGGTGTGCTGCCCGAGGATCTTCTCCATCCAGCACATGTCGTACCAGCGGCCGAACTTGTAGCCGCTATCGTGGAACAGACCGACCCAGGCAAAGCCGAGATGTTTATGGAAATCAACGCTGTTGTAGGTGAGGTGCTCGTCATCTTGGCCCTTCGGGCAAGCGATGCAGGCATTGAGATTCAGCACGCCTTGCGCGCGCAGGATGTCTTCGAGTTTTCGGTAAAGTGCACCACCGAGGCCTTTGTGGCGTTCGTCCATAGCGAGGTAAATCGTCGTCTCGACCGACCAGTCATAGGCGGCGCGACCGATGAACGGATGTGCGTAGGCAAAGCCGAGCACGCGGCCGTCCTGCTCAGCGACGAGATACGGATAGCGGTGCAGGATGTCGTCCATACGCCGTAGCATCGCTGTGGCTGTCGGCGGGGTGATCTCAAAGGAAATGGCTGTCTGTTTGACATAAGGAGCATAGACGGCGGCAAGCTGTCGCGCGTCCTGCGGACGGGCGACGCGGATGGTGAAATCAGACAATGGAAAGACCTCCTAGTTATTTCTTCGCAATCTGGAACATCGTAGCTCCGAGCGCTCCCGCGACGACTGACGCCGTCAAGATGCTTAATTTTGCTGCCGCGAGCGTCTCTGCCTCAGGAAATGCCAGTGTCGCGATAAAGATGCTCATCGTGAATCCGATGCCGCCGAGCGTTCCCGCCGATAGCGCTTGCCCCGCGCTTGCACCGCCTGGTAACGGTGCTCCTGTGAGTTTCGTGAGGATGCGCACGCTGCCAAAGATGCCGAGCGGTTTGCCGATGACGAGGCCAGCCGCGATGCCAAGGAAGAGCGGCGATGTGAAATCAAGGCTTGCACCCGAGATGCTGACGCCTGCGTTCCCGAGGGCGAAGATCGGCATGATGACGTAGGCTGACCACGGTTCGAGCGCTTCTTCGAGTCGGTGAAGGAGTGAGCCGTGATGGTCTGCTTCTTTTGGATGGCTTTCATCGTGCAGGACATCGTCGTCGAGGCTGGCTGTTGCGGGGATGGCGCAACCGAGTACGACACCGGCGATCGTCGGATGAATGCCGGACGCGAGGAAGGCGAGCCAAGCGCCGAGGCCGAGTACGAGATAAGCGGGGAGCGCTTGCACGCGTAGACGCGACAGCAAAAATGCGCCCGCAAGGAACGCGAGGCCGATACCGAGTGCGGCGATCGAGACATCGCTACTATAAAACAGCGCGATGACGATGATGGCGCCGAGATCATCGACGATGGCAAGCGCCGTCAGGAATACGACGAGGCCGACAGGCGCACTGCCTGCTGCGAGTGTCATGATGCCGAGCGCGAACGCGATGTCCGTCGCCATCGGGATACCCCAGCCACCAGATGTCGGCGCACCGAGATTGATGAGCGAATAGAGGAGTGCTGGCACGATCATGCCGCCGAGCGCGGCGCAGACCGGTAGCACCATGGCCGACTTCGTGCGCAGCTCGCCATAGAGGAATTCGCGTTTGATTTCGAGCCCGATGACGAAGAAAAACACCGTCATGAGGCCGTCGTTGACCCAGTGAACGAGACTCATCTCGAGCCGGAAGTCTCCGCTGCCGATGCCGATCTCTGTATGGAGCAGATGCTCATACGCAGGCCCGAGCGGCGAATTCGCGAGCACGAGCGCGACGATCGCACTCGCCAGCAAGATCACGCCACTCCCCGCCTCCCAGGTCAAGAACGCCTCGAACGGCGTCATGAGCTTGCGAAGTTTTCGTTTCATGTCGATACGCCTCCTTTATGACGAGATGGATTTCTATCCTTATTTTAAGCCATCACAGGGGTTCATGCAACTGCCTGTTGGGACGATGAAAAGAAACGTTGTCTTTTTTCATCACTTTTCCTTGCAAGCCTCCCTCCATTGTGCTATACTATTTCGCGTACTGGACGTACTGACGTCTGGTTCCAGTTACCGACTGGCTATTCCCCAAAACGGGAAGCTAGGTCAGAGCCAAGGGGGCGCAGAGCTCTCTTGTATCCTATTCCCAGTCTTTGGGGAAAAGCGAGGTGTAAAGAGAAATGAAGAAAGACATCCATCCGAAATACTATGAGGCGAAGGTCATCTGCGGTTGCGGCAACACGTTCACGACGGGTTCCACGAAGCCGGAGCTTCGCGTCGATGTCTGCTCGAAGTGCCATCCGTTCTTCACGGGTCGTCAGCGTGACGTCCAGGCGGGCGGTCGTATCGAGAAGTTCAACAAGCGCTACGGCAAGCACTGAGTTTCGAACTTGGCGGGAGCTGCTGCATCTGCGGCAGCTCCTTTTTCGTGCGCCAGAAATTTCCCTAGGATTTTTCACATAGATGTGGTAAAGTGGAAAGCACAGAAATCAAAGGAGGAATCCCTATGGGCAAGCTGAGTGTCGGCGGGCAGGCCGTGATCGAGGGCGTCATGATGCGCGGGCCGGGAAAAGTCGCGACGGCCGTGCGGAGTCCCGAGGGCCGCATCGAGGTCGAGAAGGGGCCGGTGCATTCCATCGCAGACCGGTACCCAATCCTCAAGAAGCCGATGCTGCGTGGCTCGGTTTCGCTCGTGGAGTCGCTCGTGCTCGGCATCCGCTCGCTGTCGTATTCGGCGAAGATGGCGGGCGAGGAGGATGAGCAGCTATCGGACAAAGAGATGGCTGGGACGATTATCTTCGCGTTCGTGCTGGCGGCGATTCTCTTTATCGCCATCCCGACGGGCGCGGCGAAGTTCTTCCATTTTGTGACGGACGATCCCGTGTTCCTGAATCTCATGGAGGGTTTTTTGCGCCTCGCGATTTTCCTCGGCTACATCTGGGGCATTTCGCGCATGAAGGACATCCGCCGCGTGTTCCAATACCATGGCGCGGAGCATAAGACGATCCATTGCTATGAGGCGGGGCTGCCGCTGACGGTCGAGAACGTACAGAAATTCAGCCGTCTGCATCCGCGCTGCGGCACGAATTTCCTCTTGATCGTCATGCTCGTGTCGATCTTCGTGTTCGCGTTCCTCGGCTGGCCGAGTCTCGTCGAGCGTATCGTGAGCCGCATCGTGCTGCTGCCGGTCGTCGCGGGCATCAGCTATGAGCTCATTCGTTTTGCGGGCCGCACGACGAACCCGATCGCGCTGAAGCTCATCCAGCCGGGTCTCTGGCTCCAATATCTCACGACGCGCCCGCCGGAGGACGACATGGTCGAGGTGGCGATCGAGTCACTGAAGGCCGTGCTGCCGGAAGAAGAGATCGTACCGGGGACGGGCGAATATATGGAAAAAGACGTATCGCCAGCGCCCGAAGCATCTGAAATATTGCCAAGCGTATCGCAGTAAGAAGCCTCCCTCACCGAGGGAGGGGAACCGCGTAAGCGGTGGTGGGTGTGTCGGAGGTACGATTAGACTGGCACATCGATTGTCATCTGCGAAGGCATTTGGAAGGAAGATTTATTTTTGCTGGATCAGTTGCAAGCCGTAGAAGATAAATTTCGAGAACTAGAATCCCTCATTGCAGATCCGTCCGTGCTTGCGGATATCGAAAAATGGCAGCGCATGAACAAGGAGCATGCGAAGCTCGTGCCCATTGTGGAAAAGTTTCGCGCGTACAAGGACATCACGCGCCGCATCACCGAGGACAAGGCGATGTTTTCCGAGCAGCCGGACGACGAGATGCGCCACCTCATCGAGGAGGAGCTCGCAGACCTCATGACGCAGAAAGAGGAGCTCGATCACGAGCTCCCTATTTTGCTGCTCCCGAAAGACCCGAACGACGAGCGGAACGTCATCATGGAGATTCGCGGCGGCGTCGGCGGCGACGAGGCGGCGCTTTTCGCGGGCGATTTGTTCCGCATGTACAGCCGCTATGCCGAGCGCAAGGGCTGGCAGGTGGACATCCTTTCGGAGAATGCGACGGAAATCGGCGGCTTCAAGGAAATCACGTTCCTGATTGCGGGCGAGGGCGCGTACAGCCGTCTCAAATACGAGAGCGGCACGCACCGCGTCCAGCGCGTGCCCGTGACGGAGTCGGGCGGCCGCATCCATACGTCGGCCGCGACAGTCGCCGTGCTGCCGGAGGCCGAGGAAGTCGACATCGACATCGACCCGAAGGACCTGCGCATCGACACGTATTGCGCGTCGGGCGCGGGCGGCCAGTATGTCAACCGCACGGAGACGGCCATCCGCATCACGCATCTGCCGACGGGGCTTGTCGTGCAGTGCCAGGATGAAAAATCGCAGCGAAAGAACAAGGACAAGGCGATGAAGGTGCTGCGGGCGCGGCTCCTCGATCGTGCGCAGCAGGCGCAGGAGGATGCCGTCGCGGCTGACCGAAAGAGCCAGGTCGGCTCGGGCGACCGCAGCGAGCGCATCCGCACGTATAATTTCCCGCAGGGGCGCGTGACCGACCATCGCATCGGCCTCACGGTGCATCGCATCGACGCTGTGCTCGGCGGCGACCTCGACGAAATCCTCGCCGCGCTGATCACGGCGGATCAGGCGCAACGGCTGAAGCAGGTGAACGAATGAACGAAATCTGGACGATCGGGCGCATCCTCAAGTGGACGGAAAACTTTTTCAAGGAAAAGGACATCGAGAGCCCGCGCCTCGACGCCGAGGTGCTCTTAGGTCATGTGCTCGAGAAAGAGCGCATCTATCTCTATGCCCATTTTGACGAGCCGCTCCAGCCGAAGGAGCTCGATGCGTATCGTGAAGCCATCAAGCAGCGCATCCGCCGCGTTCCCGTCGCCTACATCATCGGGCAGCGCGAGTTCATGGGGCTGACGTTCCACGTCACGGAAGACACGCTCGTGCCGCGCCCCGATACGGAAATCCTCGTGCAGGCGGCCATCGAGCGGCTGAAGAAGATGGATGGAAAGCGCTTTGCCGACATCGGCACGGGCACGGGCGCCATCTGCTTGTCCGTGCTGCACTACCTGCCGCAGGCGACGGCGGATACGGTGGATATTTCCGAAGCCGCGCGAAGCGTCGCAGAGGAAAATGCCAAGGCGCTCGATGTTGCCGACCGAGTGACATTCTACACGGGCGACCTGCTGGCACCACTTTCTGAGGCGGCAAAAGGCGCGGCGGACGAGGAAGTCCAGACTCCCTACGACGCCATCCTTTCGAATCCGCCTTACATCCCAGACAAAGACATCGAGGGGCTCGCACCCGAAGTCCGCTGCAAGGAGCCGCGCACGGCGCTCGCAGGCGGCGCGGACGGCCTCGATTTCTACCGCCGCCTCGTGGCGGACAGCCCTGCGCTCCTGAAAGATGACGGCTTCCTCGCTGTCGAAGTCGGCATCCATCAGGCGCAGGTCGTCGCGCAGATGGCGATAGAGAGCGGGGCATTTGCGCGGACGGAAATCCTCAAGGACTATGGCGGCATCGAGCGCGTCGTCATCGCGTGGAAGAAGTGAAAGAAGCTACGGAATGAAAACGGAAGTACGTAAGATTGAAGATTTGAAAAGCGATTCGGCGCAGGCGGCGCTCTCGGAGGCAGGCCGTTTGTTGCGCTCCGGCCAGCTCGTTGCGTTCCCCACGGAGACAGTCTATGGCCTCGGGGCGAATGGACTCGATGGCGCGGCATGTGCGCGCATCTATGAGGCAAAGGGACGGCCGTCAGACAATCCGCTGATCCTCCATGTCGCCGACCGTGCCATGGCCGAGACAATCGCGGCCGAGATTCCGCCGATGGCGGAAAAGCTCATGGCGGCATTCCTGCCCGGCCCGATGACGCTGATCCTGCGGCGCAAAAAGATCGTGCCCAACCGCATCACGGGCGGGCTTGACACGGTCGGCGTCCGCATGCCCGAAAGCGCGGCGGCGCGCGCGATGATCCGCGCGGCCGGTGTGCCCATTGCGGCACCATCGGCGAATATCTCCGGCCGTCCGAGCCCGACGACGGCGGCCTCGGTGCTCCGCGATATGGATGGCCGTATCCCGCTGATCCTTGATGGCGGCCCCTGCCGCTTCGGCGTCGAATCGACGATTGTCGATTGCACGGGTCCTGTCGCGACGATCCTGCGCCCCGGCGCCATCACGCGCGAGATGCTGACAGAAGTCCTCGGCGGCGTGAAGCTCGACCCCGCACTCGTTGGCGCGAATACCATCCCGAAAGCGCCAGGCATGAAGTACAAGCACTACGCGCCAAAAGCACCGATGACGCTTTTAGAAGGCGCGCCCGCGAAGATGGCAGCCGCGTTCCGCCGCCAGGTGCGCCAGCTGCAAAAAGACGGCCACACCGTCGGCATCCTCGCAAGCGACGAAGTTTGCGCAGCGCTTTCTGACTTCATCCCCGATACACTCCGCAAATCCTATGGCCCGCAGGGCGACCTCTTGGCGATCGCCGCGCGCATCTACGAAGCGCTGATCGCCTTTGACGATACCAATGCCGATACCCTGCTCGGCGAAGGCACGACCGACCAAGGCCTCGGCCTCGCCATCATGAACCGTTTGCACAAGGCAAGCGGGTTCCATACCATCAAAATCTGACGACGAACTCTGAAGAGCTATGCAGCTCGCACATCCTCGCAGCTGCATAGCTCTTTTTTCGTATATTTACATAGAAATAATCAAAACGTCGCGGTTTTTGCGGCAGGATTTTCAGTAAATTTATGGAACTCAAACTTCGCACACGGAAAACATCCCGTATGCCTTGAAAAATCGGCGTGAACTGAATGTCGAAAGCAATTCACGCACACTTCTGTGCGCTCAGACGGCTCATCCAAAGAGCGGGCAA
>JAXGCE010000056.1:0-25562 GCA_034186105.1 Selenomonadaceae bacterium
ACGTCTCCATCCAGCAATTCCACGGCATCGAAATCAACGACTTCGCCACCAGCGTCGCCAAAACCGCCCTCTGGATTGCCGAAAGCCAGATGTTCCGCGAAACCGAAGACATCATCCACAAGGAAATGGACTTCCTCCCGCTCCACACCAACAGCAACATCCACGAAGGAAACGCGCTGCGCATGGACTGGAAAAGCGTCCTGCCGCCAAGCGATGACGTCAAGATTCTCGGAAATCCGCCGTTTGTGGGCGCGAGGCTGATGGAGCCCATGCAAAAAGAAGATTTGAAAGCAGCGTTTGGCCCTGATATTCCTCAAAATCAAGTCCAAACCTTTGATGGAACAATTCAATTTAATGGAACGAAAAAATACGACGGCTGGAAAAATCTTGGCAACCTCGATTATGTAACGGGCTGGTACAAAAAAGCCGCCGACTACATGGAAAAGACTGCCATCCATGCCGCCTTCGTCTCGACAAACTCCATCACGCAGGGCGAGCAGGTTGCAATTTTATGGCAGCCATTATTCGACCGGAAATTGCAATTTGATTTTGCCTATCGGACGTTCCGCTGGGACAGCGAATCAACGAAAAAAGCACACGTCCACTGCGTCATTATCGGCTTCAGTTATGCACAAAAAAATGCGGACAAAAATCCGCAAAAATTCATCGACAACAAGGGCATGAAACATCTCGCAAAAAATATTAATGCCTATTTGATTGATGCACCAAATGTATTTGTTGAAAGCCGGAAAAAACCGCTCTGCGATGTTCCATCAATTGGCATTGGAAATCAGCCAATTGATGATGGAAATTATCTCTTCAAAAAAGAAGAAATGGATGATTTTTTAAAGCTCGAACCCAAAGCTGAAAAATATTTCCATCCGTGGTATGGTTCGCAGGAATTTATCAACCGCCGCCCACGTTATTGCCTCTGGCTTGGCGACTGCAATCCGAAGGAATTATTGCAGATGCCGCATTGTCTTGAACGAGTCGAAAATGTGCGGAATTTCCGGCTCAGCAGCAAACGAAAAAGTACAGTAAAAATCGCAGATGTCCCGACGCATTTTCAAACAGAAAATATGCCGAAGGGAAATTATATTGTCGTGCCGAAAGTCTCGTCACAGAACCGCAGATATATTCCGCTTGGCTACATGGACGACAGTGTTCTTTGCAGCGACCTCGTTTTTCTGATTCCGAATACCACTCTCTACCATTTCGGTATTCTCGAAAGCAACGTGCACATGGCATGGATGCGGACGGTTGCGGGGCGGCTCAAAAGCGACTATCGTTATTCCAAGGACATCGTCTACAACAACTTCCCGTGGCCGACCCCGACGCCCGAGCAGCGCGCCGAGATTGAGCGCACGGCACAGGGCATCCTCGACGCTCGTGCAAACCATCCCGACAGCAGCTTTGCAGATATGTATGGCGAGCACATGTACCTCTACCCCGACCTCCTCGAAGCCCATCGCGCCAACGACCGCGCCACCCTCCGCGCCTACGACTTCCCCGTGAAAATCACCGAACCCGACTGCGTCGCCGAGCTCATGAAGCGGTACGAGGAACTGGCGAAAGAGTAGGACTGCAAAGGTCATGCAAACTTTTGCCTCCCTCTCCGAGGGAGGGGGACCGCGAAGCGGTGGTGGGAGTGGCGAAGGTATGGTGCACCAATGTCATCGATTGTGCAGTCGAAGAGATTTCCTGAGTTCTACCTTCGACTGCACAATCGAACTTTACTTCACGTCGTACCTTCGCCACACCTCCAGTCGCCTTCAGCGCCAGCCCCCTCAGGGAGGGGGCCTTAGGTTGATTGGCTTTTTAATTTTTCCAGAAAGGTCGCGATTACCATGCGAAAAAAACTTCCACTATTTATTTTTTTCTGCACGCTGGTATGTTTGCTCTGCGCGTCCGTTGTTTTTGCAGCAGAAAAAAATAACGCGCAGGAAAAAACCGAGGTGCAGACGGCCAGCACGCCGCAGACGCTGCGGCTCGCTCGCGTGCCGCTGATCGTGCGGTCGTCGTATGCGGATGACGAGGTGGAAAATCTCCTCGAAGACCGCCTTGACCGTGCGCTGCATGTGCCGCTGAATGATACGATGCATTATGTCGAGGAGCTGCCGGCGTCGGACGTCGAGGCGGCGCTCGATGAGGTGCTCGCAGACCTCAAAAAAGAGAAGCGCCGCGTGCGCATGAAGGACGCGATGCAGCTGCTTGCGGAGAAGCTCGATGCCGACCTCGTCGTTTGTCCTGTACTGACGGATTACCGCGAGATCATCTTTTATGGCGGTGGCGGATGGGATTGGGATTCCGTCGCGGATTCCATGATCCTTGAGAGCCGCGTCGGCCTCGAGCTTGATGGCTACGACCGCACGACGCAGGAAAATTTCTCCGAGGCCACGAGCCGTTTCTACCACGAGGGCTACGCCCCGCGCGGCCGCGCCTCCGTGCTCGCGAAAGACGCCCTCGAAAGCCTCATCGCCGAGACGGACATCAACGAACGCGTGATGCGGACGGTACGGGAAAGAGTGAAATGATGAAATCGACCGCTCGCCAAATTTCCTCTTGACAGATGAACTGTAACATTGTATAATTCCAAACATAGCAATCAGATATGTTTACTGGAACGGAAGACATAGGAGGAAGTACCATGAGCGAAGAGAGAAAGTACCACTTTGAAACGTTGCAGCTGCATGTAGGACAGGAACAGGCGGATCCGGCGACGGATGCGCGCGCGGTGCCGATCTACCAGACGACGAGCTATGTGTTCCGCAACAGCCAGCATGCGGCGGATCGCTTCGGGCTGAAGGATGCGGGCAACATCTATGGCCGCCTGACGAACCCGACGGAGGACGTGCTCGAGAAGCGCCTCGCGGCACTCGAAGGCGGCGTCGCGGCGCTCGCATTCGCATCCGGCGCGGCGGCGGTCACGGCGGCGGTGCAGGGCCTCGTCCATGCCGGCCAGCACATCGTCGCGGCCACGACGATCTACGGCGGCACGTTCAATCTCTTCGAGCACACGTTCCCCGATTTCGGCATCGAGACGACGTTCGTCGATCCGACGAAGGGCACGCAGGTCTTCGAGGACGCGATCCAGGACAACACGCAGATTATCTACATCGAGTCCGTCGGCAATCCGAACGCGAACCTCATCGACATCGAGGCGGTCGCGAAAATCGCGCATGCGCACAAGATTCCGCTCGTCGTCGATTCCACGTTCGCGACGCCGTACCAGCTGCGCCCGTTCGACTACGGCGCCGACATCGTCGTGCACTCCGCGACAAAGTTCATCGGCGGCCACGGCACGACGCTCGGCGGCGTCGTCATCGACAGCGGCAAGTTTGACTGGGCGGCCTCGGGCAAATTCCCGTGGCTCGTCGAGAAGAACGTCAGCTATCACGGCCTGAGCTTCGCGAAAGACATCGGCGCGGCGGCCTTTGTCGTCTACCTGCGCGCGCTTCTGCTGCGTGACACGGGCGCGACGATTTCGCCGTTCAATGCGTTCCTGCTGCTGCAGGGCGTCGAGACGCTGTCGCTGCGCGTCGAGCGCCACGTCGAGAACGCGCTGAAAGTCGTCGACTACCTCGCGAAGAACCCGCATGTCGAAAAGGTCAACCATCCGGCCATCGAGGGCCATCCGGATCATGCGCTCTACCAGAAATATTTCCCGAACGGCGGCATCTCGATTTTCACGTTCGAAATCAAGGGCGGCGCCGAGGCGGCGAAGAAGTTCATCGACCACCTCAGAGTCTTCTCCCTGCTCGCGAACGTCGCCGATGTCAAGTCGCTCGTCATCCATCCGGCGTCCACGACGCATTCCCAGATGAGCGAAGAAGAGCTCCTCGCCTCCGGCATCACCCCGTCGACCATCCGCCTCTCCATCGGCACGGAGCACATCGACGATATCATCTACGACCTCGATCAGGCGTTCGCGGCGCTGTGAGCGCCATCTACAGCCTCCCTCTTTGAGGGAGGGGGACCGCGAAGCGGTGGTGGGAGTCCCCTGTACGTAAAAACCAATAGATGAAACCTGACTTCCGCGGGTGCGATAAAGAAAAGCAACGTCTCTTTTCGATATCGCACCCGCGGAAGTTTTTGTTGTGCGGATTGTTTTGACATGCAGGGGACTCCCCCAGTCGCCTATCGGCGCCAGCCCCCTCTGGGAAGGGGCCTTTGAGTATGTGCGAACGAGCTGCTGTCATCCTCCACATTTTTCCCAAACTTTCCATATGAAAGCAGGAATCCGCCTCTCGTAAAACGAATATATTCCACAAAGGATAGGAAGCTCCGTAGAAAATAAGTGGGAAAGCGATAAAGGAGCAAATGAGTAAGGAAGGGAAGCGGTTTCATGAAGATTCGGCAGAAGTTCTTCGTCCTCGCGGGCATGGTGGGCATCATCATGGCCATCATGTCGTGCGTGGGGTATTATGTCGCGTACAGCAACCTCTCGCAGAGCGTCGAGGGCGAGCTCAGCGCGACGGTCGGCGCCGAGGCGCAGGGGCTCGATGGGTGGATTCACGGCAAGTCGAACTATGCCGTCGCAGCGGCCGAGGTCATGCCGACGGTCGGCAACAAGGGCGACATCGCGAACATGCAGTCGCTGCTGAAGATGGTCGCGAGCGACAAGGAGATCGTCGGCCTCGTGAATGCGACGGAGACGGGCACGTTCGTCTCGGCAAAGAAGGACAACACGGGCAAGGTCAACCCGCAGGAGCGCGGCTGGTACAAGCAGGCGAAAGCGGCGAATGGCAAGCTGTCGTTCACAGAGGTCTACAAGGACTCGACGAATGGCAAGCTCGTCGTCACGGCCGCCATGCCGTATGAGGACGGGACGGGCAAATTCGCAGGCGCGATCTGCGAGGACATCGAGCTTGGGACGCTCGAAGAGGCCGTTGCGAATCTCAAATATCACGGCGAGGGCAAAGGCCTGCTGATCAGCCCGAAAGGCAACATCATCGCCTCGACGGATGAAAGCGAGAATATGAAGCCCGTGAGCGACAACGCAGCGCTCGCGGCGCATTTCGACGAAATGGTGCAGAAGGGCGAGGGCTATTTCTCGCTCGACACGCCGGAGGGCAAGAAAGTCCTCGCGTATCAGGCCATCCCGACGACGGGCTGGATCATGGGCATTTCCGTGCCGGAAAGCGTCGTCTTTGCCTCGCTGACGAAGCTGAAGATCACGTACGGCATCCTGACGCTCCTTGGCATCCTCATCGCTGTCGCGGCATCGTTGAAATTCGCCGACAGCATCTCGTCGAACATCGAGGCCGTCCGCGAACATGCAGAGGAATTTGCTGATGGCAATCTCGCACAGGACGACATCCTGCTCGATACGCAGGATGAGACGGGCGACCTCGCGGCCGCATTCAACACGATGGGCGGCAAGCTGCGCCATCTCATTTCAGAAATCGCGAAGACGTCGGAGCAGGTCGCGGCTTCGTCGGAAGAACTCACAGCGAACGCGCACCAGTCGGCCGAAGCGTCGATGCATGTCGCGGAGACGCTCGGCAGCGTCTCGAGCAACATGGATCAGCAGGTCACGAATGTCGGCGCGGCCATGAAGGAAGTCGACAACGTCTACACGAACATCGCGACGGTCACGGACAAGACGAATGCCATCGGAGCAACGTCGGAAAAGACGGTCGCGGCGGCGCAGGAGGGCTCGCGCCTCATGGAGTCGGCGCTCCAGCGCATGGAGGACATCGAAAAATCCGTCGCGGCGTCCGCCGTCGTGCTAAAGAAGCTCGGTGACAGCTCGAAAGAGATCGGCGACATCGTCGAGACGATCAGCGCCATCGCGGAGCAGACGAACCTCCTCGCGCTCAACGCTGCCATCGAGGCAGCGCGTGCGGGCGAGCATGGCCGTGGCTTCTCCGTCGTCGCCGACGAAGTCCGCAAGCTCGCGGAAGAATCGCGCCAATCGGCGGAAGAGATCCGCACGCGCATTGCCACGATCCAGACGGACACGACGAACGTCGTCGAGTCCATGCAGGGCGGCGCCGAGCAGTTCCGCGAAGGCACGGAGGCCGTCCGCAGCGTCAGCACGCAGTTCCAGAGCATCCTCGACCAAGTGCACGACATGAGCAGCCAGATGACGGAGATCGCAAGCTCCGTCAAGACGCTCGAAGCGGGCGCGGGCAAGATCGTCGAAGCCGTCGACGGCATCCAGAAGATCAGCTCGACGACATCGGAAAGCACGTCGTCCATCTCGGCCGCGACGGAAGAGCAGAGCGCCTCGAACGAAGAAATCGCCGCCGCCTCCCAGACGCTCGCGCAGATGGCTGCCGATTTGCAGAAAGCGACGACGCAGTTCAAGCTCTGATTTCTTAAAATATTCTTGAGGAAAATCGGAAGGTATGCTACAATAATAGGGAACAAGCAAGACCTTTTTCGTTGTGTCCTGAATCAAAAGGAGGGTTCCCTATGGTAAAGAAATTGCTGGCCGCCTGCTGCATGGCGTTTGCGCTCTTCGCAGCAGCGGCGCCATCGCCGACCGCGGAGGCGCGCGACTACTATGTCGGCACCTACAGTGACGGCACGGCGGCGTACATCGTCACCGAATCCGTCAACATCTCCAGCTACAGTCCGTACACGTTCACCTGCACCGTGCATTACGCAGGGAACTACATCTACTATTCGTTCTACCCCGTCAACGGCAATCCGTACTACCGCAATTCGGAAGGCTACCATGCCTACGTCTTCGGCAGCGGCTCGCCTGTCGCCGAGGGCATCTATCGGTTCGTCGTGCACAATTATTGAAAGAAGAGGGCGGCTGCCATCAAAAAGGTGCAGCCGCCCTCTTGGTCTGTCAGGAGGTCTTTATGAAATCGTTCAAAAACAACTGCATGGCATTCCTGCTGCTCGCCCTTCTCATTCTCCCGCTTTCCGCCTGCGCTTCCGGCGTTTCGGAGACAGGGGAGAGCGGCGTGGCGGCGACGACTGCCTCCTCCACTTCGACAGCCGCGCTTTCGCAGGGCATCGAGGCGCTTTCAAATGCTGACAGCACGCATTATGCGGTCTTTGTCGCCTATCCGCTCGACGGGCGCGAGTATGTCTACCAGTCATCGCCGATGCGGTCGGCGAGCATGATCAAGGTATTTTTGCTCGCCACGGCGATGGAGCGCGTGCAGCAGGGGACGCTGTCGCTCGACCAGACGCTGACGCTCCACAGTTCGGACAAGGTCGGCGGCGCGGGCGTCATCGCGGGGTATGCCTCGGGCACGGAGCTGCCGCTCGATACCGTCCTGCGCTTCATGATTACGGAGAGCGACAACACGGCGACGAACATGGTCATCGACCTTCTCGGCATGGACGCCATCAACGAATACATCCAGCGGAACGGCTACCATGACACGATTCTCCAGCGCAAGATGATGGATTTTGACGCCGTCGCGGCGGGCCGTGAAAACTATACGTCGGCGGCCGACCTCGGCCATTTCTTCGTGAAGCTCTACAACCGCAGCTGCGTCACGCCGGAGCTCGACGATGTCATGCTCGGCTACCTCGCAGGGCAGACGGACACGGAGTGCTTCCCGGCCGCGCTGCCGGGCGTCATGATTGCGCATAAGACCGGCGAGCTCGGCGGCCTTTACGATGACGGCGGCATCATCTATCAGGAGGGCAAGCCGTTCATCATGGTTGGCATGACGGAAAATTATTCGAGCCGCAGCACGGCCATCGAGACGCTGCGCCAGATGGTGCGCGTCGCGGCAGAAAATGCTTCTCCTGCCTCGACCGAGTCTCTGGAGGATTTCGTCGTGGACAAGCCGATTGAATGGTCGGCAGAGCGCGAAAATCTGACGCGGGAATATGCCGAGCTGCACTACGGCAAGGACACGGCGACCATCGTGCCGCAGGCCGTCGTGCTCCACTGGACGGCGGGCCCGACCTGGGAATCGGCCTACTATACGTTTTATCCGGCCGCGCGGGCGGACGGCACGGTGAACGTGTCGTCGCAGTTCCTCGTTGACCGTGATGGGACGGTCTACCGCCTGCTGCCTGAGACGACACTCGCCCGCCATGTCATCGGCTACAACTGGTGCGCCATTGGCGTGGAAAACGTCGGCGGCGAGGGCGGCGCGGAAGACCTCACGGAGGCGCAGGTCGCGGCGAATGTCCGCCTGATTCGTGCGCTGCACGAGAAATATCCGACGATTCAGTACGTCTTCGGCCACTACCAGCAGACGGCGGCCCGTGCGAGCGGCCTCTATATCGAGCAGGTCGAAGGCTACCATTCTATAAAAAGCGACCCCGGACCGAGCTTCATGGGTGCAGTACGGGGCCAGCTTTCGGGCGAAGGCCTGACCTTCTATCCCGAGTGATTAATTTTTCGATTTTTCCTGCGCCGGCTTCACGCACGCCGCGAACACGACTTGGTTCGCGAGTACGTCGAAGTCGGCGTTGTTGATTTGGGCGGCACGCTCGAGGCCCTGCCAGGCGGCTTTGTAGTCTTTCTGCTGGATTTCTGCGACGGCGCGGGCGTTTTGCGCGGGGGCGTTCTGCGGGTTCTGCGCGAGCGCGCGGTCAAAGTCGGCGATGGCGTCTTTTGGCTTTTGGGCTTCGAGTTGTAGGAGGCCGCGGTTGTACCAAGCGGTGGCCGAGAAGTTCGGGTGGGCGGCGAGGAGTTCGTCGTAGGATTTACGTGCGGCCTTCTTGTCGCCTTGCTTCGTTTGGACGATGGCGAGGTCGTAGCGAGCGGCGGCATCGGCGGCGCGGCCGGCGCGGGCGCTGCCATCGTAGTCGAGCGGTGCACCGTCCTGTAACGCACCGTTTGTAGCATTTGCGAGGCGGACGGCCGTCTCGAAGTCGCTCTGCGCTTGCGCGAGGTCGCCGCGCTTTTCGGAGACGATGCCGCGATAGAGGTAGCTCATCGGCTCGTCGGGCGCCTGGCGAATGTTCTTTTCGGCGGCGGCGAGCGAGGCGTCGCTGGCGTCTGGGGCTTTTGCAGCAGCCCAGAGGCGCAGGATGTCTTGGCCGTATGTCTTGCCGGGCACGGCCCAGATGCCATTCAGTCCCGTCCAGCGCGTGACGCTGCCGTGGATGTCGGGGCGGTTCTCGACGATGAGACGGTAGCGCGGGTCGATGATGGCCGTGTGCGGGAGGTCTTTTGACGTGTAGGCGAGGAGGTGCTGGATGTGGGCGCGGACGCCGAGTTGCGGTGTCGCGAACGCTGCGCCGCGCACGCCGCCGCCTGTCGTGCCGAGTCCACAAAAATTGTTCTGGCTCGGCACGACGTCGCCGCCATAGGCAAAGAAGCCCGTTTCTTTCAGCGCTTGGCAGAGAGCGATGTCGGGGCGGATGCCCTCGCGGCCGGCTTCCTCGTAGTAGTAGCGCACGATGTCGGCGACGGTGCAGTTGAGCTTTGGGCTCGGGTTGCGCCGCGTGATGTAGGCTGCCATCTGCTCCTGCGTCGCCTCGGCCGCGCCAAAGATCGTCACGGTCTCAGGCGCGGCGTCCTCAGGGAGCAGCAGCTCGTCATACGCCGGCGTCAGCCGCCACTGCACATCGCTGATGAGCTTCTTGTTGATGTCGCCTGGCAGTTTTGCGCCAAAGTCCGGCCGCGCGATCGTGACATTCCCCGCGATGGGGCGCTCGGCGATTTCGGAGACGCTGGAGGCGGAGGCCGCAGCCGCGTTCGTCTGGCTCGGCATCGAGAGCAGCCAGCCCGCGCAGGCCGCCGCCGCAAGTGGCAGGAGATAACGTTTTTTCAAGGGAGATTCCTCCTCGAAGGTTTTCGTGGTTCTATCATAGCCCGAAACAACGTCCACCGTCAATGCAGTTTGGCGGTGGACGTTGTTTTTTATCTGTGATAAAATACAGGAAAAGCGAAAAAACACGAAGTCATGAGGAGGTCAGTCTTTATGGGGAACAAAGTGAAGCTGCGCTGGGCGACACTCGGCGTCGGGGTCATCGGCCATCAGCTGGCAGACGCGATGCAGGCGCTCGGCGGCAATCTCTATGCCGTCGGCAACCGCACGCACGAGAAAGCCGTCGCGTTTGCGAAGGAATACGGTATCGGCAAGGTCTATGACCAGCCCGAAGACATGTTCCAGGATCCAGACGTCGATATCGTCTACGTCTCGACGCCGCACAACACGCACATCCAGTATCTGCGGCAGGCGCTCGCGGCGGGCAAGCATGTGCTTTGCGAGAGTTCGTGCCCCGATGAGCTCCTCACGCAGGTGAAATACGCCGAGACGGGGGTTGACGAGCAGGCAAGTCTGCTGCTGAAGAACCAGGAAGCGCAGATGGCGACCGTCATGCTCTCGCTCCACTCGAAGCAGCCAAAGCGCGGCACGCTGTCGTTTGACAAGGCGTATGTCGAACTCTTTGAATACCCGCGCGGTGACAGAGCTGTCATCACTTGGACAGAGGACGGCCGCAAGGAAGAAGTCCTCGCCGGCAGCACGGCCGAGGCACTGCAGTACGAAGTGCTCGACATGGAGCGTGCCGTCAGCGGCGATCCGTCCGTCATGCACCTCGACTACACGCGCGACGTCATGAAGCTCATGACGAAGGCGCGGGACGTCTGGGGCATGAAGTATCCGGAAGAAGAATGATCGGAAGGAAATGAAAACCTCCGTACGCAGCGTTTGCGGCTGTGTGCGGAGGTTTTTGTTGCAGATATCCGATGAAGGAGAACAAAGACGGATACAATCAGAAAAAATCATTGACATAGCGCGGCGGCCGTGCTATTCTGAAAACGGAAAGTGTGCTCGAACACAGAAATGCGTCTGGCATACTCCGAAGACCGAACCGAAAAGAGAAGATGAGGAACAAAGAATGGTCAACATACGAAAGGAGCGTTGATCAAATGATGAAGATCCGCAAGGCGACCGAGGCGATCGAGGCCGGGCGGACGGTGCTGGGAATTGAGCTCGGCTCGACGCGCATCAAGGCGGTGCTGCTGGACCAGGCGGGCCAGACGCTCGCCTCTGGCAGCTATGGATGGGAGAACGCGCTCGAGGATGGCATCTGGACGTATGCACTCGAAGATGCGTGGCGCGGCGTGCAGGCGGCCTATGAAGCCGTCGCAGCGAATGTCATGGCGACGTATCATGTGAAGCTCCACCAGATCGGCGCGGTCGGTGTCAGCGCGATGATGCATGGCTACCTCGCATTCGACAAAGATGGGAATCTCCTCGCACCGTTCCGTACCTGGCGCAACAACATCACGGCAGAATCATCGGAAAAACTCTCGGAGCTCTTCCAGTTCCATATTCCGCAGCGTTGGAGTGTCGCGCATATCTATCAGGCACTCTTGAACAAAGAAGAACACACGAAGGACATCGCATTCCTGACGACGCTCGCGGGTTATGTGCACTGGCAGCTGACAGGAGAGAAAGTGCTCGGCGTCGGCGATGCCTCAGGCATGTTCCCAATCGATGCGGCGACAGGCACGTACCGCGAGGATTTCCTCGCGCAGTTCGATGCACTGCCCGAGGTGCAGGCCATGCCATGGAAGCTCCGCGAACTCTTGCCAGAGCCGTTGCCGGCGGGGAGACCGGCAGGCCATCTGACAGAGGCGGGGGCAAAGCTCCTCGACCCGACGGGGGGCCTCGCACCTGGCGCGCTCGTTGCACCGCCAGAGGGCGATGCAGGCACGGGCATGGTCAGCACGAATGCTGTGCGGCAACGCACAGGCAACATCTCTGTGGGCACTTCTGCTTTCTCTATGCATGTGCTCGAGCACGATCTAGCGAAACCGCATCGTGACATTGACATCGTCACGACGCCGGACGGTGCGCCCGTTGCGATGGTGCATGTGAACAACTGCTCGTCCGACATCAATGCCTGGGTCTCTCTGTTCGGTGCCTTTGCGAAGGCGGCAGGGCAGGAGCTCGCGCCAGATGAGCTCTACCGCCTGCTGTTTGAGCAAGTGGGGGCTGCGGACAAGGATGCTGGCGGCCTCATGAATTATGCCTGCCTTTCCGGCGAGAACATCACGGATGTCGAACAAGGACGGCCGCTCTTCGTGCGTGCACCGCACAGCCGCTTCACGCTCGCGAACTTCATGCTCGCGCAGCTCCTTTCGGCGTTTGCCCCGCTTGCTATCGGCATGAAGGCGTTGAAGGAGGAGCACGTCGCGATGGACAGTCTCGTCGCGCAGGGCGGCCTGTTCCGCACGCCGATCGTCGCACAGCAGGTGCTCGCTGATATGCTCGGCGTACCGATTACCGTCATGGCGTCAGCCGGCGAGGGCGGCCCGTGGGGCATGGGTGTGCTCGCGCTTTACGCGCTTGCCTGCACGGAGGGCGAGATGCGGTCGCTCGCAGACTTCCTCGATCAGGAGATCTTCCGCGATACGGAGGCGACGCGTCGCGATCCGACCGTCGCGGGGGAGAAGGGGGCTGCCGTCTTCACGGCGGCGTACGAGAAAGCGCTCGACCTCGAACGCGCGGCGGGCGGGGTGCTGGACGACCGGGAATGAGAATGCGTTGAAGAAGGAATTCATATGTTAGAAGAATTGAAACAAGAAGTCTACGAGGCGAACATGGCGCTGCCGAAGCTCGGGCTCGTGACGTTCACCTGGGGCAACGTCTCGGGGATCGACCGCGCAAAAGGCTTGTTCGTCATCAAGCCGTCCGGCGTACCGTATGAAGCGCTGAAGGCTAGCGACATGGTTGTTGTCGATCTTGATGGCAACGTCGTTGAAGGGGAGTTGCGGCCATCGTCCGACACGGAGACGCATCGCGTGTTGTATCGCGCCTTCGCGGACATCGGCGGCATCGTGCACACGCATTCGCCGTGGGCGACGTCGTTCGCCGAAGCCGGTGTGCCCATCGAGGCCATCGGCACGACGCATGCCGATACGTTTTACGGCGACGTGCCCGTGACAGAGGCACTGACACAGAAAGAGATCGAAGGCGCGTACGAGGAAAATACAGGCCACGTCATCGTGCGTACGTTCGAGCATCTTTGCCTCGATCCCGTCGCCATCCCTGGCGTGCTCGTCAAGCAGCACGGCCCGTTCACCTGGGGTGCGACACCGGCGAAAGCCGTCGAGAATGCAAAAGTCCTCGAAGTCGTCGCGCAGATGAACTACCATGCGCTCATGCTGACGCATGCCGACATTCGTGTGCCACAGTATCTTCTCGACAAGCATTACCTGCGCAAGCATGGCAAACATGCCTATTATGGGCAGGACCATTAGTTGCATGAAAAGCGCCCCTCAAACTTCTAAAAAATAACTTCAAGGAGTGAATCATCTATGTTGGAAACCCCAAAATATAAATTCTGGTTCGTGGCAGGCAGCCAGTTCCTTTATGGCGAGGAGCAGCTGAAGAATGTCGCACGCGATACGGAAGACATCGTCAAGAAGCTCAACGAGAGTGGCAAGCTCCCGTATCCCATCGAGTGCAAGGGCGTCATGACGACGGCGGACGGCATCACGAAGTTCATGAAAGAGGTCAACTATCGCGACGACGTCGCGGGCGTCATCACCTGGATGCATACATTCTCGCCAGCGAAGAACTGGATCCGCGGCGAAGTGCTATTGCAGAAGCCGCTGTTGCATCTCGCGACGCAGTACCTCGACCGCATCCCGTATGATACGATCGATTTTGACTACATGAACCTGAACCAGAGTGCGCATGGCGACCGTGAGTACGCCTATATCAATGCGCGGCTTGGACTCAAGAATAAGATCGTCTACGGCCATTGGCAGGATCCCGAAGTCGAAAAAGAAATCGCTGCATGGCAGGATGTCGCTGTCGCGTACAACGAAAGCTACAAGATCCGCGTTTGCCGCTTTGGCGACACGATGCGCGATGTTGCCGTCACGGAAGGCGACAAGGTCGAGGCACAGATTCGCTTTGGCTGGACGGTCGACTACTGGCCCGTCGGCGACCTCGTCGAGGTCATTGACGCCGTGGATGACGCGGCCATCGACAAAGAGCTCGCTGATCTGAAATCGAAGTATGTCCTGCATCCACAGGACAACCCGCAAGGCGCGTTCGACGACTCCGTGCGCTATCAGCTGCGCGAATACCTCGGCATCAAGAAGTTCCTTGATGATCACGGCTACACGGCATTCTGCACGAATTTCCAAGACCTCAAAGGGCTCAAGCAGCTGCCGGGGCTCGCGGCACAGCTCCTCATGCGCGATGGCTATGGCTTCGGCGCCGAGGGCGACTGGAAAACGGCAGCACTCGTGCGCCTGCTGAAGATCCTCGCACACAACGACCGCACGGTCTTCATGGAAGACTATACGCTCGACCTGCGCCCTGGCCACGAAGCCATCCTTGGCGCGCACATGCTCGAAGTCGATCCGACGATCGCGAGCGACCAGCCGAAGGTCGAAGTGCACCCCTTGGACATCGGTGGCAAGGACGACCCAGCGCGCCTTGTCTTTACGGGCGCGGACGGCGACGGCGTTGACGTGACGATCGCCGACTTCCGCGAGGGCTTCCGCATGATCAGCTATCCCGTCACGTGCCGCAAGGCCGAGGCCGAGACACCGCATCTCCCCGTCGCGAAGCAGCTCTGGACGCCGAAGTGCGGCCTGAAGGAAGGCGCGACGCGCTGGCTCGCAGCTGGTGGCGGCCACCACACCGTCCTGTCGCTTTCGATTACGGAGCAGCAGATTCACGACCTCGCCGAAATGCTCGGCTGCGAATTGGTGGAAATCATGTAAGAAAGCGTATTCTTACATGATTGCAATCATTCACCGTGGGTTCCGGATTGAAATTAGTTTTGTGCACGAACACAAAATTTTTTCAGAACCCATTGACAAATGATTTTTCAACGTGTATCCTAAGAACCGTAAAGGAAAACGCGCAAATAAGAATCAAGCGAGTTTTCAAAATCTTTTCGGCAAGTCTTTTTCTCAAGAACTGTGCACGAACACAGTTTTCGAACCAGCTGCGATCTGGCAAGCGAGGTGAACCGAGCGGACGCGGCAAGGCACAAACACCACTTCAGATGTACCAACGTACAAGAAGGGGAAGGAAATCCAAACAAAGGAGTCGAGAAACGTGAAAAAGATTTTAGCATTGGTATTGGCCGTCATGATGATGGTCGTTGCCGCTGGCTGCGGCGGAGGAGACCAGGCGGCATCCTCTGGCTCAGGGTCGGGCTCCGGCTCGGGCGGCAAGCAGATCACGATGGGCTTCTCGCAGATCGGAGCGGAATCCGAGTGGAGAACCGCCAATACAGAATCCATCAAGCAGGCCGCGCAGGATGCCGGCATCAACCTCCAGTTCTCCGATGCGCAGCAGAAGCAGGAGAACCAGATCAAAGCCATCCGCTCGTTCATCGCGCAGGGCGTTGACATCATCGCCTTCGTGCCGATCGTCGAGACGGGCTGGGATACGGTCCTCAAAGAAGCAAAAGATGCGAACATCCCAGTCATCGTCGTTGACCGCGACGTGAAGCTCGCTGATGACAGCCTCTATGTCGCAAAGATCGGCACGGACTCCGTCACCGAAGGCAAGAACGTTTTCAAATGGATCGACGAGTACATGACGAAAGAGAAGAAGACCCCGCGTGATGGCGGCAGCCAGTACAACGTCGTCATCCTCGAAGGCACGGTCGGTTCGTCCGTCGCCATCCGCCGCAACGAAGGCTTCAAAGATGCCATGGCAGCTTCGCCGAATGCCGGCAAGTACAACATCCTCGCTTCCCAGACCGGCGAGTTCACGCGCCAGAAGGGCCAGGAAGTCATGGAGTCCTTCCTCAAATCCTATGGCAACAAGATCGACATCCTCTATGCACATAACGATGACATGGCGCTCGGTGCTATCCAGGCGATCGAGGCCGCTGGCCTGAAGCCGGGCAAAGACATCACGATCATCTCGATCGATGGCGTCAAAGGCATGTTCCAGGCCATGATCGAAGGTAAGTCAAACTGCACGGTCGAGTGCAATCCGCTGCAGGGCCCGCTCCTGATGGAGACGGCAAAGAAGATCCTGAACGGCGAGAAAGTCGAGAAACTCGTCTACGTCGATGAAGGCATCTTCCCGGCCGACGTCGCAGAAAAGACGCTCCCAGAGCGCAAATACTAATCCCCTCCAAGATCCTATTTCCTGAAATACCCCTCAATACCTGATTCCCTCAGGAACATCTACATTTACGAAGAGTGGCCGCGCCCCGCATTTCGTGCGGACGCGGCCATTTCTCTGCAAAAGGAGGCACCATCATGGCACAAGCCTTGCTCGAAATGCGCCAGATCGACAAGATCTTCCCAGGCGTGCGGGCGCTCTCCCATGTTGACTTCACGCTGCACGCGGGCGAGATCCACTCGCTCATGGGAGAGAACGGCGCAGGCAAGTCGACGCTCGTCAAAGTACTCACGGGCGTCTATCAGAAAGACGGCGGCACGATCACGATGAACGGCAAAGAAATCGCGCCAAAGACCCCGAAAGAGGCGCAGGAATGCGGCATCTCGACCGTGTACCAGGAAGTCAACCTCTGCCCGAACCTCACGGTTGCTGAAAACATCTTCATCGGCCGCGAGCCTATGAAACATGGCATGATCGACTGGAAGACGATGAATGCGCGCGCCACCGAACTCCTCGAGAAGCTCGATGTGCACATCGACGTCACGCAGACGCTCGACCACTATGCCGTCGCGCTCCAGCAGATGATCGCCATCGCGCGCGCTGTCGATGTCGATGCAAAGATCCTGATTCTCGACGAGCCGACGTCGTCGCTCGACGAACAGGAGACGGAGCATCTCTTCCAGATCATTCGGCAGCTCCAGAAACAGGGGCTCGGCATCATTTTCATTTCCCATTTCCTCGAACAGATCTATGAGATCTGCGACCATGTGACCGTACTCCGCAACGGCGAGCTCGTCGGTGCGTACGACCTTCAGGAACTGCCGCGCATCGAGCTCATCGCAAAGATGGTCGGCAAGAGCGTCGGCGCCGTGCAGGAGATGGACAAGACGGCGGAAAAGAGCACGCCATCCGACGAAATCTTCCTCGAAGGCAAGGGGCTCGGCGCTGTCGGCTTCCTCGATTCCGTCGATGTAAAGATCCACAAGGGCGAAGTCATCGGCCTCGCCGGACTCCTCGGCTCCGGCCGCACGGAGACAGCCGAGATGCTGTTTGGCCTGCATCAGATTGATAAAGGCAGCCTGACCGTGAACGGCAAGCCCATCCGTTTCACCGCGCCGATGGCCGCCATGCGCGAAAAGATCGCGTTCTGCCCCGAAGACCGCAAGGTCGCAGGCATCATCGGCGACCTCACGGTGCGCGAGAACATCATCCTCGCCATGCAGGCGAAGCAGGGCATCTTGCGGCACATCCCCTATGAAGAGCAGGTGCGGATCGCGGATGATTGCATCAAGCTCCTTAAGATCAAGGTCTCGAGCCGTGACCAGCTCGTCAAGAACCTCTCAGGTGGCAACCAACAAAAAGTCATCATCGCCCGCTGGCTCGCGACACAGCCTGACCTCCTAATCCTCGACGAACCGACGCGCGGCATCGACGTCGGCACGAAGACGGAGATCCAGAAAATGGCCGTTGCGCTCGCAAAGAAGCGCGGCATGGCCGTCATCTTCATCTCGTCGGAAATGGACGAAATGGTGCGCACATGCACGAAACTCGTCGTGCTACGCGACCGTCGCCGCGTCGCGGAACTCACAGGCGAGCGCATCTCTTCCGACGAAGTCATGAAAGCCATCGCAGGAGGTGCAGCATAAGATGGATGCAATCAAACGTTTCACGAACAGCTCGCTGTTCCTGCCCGTCGTGGCGCTTGCCGTGTTGCTGCTGTTCAATGCATTCTTCACGGACGGGTTCCTCCAGATCTCCATGACGGAGGACGGTCATCTCTACGGGCGCATCATCGATATTTTGAATCGCTCATGCTCGCTCGTCATCCTCGCGCTCGGCATGACGTTCGTCATCGCGACGAGCGGCATCGATATTTCCGTCGGTGCTGTCATCGCCATCTCGGCCGCTGTCGTCTGCACGCTCCTCGGCGGGCGCGGTGATGGCGTCGCCGAGACGCCGTTCGTCGTCGCCATCCTCGCAGCTATCGCCGTCGGTGTCGTCTGCGGCATGTGGAACGGCTTGCTCGTCGCGAAGTTCAAGATCCAAGCCGTTGTCGCAACGCTGATCCTCATGACGGCCGGCCGCGGCGTCGCACAGCTCCTGACGGAAGGCCAGATCATTACGGTCTATTATAAGCCGTTTGCGTATATCTCGGGCTTCCTCCCCGGCATGCCACTCCAGACGAACATCTTCATCGCGCTCGCGATGGTGCTGCTCGTCGCGTTCCTCATGAAGAAGACGAGCATCGGCCTGTTCGTCCAGTCCGTCGGTATCAACCCGACGGCGGCGAAATACGCTGGCATCAACGTCACGCTCGTGCTGTTCCTCGTCTATGCGTTCTCCGGTTTCTGTGCCGGTGTCTCTGGCCTCATCGAGAGCTCACTGATCCGCGCGGCCGATGCGAACAACGCCGGCCTCAACATGGAGATGGACGCCATCCTCGCCGTCGCGCTCGGTGGCACGCTGCTCTCGGGCGGCAAGTTCTACATCGGCGGCTCCGTCATCGGCGCCATCACGATCCAGACGCTGACGACGACGATGTACGCACTCGGCGTCTCGTCCGACCAGCTGCCGGTCGTCAAGGCCATCGCTGTCATCATCATCTGCCTGATCCAGTCGAAGAAGGCACAGGAAATGTTCAATCGCTTTAAAGAACGCCATAGCAAGCCGGCCGTCACCGAGCCTGTGGGCGGGAAGGAGGCATGAGCAGCATGAAAATGAACAAGACCCTCGCGAAGCTCATCGCCTCGCCCTACTTCTCCTTTGCCGTGACGCTCATCCTGTTCGTCGCCCTTTACGGTGCCGGCATCGCCATGTACAAAGGCTTCCTGCGGCCGCAGGTGTTCTTCAACCTCTTCATCGACAATGCGGCGCTTATCATCGTCGCCGTCGGTATCACGTTCACACTCATCATCGCTGGCATCGACCTCTCTGTCGGCGCCGTGCTCGCGCTCGTCTGCATGGTGCTTGCCTGGATGCTCGCCAATACGAGCATCCCCGTGTTCGCTTGCGTCGCCATCGTGCTCGTCATGGGGACGGCGTTTGGCGCGATCCAGGGCTACATCATCACGAAATTCGATTTGCAGCCGTTCATCATCACACTCGCAGGCATGTTCTTCTGCCGCGGCATGACGGCCGTCATCTCGCAGGACACGATCCAGATCACGGATCCGACCTGGGTCGCCATCGCGAGCTACCGCATCAACCTCGGCGTCGGCTTCCTGTCCGTCGGCGCGGTCATTGCACTCCTCGCCATCGTCATCGCGGCCATCGTGCTCGGCTTCACCCGCTTCGGGCGCGCCGTCTACGCCGTCGGCGGCAGCGAGTCGAGCGCCGCGCTCATGGGCCTGCCCGTGTTCCGCACGAAGGTCATCGTCTACACGATCTCGGGCTTCTGCTCGGCACTCGGCGGCATCGCCTACAGCCTCATCATGCTGACGGGCTACAACCTCCACGGCCTCGGCATGGAAATGGACGCCATCGCCTCGTCCGTCATCGGCGGCACGCTGCTCACGGGCGGTGTCGGCTTCATCCCCGGTGCCCTCGTCGGCGTCCTGATCCAAGGCGTCATCCTCACGTTCATCAGCTTCCAGGGCACGCTCTCGGCCTGGTGGACCAAGATCGTCGTCGGCGCCCTCCTCTGCGTCTTCATCATCATGCAGGCCTTCATCACCGAGTTCAAAGCGAAACTCTCGTCGAAGAGCTCGATGGAAAACAAAGGATAGCTTCCTTTTTTGTTGTGTTCCTCTGACAGCAAAAAGCAGGTCGTACCTTCGTGCGACCTGCTTTTTGCTTGCAGGAGCGACCTTGTTATTTACGGGGAATTTTTGTAAAATAGAGAAAAACGGAGGTAATGCGCTTCCCGTTTATATCCGTACGTTCGTGAAAGGAGCTCTTTCCATGAAATACACGCCGCCTTCCCTGCCGCTCGCGCTGTCCCTCTTCCTTGGGCTTGGCGCGGCAATGCCGCTTTCTTATCTCGCCTCACCCGCGCCCGTCGTCTCCGCCGCCGTGCAGCATGTCTCCGCTGATGGCGTCTATGTCATGGGCGACGGCATCGAGGAGTCGCAGCACGTCGCGAAGATCCGCGCACGGCAAGACGCGATGCGCATGGCATCCGAGCAGGCGGGCGTCTATGTCGAGTCGTACACGAAGACGGTGAACAGCGTCCTCACGGAGGACGAGGTCCGCACGCTCGCGAGCACGGTGCTGAACGTGACGAACGAGACGTACGCTTTTGACGACATGGGCGGGCAGGGCATGAAGATCGTCTGCCACATCGAGGCCGACGTCGATACGGTGAAGATCGACGAAGCGCTGAAAGCGCGCCGCGAGAATGCGCAGAAATGGGAGGAGCTGCAAGACCAGGACAAAGCCTTGCGCGAGCAGGTGGCGAAGCTCCAGCAGGAAAACGAAGCGCTCAAAGCGGCCTATGCGAATGCGCAGACGGAGCAAGAGAAGCAGAAAATCGAGGCAGAGGCGAAGAAAAATCAGGAGGCTGTGACGGCGGTCGATTGGTATGAACGCGGAAGAGCTGCACTTATTGCCAACCGCTCGGAAGAAGCGTGCAAGGATTTCGAGGAAGCCCTCCGCTTGGATCCAAACTATGCTCCTGCGCATAATGGCCGGGGAGTTATATATGAAGATTTAAAACAACATGAAAAGGCCATCTCGGAATACACGGAAGCCATCCGTTTGGATCCGACGTTGATCAAGGCGTACAAAAATCGCGGTATCACATATGTGGCTATGAAACAGTATGAAAAAGCAGTCCAGGATTACACGGGAGCGATTCGTCTGGACTCGAAGGACGCTGTTGCATACTCCCTGCGTGGTGATGCATATGACGAACTAGGTCAGTATGAGAGAGCCGTCCAGGATTACACGGAGGCAATCCGCTTGAAGCCGGACGAGATGAGCCTTGCACGCCTCAATCGTGGTAAGGCATATTGTGATTTGGGGCAGTACGAGAACGGCGTCCGAGATTGCACAGAGGTAATTCGCTTGACCCCGGATTTTCCTGTTGCGTACAGTCTTCGCGGAAGCGCATATTATGCGTTGGGGCAGTATGAGAAGGCCATTGAGGACTGCACGGAAGCGATCCGCTTGGATCCGGCCTATGCCGATGCGTATTACAATCGCGGAAATGCATATTATGGTTTGAAGCAGTACGAGAAAGCCATCGAGGACTACACGGAAGCGATCCGCTTGGATCCGGCCGATGCGGTTGCGTATTACAATCGCGGAGTTGCATATGATGATATGAAGCAACAAGAGAAGGCCATCGAGGACTACACGGAAGCGATTCGTTTGGATCCGGCCTATGCCCATGCATATAACAATCGCGGACATGCATATTATGACATGGAGCAGTACGAGAAGGCCATCGAGGACTACACGGAAGCGATCCGCTTGGATCCGACCCAGGCCTTTGTCTATGATAATCGCGGGAATGCCTATTACGACAAGGCGGAATACCGGAAAGCATTGGCGGATCACATGGAGGCGATCCGCCTGGAGCCGACGGCGCGTGCATATTATGACCGTGGATGGGATTATTTCAAACTCGGGGATTATGCGAACGCCTATCGTGACGTGAAACAGGCGAATCATTTGCAGGCGGGATTGGCGGATGACCTCTTGAAAGCGTTGCAGGAGCACGGTTATTAAGGAGACTGGTTTGTTCTGTTCTATGAAAGGCGTCGGCCACACCTTTGCGGGTGCGGCCGACGTTTTGCTTGCGGCTATAGATGTTGCACGGTACAATGAAGAAAACGACGAACGGGGGACGAGATGAGTGGCGGATAAGGAAATCCAGTTTTTGTTGTATCAGGCGGAAGAAGAAAAAGTTTCTATTCAGGCCGTGGTCAAAGATGAAAACATCTGGCTGACGCAGAAAGCGATGGCGGAACTGTTTGGTTGCTCCAAGAGCAATATTTCTGTACACTTGAGAAATGTATATGATGAGGGAGAATTGTTGACAGAGTCAACTGTTGAAGAAATTTCAACAGTTGCCACGGAAGGACAAAGGTCTGTTACAAGAAAACAAACTTTTTATAACCTCGACGCGATCATCTCCGTTGGTTATCGTGTGAACTCAAAGCGTGCAACGCAATTCCGCATTTGGGCGACGAAGGTGTTGAAGGAATACATGCTGAAGGGGTTTGTCCTCGATGATGATCGCCTAAAACAGGGCAAGACGGCGTTTGGCAAGGATTATTTCCGCGAACTCTTGGAACGCGTGCGCTCCATCCGTGCGAGCGAGCGGCGCATCTGGCAGCAGATTACGGACATCTTTGCGGAATGCAGCATCGACTACGATCGGCGTTCAGACGAAGCGCGTCGCTTCTATGCGATGGTGCAGAACAAATTTCATTACGCGATCGCAGGAGAGACGGCAGCGGAAATCATTTATCACCGCGCTGACCATGAGAAGGAGCATATGGGGCTGACGACATGGAAAAACTCGCCAGATGGGCGGATCTTGAAATCGGATGTCACGGTTGCGAAAAATTACTTGGACGAAACGCAGATCCGGAAACTGGAACGCGCCGTGACAGGATATTTCGATTACATTGAAGATCTCATCGAAAACGAGCAGGCGTTTACGATGGAGCAATTCGAAGAGAGCGTCAACGCGTTCCTGGAGTTTCGTCGCTACCAAATTCTAGATGGCAACGGCAGTGTCTCGAAGAAGCAGGCAGCTGCAAAGGCCGTGGAAGAGTACAACGAGTTCAACAAGCATCAGAAGATCGATTCGGATTTTGATAAAGAAGTGCGAAAAATGCTTGAGGGAAATGGCAACAAGAACGTATAGAAAACGGCGTTGCGCCTTGTAGATGCAGCGCTATTTTTATCTTCCTACATTCTGCAAGATCCGGATCTCATTCTGCACGATATTCTGCTGTTTTTCCGGGCGCACGCCGTTCACGAGGTATTCGAAAGCTGCGCGGATGGCTTTGGCGGCTTGCTGGTGAGGGTGCTGGTAGAGGGCGGCCTGGATGACGCCTTCTTTCATGAGCTGCACGGTCGTCGGGATCGTGTCAAAGACGATCAGCGTGATCTTGCCGGCGCGGCCGAGTTCCTTTACGGCGCGTCCCGTGCCGGATGCGCCGGCCGAGATGACGAAGAGCGCGTTGAGGTCGGGATATTTCTCGAGCATCGCCTTCGTCTTCTCGTACGAGATGCGCTCGTCGTCTTCGTTCTCCGCGACTTCGAGCAGCGTGAAGCGCGGATTCTTCCGCAGGATGTCGCAGAAGCCGTCGAGGCGCTGGCGGTGGCCGAGCATCGCCTTCGAGCCCATGAGGATGCCTGTGTGGAGCTCGGACGGCCCGATCATCGCGAGCAGCGCGCCCGCCGTCTGGCCGCCCTCGTAGTAGTCGCTGCCGACGTAGAGATGGCGGTGCGAGAGCTCGACATCGTTGTTGATCGTGATGACGAAGATGCCGTCGGCGACGCATTCGTCGATCTTCTGGATGACGGACGGCTCGCTCATCGGGTTCACGATCAGCGCGTTGACCTGGTGCCGCAGCTCCTCGATGGCCGCGCACTGCTCATCGGCATGGTAGCCGCGTAGATGCTTCCAGACGAACTGCAGGCCGTAGTCCTCATAGCGCTTTGCCATGCGGTGCAGCGTCTCGAGCACGTCGTCAAAGAACACGATGCCCTCGGACGGCAACAGGATGCCGACGACCGGCTTGTGCTTGCGTGCGGCCAGCGCCTTGCCGGCCGGATTTGGCTGATAGTTGAGCTCGCGCATGGCGTCGAGCACGCGCTTGCGCTTCTCTGGCTTCACGTTGCCGCGGTTGTTCAGCACGCGGTCGACGGTGCCGCGCGAGACGCCACAGACCTCGGCGAGCTGCTTGATCGTGACCATGGGGTCTCCTTTCCGCTCGGATCGTTACCGTTTCCATTTCCCGAGCACGTCTGCGAAAATCGCATAATTCTTCTTCACTCCATCATCGAGGTCGATCGCGATCCTGCAATCGGCGTAGTGATGGATTTTTTCTTCATAGGCATGGACTTCGTCGAGCTGGGATTGCAGCTTTCGGAGCAGGCGCTTCGACTGGTTCCGCTCGGCCGTTGTTGCTGCATGCTCCACGCGCTGGGTCAGGAGCTCGACTTTCGCCTTGTAGCATTCCTGTTGCTTGTAGACATAGCCCATGCGCAGGCGCGCCATCGTGTCGCGGTCGTAGCGGTGGATGTAGACGAGCGCCTTGAAGCTGTCCTTGCGACCGGCGTCGAAGCACCAGTAGATCGGACGCGACTGGTAGCGGCGGACGTGGTCGGGGTAGAAGTCGTGCAGGAAATAATTGCGCAGCGTCTCGTACGGCGAGCCCTTCTGCCCGAGCGCGGCCGCGATCCATTGGAAATTCTCGCTGGCCGTCGCCGCGCCGAACGCCGCTGCGAGCCAGGCCTCGAAGCGGCCGACGAGGTCGTCCTCGAAATAATCATCGTCGCAGACAGGCAGGATGTCGTCGGGATCGGGCGCGAACGCATGATAGCGCGAGGCATCCCATGTCCCGCCGGCGAAGACGAGACCGTCCTCGTCGAGGCTGTAGCGGCCGAACATGCAGCCGACGGCGTACGAGACCAGCGACCGCGCGACATCGGCGCGCGTCAGGACGTAGGCGTTGCCCTTCATGGAGGCGGGGATGTCGTCCGCCGTGTCGTAGATGCGGGCGACCGTCACGTCCTTCTCTGCCACCTCGGGCGAAAGCTCTTCGCCGAGTCCGTAGATGTCGATGAAGATGCGGTTCAGCGTCTCCTCGTTCGCACGGAGCTGCGTGAACCGCGCCTCGCAGGCCGCCTGCCACTGGGCATAGGCATCGGAAAGGCGCGTGGCACCGAACGTCAGCAGCGGATGGCGCTGGAAATCCCACGAGGTCTCGAAAGAATCCCAGTCGGATTTGGAGAGGGAAATATTTTGCCTTACCAAATCTGTTACCTGATTTATCACTCGTTCGTCTCGTACGAACGGCAGCGATAATACGTACGTATTCCCCATATTCATTGTGGGATTCATTACTGCTAAATATTCTCTTGCTACAACAGAATTAAGATAGCCGAGTGCAAAATTATCGCAGCTAAATGTCTCGTTGAAAATTGTTGGTGCTCCTGAATCATAATGTGTCTTCTGAAGCTTGATACGGAATCCTGTTTCTTTAGATGAAATCAATGACCATTGGATTCCCTCTTTTCCCTCGAATTCCTGGTTATAAAGCCCTCCATGGGAATCATATTCTTTTTTTGCTTGATCTGTCCAGTCAACAACGTATGAGTGGTTTCCGTACCATTTTCTAAAATCGCCACCTTTATCATAAGGTTGCCATTTTACAGTATCCGATATTTCCCACCACATCCGTAAAAATCTATCATTATTGTGCGTTTTATTTCTTCCACCAGAAATAAATTCATCACCAAGTGATTTTTTGGAAAAATTCGGAGGCTTCTCCCATAACTGTGGGTAAGCCAGCATGAAAAAAGAAATCACTTGCACGCTCTGCTATAGTAGAAGCTGCTAAACAAACTGCCTTCGCAAAGGAGTCCGTGCAAGTGATTTCT
>JAXGCE010000057.1:0-33266 GCA_034186105.1 Selenomonadaceae bacterium
ATATCCGGTGATGATGCCTGGATGGTTCCACCTGTTCCCATTCCGAACACAGTAGTTAAGCATCCAGAGGCCGAAAGTACTTGCCTGGTGACGGGCTGGGAGGATAGGAAGTTGCCGGTTTCATGGCGGCTTTGGTGAAGTGGTTAACACACTGGATTGTGGCTCCAGCATGCGTGGGTTCGACCCCCACAAGTCGCCCCATTTTATAGGGGTATAGCTCAATTGGTAGAGCAACGGTCTCCAAAACCGTAGGTTGTGAGTTCAAGTCTTACTGCCCCTGCCATGCGAGATCAGCGTCCGGCTTACGAGTCGGGCGTTTTCGTTTTTTATAGAAAAAAGCGCGCAGCGATTTTTGTCGTTGCGCGCTTTTTCTGTGCCGCGTTCAGATGAGGGGCTTGATACGCTGGAACAGGGAGCGGTCATCCTTGCGGGCGCAGAGGTAGAATGTCTTCTTGGCCTCTTTGTCCATGAGCGGGATGATGACGCGATTGAGTTGCGGGTTCTGGTGCTCGCGTGAGATGTTCGTGACAAAATTTGGCAGAACGGAGGTCGTGACGAGGTCGCTGAAGGCGCAGCTCGTGGCGGCTGGCAAAGATGTCTACGATTTTGGCGGCATCATGCCGAACCCGACATATGCAAAGGTGCAGGAGGGCGCACGACTCTCGAAAGAACACAAGATCGATTTCATCCTCGCTGTCGGCGGCGGTTCCATCATTGACTGCTGCAAGATCGTTTCCGTGCAGGCAAAGACGGAAAAGGACATCTGGACACTTGAATATGACGAGGAGGGCAAGCCGGGCGTGGGCATCCCGTTCGGTGCGATTGTCACGGCCTCGGGCACGGGTGCGGAGATGAACAACGGCGCGGTCATTACGAACGAGGAACGAAAGCAGAAATCGCCGCTCTGGGGGTCGTTTGCGGATTTTGCCATCCTCGATGTCGAGCCGATGTTGACGCTGCCGAAGAGGCAGGTCATCTCGAGCGCATTTGACACGCTGAGCTATGCGATGGAGACGTACCTCGGCAAGGTCACGGATTTCCAGGCGCACATGATCGAGCACCAGCTCGGCGCCTATACAGATTGCAACCATGGTGCAGGCCTCGCCGTCATCCATCCGGCACTCTACCGCCATCTTGCCAAGGCCGCGCCGAAGCAGTTCGCGCGTCTCGCGACCGAGGTCTTCGGCGTCGAAGCGGCGGGCAGGAGCGAGGAAGAACTCGCATCTGCGATGCCCGAGACACTTGCATCGTTCATCGAGGAAATCGGCATGCCGACGAAGCTCTCGGAACTCGGCATCACGGACGACGCGATCCTGCGCAAGACGGCCGACACCTGCATCCTCACGCCGGGCTGCGCGAAGAAGCTCAGCCGCGATGAAGTGTATGAGATTTTGCAGGAATGCAAGTGAAATGACGATGGAAAGGGGAGGAATGTTTCATGATTTTCATCAAAGTAGCGTTATTGCTCGGCGTGTTCGCTGTTGGCCTACTCGTGCCCAAAACGAGCGAGGCCGCCGAACTCCCGATGGGCAAAGACGATCCTGAGCTCGCGCATGTCATAAGGCCACATCGCCGGCAACAAGAGCGCCGGCAACAGCCGCGCGAAAGTCATCGCCGCACTCACGGCGATCTCGCCCTACATCGGCTTCCCGCGCACGCTGAACGCGATGCGCTGCATCAATGAGGCATATCCCGCAGATTCGTCGAAGTGAGCTGCTGTTCTTTTCTTCGCTCTGTGAATGAAAGATTTTTTAGTAAGGAAAAATGTGAAGTTCAACATTTTTTCGAACTTAAAAATGTATTTTCTGATATAATCAGAGCGAGAGGTGAGGAGCATGTATCGCAAGCTGGAGAAGGAATTGCTCGCATGGAAACATCAGTCATCAGAGGAAGGGCGGAAGCCGTTGCTGTTGCATGGTGCGCGCCAGGTCGGGAAGACGCATCTGCTGAAGGAGCTCGGTCGCCAGGCATTTGAGCATGTGGTGTATCTCAATTTTGAAACGACTCCGACCATGGCTTCGTTGTTTCAGGGGGAGATTGCGCCCGACCATCTGGTGCATGACATCGAGCTCATGACGAAGACGTCCGTCATTCCGGGCAAGACGCTTCTGATTCTTGACGAGATCCAGGCATCGGAACGCGCATTGACGTCGCTGAAATATTTTTGCGAATGCATGCCGGAATTGCATGTCGCGGCGGCAGGAAGCCTGCTCGGTATCGCGATTCATCGCGAACATTATTCGTTTCCCGTCGGCAAGGTGCAGTCGCTCTATCTTTACCCGATGGATTTCGAGGAATTTCTGCTCGCATGCGGCGAGGCGGGGCTGGCAGAGGAAATTCGATCGCATGCGGAGACGCTGGAAGCTATGCCGGACGTGCTGCATCAAAAAGCACTTGATCTTTATCACGTCTATCTCGTAGTCGGCGGGATGCCCGAGGTCGTGCAATCCTATACGAAGACGTATTTCCGCGATATCGCTGGCGTGCAGCAGGAAATCCTCGACAACTACACATCGGACATGGCAAAATATGCGGTGCCAGCGGATGCTGTGAAGATTGCAGCGTGTTATCGTTCGCTGCCGGCGCAGCTGGCGAAAGAAAATCACAAGTTCCAATACCGCGTCGTGCAGCATGGCGGCCGTGCTGCGACATATGCTGCTGCGATTGACTGGCTCATCACGGCGGGCATCGTCCTGCCGTGCACGAAGGTGAAAGCCGGCGAGTTGCCGCTTCGCGCATTCGAGGATGCATCGTCGTTCAAGCTGTATTCTTCCGATGTGGGCTTGCTCGTCCAGCAGGCCGGCATTCCGAAAGAACTGATCCTCCGTGATCTGCCGAATCTCTATCTCGGAGCGGTGACAGAGAATTACGTTGCAGAGTCGCTGCGGACGAATGGATATGAGCTGTTCTACTGGACGAGCGACCAGACAGCGGAGATCGATTTCCTGCTGCAACAGGGCATGGACATCATCCCCATCGAGGTGAAGAAAGGGACGAAAGTGCGCTCCCGCAGTCTGGATGTCTATCGGAAGCGATATGATGTGACGAAAGCCATCCGCTTTTCTGAACGGAACTTCGGCCAAGAGGGTGATTTGGTGTCATTGCCGCTTTATGCGGCATTCACGTTGGCGGCGAAAGAAAGATAAAAAAGTGGTTGACAGCGTGCTCGAAGTCTGCTAATATATTATCTGTCGCCGGATGGAACGGCCTTGGCCGTTCTTCTTGAGAAAGTTCGCTGGAGTGGTACTCAAGAGGCTGAAGAGGACGGTTTGCTAAATCGTTAGGCTGGGTAACCGGTGCGGAGGTTCGAATCCTCTCCACTCCGCCATTTGACACAACAGAGTCGTTGCTTTTGCAGCGGCTCTTTTTCGTGCCATTTTTCCGTGTCAGACAAATTGACACATGTCCCTTTTTCTGCTATAGTTCGTAACGTATTTATCAAACGTTTTCCATAGAGTCGGAGAAGGAGGAAGTATCTTCATGCAGGAAAACACGCAGGCGAGCGCCATCGAGCGTTACTTCAAGATTCGCGAGAAAGGATCGTCCGTCCGGACGGAAATCCTCGCGGGCCTTACTACGTTCATCGCGCTGGCCTACATCATCTTTGTCAATCCAAACATCCTCTCGGAAGCCGGCATCCCGAAAGAGGCGGCCATTGCCTCGACCATCTGGATTGCCGCGCTCTCGACGATGGTCATGGGCGTTGTTGCAAACTACCCGGTCGCTCTGGCACCGGGCATGGGCCTCAATGCGTTCTTTGCTTACTATGTCTGCGGCACGCTCGGCCTGCACTGGACGGTCGCACTCGGCGCTGTCTTCTTCTCAGGCGTCCTGTTCTTGATCCTGACGGTCAGCCATATCCGCCAGGCCATCATCAATGCCGTGCCGCAGAACCTGCGCGTCGCCATCGGCGTCGGCATCGGATTCTTCATCGCGTTCATCGGCCTCAAGGGCACGGGCCTCATCGTGCCGGACAAGGCGACGTTCATCGGTCTCGGCCATGTGACGGATCCAAAGACGCTGCTCTCGCTCTTCGGCCTCGTGTTGACGGGCGCGCTCATGGCGCGCAACGTGCAGGGCTCCATCCTCATCGGCATCGTCGCGACGACGGTGCTCTCGATGTGCCTCGGCTATTCGCCAATTCCGCACGGCATCGGCGACATCGTCAGCACGAGCATGCCGCACATGGGTGCGACGTTCGGCCAGCTCGACATCATGGGCGCATGGAATTACGGCATTGTCTCGATCATCTTCACGTTCACGGTCGTCGAGCTCTTCGACAACATGGGCACGCTGATCGGTCTGACGTCGAAAGCGAAGCTCGTGAAGCCGAATGGCGAAATCGAAAACCTCGACCGCGCGCTCACGACGGACGCTGTCGGCACGATCTTCTCGTCGCTCTTCGGCACGTCGACGGTCACGAGCTACATCGAGAGCGCGGCCGGCATCGCGGCAGGCGGCAAGACGGGCCTGACGGCCGTCACGGTTTCCATCTGCTTCTTCATCGCGCTGCTGTTCGCACCGCTCGTCGGCCTCGTTCCGGGCTTTGCGACGGCGCCTCCGCTGATCCTCGTCGGCGCACTCATGATGGCTGAGGTCGGCAAGATCAATTTCCGGGACTTCTCCGATGGTCTGCCGGCGTTCCTGACGATCATCATGATGCCACTGACGGGCTCCATCGCGAATGGCTTCGCGTTCGGCTTTGTGAGCTACGCATTCATGAAGACGGCTGTCGGCAAGTATAAGGAAGTCAGCTGGATCATGTGGCTCGTGTCGATCGCATTTGTAATCAACCTCGTGATGAGGTCGTAACTTCCTTCGGCGATTCTGCTATAGAATAGATTGGCTGGTGCTTCCAACTACTCCCCCCGCCGCAAGCGGCCCGTCCCCCCTCAGGGAGGGGGGCTGAAGTTTGCGGAAACTTTTTCTTGACATAGAAGCGGGGACTATGGTAAGATTCACTACTGTAGACGCGCGAGGCGTGTCTTCGATCGGGCGTGAGCCCGTTCCCCAACCGCACGACGAGGTTCTATAAAACGCAGTCGCGTACCACAGTCGGCGAGTTATCTGATAGGGAGGTGTTTTCATGTACGCAATCATCAAAACGGGCGGTAAGCAGTACAAGGTTTCCGAAGGTGATGTCATCACGGTCGAGAAGCTCGCTGCCGCTGAAGGTGAAGCTGTGACGTTCGATACGGTTCTGACGGTCGTCAACGATGCTGATGTCAAAGTCGGCAAGCCGGTCGTCGAGGGTGCGAAGGTCACGGGCAAAGTCGAGGCTCAGGGCAAAGGCAAGAAGATCCGCATCTTCAAGTATAAGGCAAAGTCCAACTACCGCAAGCGTCAGGGCCATCGCCAGCCGTTCACGAAAGTTGTCATCGAGAAGATCGAAGCGTAATCCATGATTACGGTCGAGATCTTTACACAGGAGGACGGAAAGATCACCGGATTCAGCGCCAGCGGCCATAGCGGCACGGCGCCGCGCGGCGAGGATATCGTCTGCGCCGGTGTCTCGTCCCTCACGGATTCTGCCTACCTCGGCATCACGGAGTATCTGCATCGAAATGTCATTGCAAAGGACTCGAGCGGAGAGCTCCACATGAAGCTTAGGGGCCGTCCCGACGAACGGACGGAGGCAATCCTCGAAACTATGCTCCTCGGGCTTACGGCAATCGCCGAAGCGTATCCGAGGGCTCTACGGATTATCAAATCGTGAGTGAGGTGAAAACAGATGTTCATGTTCGATCTTCAGCGCTTCGCGCATAAGAAGGGCGTCAGCTCGACGCGCAACGGCCGCGACAGCGAGTCGAAGCGCCTCGGCGTCAAGGAGCAGGCCGGCACGGTCGTTACGGCGGGCAGCATCCTCGTGCGTCAGCGCGGCACGCATTTCCATCCGGGCCACAATGTCGGCATCGGCAAGGACGATACGCTGTTCGCGAAGGTGGCCGGCAAGGTCGCTTTCGAGCGCAAAGGCAAATACAACCGCCAGGTCAGCGTCTACACGGCGGAAGAAGCTATGTAATAGCGAAATAAGGTACCTGCGCTGCCAGTTTGGTGGCGCGGGTATTTTTTATATATAAGGAACGGAAAACAGATTATGCAATTTATCGATAAAACGAAGGTCATCGTCAAGGCTGGCGATGGCGGTCATGGCAAGTCGGCGTTCCGTCGCGAGAAGTTCGTGCCGAAAGGCGGCCCGGCGGGCGGCGATGGCGGGCGCGGCGGCGACATCATCTTCCGCGTCGACCCGAATATGAATACGCTCTTAGATTTCCGCTACCACCGGAAATTCAAGGCCGACAATGGCGAGAATGGCGACATCAAGAACCAGTATGGCGCGAATGCCGAACCATGCATCGTCAAGGTCCCGCCCGGGACGACGGTACGCGACGAAGCGACGGGAGAGCTCATCGCCGACCTCACGGAGATCGGGCAGGAAGCCGTTGTCGCAAAAGGCGGTCGAGGCGGACGTGGCAACGCGAAATTCGCGAATGCAGCGAACCGCGCTCCGACGTTCGCGGAATTTGGCGAGCCGGGCGAGGCGAAGAACCTGATCCTCGAGCTCAAGCTGCTTGCGGATGTCGGCCTTGTCGGCTATCCGAGCGTCGGCAAGTCGAGCCTTGTGGCGGCCGTTTCGGCTGCGCGTCCCGAGATTGCCGAGTACCATTTCACGACGATCACGCCTGTGCTCGGCGTCGTCAAGACGGACTATGAGAAGAGCTTCGTCATGGCGGACATCCCGGGCCTCATCGAGGGCGCGGCCGATGGCGTCGGCCTCGGCCATGATTTTCTGCGCCATGTCGAGCGCACGAAGCTGATCCTGCACATCGTCGATGCGTCGGGCCTCGAAGGCCGTGACCCTGTTGACGACTACTACAAGATCAACAAGGAACTCAAGAAGTACAGCGAGAAGATCGCCAAGCGCACGCAGATCCTCGTCGCGAACAAGATTGACCTGCCGGAAGCGCAGGAGCATCTGCCGGCGCTTAAGGAACTCGCCGAAAAAGAAGGCCTGAAGTTCTTCGAGATTTCGGCTGCGACGCACAAAGGGCTCAAGGAGCTCATTTCCTACGTCGGCGAATGGCTCGACAATTACGTCGAAGAGCCTGAGGCGACGGACGATGAAGTCGTCTATGATGAGGATGCGGCGCGTGAGGCAGAGAAGATCGAGATCACGCGCAACGATGCCGGCGACTTCATTGTCAGCGGCAAAGCACTCGAAAAGCTCGTTGCGATGACGAACTTCAACAACGACGAAGCCGTGCGCCGTTTCCAGTACATCTGGCGCATCAAGGGTATCGATAAAAAGCTCAAGGAACGCGGCATCAAAGAAGGCCAGACCGTCCATATCGGCGAGATGGAATTCGAGTGGCGCGAGTGATATATTAGAAAGGAACCGATATGCTCAGAAATTCATTGACGGGGAAGCAGAAGAGCTTCCTCCGCTCGGAAGGCATGAAGCTTGAGCCGGTCGTCATGGTCGGCAAAGATGCCGTGACGCCGGCCGTTGTGCAGTCGGCGCGCGACGTCATCAAGAAACGCGAACTCATCAAGGTGCGCGTGCTGAACAACTGCCTTGAAGAAGTCGAGGACGTCATGACGATGCTGGCCGAACGCTGCGATGCGAATCTCGTGCAGGTCAAAGGCAACACAGGCCTCTTGTTCAAGCGCAACTTCGAGAAACCGAAGATCGAATTGCCGTGATGGGAAGCGGAGAAGGAGCGGACGCCATGAATGCACGAGAAAGTCTGAAAGACGCGAAGCGCATCGTTGTCAAAGTCGGCACGTCGACGCTAGCCTATGGCCCGGGCCGCATGAATCTCTACAACATCGAGCATCTCGTGCGCGGCCTCGTCGACATGGCGAATCAGGGCAAGGAGATGATCCTCGTCTCGTCGGGCGCCATTGCGGCTGGTCTTGGCCGTCTCGGCCTGTCGGAAAAGCCAGCGTCCATCCCGAAGAAGCAGGCCATCGCAGCCGTCGGGCAGGGCATGCTCATGCACATCTACGAGAAGTTCTTTGCCGAGTACGGCAAAGTCGCGGCGCAGGTGCTTTTGACGCGCGAGAATTCCGTGCGTCACAACCAGTATATTCATTCGCGTGACGCGCTTTGTGCCATGCTCGAAATGGGCGCGATCCCTGTTATCAATGAAAATGATGCTGTGACGGTCGACGAGATCAAGATCGGTGACAATGACCAGCTGTCGGCGACGGTTGCGACGCTCGTCGATGCGGATGCGTTGATCATCCTTTCGGATATCGACGGTCTCTACACGGCGAATCCTGCGACGCATTCGGATGCACAGATCATCAGCGAAGTCCCGGAGATCACGCCAGAGATCGAGCGCCTCGCAGGCGGCGCGGGCACGGCCATGGGCACGGGCGGCATGATGACGAAGATCGAGGCGGCGAAAGTCGCCATGAATGCTGGTGTCACGATGGTCATCGCACCGGGCGCGCGCGATCATGTGATCCGCGACGTGCTCGCGGGCGAGGAGATCGGCACGTTGTTCCCCGCGAAGGAGAGTCACTTGCGCCTCCGCAAGAGCTGGATTGCCTTTGGCAAGCGCATCGAAGGCGACATCGTCGTCGACCGCGGCTGTGAGAAGGCCATGCGGCAGTGCGGTTCAAGCCTGCTCGCGGCCGGAATCGTCTCAGCCGATGGCGAGTTCACACGCGGCAGCACTGTCCGCGTCCTGACGAAGGACGGGCAGGAGATCGCGCGCGGCGTCGTGAATTATGGCCGATCCGAACTCATGGACCTCATCGGACGGCAGACGAAAGATTTCCCCAAGGCCCTGCTCAAAGAAGAGGGGTTCCGCGAAGAGGTCATCCATCGGGACAATATGGTCTTGATGGTTTGATGGGCCGAATGGTCGGATAGGAGTGGTTTGATGGATATCCAGAAGACAATGATGGAAAAGGCGCAGGCCGCGAAGGCTGCCTCGCACAAGATGGCCATCCTCTCGTCGGGCGTCAAGAATGCGGCGCTCGTGGAGATGGCAAACGCTCTGGAAAAGCGCGCAGAGCTTGTGCTCGAAGCAAATGAAGCCGATCTTGAAGACGCACGCGGCAAAGGGCTCAAGCGCTCGTATCTCGACCGCCTCATGCTGAACGAAGGACGCATCCAGCAGATGGCCGAAGGCCTGCGCCAGACGGCGGCACTCCCTGACCCGATTGCGCAAGGCGACTATTCGACCGTGCGGCCGAACGGCCTCGAGATCCGCCGCGTCCGCGTGCCGATCGGCGTCATCGGCATCATTTATGAAGCACGTCCGAATGTCACGGCCGATGCGACGGCGCTCTGCCTGAAATCGGGCAATACCGTGATCCTGCGCGGCGGCAGCGAAGCCATCCGCTCGAACACGGCCATTGCGTCGCTCTTGAACAAGGCAGCCGTTAAGATGGGCATCCCAGAAGGCGCGCTGCAGTTCGTTGACTTCCCGGACCGTGAAGCCGTCGATGCTATGACGCATATGCGCGGCTATCTCGACGTCATCATCCCGCGTGGCGGTGCCGGCCTCATCCAGCACATCGTCACGAACAGCACGGTGCCGGTCATCGAGACGGGCACGGGCGTCTGCCATACGTTCGTCGACGAGACGGCGGATTTTGACATGGCCATCAAGATTGCCGTCAATGCCAAGACGTCGCATCCCTCGGTCTGCAACGCCATGGAGACGCTGCTCGTGCACGAGGCCATCGCGCCGGAATTCCTGCCGAAGCTTTCGTGGGCCATGGGCGAGAAGCACGTCGAGATGCGCGGCGACGAACGCGCGCGGGAAATCTGCCCCGAGATGAAAGAGGCGACGGAAGAAGACTGGTCGACGGAGTATGGCGACCTGATCCTTTCCATCAAGGTCGTGCCCGACCTCGACGCTGCCATCGCGCATATCAACAAGTACAACACCGGCCACAGCGAGACGATCGTGACGAAGAACCTCGAGAACGCGCATCGCTTCCAGAAAGAAGTCGACGCGGCGGCCGTCTACGTCAATGCCTCGACGCGCTTCACGGACGGCTTCGAGTTCGGCTTCGGCGCCGAAATCGGCATCAGCACGCAGAAACTCCATGCGCGCGGCCCCATGGGCCTCGAGGCGCTGACGAGCACGAAATACCTGATCTACGGCGAAGGACAGGTGCGGTGATTCGCGGCCTCGTTCGTACATTTCGGCAATACTATGCGACAGCGCATGGAAGGCATGATGTGCGCGATGATATGCGGGTGCTTTTCCTGATCGCAATGACGACAGTCGTTGTGCTTGCTGTTTGTTATTTCATTTTTTAAAAGGGGATGCATCCCGATGACATCAACCCGCCGCAGCGTCGGCCTGATGGGCGGCACGTTCGACCCGATCCACACGGGGCATCTCGTGCTCGCTGAGGATGTGCGCGACATGTTCGGTCTTGACGAAGTGCTGTTCATCCCCTCCGCCAAGCCGCCGCATAAGGGTGGTTTCGCGACGGTCACGGCCGAGCAGCGCTACCTTATGGCCGTACTCGCGACGGTATCGAATCCTGCATTCCGCGTTTCGCGCATGGAGCTCGACCGCGAGGGGCCGAGCTACAGCTGGCTGACTGTCACGGAGCTCCAAGAACGCTATGGTGCGAGCACGGATTTCTACTTCATCACGGGGTCGGATGCCATCAACTTGCTCGATACATGGCATCGGGCGCATGATCTTCTCACGCGCTGTCATTTCATCGTCTCTGTACGCGAGGGCGTTCCGCTCGATGAGGCACGGCTCGAGGCGAGTTTTGGCAGTCTCGCATCTGAGCACATCCACCGTCTCGCGACGCCGGCGCTCGAGATTTCCTCGACGGACATCCGCGAGCGCATCCGGCGCGGCGCGTCCATCCGCTACATCGTGCCGGACGCTGTCGCGGACTATATCTACAAGGAGGGCCTGTACCAATGAGCATGAGCTATGAAGACCGCAGGAAGCTGCTGGAATCGCGGCTGAAGCCATCGCGTTACCGCCACAGCCTCGGCGTGGCTGACACGGCCGCATTTCTCGCGGAGCGCTTTGGCGTCGACATTGAGCAGGCCCGTCTCGCGGGGCTGCTGCACGACTGTGCGCGCGAGTTCCCGAATGATACGATGATCGCTGAGGCCGACAAGCGTCACATTGCCTATGGCCCGATCGAGCGCGCGATGCCGCTCCTCCTCCATGCTTACCTCGGCGCTGCGCGCGTGCGCGAGTGCTATGACGTCGATGACGATGCCATCTGTCAGGCCATTTACCGTCACACGGTTGGCGGCCGCGAGATGACGCGCCTCGACAAGATTGTCTGGTTTGCCGATATGATCGAGCCAAGCCGCGCATACCCCGAGGTCGAGATGCTGCGCAAGCTCTCACGCGAAGCGAGCCTCGATGAGATGCTGCTCGTCGGACTGACAGAATCCATCAAGTTCGTTGCGCAAAAAGGCACGATGCTGCATCCTGACACGATCGCGGCCCGGAACGAGCTCTTGCTACGGGGAGTGAAGTCGCCGGTATGAGCAAGAAGAAAGCGCCCATGTCTTCGACGCGAGCGAACATCGAGCGCAAGCGCAAGGAACTGCGTCATCGGCGGCGCATGCGCTTTTTGCGCTTCCTCGCATTCCTCGCCGTTTTTTCTATTTTCCTCGTGATCGCAGGCTTTATTTGCATGACGCTCTATCATTGGGGCTCAGGCATCTATGCTGAGTATCAGATCCGACACGAAGCGTATCTCAAAAAGCAGGCGGCGCGGGCACCGGAAATCGATCCGAAGTTCGACGGCTATACAAACATCCTCGTCATGGGCGTCGATGACGGTGCGACGAGCGGCCCAGAACGCTTGGATGATGTTGGCGAGCCGCTACGGCATGCCGACACAATCCTGCTGCTCTCTATCGAGAATGATACAGGCAAGCTCCGCATCCTGACGATCCCACGCGATACGTGGGTGCCTGTTCCGGGCTCTTCGTACGAGAACCGCATCGCCTCACTTTATGAGACAGGTGGCGCATCCCTCGTCGTACTGGCTGTGGAAAAGTTGCTTGACGTCTCCGTGCATCAGTACGTCACGATCGATATGGCGACGGTCACGGACCTCATCGACACGCTCGGCGGCGTCGACCTCTACGTCGAGACGGACATGGATTACGACGATCCAGAAGCGAATCTCGCCATCCACCTGAAGCAGGGCTACCAGCACCTCACGGGGGCACAGGCCGTTGGATATCTGCGCTACCGCAGCACCGATCTCGGCGATGTCGGCCGTGCGAAGCGTCAGCAGATGTTCGTGCGGGCGCTCTACGAAGAGACCATGCAGGTTGCGACGATTCCGAAGCTCCCGGCCATCGCCGAGATCTTGCAGACACGCGTCACGACGAGTGCCGAGATTTTTGACTCCGCGCATCTCGCGAACGTCCTGCGCAGCATGAGCCGTGAAGCCCCAGATGTCTGGATGCTGCCAGGCACGACGGCCGAGGGCGACGACACGATCTGGATGCCGGACACGCAGGCCGTCGGCGAGGGCGTTGCAAAGCTGTTCCCCGCACCCGAAACCATAGAAACACCCTGATGTTATATAGAACGGAAACAGAACCATCTGAAGGAGGTACTATTTTGGAAGCAAAAGAACTGGACAAGGCCATCTGCGAAGCAGCATCGGACAAGAAAGCCCGTGACATCGTCTCGATGGACATGCGCGAACTCACGCCGACGTGCGACTACTTCGTCGTCTGTTCGGCCAACACGGCGACGCAGGTGCGCGCCATCGCGGATAACATCGAGGAGAAACTCGCAGAGCAGGGCGAATCGTTCCTGCACAAGGAAGGCTATCGCGAGGGCGAGTGGGTCCTCATGGACTACGGCGACGTCGTCGCGCACATTTTCCGTCAGGAAGCGCGTGAATACTACGCGCTCGAGCACCTCTGGGCTGACGCGAAGCTCACGCCGTACGAGGATTAAAATGGAAAGAAAATACGGGCCAAGCACGGTGGCAACGCTGACGGTTGTACGTGAAAATGAAATGGGTGTCTTCCTTGATGCCGAGACGGGCAACACGAGCGACGACATCTTGCTCCACAAGACGCAGCAGACCGCGCCTGTCCACATCGGCGACCGCGTCAAAGTCTTTCTCTATCGCGACCCGAAACACCGCCTGACGGCCTCGATGCGTGTGCCGCGTATGGAAGAGGGGCAAATCGCGCGTCTCAAGGTCATCAACGTCTCGCGGGACGGTGCGTTCCTCGATGTCGGTGCGGAGCGCGGCATCTTTTTACCCTATGCAGGCATGCGCGGGCGGCCGCAGATCGGCGAAGTCGTATGGGCGAAGCTCTACACGGACAAGTCCGGTCGCCTCGCCTGCACGATGGAAGTCGAAGACGAAATGCGCCGCGCCTCGATCTCGGCAAAAGGCAAAGCCCATGTCGGCGATGACGTCACAGGCGCAATCTACAACTACACGGACGCAGGTGCGTTCCTGTTCTCGAACGAACGCTATATCGTTTTCATCGACAAAAAAGAGCTGCCGCCGCGTGACGAGCGCCCGCGCATTGGGGAAATCGTCACAGCGCGCGTGACATTCGTGCGTGACGACGGCCGCCTCAATGCTTCGCTGCGCGAGATCAAGGAAAAGGCCCTCGTCACGGACGCCGGCCGCATCCTCGCGCTTCTCAAAGCGCGCAAAGGCAAGATGCCGTACAGCGACAAGACATCGCCAGAAGTCATCCGCGACAAGTTCGGTATCAGCAAGGGGGCGTTCAAGCGCGCCTTGGGGCACCTACTCAAAGAAGGGCGCATCGAAGAACGCGATGGATGGACGTATCTTCTTTCAAATTTTTCAGAGAAAGAGCAGAACAAAGAAGGATTTTCGCCGGACACCGCGAAATAAATAAAGTAGCAACACGAAAAAGCTGAAGAAGCAAGGTACGACGACATATAGAAGTCATCATGGGGGCGATCGAATGGCAGAACAACCAGCACAGGCACCAGAAACGTCAGGAGATAAGAAAGGCATTCTTCTCGAAACTGGTACGAATGAATTTGAAATCGTCGAGTTCAGCATCGGCAATGTCCATTACGGCATCAACGTCGCCAAGGTTCGCGAGGTCATCACGCGCGCACCGGTCACGGCCATGCCGCAGGCACATCCGTATGTCGATGGCCTGTTCACGCTTCGTGGTAAGGCCATCCCGCTCGTCAACCTGCCGCGCTGCCTCAATGTGCAGTCGGCGGACGAGCCGAAGAACATCATTGTCACGGAAATCAACAACTACAACATCGGCTTCCTCGTCGGCAACGTTTCGCGCATCCACCGTATCTCGTGGAAAGACATGGAGCCGGCACCGGAAGTCGGCGACCAGTCCCGCGTTGTCGGCATCGTCAAGATGAAGGATCGCATCGTCCTGCTCCTTGACTTCGAGACGATCATCGCCGAGATCAATCCGGAGATCAACGCGAAGCTCACGGCGTTCGAAGAAGCGACAGAGGATACGAAAGACAAGCGTTCCAATGTTCATGTCGTCGTCGCTGAGGACTCCGCGATGCTCCGCGATCTGCTCGTCACGACGTTGCATGAGAGCGGCTACCGCTTCGTGCGCGACTTCGGCAACGGTCAGGACGCGTGGGATTACCTCCAGACGCTCTCGCAGAAGGAAGGTCCCATCGAGGATCATGTCCGCGTCATCGTCTCCGATGTCGAGATGCCGAAGATGGACGGCCATCGCCTGCTGAAACTCGTCCGTGAAGATGAGCGCCTGCACGATGTTCCGTTCGTGCTGTTCTCTTCGCTCATCAGTGAAGAGATGCGTCTCAAGGGCGAACAGCTCGGCGCATCCGGTCAGATTTCGAAACCGGAAATCAACCAGCTCATCGACCTCCTCGACAATCTCGTCTTCGGCAAGCCGCTGAAGAAGGGTGACGACGAAGGCTGAGAAGCAAGCTAAAGAGTTGCTGCAGAGATGTAGCAGCTCTTTTTTGTTTTCTATCTTGCTATGGCACATGAAAAAACCGGCCGCACGGCCGGTTTTTTCATTGGGGAATTTCAGGTATTCACCATGGATAGAGAAACTGGGGGAACCATCAGGCGAAAGGGTTTTCCGAGGGGTAGCGGACGCCTTTCGGCTGATTGTAAGAAATATCTTCAACGCCGAGCTGGCGCAGGAGATCGAAGATGGTTTTGCCGAAGTGGCCGAATGCTACGGCACCGTGATGCGGGAAGCGCTTCTCGATGAGGACGTGACGGTAGAAACGACCCATTTCGGGGATGGCGAAGATGCCGATGCCGCCGAAGGAATTCGTTGCAGCCGGGAGGACTTCACCTTCCGCGATGTAGGCGCGGAGCTTGCCGTCTGCCGTGCTCTGCAAGCGGTAGAACGTGATGTCGCCCGCTGCAATGTCGCCTTCAAGCGTGCCGCGCGTGATGTCTGGCGTATTGCCATTCTCGAGCAGGCGGTTCTGGATGAGCTGGTACTTCACGCCGCCTTTCTTGAGCTTGCAGAGCGGCGTGTTGCCACAATGGAAGCCCATGAACGTGTCTTCGAGCGTATAGTCTTTCGTGCCTTTGATGTTTTCATTGAAGAGATCGCGTGGCACGGAATTGTTGATGTCGAGCAGCGTGACGGCGTCGCCGGAGACGCAGAGGCCGATGTACTCGGACAGCGCGCCATAGATGTCGACTTCGCAGGCGACGGGGATGCCACGCGAGACGAGGCGGCTGTTCACATAGCACGGCTCGAAGCCGAACTCGCTCGGGAACGCCGGCCAGCACTTGTTCGCGAAAGCGACGTACTTGCGCGCGCCCTTGTGTTGCTCCATCCAGTCGAGCAGCGTGAGCTCGTACTGTGCCATGCGCGGCAAGAGGTCGGGGTACGGGTTGCCTTCCTTGCCGAGCTCTTTCGCCATATCTTCCACGATATCTTTGATGCGCGGATCGTCCTTGTGCGCACGGTACGAGACGAGCAGGTCGAGCTCGGAATTCTCTTCGATTTCAACGCCGAGGTCGTAAAGCGACGCGATCGGTGCGTTGCAGGCGAAGAAGTCCTGCGGACGCGGGCCGAACGTGATGATCTTGAGCCCCTGCAGGCCGAGCAGCGTGCGCGCGACAGGCTGGAACTCGGCGATCATCTTGGCGAGTTCTTCTGCCGTTCCGACAGGGTATTCAGGGATGAACGCCTTGAGGTGGCGCAGGCCGAGGTTGTACGAGCAGTTCAGCATGCCGCAGTAGGCGTCGCCGCGCCCATTGATGAGGTTCTTGCCCGTCTCTTCGGCAGCGGCGACGTACATGACCGGCCCGTCAAATTCTTTGGCGACAAGCGTCTCCGGCGTCTCAGGACCGAAGTTGCCGAGGAAGACGACGAGCGCGTTGCAGCCAGCGTCCTTCGCTTCCTGGACGGCTGCGAGCATGTCCGTCTCGTTTTCGACGGTCTTTTGGACCTCATAGAGATCGCCGTATTTCTTGTACGCATCGACGATCGCTTTTCGGCGGTTCTCGGAAAGCGAGATGATGAAGCAGTCGCGGCTCACGGAGAGGATGCCGCATTTGACATCGGGGATGTTTTGCATCGTCATGGGAAAGCACTCCTTTGAATATGAATTGGTGCGTTCAGTGGTTTAGAATCTTCGATGTTTTTGCGTGCACATGAACGCTTGCTTTTGATGAAATCATAGCACGCAAAAAAATATGTGTCAACCGAATTCTTGATGATTTTGTATTGATATGAAGGAAGAAAACGCAAACAATGAAAATTTCTTCAATAAAAGCGAAAAATCTTGGTAAAATAAAAAGAAAATCGATAAAAGAAAAATAAATTTTTCGCCAATTTTCTTATTGACGCGCGATTTATCGTGTGATATATTATTGCCAGACAGAAAAGTGTGCATGAGCACGCAACTCTGAAAGCGTTCTTAAGCACGCATAGAATGGAGGCAACGAAATGAGATATCTGATCGGCGTGGATCTCGGCACATCGGCGACAAAGACGGTGTTGTTTGATGAAGCGCTGCATGTGAAAGCGTCAGCGTCGAAAACGTATCCGCTATCCCAACCAGAGAATGGCTGGGCGGAGCAGCGGCCGGAAGACTGGTATGAGGCGACAGCGGAGACGATCCGATCTGTGCTGGAACAGGCAAAGATCGATCCACATGATGTTGCTGGCATCGGCCTTTCCGGGCAGATGCATGGCCTCGTCATGCTCGATGCAGCGAACAAGGTTCTGCGCCCAGCGATTATCTGGTGTGATCAGCGTACCGGAAAGGAATGCGAAGAGATCACAGAGCGCGTCGGCCGTGAGAAGCTCATCGCCATCACAGCAAATCCAGCGCTGACGGGATTCACGGCATCGAAAATTCTCTGGGTGCGCAACCATGAACCGGAACTGTATGCGAGATGTCGCCATATCCTGTTGCCAAAGGATTATGTGCGCTTCATGATGACTGGCGCATACGCGACGGAGGTTTCGGATGCGAGCGGCATGCAGCTACTCGACGTACCGCATCGTTGCTGGTCAAAGGAGCTCTTGCAGCTCCTCGAAATCGACGAAGCCTTGCTTGCAAAAGTGTACGAATCCCCAGAAATCACGGGCAGCGTGCACGAAGCATTTGCAAAGAAGAGCGGGCTTCTCGCAGGGACGCCGGTCGTCGGCGGTGCAGGAGACAATGCGGCGGCTGCCGTCGGCACGGGCATCGTCGAAGATGGCCGTGCGTTCACGACGATCGGCACGAGCGGTGTCGTCTTCGCACATACGAGCGAGCCGCGTATCGATCCTGAGGGACGCGTACATACGTTCTGCTGTGCAGTGCCGGGGTGCTGGCACGTCATGGGGGTCACGCAAGCAGCGGGGCTTTCCCTGAAATGGTGCAAAGATCAGCTCGCGGATCGATATCGCGCAGCAGCGAAAGAACAGGGATGCGATGTTTACGATCTCATCAATCAGGATGTGCAGAATGTGCCGCGCGGCAGCCGCCGCTTGCTCTACCTGCCATACCTCATGGGAGAGCGCACGCCGCATCTCGACCCAGATTGCCGCGGCGTGTTCTTCGGCCTTTCGGCGATCCACACGCAGGCAGATCTCTTGCGGGCCGTCATGGAGGGCGTGAGTTACTCTCTGACAGATTGCCTTGGCGTGCTCCGCGACATGCATGTCGAGATCGATGACATGATGGCATGCGGCGGCGGTGCGAAGAGCCCCGTCTGGCGGCAGATGCTCGCCGATATGTATGGCTGCAGCGTCTCGACGATCACGAGTGAAGAAGGGCCAGCTCTCGGCGTCGCGATCCTCGCCGGTGTCGGCACGGGCGTGTTCTCGGATGTACAAGGCGCCTGCCGCACGTTCATTGAGAAGAAGACGTCAACGCAGCCTGATCCTGAGGCACAAGCATATTACGCGCGTGGGCATCATCTCTATCAAAGGCTTTACCATCAGCTCAAAGATTGCTACAAGGAGCTTGCTACGCTCTGAGGTAGGAGGTGGAACCGCAATCCACAGTTGATGCAGGCAGATATATAGCGTTTTCCAAGTAGAAGAGCAACAATGGAACAGGAGGTCACACAATGAAACTCAAGAAGGTCTTGGCATTCTGCATGGCGCTTCTCGTGTCCGTCTTCATGGCGGGGTGCGGTGGCGGCGGCCAGAGCGCTTCGAGTGGCGGTAGCGGGGAAGCTTCGCACAAGGGCGTGAAGATCGGCGTCTCGATGCCGACGAAATCTCTCCAGCGCTGGAATCAGGATGGCGCGAACATGGAGAAGAAACTCAAGGATGAGGGCTATGATGTCGATCTGCAGTTCGCAGAGAACAAGATCGAGACACAGGTCTCACAAATCGAGAACATGGTCACGAAGGGGTGTAAAGTCATCGTCGTCGGTGCGATCGACGGCGGCAGCCTCTCGTCTGTCCTCGATGAGGCAAAAGCCGCTGGCTGCCAGGTCATTTCCTATGATCGCCTCATCATGAATACGGATGCCGTTTCCTACTATGCAACGTTTGACAACTATGGCGTTGGCAAGATCCAAGGCCAATACATCGAAGAGAAGCTCGGTTTGAAAGAGGGCAAAGGCCCGTTCAATTTCGAAATCACGACGGGACCGCTTGACGATAACAATGTCGTGTTCTTCTTCAAGGGCGCGATGGATGTGCTCCAGCCGTACATCGACAAAGGTCAGCTTGTTGTGAAGAGCGGCCAGACGACGCGCGAGCAGTGTGCAACGCCGAACTGGGATGAAGCAAAGGCACAGGAGCGCATGGACAACATCCTGACGACGTACTACACGGATGCCAAAGTCGATGCCGTCCTCTGCTCGAACGACTCCACGTCGCTCGGCGTCCAGTCTGCTCTGAAATCCGCAGGCTACAGCGCTGGCCACATGCCGATCGTCACGGGGCAGGATTCCAATTTGCCGAATGTCAAGGCCATCATCGGTGGCGAGCAGTCCATGTCGGTCTTCAAGGACACGCGTGCGCTTGCCGACCAGGTCGTGAAGATGGTCAATGCCATCATCGCGGGCGAGACGCCGGAAGTCAATGATACGTCGAGCTACAACAATGGCGTGAAAGTCGTGCCGTCGTACCTCCTCCAGCCGCAGTTTGTCGACAAGAGCAACTACAAGCAGCTCCTGATCGATTCTGGTTACTATGAGGAGTCTCAGCTCAAGTAAGGAACATTCATACCTCAATGTGGTGCTGCCGTGCGGTGCAGAATCCTGCACCGCAGCGCGGTACCAGAAAGAAGGTGGAGTCATGGCAAAGATTCTTTTGGAAATGAAGGATATCATCAAGGAATTTCCCGGCGGGGTACGGGCACTTGACCATGTGGATCTTCGCGTGGAGGAAGGTTCAATCCATGCGCTTTGCGGCGAGAACGGTGCAGGCAAGTCTACGCTCATGAATGTCCTATCCGGCATCTATCCGCATGGAACATATCAAGGTGACATTCTGTATGATGGCCATCCATGTCAGTTCAAGACGATTCGCGACAGCGAAAAAGAAGGCATCGTCATTATTCATCAGGAACTCGCGCTCGTACCGTATCTCTCCGTCATGGAGAACATCTTCCTCGGCAACGAATGCGAGCATCATGGCATCATGAACTGGGAGGAATGCCACGCAAAGGCTGTGGCGCTCATGAAGCGCATCGGACTTGATGTGCTACCAGAGACGCCTGTCAACAAACTCGGCGTCGGCCAGCAGCAACTCATCGAGATCGCAAAGGCACTTGCGAAAGATGTGCGCCTTCTGATCCTTGATGAGCCGACGGCATCACTCAATGATGAAGACAGCGAAAAGCTTTTGAATCTCATTCTAGAGTTACGAAAAAATCTGAAGATTACAGCAATCATTATTTCGCATAAACTCAATGAGATCACGCAGGTCGCAGATCGTATCACGATCATCCGCGATGGCAGGACGATTGAGACGATGACGAAAGGCGAGGATGAGATCACAGAAGACCGCATCATCAAAGGCATGGTCGGCCGTGAGATCACGAATCGTTATCCAGAGCGTTTGCCCGGGACGACGATCGGCGAGACATGTTTCGAAGTGAAGGACTGGACGGTCTGGTCTCCGTATGTCGCAGGAAAGCTCGTGGTGGATCACGTGAACTTCCATGTGCGACGCGGCGAAGTCGTCGGCATCGCAGGCCTTATGGGCGCAGGGCGCACAGAGCTAGCTATGAGTCTGTTCGGGCGCGCCTACGGCCGGAACATCAGCGGTCAGATTTTCAAAGATGGCAAAGAATTGCATTTGAAGAGCGTCGCGGATGCGATCGGCAATGGCATCGCCTATGCGACAGAAGATCGTAAAGGCAGCGGCCTCGTGCTCATGGAGAGCATTCGCGAAAACATTACGCTCCCGACGCTCGACCGCATCGCGAAGGGGGGCGTCATCGATGAGAATCAGGAAGTCTGCATCGCGGAAGATTACATGAAGCGCTTGCGCATCAAGGCACCGGGCATTTTCCAGAAGACGCGGAATCTTTCGGGCGGCAACCAGCAGAAAGTCATGCTGGCGCGCTGGATCTATGCTGACCCAGATCTTCTGATCCTCGACGAGCCGACGCGTGGCATCGATGTCGGCGCAAAGTACGAAATCTACTGCATCATCAATGAGTTGGCGAAGAAAGGAAAATCTGTCATCGTCATTTCTTCTGAAATGCCAGAAGTACTTGGTGTCTCTGATCGCATCTACGTCATGAACGAAGGCCGCTTTGTCGGCGAGCTCATGCGCGAGGAAGCATCGCAGGAAGCCATCATGAAATGCATCATGGACAGCAATGCAGAGAAAACCCCGAGCAAGGCCGGCTGACGTCGGTTGGAAGCAAAAGAACAGGAGGGCCTATCATGGAACATAGAATTCAGGCGGCAGGGCTCGAAAGCTCACCGCTCCTGACAAAATCGTCCGTTACGGGATTCGTCCAGAAATATGCGATGTTCGTCGCGCTCATCTTCATCGCAATTCTCTTCCAAGTTCTCACGGATGGTGTGCTGCTTGCACCGATGAACGTTTCCAAGCTCATCATGCAGAACAGCTACATCCTCATCCTCGCGATCGGCATGTTGCCGTGCATCCTCACGGGTGATATCGACCTTTCCGTCGGCTCCGTGCTCGCTGTCGTCGGTGCGATCTCGGCGACGATGATTGTGACGAACGGCATGTCCGTGCCGCTGACCGTGGCCGTCTGCCTCGCGTTCGGCCTGCTCGTCGGCGCATGGCAGGGGTTCTGGATCGCGTTCGTGCGCGTGCCGTCCTTCATCGTCACGCTAGCGGGCATGCTGATCTTCCGCGGTATGACGATGGTCATCCTCGACGGCAACACGCTGTCACCGTTCCCGGATTCGTACCAGTTCATCGCGCAAAAATTCCTCGTCGACATCCCGCTCTTTGCGGCAATCCCAGGTAGTACGATGATTGTCGGTGCGCTCGTCGCTGCGCTCGGTGCTTACATGTTCGTCCATAACTATCGCCAGAAAGTCAAATACGGTCTGCCGGCAGGATCGAAGACCATGCTCATGGTACGCGTAGGTCTCGTCGTTGGCGTCACGATGTTCGCAGCGTACTGGTTCACGCAGTTCAAAGGCTTGCCGTTGATCCTCATTCTGCTCGCTGCCCTCATTGCTGTCTATTCGTTCATCACGAACCGCATGGTCATCGGCCGTCATATCTACGCACTCGGCGGCAACGAGACGGCAACGCGTCTCTCGGGCATCAAGACGAAATGGGTGCGCTTCCTCGTCTTCGTGAACATGGGACTCATGGCGGCGGTCGCCGGCCTCGTGTTCTCGGCACGCCTGAACTGCGCAGCACCGTCGGCTGGTGTTTCGTTCGAGCTTGATGCCATCGCTGCTTGTTATATCGGCGGCGCATCTGCGACGGGCGGCATCGGTACTGTCGTCGGCGCGGTCGTCGGCGGCCTCGTCATGGGCACGCTGAACAACGGCATGAGCATCCTCGGCATCGGCATTGATTGGCAGCAGATGATCAAGGGCCTCGTGCTGCTCGCAGCGGTTGCATTCGATATCTACAACCAGTCGAAGAAGTAACGGAGAAGGAACAACCATGCTTTCCGTAAAAGATGCAAAATTTCGCCCGTATGGACGCGTGCTGAAACTCAACGTAAAAGATTTTCAAAAGGCGATCAAAACGATCGAGCTGCCCACAGAGGGCACGATGTACGAGCCATCGACACCTGCGTTCGAGGCGCTGCCGCTGTTCCAAGAATTGCAGGACAAAGTCTTTGGCGAGCTGCCGATCGAGTTCGGCCACTGCAGTGGTCGCAACCGCAAGCTCAATGCCGTTGAGTATCATCGTTCGTCAGAAATCGACATCGCGGCGACAGATCTCTACCTGATGCTCGGCCGTCAGCAGGATATCGATCCCAATACGATGCGCTATGAGACGAAGCGCATCGAGACGTTCTTCGTGCCGGCCGGCACGGCCATTGAGCTCTACGCGACGACGCTTCATTTCGCGCCCGTCAGTGCGAAGCCAGGAGAGGAATTCCGTTGCGGCGTCGTGCTGCCAAAAGGTACGAATGAGGCGCTCGTGCAGAAAGAGCGTGGGGCAGGGGAGGACCGTCTGCTGTTCGCGAATAACAAATGGCTCATCGCACACCCGGAAAGCGGCCTCGACAAAGACGGCGCGTTTATCGGGCTCGTCGGCGAGAACCTCATGCTCTGACGTGCATATGTGAGTCGAAAATCTTTACCTTTTCCGTCGGATTTGGTAAAATGCGTGCATAGGAAGAATGGCGGGGAAGTGGAAGGTGCTGCCTATGGTGACGATGAAGAAGATTGCGGAAATCTGCGGCGTGTCGCGCGGGACAGTCGACCGCGTGCTGCATGGCCGCGGCCGGGTGAGCAAGGAAACGGCAGAAAGCATCCGCCGTGCCGCCAAGGAGCTTGGCTATGAGCCAAACCCGGCGGCCAAGGCGCTTTCGGCGCGCAAGACACAGCCGAAAGTGTCGGTGATCCTGCCGAGCGAGGGCAATCCGTTTTTTGATGAAGTCATCCGGGGCATTGAGGAGGCAGAAGAAAGCTACAAGATCTATGGTTTCACGATGCATCTTCATACGATCAAGGGATATGATCCTGCAGGCGAGCTCGCCTTGCTGGAAGGCGCATCGCGGAATGCAGATGCCATCATCATCGACCCTATCGATGATGATGAGATTCGTGCCGCCGTCAATCGCCTCGTCGATGAAGGAAAGTTTGTCATCACGGTCAATGGCGACCTGACGGGCTCGAAGCGCCAGTGCTATGTCGGCAGTGATTATGAGAATGGCGGCGTTACGGCGTGTGCACTCCTCGAAGCATTCGCGGGCGGCAACGCTGAAATCGGCGTTGTGCTCGGCAGCCAGAAAATCAGCGGTCATCGCGCACGGCTTGCGGGCTTCCGGAAACGTATGCGTCAAGTGCCAGGGCTGCATATCGCAGCCGTCATCGAGAACGAGGACGATGAATTCACTTCGTTCGAGCGCACGAAGGAGATGCTGCGCATGCACCCGGAAATCACGGCGCTCTTCCTCGTCGCGGGCGGCGTCTATGGCGCCTGCCGCGCCGTCATGGAGCTTTCCGAGGCGCACCGGCCCATCGTCATCGCATTCGACAGCGTCCCCTCCACGGTCGAGATGATGAAAAAGGGCATTATCAAGGCCGTGCTCTACCAGCACCCCTACCGGCAGGGCCACCGCGCGATGGAGCTCGCGTTCGAGCGCCTCGTGAACGGCCGCATGCCCACGAAGGAAACGTACCTCATGAAGCACGAAATCAAGCTGCTCGAAAATCTTTGAGCGAGACCGTATGAAACACTTGCCAAGAATACGGATTCCATGGTAAAATAAAACAACAAACAAAAAGCGGGTACCTCAAGGCGGAGACTGGTCACAAACAGGCTTCGCCTTTCTTCAGCTAGGGGAAGTTGAGGCCGCTCGAATCCAATTCATAGGAGGTCTTTCCATGGAAGTCTTGGCAGGAATCGTATTCATCCTCATGTATGTCGTCATCGTCTCGGAGAAGATCCACCGGACGGTCGCGGCAGGGCTCGGCGCGCTCGTCATGCTCTATGTCGGCGTGCTGGACATGGACACGGCGCTGCACCACGTCGATTTCAACACGCTCGGCCTGCTCGTCGGCATGATGATCCTCGTCGGCGTCACGAGCCACACGGGGCTCTTCGACTTCGTCGCCGTCTGGGCAGCACAGAAGGCAAAGGCGGAACCGCGCCGCATCCTCATCTACCTCGGCCTCATCACGGCCGTGTTCTCAGGATTCCTCGACAATGTCACGACGGTGCTGCTCATGGTGCCTGTGACGTTTTCCATCACGCAGAAGCTCCATATCTCGCCGATGCCGTTCCTCTTGACGCAGATCATTGCGTCGAACATCGGCGGCACGGCGACGCTCATCGGCGACCCGCCGAACATCATGATTGGCAGCGCGGCACCCGAGCTCACGTTCATGATGTTCATTGAAAACCTCGCGCCAATCGCGTTCTTCGACCTCTTTGTCGTCATGTTCATCATGGAGGCGCTCTACCGCAAGCAGCTCCACACGAAGCCGGAACTGCAGTCCGAAGTCATGGCCATGGATGCCGGCAAATGCATCAAAGATCACAAGCTGCTCGGCAAATCGCTGTTCGCGCTCGGCCTCACGATCCTCGGTTTCTTCACGCACTCGATGCTCGGCCTCGAATCCTCGCTCATCGCGCTCGGCGGCGGCTTCCTCTTGCTGCTGCTCGCGGGCGGCAGCGCCAGTCTTGTGGAAAAGACGATGAAGTCCGTCGAGTGGGCGACGATCTTCTTCTTCATCGGCCTGTTCATCGCCGTCGGCGGCCTCGTCGAGACGGGCATCATCCATGACCTTGCGACGATGGCCATCGAGCTGACGGGTGGCGATGTCACGACGACGTCGCTTCTCGTGCTCTGGCTTTCGGCCATCGTCTCGTCCGTGCTCGACAACATCCCGTTCGTCGCGACGATGATTCCGCTCATCCAGAACATGGGCGCCATGGGCGTCTCGAATCTCGACCCGGTCTGGTGGAGCCTCGCGCTCGGTGCCTGCCTCGGCGGCAACGGCACGCTCGTCGGCGCGTCGGCGAACCTCATCGTCGCCGGCCTCGCGGCCGAGCGCGGCGTCAAGATCACGTTCATCAAGTACCTCTGGGTCGGCTTCCCGATCATGATCCTGACGATCATCCTCTCGACGGTCTATGTCTATCTTCGCTACTTGATGTAACAAAGTTACAAAAAATATTATAGAAAAACTTGACATCGTTCCATGATAAGCGTATATTATACCCAACGGCGAGTTACAGAAACATGTAAACATGTAACAAGCCTCCACATGATACATCCGATGATGGGAAAGAGTACCTTCCTGTGGAAACTTTCAGAGAGCCATCGTTTGCTGAAAGATGGCAGCGGAAACGGAAGCGAAAATCCTCCCTGAGGAGCGCGGCTGAACAGATCGGTAAGCCAAGACGTCATCCCTACGTTACAGGGGACGCGCATGGTAGTGCGCTGAGAGTGCTCACGGCATCGTTGCTGTGGGAATTTGGGTGGTAACACGGAAACAGACGTCCGTCCCTTTCGAGGGGACGGACGTTTTTTGTTTCCAGCAATCATTTTTCATTCCATTTCATTCAGGTTTTCTAGGAGGAATCATCATGGAACAACAGGTAGACATGCAAAGCCTCAAGCGCAAACGAGATCTCCGGATCATCTTCCCCGTCTTCCTCGTCTCGATCATCGCGTGCCTTGACCGCGTCAACATTTCGTATGCGGCGCTGACGATGAAGGCTGACCTCGGCTGGCTCACGCCGGAAATCTACGGCGCGGGCGCCGGCATCTTCTTCGCGGGCTACCTGCTCCTCGAGATTCCGGGCTCGCTCGTCGCGGCGCGGTTCTCGGCGACGAAATGGATTGCGCGCATCATGTTCACCTGGGGCCTTGTCTGCGTGCTCATGGCGTTCATGCATTCGCAGACGGAGTTCTACCTCTACCGCTTCCTGCTCGGCGCATCGGAGGCAAGCCTCTATCCCGTCATCTACTCCGTGCTGTTCCCGCGCTGGTTCACGGGCCGCGAGCGCGCACGCGCCACGAGCCTGATGCTCGGGTCTCTCCTGCTCGCGAACATCATCGGCGCACCGCTTTCGGGGGTTCTCCTTCAGACGTCGTTCTTCGGCATGCACGGCTGGCAGGAGCTCTTCATCATCGAGGCTGTGCCGGCGCTGCTGTTCTCCGTCCTGTTCTTCTTCGGCGTCAAAGACCGTCCCGACCAGGTCAGCTGGCTGACGGATGCCGAGAAAGCGTATCTCACGAAAGCCTATGAAGACGAACGCGCTGCCATGCAGAACAAAAAGAAGTACACCGTCCTGCAGGCGTTCAAAGATCCGAAAGTCCTCCGTCTCTGCCTCATCTATTTCCTCTGGGTCGTCGGTTTCTGGGGCTTCTATTTCTGGATGCCGACCGTCCTCAAGCAGCTCTCCGGCTGGTCGACGCAGCTCCTCGGCGGTGCCATCGCGATCCCGATGACGGTTGCGCTTCTCGTGCAGTTCGTCATCGGCTGGTCGTCTTCGAAGACGGGCGACAAGGTCTGGCATGTCTCGCTGACGCTCATGGTCGGCGCGTTCGGCCTCGCGCTCTCGCCGTTCGCGACGGATACGACGGTCGCGCTCGTGCTCATCTGCCTCTCGGCCATCGGCATCCATGCGGCGATGGGTGTCTGGTGGACGATTCCGACGACATTCCTGACGGGCCCGGCAGCGGCTGGCTCCGTCGCCCTCATCAATTCCTGCGGCAATCTCGGCGGCTGGGTCGGCCCATACATGATGGGCTGGATCAAGACGAACACGGGTGCGTTCGACCTCGGTTACTTCATCATGGGCGGCATGATGTTCGCGGCGGCGCTCCTCGTACTGACCATCAAGTACGGCTTCTCCTTCTCGCACAAGAACGAGGAAGCGGCGGAGGCCGTCACGGAACATTGAAGTTTTGACATTACAATTCAGAAAGTATTCGAGGCTTGTACATGAAATATGTACAAGCCTCTCTTTGCAGAAGAAAATTGCAAGAATTTTTTGATGAAACATGAAATTTTCAGGAAAAGCAGGAATTTTCGATTGGAAGTCGAAAGTAAAGAAGCATAGGAAAAATAAAGTAGAGAATCATGTGTGGAAAAAAGTGAGGGATATGGTATGTTTGATTTTTCATCCATGAAGACAAGGCTGGTCATGGTGATTAGCGGCGTTTCGCTCGCCTCGACCATCCTGATTGGTGGCTTCTTTATCTTTGAGAACGTCCGATACAATGAAGCGAGCATTGCGAGCTACCGGCAGGATCTCGAATCGAATGTCGAGACGCAGCTCAAGGAAGAGACGCAGGTCGCGGTCAGCATCCTGGACGAGTACAACAAGAAAGCACAGTCCGGCGAGATGACGGTCGATCAGGCGAAGAAAGAAGCCGCGGACCGCGTGCGCGACCTGCGCTATGACGATGGCAAGGGATATTTCTGGATTGATACGAAAGAGGGCGTCAACGTCGTCCTGCTCGGCCGCGATACCGAGGGCAAGAGCCGCATCGACGCCGTCGATCTGAATGGCGTCCACTATATCCAGGAAATGATCAAGAACGGCCTGCAGGAAGGCGGCGGCTTTACGGATCTGCAGTTTGCAAAGCCGGGCGAGACGCAGCCGCTGCCGAAGCGCAACTACACCGTGCTGTTCCAGCCGTTCAACTGGGTCATTGGCACGGGCGTCTGGATTGATGACATCGACCAGGCAGTCGCAGAGCGCACGGAAGTCTACAATGCGAAACTCCGCTCGCAGATCCTGACGTCGCTTGGCGTCATGGTCGTCCTGCAGCTCATCTTCATCGCGTTCGCGCGCTACCTCGGCGGCAGCATCGCAGGGCCGATTCAGAAAGCCACGGAGCGCATGCAGGTCATCGGCACGGGCGACTTCACGCTCAGCCAGCAGGATGCGGCAGAGCTTGACACGCTCGCGGCACGGCCGGATGAGATCGGCACGATGGCGCACGCTATGAAAGATATGAATGAAAAAGTCCGCGAGCTCATGCGCGATGTTGCCCAGACGGCAGAATACCTCGCCGCCGCATCGGAAGAGCTCACGTCGACGGCCGATCAGGCAGCGGAAGTCAGCCAGTCCATCGCAGACTCCGTCGTCAATGTCGCTGGCTCGTGCAGCGAGCAGTTCACGGATGTCGAGACGGCGAACGAGCACACGCAGAAACTCACAGACAATATGAAGGAATTCCGTCGCACGCTCCGCACGACGTCGGAGAAAGTCGGCGAGACGAGCAACGTCGCCGAACAGGGCGGCAAGGATGTCGAATCGGCTGTCACGAGCATGCAGTCCATCGAATCGAATGTCGGCAACATCGCAAAACTCATCGAGGGCCTCGGCGAGAACAGCAAGGAGATCGGCACGATCGTCGCAACGATTTCCGAAATCGCTGAACAGACGAACCTCCTCGCACTCAATGCCGCCATCGAGGCTGCGCGTGCCGGCGAGCACGGCCGCGGGTTCTCTGTCGTCGCAGATGAAGTCCGCAAGCTCGCCGAACAATCGCAGGAAGCAGCGGGTGAAATCGCCAGCCGCATTGGCAAGATCCAGAAATCGACAGAAGATGCCGTTACGGCCATGCACTCCGGCCTCAGCGAGGTCATGGAAGGCACGAAGACCGTGCAGTCGACGGGCACGTCGTTCGAAGGTATCGTCGGCATGGTCGGCGAAGTCGCAACGAGTGCTGACGATATGCGCAGCTCCGTCAAAGTCTTGACGGCGAGCATCGACGAGATCAGCAACGCCATCGCGCAGATCAACGAAAAGAGTCGCGCCGTCGCTGACGAAGCGCAAACCGTCTCGGCCTCCACAGAAGAAGAGACAGCCTCCATGCACGAAATCGCCGACGCGAGCCGCAAGCTCGCCGAGCAGGCACAAGACCTGCAGAACGCGATCGCCGTATTCAAGATCTGATTTCCTGCTCATGGCTCCCTCTCAGAGGGAGCTGTCAGCGAAGCTGACTGAGGGAGTGTCGAAGGTAGGATTGAACAATTTTCAGGATTGTGCAGTCGAAGGACATACTATCAGAAAGGATTTTTCAGAATGACGAAAGAAGAACTCAAAGCCGTCGCAACGAAGGTCGCCGAAGCACCATCGTGTTACGCAGGCCTCAAAGCCTTGATCGAAGCATGGGAGAAAGCCATCGGCACGGCAGACGAAAAGGCAGCCGCGGAGAAGCTGATCGAGGGCCTCAAAGAGTGCGTCACGCCGATCGACGGCCTCATCGCGTTTGCAGGATCGCCCGACGGCGAAAAAGTCTTTGGCGGCAAAGAAGCCGCTGTTGCGACGAAGAAAGCGGCAGAAGACGCGAAAGCCAAAGGCGAAGACACCTGTATCTGCCCGGCCTGCCAGAGCGGCAAAATCCTGCTGCAGCACGAGAAAGAGCTTATCGGCTGATTTACCCCTTTACAAAGCCCGAGCGGAGTAGTATAATAATCTTCGTTCGGGACGTAGCGCAGTTTGGTAGCGCGCTTCCTTGGGGTGGAAGAGGTCGTGGGTTCAAATCCCGTCGTTCCGACCATTTTGAATTTTGGCAGAGGCTCTCTGATGAAGAGGGTCTCTGTTTTGTTATTTTTACGAAAAGGCTTAAGTTTTTCGAAAAACATACGATATATAGTATGAGAGCAAGTAGCTTTGCTTGCATTGCCGCATGGTGTTTGGCGGATATGGATGTCCGCGGTTTTTGCAGGGAGGTTGACGATCATGTGGGTGACGCGTCTGAGCGCGGCTGAGAAGGCGTATTTTGACAAGCAGCCGACGGCACAGAAGATGCACGAGAAGATGCTGAAGGATGGCGTATACATCCCCGCGGGCGATAAGGAGGCCGCTGCAGCGTTTGTCGCGAAGCGGGATGCAGAGAAAACTGCTGCTGCGAGCGATGTGGAGCTTTCGACGGCGGGAAAGTCACTGCAGGCTGATGCTGCGAAAGCAGACACGGCGAAGGGCGCTGCGGCGAAAGCTGATAGCGCGGAGCAGGTGACGGTCAGCACCACCGATGTGCAGTTCCTCGGCGAAGGTGCATCGCGCAAGCTACGCTTCACGAGTGCGGAGGCGTTGCATCAGGCCGTCAAGGATGGCTGTGTCGAGCTTGGTGGTCAGCAGTATTTCCTGTCCGATGATATGATGCGGACGCTCTCTGCAAAGGACAAGGCGATGCAGAAGCTGCAGCAGGGCATCGCGCAGGCAAATATGTTGCGGCAGCAGGCCGTGTCAGCGCAGCGGCAGGGCGAGTCGATGCAGAAATCGGCGCAGGCGCAGTCGCGCCTGTTTGAGACGGCCATGCGCATCATGCATGGGCGCAAGGTCTCGACAGCGGATGAAAAGGAATTGGCGTCGGCCGCGCCGGAGCTCTACCGCATGGCGAAGTCGATGTCAGGCCTCGAGCAACACAAGCTGACGCGCAAGGAAAAGGAAGAAGACGACAAAATCAGCCAGAAAAATGATGAAGACCGCGAATGGGAGCAGTCGCCGAGTTCGATTCCCGATGCCGTCGACACGCCGGTGCCAGAGTACAGCGTCGATGTCGATCTGCCAGAGACGAGCGTTGACATCGAGGCATGAGGCAGTTGGTTCATCATCACGCGTTTATATCAAACCGTTGTCCCGTTTTTGCGGGCAACGGTTTTTTGTATGCAAGAATTATGGTATAATAAGAGGTATCATTTTTTACCAGGGGGCTTTTATGAGCGTTTTACAGGTGAGCCATCTCTCGCATAGCTACGGCGGACGCGAGATTTTCGAGGATGTTTCGTTTCGTCTGCTGAAAGGGGAGCATGTCGCACTTGTCGGTGCCAATGGCGAGGGCAAGTCGACGTTCCTCTCGATCATCACGGGGCAGCTGACGCCGGATGATGGTACGATCGAGTGGGCGCGGCGCACGAAGGTCGGTTATCTCGATCAACATGCGACGCTCGCGCCGGGCGCGACGATCCGCGAGACGCTCCGAACGGCGTTTGACGCGATGGTGCAGATGGAGCAGGAGATGCTCGCGGCCTATGACAAGATGGCAGAGGCGACATCGGAGGAAACAGAGCAGCTAATGAAAGACGTCGGCGATATCCAAGATCTATTGGAAGCGGGCGGCTATTACACGATTGACGCGAAGATTGAGGAGACAGCGGCAGGCCTCGGCCTCATGGATATCGGCCTCGAGCGTCATGTCGACGAGCTGTCGGGCGGTCAGCGCACGAAGGTGCTCTTGACAAAGTTGCTGCTGGAACATCCCGACATCTTGATCCTCGACGAGCCGACGAACTATCTCGATGCCGAGCACATTGCCTGGCTCACGAAGTACCTGCAGGACTACGAGAACGCATTCATCCTCGTTTCGCATGACGTGCCGTTTTTGAACGCCGTCACGAATGTCATTTGGCATGTCGAGGGGCTGTCTTTGACGCGTTACACGGGCAGTTATGAGAAATTCGAAGAAATGGCGGCGCTGAAGCGTAAGCAGCAAGATGCGGCCTATGCGCGCCAGCAGGCGGAGATCGCGAAGGAAAAGGACTTCATCGCGCGCAACAAGGCACGTGTCGCAACGCGCGGCATGGCGAACAGTCGCCAGAAGCGCCTCGACAAAATGGAAGTGTTGACGAAACGCACGGAAAAGCCGAAGGCACATTTCCATTTTGACGTCGATCGCACGCCGTCGCGTTTCGTCATCGAGGCGAAACGGCTCGTGCTTGGCTATGACACGCCGCTGACGACGCCCGTCGACATCCGTGTCGAGCGCGGCAAGAAGATCGCCATCCGCGGCACGAATGGCCTCGGCAAATCGACGCTCCTCAAGACGCTTTTGGGCAAGATCGCGCCGATTTCTGGTACGGTGGAGCTCGGCGAGTTTGTCTCTGTCGGTTATTTCGAGCAGGAGAGCCCGGCCGGTAACCAGAATACAGCACTCGACGAGTTTTGGCAGGCGTATCCAGGCAAGTCAAATTTTGAAGTGCGCGCCGCGCTTGCGGCTTGTGGTCTGACGAATGAGCACATCACGACGAAGATGATGGCGCTCTCGGGTGGCGAGGCAGCGCGTGTGCGCCTCGCAAAAATCATCGAGACGCCCGTGAACCTCCTCGCGCTCGACGAGCCGACGAACCATCTCGACGTGGATGCAAAGAAGGAGCTTCAGCGCGCTCTGAAGGAATATAAAGGCACGCTGTTGCTTGTCTCGCATGAGCCGGAGTTCTATGAGGACTGGGTTGATTCCGTCTGGAACATCGAGCGCTGGACGACGAAGATTGTTTGAATGAAAATGTACGATTTAAGATATCGATTGGAATGTGTGATGTGAGGGATTCCGTATGATCAATCTGCCACTCAGCAAGATCAAGCCGGGCATGGTGACGGCCCAGAGCATATATAATGAGAGCGGCGGCAGCTATCTGACGAAAGGCATGGAGCTGACAAGGACCTATATTGAAAAGCTCCAGAAGCTCGGCGTGCCTGGCCTCAGCGTCATGGCGCTGGACACGAATCTCCCGAATGTCCAGCCGCCGGAGGGCGTATTGCAGGAAAAGACGCGCGCGCTCGCCATCAAGCATGTCTACACGGTGTTCGAAGAAGTGCGCAAAAAAGGCACATTTGACGTCGGGCCACTCCGGGCGGCGGCGTCGTCCATCGTCAATGACGTAACGATACGTCGCGCGAACCTCGTGCAACTGACGGACTTGCGCACGCACGACATGTATACGTTCGCGCATAGCGTCAATGTCGCGATGCTGTCGGG
>JAXGCE010000058.1:0-16963 GCA_034186105.1 Selenomonadaceae bacterium
AAAATCAAGACGCTGCGCCGCCAGGCATATGGCTATCCTGACGATGAATACTTCTTCTTGAAGCTCATCGACATGAGCCGCCATTGACTGCTGGCCATCCCACAGGAAAAATGATTGAGCCAAAATTCTTCCAGATTGCTGCCTCGCACCGCTAAATCTGCCTTGTTGAAGATGGTTTCCGTGATCTTGATGGAATAGCTTTTGCGCTGGATGACATATTTGTTGCAGAGCGCTTTCCTGCCGACGCGCAGACGCTTCAGCATATTTTCGTATTGATATGCGCCGCTCGTCAGAAATTCATAGATGTCTTCTTTGCGCTTGAAGTCCGAAAGGGACGAGAACCCCATCGTTTCACGGATGAATTTTTCCGTTGCCTGCCCTGAAAAATCTGCTGCGTGCAGGCATGCCACGTATTCGAAATCTGGATTGTCCAAGATCAAGAAACAAGGGATTGCTTTCTTACGATTCTGCTGGCGGCAATACTCGAGCAAGCGCAAGAATGCAGCATCTTCGCCGACATTGGATGTGATGCGGTCGGCATCCACGAGGATGAAGCGGGCAAGGCAGTTCACCTGTCCTTTCGTCTTGATTTCGTTCAAGAAATTGGCATAGCCGCCACCTTTCATGTTGATGGGACGGAGCGAGATTTCCACGCCCTGCTTCTTTCGCATGTGATTGATGTAGTTGTACTCGGTATCGCCCTCGCAGAAAACCTCGAACTTCCTGCGCAGCATCCTGACGGGCCTACTCATCCGCAGTCCCTCCCAGAATACCCTTCATATAGAATTCGTAGATTTTGGCAGTCGTATATCGAACCTCTGGAAAATCAGCCAGCGAATAGAGCTCGGATTGCAGGCTATGACGGTCTTTCGTGATGAAATAGATTTGCTCCTTCATGTAGGTCACGAGATTCAAGTGGAGAACATTGTGCGTCGTGAAAACGAACTGCCCATGATGCCCCTTGCCGTTGATGAACGCGATCACGCGATCCGAAAGCATCGGATTCAGCACGCGATCCATTTCATCGGCGAATACCACCGCGTCCTCATAAACGACGCGATACAGCTGCACCGCCCATGCGAAAAACTCCCGGACGCCAGAGGAATCCATCTGCAATTCACGCTTGTAGGTGGCCCCGCCGGCGTCTTTTCGTATCAGCACGGTCTTGCGGTATGGATTCTCTGCATCCAGCTCCATGCCGCAGATGCTGTAATCTACCATCCGAAGGATTTCCAGATATTTCGGGTCGCGCAGAATCGCCAGGTCTGCCTGCTGCTGGATGACGTTCGGATGTTCCGCTCCCGGCTCCGCGATTTGCAAGCGATGGTTCATCCAATCCACCACGCGATTCGCGTGCTCGTCGCCGAGAAGCGCCAGCTTTGCCACCCAAAGGCCGATGCTTTGCTCACGCTGCTTCTGGAGCATCGGATAGGCTGCAATCGCGTTCCCAGCCAAACGTTTGCCCTCGGAATTTCCCTCCCGGTTGAAATCGAGCTCTACCGTTTCCTTGCTCTTCCGTTTGCTCCGATGGCTCAGCCGTTCGGAAACGATGCCCTGCGCATCCAGCACGAGCCGATAACGATAGATGTCATGTTCCGTCGGGAGAATTTCCAGCTCAAAGGTCTGCTGCGGTGTGTCTTCGGCGGACTGACTCGCGAAATTGATGTATGCCTCCAGCGACCGAACCTTGTTGTTCTCCGCGAACAGAGACTTCAAAAATTGCAAACTGCGGATGAAGTTTGACTTGCCGCCGGCGTTTTCTCCAACGATCACGATGGTCTTCAGTACATCGACATCGCTTCCCGTTGAAACGAAATTGTCAGGATAACGGCGCAGGACTTTCCCTTGTGCTGCTTCTGCTGAAAATTCACAATCACCCCAGAAGGAGCAGAAATTGTTGAATTTATAGTCCAAAAGCATTCTATCACCTCTTTTGGTTTTAGTTATTCTACATTTTTCATAATATCGCTATTTTATAGCTTTGTAAATCAAAAATTGGATTTATAAAGCATTTTGTTCACGCCTGATAGGATGATGACACCGTTGATGATGTTGTTCAACAAATCCACCCATGCCAACAAATTGTTTTTCGTAGATTTATATTTATGCTTATTTGTAGTATAATACAAAGCATAAAAATAAATTCTCGGAGGTGATTCGTATGGCTGCATCCGAAAGTATTTTGGCGCTGGCAGAGGAGAACTGCGGCATCCTCACGGCTTCGGAAGCGAAAGCCGCAGGGTATTACGGCGGGAGCTTGAAATATCTCGTGGAGCAAGGCCGCTTGTGCCGTGCGTCGCGTGGGGTCTATACGTTGCCGGAGGCTTGGGATGATGAGTTCGTCAACTTACAGAGCCGGTACAAGCGCGGCATTTTTTCTCTCGATACGGCATTGTTCCTTTGCGACCTTACGGATCGCACGCCGCATCATTTCCACATGACGTTTCCGCAAGGCTACAACGTGACGAGGCCAAAGGCTGACGGCGTTCGTTGCAACGTCGCGAGTGCATCCATCTATCCGATGGGGATCGTCGAGCTCAAAACGCCGTCCGGCGTGCTCGTCCGTTCCTATGGCGCGGAGCGGACGCTCTGTGACATCCTGCGCCCGCGCAACCATACGGACATCCAGTTGGTCGCGGAGGCGTTCAAGCAATATGCGAAGATGCCGACGAAAAACATCCCGCTGCTTTCCGCGTATGCGGAGCGATTGCGCGTCCAAGAAAAGGTTCGCTCGTATCTGGAGGTTTTACTGTGAGGAATAGCATGACGCTGGACAACAAGCAGAGCGGGCGCGTGATCGATGAGCTGCGCGAGGGCATCCGTGCGGGGAGCAGGATTTCTTTGATCGCCGCTGGCTTTTCCATTTACGCGTATGCGGCGTTGCAGGAGAAATTGGACACGGTCGCGTCGTTCCGCCTGCTGCTTTCTGGCGTCAGCGCGGACGGCGCGAAAAATGCCGCGCAGCAGCTCGCAGGCGCGAAGGAAGAGATCGGCCTCCGGCAGCGGCTCGACCAGGCGGCCATCGCGCGGGACTGCGCGGCGTGGTTGCGGGAGAAAGCGGACGTGCGCGCGCTCCCGATGCCGGCGCCGCACATCCTGAACATCGAGCAGGCGGACGAAGACGCGAGCGAGAGCATCAGCGGCTCCGTCGATTTCACGGCGGCGCGGCTCGGCCTCGTGCCGTCCGCGATGCCGGACTACAACAACTGCAGCTACGGCGCGCAGGCGACGCAGGGCGCGCGCCAGTTCTTCGCTTCGCTCTGGGGCAGCCCGCAGCAGGTGCAGGACGTCAAAGCGCAGATGCTCGCGGCGCTCGACGTCCTCGCGCGCGACCAGTCGCCGGAGCTCATCTATCTCGCGACGCTCTACCACGTCTTCGAGGACGAGCTCACCGGCCTCACGGACGAGACCATCGTGAAGACGCGGACGGGCTTCCGCGACACGCGCATCTGGAACAAGCTCTTTCCGTTCCAAAAGGACGGCGTGCTCGGCGCGATCGACAAGATCGAAAAATACGGCGGCTGCATCATCGCGGACAGCGTCGGCCTCGGCAAGACGTTCGAGGCGCTGGCCGTCATCAAATATTACGAGCTCCGCAACGACCGCGTGCTCGTGCTCTGCCCGAAAAAACTGCGCGAGAACTGGACGATCTACACGCAGAACGACCGCCGCAACGAGCTCGCGGCCGACCGCTTCAACTACGACGTGCTGAACCACACCGACCTCAGCCGCGACGGAGGAACGTCCGGCGAGATCAACCTTGCGACCGTGAACTGGGGCAACTACGACCTGCTCGTCATCGACGAAAGTCACAACTTCCGCAACAACAACCCTGCGAACGACAAGGTGACGCGCTACCAGCGCCTCATGGAAGACGTCATCAAATCCGGCGTGAAGACGCGCGTGCTCATGCTCTCCGCGACGCCGGTGAACAACCGCATGAACGACATCAAGAACCAGATCGCGTTCATCACGGAGGGCAAGAACAACGCATTTTTGCAGCAGGGCATCCCGAGCATCGAGACGACGCTGCGGCGCGCGCAGATGGTCTTTAACAAGTGGCAAGACCTCCCCGACGCCGAGCGCACGATGCAGCGCTTCGTCGACATGGTGAACCAGGACTATTTCAAGCTGCTCGACCTCGTGACGATCGCCCGCTCGCGCCGCCACATCGAAAAATACTACGACCCGGGCGCCGTCGGGCGTTTCCCGCGCCGCCTGCCGCCGCGCAACGAATACCCCGGCATCGACACGCAGGACGAGTTCCCGGACATCGGCGAGATCAACAAGCGCCTGCTGCGCCTGACGCTCGCGCTCTACGCACCGATCTCCTACCTCCTGCCGGAAAAGCGCGCGGCCTACGCGAAAAAATACGATGTCAAAGTCAAGAGCGGCCACTCCGTCTTCCGTCAGGCCGACCGCGAACAGCAGCTCGTCGGCCTCGTCCGCGTGAACCTCTTGAAGCGCATGGAAAGCTCCATCCATTCCTTTGTGCTGACCGTGCGCAAAATCGCCGGGCGCATCGAGCGCGAGCTCGCCATCATCGACGAAAAAAGCGGCACGTACGACCCGACGCTCGACATCGAAAGCCTCGACCCCGACGACCCCGAGCTCGCGGACGCTGCATTCGGCGGCCGGGTCAAAGTGCTGCTCCAAGACATGGATCTCCTGCGCTGGCGGCAAGACCTCGCCTATGACCTTGAGCTCCTGACGCAGCTCCAGATCGCCGCCGAGGCCATCACGCCCGACCGCGACAAGAAGCTCGCGACGCTCCGCGCACTCATCCGCGAGAAAATCGCGCACCCGACGAACGGAGGCAACCGCAAGCTCCTGATCTTCACCGCATTCGCCGACACGGCGGATTACCTCTACGACCAGCTCGCCGGCGACCTCGCGCGCCAGCACGTCTACGCCGCGAAAGTCACCGGCACGGGCGACAACCAGACGACGCTCCCCATCGAGCGGCAGCATCACATCCGGCTCTCCGACCTCAATGCGCTCCTGACGCTCTTCGCGCCGCACGCGAAACACAAAGCGGCCGTCTACCCCGACGTCCCCGGCGAGATCGACATCCTCATCGCGACGGACTGCATCTCCGAGGGCCAGAACCTCCAGGACTGCGACGCGCTCGTGAACTACGACATCCATTGGAATCCCGTGCGCATCATCCAGCGCTTCGGGCGCATCGACCGCATCGGCTCGCAGAGCGCGACCGTGCAGCTCGTGAATTTCTGGCCGACGAAAGACCTCGACGAATACATCGACCTCGTGCAGCGCGTGCGCGGGCGCATGGTCTTGCTCGACGTCTCGGCGACGGGCGAGGAAAACCTCATCGACGAAAAAGCGCAGGGCATGAATGACCTCGCCTACCGCAAGCGGCAGATGGAGCAGCTGAAGAACCAAGTCATCGACCTCGAAGACATCTCCGGCGGCATCTCCATCACCGACCTCACGTTCAATGATTTCAAAGCCGACTTGCGCGAGGCGCTGCCGACGCAGGAGCCGGCGCTCGCCGCCCTGCCGCGCGGCCTCTACGCGCTCGCCGCCATCCCCGACGACATGGCGGACGAGCTCGCGCCAGGCGCGATCTTCGTCCTCGAAAGCGTCACGCCGCAGGCGGGCGCAAAAGACAACCCGCTCGCGCCGTACGTCCTCGTCTACATCAAGGACGACGGCACGGTGCGGCTGAACTTCTTGCAGGCGAAACAGATCCTAGATATCATGAAGCGCCTCTGCCAAGGGCAGACCGCGCCGGACGCGGCGCTCGTCGCATCCTTCGCGCAGGAGACCGATCACGGGCGCACGATGGAAAAATATGCGACGCTTTTGCAGGAAGCGCTCGCCTCGCTCTCGAAGAAACATCAGGAGCTCGGCATACGCAGTCTCTTCACGCGCGGCGCGGCAGCGCTCGCCGGCCCGCGCACGAGCGAGCACTACGATGTCGTCTGCTATCTCATTTTGCGGAGGAGGGACGGCTATGCCTGAGGACACCGTGCCGGACATCTACAAGCAGATGCAGCTCCCATCCGCCGCGCGGCTCGACGAGCGGATGGCGAAAAACCTTTTCTACCAGCAGCCGAAATTCACGCGCCGCGACGAAGCGCTCTTCACGAAAGACATCGAGCGCATCACGCTGCGCTACGCGCTGACGCCCGAGACGACGCACCTCGCGCCGTACCGCGACGACGTGCGCGAGTACGGCGACGTGCTCGTGCTCGAGATCGCGTTGCGGCAGGATGCGCGGCGGCAGCGGATCGCGGAGCTCTTCTGGCAATACCTCCCGCGCCCGCAGGTGCTCATTTTTACGACCGGCGAGCGCTACGCCCTCGCGCTGGCGCTCGTGCGGACGAACCAGGCCGACCGCACGCGCAACACGGTGGAGGAGACGCTGACGCTCGACGGCCTCGCGGCGGACGATGCGCTCTGGGCGCAGCTCGCGTACCCGACGATCCCCGCGACGGATCTGTACCAGCTCCTGCGCGGCGCGTTTGACCGGCTGAGCACGGAAAAGGCGCGGCGGGAGCTCGGCTGCAACGGTCTCGACGGTGCAGCAGCGCGCCAAGCCCTCGCCCGCGATGCGGCGCTCGCGCAGGAGATTGCGGAGCTGCGCGCGCAGATGAAGAAGGAACTGCCGTTCCAGCGGAAAGCGGAACTGAACATGAAGATCAAACGGATCGAGCAACAACGAAAAACGATTCATGGAGGCGGAACGAAATGACGGAAATGGACGGGAAATCGGAAGACCTCGTGCAAGACAACATCCAGGCGCTCACGCGCCTCTTCCCGGAAGTCGCGTGCGATGGGAAGGTGGATTTCAACAAATTGCGGAATCTGCTCGGCGACGCCATCGACAACGCGGGCGATCGCTACAATTTCACCTGGCACGGCAAGGATGCGGCGCTGCGCCTGTCGCAGACGCCGAGCATGGGGACGCTGCGCCCGTGCAAGGCGCAGAGCAAGGACTGGGACACGACGCAAAATCTCTACATCGAGGGCGACAACCTCGAAGTGCTGAAGCTCTTGCAGAAAAGCTACCACGGGCGCGTGAAGATGATCTACATCGATCCGCCGTACAATACGGGCAATGATTTCGTGTATCACGATGATTTCCGCGACAACCTCGCAAACTACCAGCGGCTGACGGGACAGGCAGACGAGGCCGGAAAGGTCTACACGACGAACAGCGAGACGAGCGGACGGTATCATACGGATTGGCTGAATATGATTTATCCGAGATTGCGGCTGGCGCGGAATCTGCTGCGTGAGGATGGGGTCATTTTCATTTCGATTGATGACCACGAACAGGGGAATTTGCGAAAGGTATGCGATGAAATATTTGGAGAAGACAATTTCGTAGCAGAATTGGTTTGGGAACGCGCCTATTCTCCGAAAAATGATGCAAAATATATTTCCAATAGCCATGATTATGTTCTGATGTATGCAAAGGCAATCGATGACTTCAAAATTGGGCGGTTGCCTCGCACAGAAGAAGCGAACGCACGTTATAGCAATCCAGACAACGACCCGCGCGGTGTTTGGAAAGCAAGCGATATGTCTGTCAAAACATATAATGCGGACTGTGATTATCCAATCACGACGCCCTCCGGGCGTATTGTAGAGCCTCCAGCAGGACGCTGCTGGAGGCTCTCACGAAAAGCCTTTCGTGAGAGACTCCAGGATAATCGAATTTGGTTTGGCCCTGACGGGAACGGAACGCCAGCAATCAAAAGATTTCTTACAGAGCTTAAATTCCAAGGAATGGCACCCACATCGATTCTTTTTTACAAAGAGGTTGGGCATAGTCAAGAAGGAGCGCAAGAGGTCTCGAAATTGCTGGATGGCGGATTTTTCAGCGGGCCGAAGCCGGTACGTTTGTTGGAGAGATTGGAAACGTTAGCAAACCTTGAAGATGATTCATTGGTTTTGGATTTCTTCTCGGGGTCTGGATCGACTGCCCACGCTACGATGAAAATGAACGCAGAACATGATACTCATCGGCGGTATATATTGGTTCAAATTCCAGAACCGTGTGCAACAGGATCAGAGGCATACAAGGCGAACTATAAAACGATTTGTGACATTGGCGAGGAACGCATCCGCCGTGCCGGCGAGCAGTATAAGGACAAGGGCGTGGACGTTGGTTTCCGTGTGTTCCAGCTCGACACGTCGAACCTTAAAAAGTGGCAACCTCCGAAGGACGACGAAGAACTGGAGCAGACGCTCGTCGAATCCGTCAGCAACATCTTGCCCGGCCGCACGGAGGAGGATTTGCTCTACGAGATCGTTTTGAAGATGGGCTTCGACCTCGCCTGGCCGATCGAGACGCGCACGGTCGCCGATACGCAGGTGTTCGTCGTCGCGGACGGGGCGCTCTTCATCTGCCTCGCCGACCGCATCACGCCCGCCGTCGCCGAGGGCATGGCGCAGCTGCATCGGGAGCTCGCGCCCGAGGTCTGGAAAGTCGTCTGCCGCGATACCGGCTTCCGCGATGACGCCGCGAAGGTGAACGTCCGCGAAATCCTCAAGGCCGAAGGGCTCGACGATGCCGCGTTCGTGACGGTGTGAGGAGGCGCGCGCTATGGGTATGAAACTCCAGTTTGACGCCGCCCTCGACTACCAGCAGGCCGCCATCGCTTCCGTCGTCGGCCTCTTCGACGGGCAGCAGCGCAAGACGAACGTCTTCACCGTCGCCCCGCAGCTCGCCATGACGCGCGTCGACGAAGTCCCGCAGGGCATCGGCAACCGGCTCGAGCTCTCCGAGACGGACATCCTCGAAAATCTGCGCCGCGTGCAGATGCGAAACGGCCTCGCGCCCGCCGAGCAGCTGACGTACGGCATGGACTTCGATATCGAGATGGAGACCGGCACGGGCAAGACGTACGTCTACCTGCGCTCCATCCTCGACCTCCATAAAGTCTACGGCTTCACGAAATTCATCATCGTCGTGCCGAACCTCGCCATCAAGGAGGGCGTCTGGAAGTCCATCGAGATCACCCGCGACCATTTCGCGAACCTCTACGACCACCTGCCCTACGACGCGTTCGTCTACGACAGCGCGAAGCTCAACGAAGTCCGCTCCTTTGCCACGAGCGATACCGTGCAGATCATGGTCATCAACATCGACGCGTTCCGCCGCAGCTTCACCGATCCTGCCGCCGAGAACAAGGCGAACATCATCCACCGCGCCAACGACCGGCTGAACGGACGCAAGCCCATCGAGCTCATCGCCGGCACGAATCCCATCGTCATCATCGACGAGCCGCAGTCCGTCGATACGACGCCGAAATCGAAAGAGGCCATCGCCTCCCTCTCGCCGCTCGCCATTTTCCGCTACTCCGCGACGCACATCGAGCACCATCATCTCATCTACAAGCTCGACGCGAAGGACAGCTACGAGCTCCAGCTCGTCAAGCAGATCGAGGTGCAGAGCTTCCAGACGAAGGACGCGAACAACACCGCGTACCTGCGCCTCGTCTCCGTCGATTACAAGAAGCACGCCGCACGCGTCGAGATGGACGTGCGCGGCAAGAGCGGCGTCTCGCGCAAAATCGTCACTGTGCATCCGGGCGATGACCTCTATGAAAAATCGAAAGGCCGCGACCTCTACGAAGGTTTCATCGTCAACGACATCGACGGCACGCCTGGCGCGGAGTACATCGACTTCACCGGCAATCCCGCCGTCCTCCGCCTCGGCGAAGCGCTCGGCGCGATCGACGACCGCACGCTGAAGCGCAACCAGATTCTCGAGACGATCCGCTCGCACCTCGACAAAGAGCTCCAGCTGCTGCCGATGGGCATCAAGGTGCTTTCGCTCTTTTTCATCGACAAGGTGGCGAACTACCGCGTCTATGACGAGAACGGCGCGCCGCAGCCGGGGCCGTATGCGAAGATGTTTGAAGCGTGCTACCGCGACCTCATCCAGCACGAGAAATACCGGCCGCTCCGTACGCGCTTCCACGGCGAAGAGCGCCTGGACAACATCAGCGATGTCCACAACGGCTATTTTTCCATCGACAAGAAAGGCCACGCGAAGGACACGAGCGGCAAGACGCAGGGCGACGGCGACGCGTACAATCTCATCATGAAGGACAAGGAACGCTTGCTCTCCATGGAGACGCCGCTGCGCTTCATCTTTTCCCACTCCGCGCTGCGCGAAGGCTGGGACAATCCGAACGTCTTCCAGATCTGCACGCTGAACGAGACGACGAGCACCGTGAAGAAGCGGCAGGAGATCGGCCGCGGCCTGCGCCTCTGCGTCGACCAGAACGGCGTCCGCCACCACGGCTTCGAGATCAATACGCTCACCGTCATGGCGAACGAAAGCTACGACGAATTTGCCGACCGGCTGCAAAAGGAATACGAGGAAGACGGCATCCGCTTCGGCGTGCTCGAACCGCATGATTTCGCGGCGATCCCCGTGACGCAGGAGGACGGCACGACGCAGCCGCTCGGCGTCGCGGAATCGAAAGCCATCTACGCCGCGATGCAGCAGAGCGGCTACATCGACAAGCACGGCGTCATCCAAGATACGATGCGCACGGCGCTCGCCGAGCACCGCCTGCAGCTGCCGCTCACGGCCGAGCCGCAGCGCGCGGCCATCGAGCACATCGCGAAGAAAGCGGCCGGCAAGCTCGCCGTCCGAAAGAAGGAGAACCGCCAGACGCTGCACCTGCGCAAAGGCGTGCTGCTCTCGCCGGCATTTCAGGAGCTCTGGGAGCGCATCAAGTGGAAGACGACGTATCATGTCGCGTTCGACAGCCGCAAACTCGTCGACGAGATCGCGCGGCGCATCGCGGACGAGCTCACCGTCCCCGCGCCGAAGCTCATGCTTTCGACGGCGCTGCTCTCCGTCAGCGAGGCAAGCATCGACGCGACGGAGACGGGCTATGTCAACCGCGGCCACATCGCGAGCGTCGGGCCGCTGCCGGACATCGTGACATATCTCCAGAATGAGACGAACCTCACGCGCAAATCCATCGTGGACGCGCTCGTGCAGTCGAAGCGGCTGCATCTTTTCCGCAAGAATCCGCAGGTCTTCATGGATGGCGTCGCGAAAATCATGAAGGACGTCATGCAGGGCATGATCGTCGATGGCATCAAGTACACGCGGATCGGCGACGATGCGTTTTATGCGCAGGAGCTGTTCGAGAAGGAAGAGCTGACCGGCTACCTCGAACAGAACATGATCGAAAGCAGCCATTCTCTCTACAACTACGTCATTTATGACAGCGACAACGAAAAGGGCTTCGCCCAGGCGTTCGAGCACAACCGCGCGATTGAGTTCTACGCGAAGCTGCCGGACTGGTTCAAGATTGACACGCCGCTCGGCTCGTACAATCCCGACTGGGCCGTTGTCGTGAAGGACGACACCGGCGAAAAGCGCTTGTACCTCGTTGTCGAGACGAAAGGCAACACTGCCGAAAACGCGCTGCGCCCGACGGAAAATGCGAAGATCAAATGCGGGCAGGCGCATTTCCGGGCGCTTGGCGAAGATGTCGATTTCAAGAAAACGAGCAACTTCCATGATTTGATGGAAGAGATTGGAGAAGACGCATGAAAGCAGGCAATTTCTTGCTGTTGCAGGATTTCATCGGCGTGAACAAGGTGATTTTCCAGATTCCGGTCTATCAGCGAAATTATGATTGGTCGGAGGAAAACGTCAAGCGCCTCTTGGATGATTTGAAAACCATCATCGACACGGGCGACCGCCATTTTCTCGGCACGATCGTCTATCTGCCGCATGATGACGACGATGACGAAGTGCTGATGAATACGTACATCATCATCGACGGGCAGCAGCGCTTGACAACGGTCATGCTGATTCTGAAAGCGCTGATGGATCTTTCGGCGAAAGCATCGCCGGACGTCCATGACGATATCAATGACAGTTATCTCCACAATCGGAACTGCAAGCCGGAGTATCGCGTCAAGCTGCGCCCAAGCCGCGAAGACCGCAATCAGCTCGGCCTCCTGCTGAAAGATGATTGGGAAGAAATGGATCAGGAAAGCCACATCTACCTGAACTACCAACTCATCCGCAAGCGGCTGGCCGCGCTGATCGAGAGCGGCATCCGTCCGGCGAAGATTCTCACGGCGCTCGGAAAACTCGAAATGGTCTTCATCGAGCTTAAGGAGGGCGTCGATGATCCGCAGATCATTTTCGAGAGCATCAACTCGACCGGCCTCGCCCTGTCGAACGCCGACCTCATCCGCAATTTCCTCCTGATGAGCGACCGCGACCAGGAGCGGCTGTACGAGGAATATTGGGTGCCGATCGAAAAGGCGCTGAAGCACGGCACGAACTACTCGAACCTGAATCTCTTTTTCGTGCAGTACATCGTTTACCGCACGAACGCGCCGGTGACGGAGGGCAATCTGTACGTGCGCTTCGTGAAGCTCTTCCATGCGCAAGGCTACACGCACGAATCGTGCTTGCAGGAGATCAAATATTTCGCGGAAATCTTTAAGAGCTTCGTCTATGACGGCGACGACTATCCCGCGATGGTGACGAAATACCTGCGCGGCATCCGCCTGACGAAGAAAACGACGGCCTACCCGTTCCTGCTGCACGTCTTCGACGACTACGCGAAGAATGTCATGGACGCGAAGACGCTCGGCAAGGTCGTGCAGCTCGTCTTCATCTACCTGCTGCGCCGATCCGTCTGCGGCGTGCCGTCGAACTCGTTGCGCGGCTTTTTCACCTACCTCTACGCGCGCGTCTTCAAGGTGGAGAGCAACAAAAAGAAATACTACGAGGCGCTGAACAAATTCCTGTTCACGCTGACGACGCGCGATGTGATGCCGTCCGACACGGAGTTCGAGCGCGCGCTGAACCACGGCAACATCTACAGCAATCTGCCGACGTGCAAATTTTTGCTCATGGATCTCGAGAACGGCGACGGCAAGGAGACGCTGAACCCCGACGACATGACGATCGAGCACATCATGCCGCAGACACTCGGATCGGAGTGGCAGCACATCTCGCCGGCGGAGCACGAGGAATATCTGCACGTCCTCGGCAACCTCTCCGTGACGGGCTACAACTCAGAGCTGTCGAACAAGAGCTTTGCTGAAAAGAAAAAGATTATCCGCGAGAACTCGAAAGCCGTCGTCCTGAACGGCGACGTCTGGGACAAGGACGACTGGACAATCGCGGATATCAAGGCGCGCGGCCAGCGCCTCGCGGCGATGGCGATGCAGCGCTACGCCGTCAGCGCGATCCAGGACGATAGCATCAACTTCGAGTATCTCGAAACGATCGACCTCGCGCACGGCGACGAAGTGACGAACAAGCGCCTCGCCGGCTTCCGCATGGGCGGCAGCTCGTTCGTGCAGAACACGTTCATCGGCATGCTGATCGACGTCGTGAAGATGCTCGACAAGCGCAACCCCGGCGTCCTCGAAAAACTCGCGGAAGCAGATTACGTCTACAGCTCCCACGCGAGCTATAGCACGCTGAGTGAGGAAAAGGACAAAATCAAAGAATCCTTCCGCGCCGAAGTCAAGCCGGGCATCTACCTCAACACCCACTACAGCGCCCGAGGCGTCATGGCCTGCATCTCCGCGCTGATGGAAGCATTCGACGAAGACAAAAACGACTTCTCCATCTTCGTCATCGCAGCCGAGGGCAGCGAGACGGAGAATGACGAGGAAGACGACGAAAACGAAGAAGCGGCAGACGAAGAATAACGCCGGCCGCAGCTGACGAAAATTGTATATGAAATCAAGTTTTATATGTGTTTTTAGAAATATTTTTTCTTATATAGCATATAAACTTGATTTTTCTTGTTTTTTATCCTACACTAGACGCATGGAGGTGAAGCATCCATGCTTTGTCAATTTTCCTTTCAAAATTTCCGTTCATATCGCGGCGAGACGACGCTCGACTTCCAAGCAGCCGCGCTCCCGGAATTCCGCGAGACGCTGATCTCATCCGAACATGCCACCGACCTCTTGCCTGTCAATGTCGTGTACGGCCCGAATGGCGGCGGGAAATCGAATCTGCTCGCGGCGCTCGCTTGCGTAATCTCCACGGTCGTAAGCCCCGTACTCCAGCTCGGGAAAACGCGACGCGCTTTTGTCTTGCAACAAAACATCCCCGTCGTCCCCTTTCGGTTTGACGATGTTTCCCGCACAGAACCAACAGAATTTCGCTTGTTTTTCCGTGCGGGCGACAACGAATACGGCTATTACCTCGCATGGAAAGACGGCGCAATCTGCGAAGAGTCCCTGTATCGCAAGGCGCTGAGCGGGAAAAAGCCGGCGATGATTTTTGAACGCGAAGCAAACGCGATTGAGCTCGGCTACAGCATCCGGAAGCAGAGCATCAACCGAAGCGTCAATCCGAAGATGCCATATCTTTCCTTCCTTGCCATCAATTATGACATTCCTGCCATCACGGAAGCGATGCAATGGTTCGAGGGCTGCATCATCCAGAGCTATGCACGTCCAGCGGCAGATGCGGCATTCTCGTTTTTGCAAAATGATACGGAGAAAAAGGCGCTGATCCAAGCGTTGAACGACATGGACATCGACATCACGGATCTCCGGCTTGAGGAGCAAAGCCATCGTCTCTACACAACGCGCCGCATCGACGGAACCACGTACGAACTTTCTTTTGACGAAGAATCCGAGGGCACGCAGAAACTCATCACTGCCCTGCCCGTACTCCTGCTCGCGCTCTCCGAAGGCCGCATGGTCATCATTGACGAACTCGATGCCAAGCTGCATCCAAAGCTCCTGCGCTACGTCATCCAGATGTTCCAGAACCGCGACATCAATCGCCATGGCGCGCAGCTGCTTTTCACATCGCACGATATGTACACGATGAAGAACACCGTGTTCCGTCGGGACGAAATCTGGTTCGCCGCCGAAAACCATGCGCATGAAAGCGAACTCTATTCGCTCTACGAAATCCGTGGCGAAGACCACCAGCGCATCAAGAATACGGCGGCGTACGACAAGCAATACATGGAGGGACGCTACGGCGCGGATCCCTACCTTTCGAATCTTCTGGGCGGTGATTTTGCATGAGCTTGAAACCGCCGAAGAAAAGCGACCTCGGGAAGCACTGGATGAAGCCACGCCGCGACCAGCCGAAACGGATGCAGCCGGAATATCATTTGATCATCACGGAAGGGACGAAGACCGAGCCTGCGTATTTCGGTGCCATGAAAGACGAAATCAACCGTTCCTATCCGCAGCGCATCCAACTTGATGTGCTCGGCGCTGGTAACAATACGCTGCACCTTTTCCAGAAAGCACAGCAACGCGTCCGTGCCTCTGCGAACGGCTACCGTCATGTCTGGATCGTCTACGACACGGACGAATTCCCAGCAGAGCACGTCAACGAAACAGCGCGGCTTTGCGACGCAGCATCGACAGAAGAAACAACCTACCATGCCATCTGGTCGAACCAATGCATCGAAGTCTGGTTCTTGTTGCATTTCCAGTATCTGCAAGCAGACATCCATCGGAATGCGGTTGCGGAAAAACTGACGAAAGCCATGGAGACTCAAGGCCTCGGGGTGTACCAAAAGAATCGGACGGATATGTATCAGACGCTACAGCCGTACCTCGATATCGCTTTGGCGAATGCAAAACGACTCGATGCCAAAAACGTCGGCTGCCTGCCAGCAAATGCCGCGCCGGGAACAAAGGTGCAAACATTGATGGAAAAACTGCGGCCGTATTTGCACTAGGCAATGGAGCAAGATTCTTCCCTATGCCATCGGCAAAATGAAGGTGAACCCATTCTTCTCTCGCTTGCTTCTTTTGTTGAGTGAAATAAATAATTAGAGCATGTGTTTTATATCAATATAGAGCACGCCTCAATTTGATAATATTACAGGCGTGCTTTTTCTGTCGTTCAAAGTATAAAATAATATTTATTTGATAAAATAGAATCATATATTTAGACTTTATTTTATATTTCGGAGGAAATGATGTATGCGCATTGGTTACGCACGCGTTTCGACCATTGAACAACATGAAGAACGGCAGCTTGTCGAGCTGCAAGAGAAAGCAGATGTCGAGCGAACGTTTCTCGACAAGTTGTCAGGTAAAAATACGGAGCGCCCGGAACTTCAAAAAATGATCGACTTCGCCCGTGAGGGTGACACGATTTACGTCTCGGAGTTTTCGCGCCTCGCACGCAGCACGAAAGATCTCCTCGACATCGTCCAAAAACTCAAAGACAAAAACGTGCAGGTCGTCTCGCTCAAGGAAAACTTCGACACGACGACGCCAGCCGGCGAACTCGCGATGACACTCTTCGCTGCCATCGCGACGTTCGAGCGGAAGATCATGCTCGAGCGCCAGAAGGAAGGCATCGCCATCGCAAAGGCGAAAGGCATATACCGTGGCCGCCATCAGAAAGCAAAGCCATATAATTGGAAAGAACTTGTCGAAAAATACCAGCGCCGCGAAATCCGCTCCGTCTCCGAACTCATGCGCATCTGCGATTGCAGCCGTCCGACCATCTACAACTGGCTCAAGGAATCCGGCATCACCATCGAACCGCTGCAATGGAAGCCTTACCAAAAGCGCCGCTGAATACATATCATATTCTGTTTCATGTATTTTATATACGAAAAATGCAAATATAAGTTCTGTTTTGAGTTTACAGCTCAAGAAATCATCATCTATAATAGACATATCTCAAAATAAAGGAGTTCAAGAATGGAACAAAAAAGCACACTTCGTTGTCATCTCTCTACCATCATGGGCGAACGGAAAATGAAAAAGGTCGATGTCATGAACGCATCCGGCGTCGGCCGTTTCCAAGTCTCGCGTCTCTATCGCGAAGATCATATGGAGTCCATCACGCTCGGCACATGCATCAAGATTGCTGACGGCCTCGGTGTTTCCCTCGATGAGCTCATCAGCTATACTCCCGCAAAAAAAACAGCAGAATAAGGCCATCATGCAAACAGGGGGCTGTTGCACGTATCAACAACGTGTA
>JAXGCE010000059.1:0-14729 GCA_034186105.1 Selenomonadaceae bacterium
CCCGCATGCCCAGAGCGGCATGCTTGCCGGTTTCATTTCTCTGAAAACCTGCGGTACCATTTCTGCGGACTCGCGGTTTCATTTCTCCGGCAGGGGCGGTACACTACCGCCGTAATATCCACTATGGAAGAAATTGGTGAATATTTTATTTAAATGGAGCGCCTCACTATGAAAGTATACATTCAGTCCGACAGACATCACGTTCCACTGGATCGTGACTTTTTTATTGCCTATTGCGGTTTCATGGAAATGGGTGCTGAAATTGTATTTTTCTACACACCAGAAGAATTGCAAAAGAGCTCCCCTGAAGACATCGTCGTCGGTTATGTTGGAACCGTCACGCAACGCCTTCATGAATTCGGCATCGAGCTCCCTGACCTTGATTATCCAAAAGAACTTTCAGCATATCTTGGACGAAGCATCTGGCGTTCAACCATCAATACAATCAACGCGCATCCCGAGCTCTGGCCAGTCTTTGTAAAATCCATCAAAGACAAGCAAATTACAGGGCGAACAATCTGTTCCCCAAAAGATCTGATCGGATGCGGTATGTGGAACAGTGATCAAGACATCTGGTGCAGTGATCCTGTAGATTTTGTGACAGAATGGCGTTGCTTCGTCCGATACGGCCATGTCCTCGACGTCCGCCATTACAAAGGTGACTGGAGAAAATTTCTTGATCCGAATATCGTCGAAACTGCGATTGCCGCATATGTCAGCGCACCAAAAGCTTATGGCATTGATTTTGGTCTGACATCTGACGGTCGGACACTTTTGATTGAAGTAAATGACGGATTCTCACTTGGAAACTATGGACTTTTCTATCTGGATTATGCTAAATTGCTCGCTACGCGATGGAGCGAACTGACGCATACACCAGATGCGTTCAACTTTTAGATTTTCGGGTACAGCATCGCGTCCGTTCCTTCCGTTTCGCCTTTGCCTTTATTTTACCTTGAATGCATGTTTCGTGCAAGGCAACATGGAAAATCAAGATTGGCATCTAATATTTCTTCATGATATACTGATACGTGCCGCCGTTCACCTCGTGTTCTGCATAGGAGGGAGGTGATTCGTTTGGCAAATATCGTCGTTTCTCTCATTGTCGGCGTCGTATCCAGCCTCATCGCGGCTGCGATTTACGACTACATCCGCCAGCGGCGGCAGTAACCCTTTTATCGTGCACAATCGACCTAACCAATCGACGATGACACGAAAAATCCCCTGCGGTAACCACTCCGCAGGGGATTTTTATTTCGGCGATCCGATTTGGCATCGTCGTTCTCTCTTCGTCATCTACTATATCACGCGACAACAATTTGTGCAATGACAAAACGTCATTTCCTAGTTAAAAAGCGTCATTGCTTCGTTCGGATTTTATCACACCGCTTCCCGTATCGCCCCCGTCGGGCATTTGGCGAGGCAGGTCTTTTCGGTGCAGCCGCTCGCTTTGCAGATGGCGGGATCGACGATGGCGAGGAAGGCGTCGATCTTGATGGCGCCGTGAGGACAGCTCTTCATGCAGAGGCCGCAGCCGAGGCAGGCGTTGCCGCAGGCTTTCTTCGCGACGGGACCTTTGGCGTGGGACTGGCAGTGAACGGCGGTCATGGCGGAAACGGGCAGGAGCGTCATGACGCCTTGCGGGCAGGTCTCCTGACATTTGCCGCAGCCCGTGCAGGCGTAGATATCGACGACGGGCAGGCCATTTTCACCCATGTGGAGCGCGTCGAACGGGCAGGCGGCGACGCAGGTGCCGAAGCCGAGGCAGCCGTACTTGCAGGCGTTCGGGCCGCCATTCACGAGTTTCGCGGCTGCGCAGTCGTGGATGCCTTCATAGCGTGCGGCGACTTTGGCATTGCAGCCGCCCTGACAGAGGACGTGCGCCTTGCGTTCTTCAACGCTGCCCGCGCTCTTGCCCGTGAGCTCGGCGACTTTGGCCGCGACGGCAGCTTTGCCTGGCACGCAGAGGTTTGGCGGGACGTCGGGATTTTCCACGACGGCCTCAGCGTATTTCGCGCAGCCCGCGAAGCCGCAGGCGCCGCACTGGCCTTTTGGCAGGATGTCCTCGACTTCGTCAATCAGGGGATTCTGCTGCATGTAGAATTTTTTGTCCGCCAGCGCGAGCACGATGCCGAAGAAGGCGCCGACGCCGACGAGCACGAGAATGATCGCAACGGATGTTTCTGCAACACTCATATTGGTCTGGCCTCCTTTACATCATGCCCGAGAAACCGAGGAACGCGAGCGAGAGCATGCCGGCGAGCAGAAATGCAATGCCGATGCCTTCGAGCGGTTTCGGCACGTCAGCATACGCGAGCTTTTCTCTGAGGCTCGCCATGAGCACGATGGCGAGCGCGAAGCCGAGGCCGGAGCCGATCGCGAACACGATGGACTTCAGCAGGCTGTAGCTGTTCTCGACGTTGAGGAGCGGCACGGCGAGCACGATGCAGTTCGTCGCGATGAGCAGCAGGTAGATGCCCCACATGTTGTAGAGCGTCGGTGCCTGCTTCTTGATGATGAGCTCCAAAAGCTGCACGAAACTCGCCGTCAAAATGACGAAGACGATTGTCGTGAGGAATGTGAGGCCGAGCGGCGCGAGGATGAAGTTGTAGACGATCCACGCGAGGATGGAGCTCATGGTCATGACGGCTGTGACGGCGACGCCCATACCGGCCGAGGCGCTGAGGTTCTTCGAGATGCCGAAGAAGATGCAGAGGCCGAGGAACTTCGTCAAGACGAAGTTGTTGATGACGACGGCGCTCACAAATAACGTAGCATATTCAGCCATCAGTCAGCGCCTCCTTTCGAAATGGATGCCGTTGCGGCTTCTGCGGCTTTCGCGGCCGCGATGCGTTGCGCTTTCATGCGCTGTTGCTCCTTATGATGGTTCCATGTCTTCGTTGCGGCGACGAGGTAGCCGATGAGCATGAACGCGCCTGGCGGCAGGACCATCATGAGCATGGGCTGGTAGCCCTCGCCAAAGACCGGCATGCCGAGGATCGTGCCGGAGCCGAGAAGCTCGCGGATGACGGAGATCGTCAGCATGGCGAGCGTGAAGCCGCAACCCATGCCGAAACCATCGCAGAACGACTCGACAACGCCGTGCTTTGACGCGAAGACTTCGGCGCGCGCGAGGATGATGGCGAAGACGACGACGAGCGCGAGGTAGATGCCGAGCGCGTCGTAGAGGTCGGGGAAATACGCCTGCAGCACGAGCTGGGCGACCGTGACGATCGTCGCGATGCTCGTGATGTAGACCGGCACGCGGACTTTTGGATTCACCCAGCGGCGCACGAGGCTGACGACGATGTTGTTCGTCGTGATGACGAACGTGACCGTGAGGCCCATCGTCAGGCCGTTGATGACGGTCGTCGTGACGGCGAGCGCGGGGCAGAGCGAGAGCGCGAGGATGAAGATCGGGTTCTCGGCGAGGAGACCTTTGCTGAAGATCTGCCAAAGGCTTTTTTGTTCCATTTACTTCGCGCCTCCTTTCGCGAGTTCGTCAGCGACAGCCGTGACGGCTTCCTTGACGCCGCGCGTGACGGCGCGCGAAGAGATCGTCGCGCCCGTCATGGCCTGCACGTCTTCCGTGTTGTTCTTGTCCTTCGTGACGGTCAGGTGGTCGGCCGCCTTGCCGCGCAGCTTCGAGCGGAACGGTTCTTTGCTGGCATTATCGCCGAGGCCTGGTGTCTCGTTGTGCGCGAGAATTTTGTAGTCGATGACGTGCGCGTCTGGCGTGACGGCAACGAGCAACTTGATGTCGCCGCCATAGCCCTTCGTGTGCGACGGCACGATGTAGCCGATGGCCTGCCCGCCTTTTTCCGCGCGATACCAGCCATCCTGCCCGTCGATCTCGGCGAAATGGTCAGCCTCGGGCACGAGCTCTCGCAGCGCGTTTTCCTTGCGCTCGACCGCTTTCTGCGCCGCAACGGGTGCCGTCACGAAATAGACGGCGCCGATGACGAGGCCGGAAATGAAGCACGCCGCCATGAGGTTCGAGGCGATCTTGATGATGCTGTTGTGCGATTCGCTCATTTCGCCGCGCCCCCTTTCTTGACCTCGCCAAACATGCGCGGCTTCACGAAGCGGTCGATCAGCGGCGTGACGGCGTTCATGAGGAGCAGCGCATAGCAGACGCCCTCCGGGTAGCCGCCGAGCAGGCGGATGAGAACCGTGAGAGCTCCGGCGCCTGCCGCAAAAATGACCTGGCCTTTCACCGTCATCGGAATTGTGACCATGTCCGTCGCCATGAAGAACGCGCCGAGCATGAGACCGCCCGCCATGAGGTGGAAGATCGGGTCGCCCGTGAAGAGGCCGGCGGGGCCGAACACCCACGTCAACACGGCGACGGTCGCGAGCATGACGGCCGGCACGACCCAGTTCACGTAGCCTTTGTAAATGAGATAAAGGCCGCCGAGGAGCAGCAGAATCGTGCTTGTCTCGCCGAGGCTGCCGTTGCGGTTGCCGAGGAACATCGAGAGGTACATGCTGCCCTGCCCGCCGAACATCTCGACGACGGCGTCATAGCCCTGCATCTTCAGCACGTTCAGCGGCGTGGCCGTGGCCATGGCATCAACGGACGCCGTGCCGCCGAGCGTCGTCCAGGTCGTCATAGCGACAGGCCACGAGACCATGAGCGCCGCACGACCGATGTGCGCGGGGTTGAAGATGTTGAAGCCGAGGCCGCCCATGGACTGCTTCGCGATGATGATGGCGATGGCGCTGCCGATGGCGACCATCCATGGCGGCAGGATTGGCGACATCGACATCGCGAGCAAGAGTCCCGTGATGCACGCGCTACCGTCAAACGCCGTGATCGGCTGGTGCATGGCACGCTGCCAAACGTATTCCGACGCGACGGCCGCGACGATGCCGACCACCATATTGATGAGTGCGGGGATGCCGAAATGATAAATGGCGAACAGCGCCGCTGGAGCGAGCGCAGCGTTCACCTGCCACATGATGTGCGTGACGGTCTCGCCATCGCGGATATGCGGCGACGAGGACACCGTGAACATCAATTCTTCTTTTTCTTCACTCACGCCGTAGCCGCCTCCTTTGCTTTCTGCTTCGCTTTCTCCTTCGCCGCGAGCGCCTTGACTGCACCTTTTGTCGCGCGGATGTACTGCACGATGTTGCGCTTCGCGGGGCAGACGTACGTGCAACAGCCGCATTCGACGCAGTTCATGACGCCGTAGTCATCGCGGGCTTTGACGACGTCTTTGCGCTGTCCGAGGATGCTGAGCATGCTCGGGATGAGCCCCATCGGGCAGGCCTGCACGCAGCGGCCGCAGCGGATGCAGTTCAGCTCCGGCCCATGCTCCGTGAGTTTCCGCGTCAGTGCGAGGATGCCGGACGAGCCCTTCGTGATCGGCACGTCGAGACGCTCCTGTGCACGCCCCATCATCGGGCCGCCCGCAAGGATCTTGTCTGGCGATGCAGAGAAACCACCACAGTAGTCAATGACATCTTGATAGCTCGTGCCGATGCGCACGCGCAAGTTCTTCGGGTGCGCGATGGCGTCGCCCGAGACCGTTGTGATGCGCTCCGTGAGCGGCAGGCCATGCGCGCAGGCATCATAGATGGCCGCCGCCGTCGCGACATTCTGCACGACAGCGCCCGCGTCCATCGGCAGGTCGCCGAGCGGCACTTCGCGCCCCGTGATGGCGTAGATCAACATTTTCTCTGCGCCCTGCGGATAGCGCGTCCGCAGCTGCGCGACTTCGATCTTCGGCAGGTCGCTGTCCTTGCCGGTCGCTTCCGCTTTCGCCACGGCCGCCCGCATGGCATCGGCCGCTTCGGGCTTGTTGTCCTCGATGGCGATGACGGCGCGCTGCACGCCGAGGATCTTCGCAAGGATGCGCGCGCCCTCGGCGACGCGTTCCCCTTCTTCGCGCATGAGGCGGTCGTCCGCCGTCAGATACGGCTCGCATTCCGCGCCGTTGAGGATCAGCACGTCGACGGGCTTCTTCGGCGCGAGCTTGACGAACGCGGGGAACGTCGCGCCGCCCATGCCGACAATGCCGGCATCTTTGACCGCTGCGAGTAGCTCCTCTTTCGTCATCGCATGCCAGTCGCGATCGAGCGGCAGGCCGTCCACCCATGCATCCTCGCCATCATTCTCGATGACGATCGCGCCGTCTTCGAACTTCTTGACCTTGCCCGAGACCGACGCGTGGATGTCGGCATGGAGGAACGCGTCCGTCGTCGCGATGCGCTGGCCGCGCAACACGCGCTCGCCGATCTTCACGCACGGCTTGCATGGCGCGCCGATGTGTTGCGAGAGTGGGATCGCCACGACATCGGGCGCCGGCATCGTCTCGATGGGTGCGCCCTTCGCGAGCTCCTTGCCATCGTGCGGATGGATGCCGCCGAAAAACCGATGGAACATAAACATCACCCCTGTTTCAAAATCTCGATGATTTGCGGAGCCTGTCGCGCCGCGCGCCGGTCAAACCAGCGCACGACGAAGCCTCCGAGTATGAGTCCGATGGCCGCGCCGATGAGGCCGCCGACCATACCGTCTATACCGCCCGCCACCAGTGCCCCGAGGACGCCAAGTCCGAGCGCGAGCACGAGCGGCACGGCAAAGACGATCAGCGAGCCGAGCACGACGGAGTGTTCCGGCACCGTGAAGCGTACGAAATCGCCGGGTACGGCCCCGAGCGGATTCTTTGCCTCCACGACAGCCTGCCGCACCGCGCCGCAAGCGCCGCAGCTCACGCACTCACGGTGGCGGCCGACGCGCACATGCGCCACGCCGTCCGCGCTGTCCAGCACGAAGCCTTCTTCCTCCTGCATGGCTCCATCTCCTTGTTCAAAAAGATGTCACAAATCGACAGGACGGATCACTCCGTCCCACATGTATAGATTCTACATGCAATCGAAAATTCCTGTTGTTTCTTCCTTGTGAATATTTTATCTTGTATAAGTTCCATTTATGAACATCATTTTGAAATCAACCAAATGAAGGAAAAAATCATTGACTTTGCGGTATGGTATTGATACCATTAACCTGCAAGAAGCAATTTATCGACAGGAGTATCACGACAGATGAACGAGCAGAAAGTCACCATCCAAGAGATCGCCGAAATGGCGGGCGTCTCAAAGAGCACGGTCTCCCGCTACCTCAACCAAGGCTACATCAGCGAAGAAAAAGCGGATCGCATCCGCGCCGTCATTGAAGAGACGGGCTACAAGGCGAATTTCTTCGCCAAACGTCTCAAGATGAAGGAAAGCAAGCTCATCGGCATCGTGCTGCCGCGCATCGATTCCGTCACGGTCGGCAAGCTCCTGACGGGCATTGGCCGCATCCTCGAACCCGCAGGCTATCAGGGCCTGCTGCTCTCGAGCCAGCTCCAAACGAAGAAAGAACTCGCAAGCATCCAGAGCCTCGCGCAGCAGGGCGTCGATGGCATCATCGTCGACTCCATCGGCATCACGGATCGCCACGTCGCACTCACAGAGGAGCTCGGCCTGCCGATCGTCTTCACCGGCCAGCAGCACAAAGGCGTCCACTGGCTGAAACTCGACGACTACGCCGCCGGCCGCCTCATGGGCGCCTACCTGCGGCAGATGGGGCACGAACATGCCGTCTTCCTCGGCGTCAGCGAGCGCGACAAAGCCGTCGGCTACGATCGCAAGCAAGGCTTCCTCGATGCGTTCCGTGAAGGGCGCGACGACAGCCACCCCGCCCGCGTTGATTTTATCGAGACCGGCTTTGACTTCCTCTCGGCCTACAGTCAGGGCCCTGCGCTCGAGCAGCAAAAAGACGGCGGCGCGACCGTCGTCGTCTGCGCAACAGACAACATCAGCCTCGGCGTGCTGCGCTATTTCCATGAACGCCGCATCCGCGTACCAGAGGAAATCTCCGTCACGGGCTTTGGTGGCTACGACGTCAGTGCCGTCGTCTATCCCGCGCTCACGACCATTCAGTTCGACTACGACCTCGTCGGTATGAAGACCGCACAACTCCTTTTAAACGTCATCAGCGGCGTCAGCGAATCGCTCGGCGACGTCCCGCTCCATCTCATCGAGCGCGAGAGCGTGCGTCGCCTCGGCAGCAACGAAAGCCTCCCCGCCGAAAGCTACCACGCCCTCGCCTGATGAAATGATTTTTCCATGCCTTTTTGATGAAACCTTGCGCAAGATGCGATATAATGATGGAGAAGTAAGAAGCATCAAGGAGGAAGCCGCATGGGAAAACCAGCCAGTGAAAAACCTCGCACGATCAGCGAAGCCATGGCCGCATATGAACGAAAGATCGAGGAACTCGAGCTCGAAAAAGCCATGCTTGAGGAAGAAAACGAGACGCTTCGAAGCCGCGTCGAGAATTTTTCGAGTGCAGGCGCCTCAACGGGCACGGCCGTGCTTTCGCGTGGCAAGGAACGCGATCTCTATCCCGGCGAAATCCGCGAAGTCGTGCTCGACGTGCTGCGACGTGTCGGTGAGGACTGCCGACAGGGCAGCCGTCGGGCCGAGATCTTGCGCGACATCGTCGAAAGCAACGCATTTCAAGACGAGCCACACCGTCGCGCACAGGAGCTCAAGACCATCCTCAAAGGCTACTCCGGCATGAACTCCGCCGTGCGCAAGAAGCTCCACGACCTCGGTATCGATGCCGACACGAAAGTCAGCAAGCACATCAAAGTCTCGTACTATGGCGACCCACGCTATGCAGCGACACTCGCCTCATCGGGGAGCGACTCCCGCTGCGGCGGCAAAAACCTCGCATCCGACCTTATCCAAAGATTCTTCTGACCTCGGAGGATTTTCATCTGATGATCAAACGCATCCTCATCGCCGTCGGGCTACTCTTCATGCTCGCCGGCATTTTCGGTTTTTCCTATACGTACAGCTACGACCATCGCACGGCCGAAAGTCTGTCCGCCTACTGCCGCATTGACTTCCAGAGCTCGCATACGGAAAGCGGCGCCCTCGAAGGCGCCGTGCTGACGATCTGGGACAGCCACTACGGCACGGAAAAGCTGCTGCCGCAAGCCGTGCTCTACACCGACGGCACACCTTGGGAGATGGTCGCGACGGTCAAGCAGCTCCCACCGCCTGGTGAAAGCGATCCCAGCAACCGCTTCAAGAATGAAAACAAGCTCTTCTGCGAACTGCCGAAAGCCAGCCTCAAAGCCGTGCGCAACGCCGAAACTGTCCGCATCCGCTTCTACTACGAAGACGGCCAGACCATCGATCTCCCGCTGAACGCCCCCGACCTCGAATACTGGAAGGCGCAGCTGCAATAAGCCCGAACGGGCTTATTTTTTTGCAAAAAAATAGAATCGGTCGCCCGATTCTCAAATCTTCTCTTGTTCTTTGTGCAGGCTTCCACACCTTACACTTCGCCGCGCAGGTGAGCGAGCTCAGCCTGCTGTTCCCGATAGTACCACCGGATGGATTTGCCGATCGCGCAACGGACGGCGTCGAGCTTGCCCTGCTGAGCAAGTTTCTTGAGAGCCGCGACATCGAGGCCGCTGCCCGAGAGGTAGCTTGCCGAGAGGAAGCCGCCACGCCGGAGGAGCTTGCGATAGCTTGCGCTGTCACGCCGATCCATTTCCACAGTCTTGATTGCCATAAATAATACCTCCCGTTCTGTCAGGAAGCTATTTGCCTAGCGGCAAATAGCTAAGATATCCGTAAGCGCTAAAGCGCCAACGGCTATCTTATTATTTATATCCAAATCACCTTGCGGCAGTTACAGTATACCACAACTTTGTAATATTGTAAAGGACAGGTGTGTTTCGATAAGATTTTTGCATAACCCTCCCATTTTCATCGAAAATCACTTATAATAAAAAGAAATAGAAGGAAAGAAACGCAAAACCGAAGGAACGCAAAATCGCTCCGCGGTTTTGCGTAAGCGATTCACACAAATCTGCGCGTCGCTGACGCTCCTTCCGATTTGGTTCACTGCTTAAGGAGGCAAGCTATATGATCACTCCAACAGAGCATCCGCTTTCATCGGAGATGAAGGCGAAGATCGACCTCGTGCTCGAGTCGCATGATTTCGACCCGACGCAGATCGTCGGGATCCTCTTGGAAGTGCAGGATCTCGAGCCGTTGCACTATGTTCCGGAGCCGTCAGCGTACTATGTCGCGCAGAAGCTCGACATGCGTGTGACGAATGTCTACGACATTCTCTGCTTCTACGATCAACTGTCGGATAAGCCGCGCGCCCGCTACCCGATCCAAGTCTGCGGCTCGATCGCCTGCCGTGTCAACGACAGCGAAGCGCTCGCCGATACGCTGAAGCGCATCCTCGGCATCGACTACGGCGAGACGACGTACGACGGCCGCTTCACGCTCGAGCGCATCACTTGCTTTGGCGCCTGCGACCGCGCACCCGCCGTGCGCATTAACGGACATGTCTATGACCATCTCGACTCGGAGGAAAAGATCATGGCGCTCCTCCGCAGCCTGCGCTGAAAGGAGGCGCCAGTATGGAACAGGTCAGATTCCTCACGCAGAACTTCGGCCGCTATGACACGAGCTCGATCGGCTCGTATATGAACATCGGCGGCTTCTCGGCGCTCCGCAAAGCCGTGACGATGGACGGGGAAGACATCGCCTCGCTCATCGCGGAGAACAAAGTCAAGGGCCGCGGCGGCGCGGAGTACGACATGGGCCGCAAATGGTCGCAGGCTCGCAAAGTCCACGGCGAGAACAAGGTCATCATCTGCAACGCCGACGAAGGCGAGACGACGACATTCAAAGACCGCGAGCTCATCAAGAACGATCCTTTCAACCTCATCGAGGCCATGATCATCGCGGGCTACGTCATGGGCGCGACGGATGGATACATCTACATGCGCGCTGAGTACGCCTGCTACCGTCCACTGCTCTTGAACGCCATCCGTCAGGCAAAGAGCTATGGCTTCCTTGGCACGAATATCCTCGGCAAGGGCTTTGATTTCGAGCTGCACCTCTACTCGGGTGCGGGCGCGTATGTCTGCGGCGAGGGCACGGCGCTCATCCGCTCCATCGAGGGCAAGGCCGGCCGCCCGCGCATGAAGCCGCCGTTCATCAAGGTCAGCGGCCTCTTCGCGCGGCCGACGTGCCTGAACAACGTCGAGAGCCTGTCGCTCGTGCCACACCTGTTGCTCGACGACGAAAAAATCTACCAGAAATACGGCACGGAGAACTCCGTCGGCACGAAGATGATCAGCGTGGCCGGCAACGTCAACAAACCTGGCGTGTTCGAAATTCCCTTTGGCACGAAGATCCGCGACATCATCGCGATGGCCGGCGGCGTGCAGGGCGGTCGCAAGATCCAGCTGCTGCAGATCGGCGGCGCCTCGGGCAAGGTGCAGGCCGGCACGGACGAAGTGCTCAATACGCCATACACCTACGAAGACCTGCGGAACATCGGCCTCATGGTCGGCTCCGGCGGCTTCCTCGTCGTCGACGAGCGCACGAGCGTCATTGATTTCCTGCGCATGAATCAGGAATTTTTCTCCGAAGAATGCTGCGGCCAGTGTACGCCATGCCGCGAGGGCAACGTCCACATCGCACTGTTCCTCGAAAAGCTCAAGAACGGCACGATCACCGAGGAAGAACTCGGCCTCATGGGCAGCATCGCCGAAGTCATGAGCCGTTCGTCGCTCTGCGGCCTCGGCGAGACGGCGCAGAACTCGCTGCTCTCCGCCAGCCGCGTCTTCCCAGAAGTCTTTGCCATCGGAGGTGCTCCCAATGCCTGAAACGCAGGAACAAGAACTCGTCCATCTGACGATCAACAATATCCCCGTCGCCGTGCCGAAAGGCACGAAGATCCTACAGGCCGCGCAGAAGATCCATATCGACATCCCGCATCTCTGCTTCCATGAAGACCAGCGCATCAAGGCGCACTGCCGCCTCTGCTCTGTCGAAGTCATCGGGCGCCGCCGCCTCTACGCTGCCTGCTCGACGGAGTGCTGGGAGGGTATGGAGGTCCACACGGACACGCCGATCGTGCGCAGCACGCAGGTCTCCATCCTGCAACTCATGCTCGCGAACCACAACCGCGACTGCCTCTCCTGCCCACGCAACCAGAACTGCGACCTGCAGCGCCTCTGCAGCCGCTTCAACATCCTGCGCAGCCCGCTGCCTTCCGTCGTGAAGATCGGCCACCGCATCAAGACGAATCCCTCGATCATCCGCGATCCATCAAAATGCATCCGCTGCGGCCGCTGCATCCGCGCCTGCAAGGACACGCAGGGGCTAGCCGCGCTGACGTACGCGCACAGGAGCAAGGACATCGTCGTCACGACGGCCTATGACAAGCCGATGGAGGCGACGGACTGCGTGCTCTGCGGCCAGTGCAGCCTCGTCTGCCCGACGGGCGCCATCGTTGAGCGCGATGCGACAGCGAAAGTCCTCTGGGCCATCCAGAGCCGCCAGAAGCACGTCATCTGCCAAGTCGCGCCCGCTGTCCGCGTCGCGCTCGGCGATGCGTTCGGCCTGCCTCCTGGCGCCATCACGACGGGCCAGATGGTCACGGCGCTGAAGATGATCGGCTTCGACAAAGTCTTTGACACGAACTTCGGCGCCGACCTCACGATCATGGAAGAAGGCATGGAATTCCTCCATCGCGTCCAGCATGGCGGCGTCCTGCCGATGATGACGTCGTGCTGCCCGGCCTGGGTCACGTACATGGAAAAGCACCACGGCGAAAGCGTCGCACACCTCTCGTCGGCGAAGTCCCCGATGATGATGTTCGGTGCCGTCGCCAAGACGATCTATCCGAAAGTCGCGGGGCTGAATCCCGACGACATCGCCACCGTCGCCATCATGCCCTGCACGGCGAAGAAAGCCGAGATCCAGCGGCCGCAGATGCTCCGCGATGGCAAGCAGGATGTCGACTACGTGTTGACGACGCGCGAGCTCGCAAAGCTCATCAAGTCCATCGGCCTGACGTTCACCGACCTCGAAGAAACGCCATTTGACGACCCGCTCGGCGAAGCGACGGGCGCTGGTGCCATCTTCGGCGCGACCGGCGGCGTCATGGAGGCCGCACTGCGCACGGTCTACGAGAAGGCCACGGGCAAGACGCTCGAAAAGATCGACTTCGACGACGTCCGCGGCATGGAAGGCATCAAGGAAGCGACCGTCGATTTAGGCTCCCGCCAAGTCCACATCGCCGTCGCGCACACGCTGCGCAACGCCGAAAAGCTCATGAAAGACGTCGAGCGCGGCACGAGCCCGTATGACTTCATCGAAGTCATGGCCTGCCCAGGCGGCTGCGTCGGCGGCGGCGGCCAGCCCATCGGCACGACCCGCGCCGTCACACGCGAGCGCATCAAGGCCATCTACGAAATCGACCAGAGCCTCCCTCTCCGCAAATCGCACGAAAACCCCGTCATCCAGAAACTCTACGCCAACCACCTCGGCGAGCCGCTGAGCGAAACGGCTCACCACCTGTTGCACACGCATTACACGCCCGTGCCGCCGGCATATGAGTTCTGATCTATTTCCCACCCACGATCGAGTAGGAGGGATTTTTGAATAAAAATCCCGACCTCTCACACCACCGTGCGTACCGTTCGGTACACGGCGGTTCCTTAGTTTTCGTTTACTTGCCGGTAATAGCTCGTCATGGTGATATAACCAAGGCGGGCTATTTCTTTGTTTGTCAGGATGGAGTTCAGCATGAGTGCTGCTCTCCACACGCCCTTTCGACAGTTCGCCAGTTCGTGCACTTTCCATTCGGGCACGTTGTACTGGCGTATCATCCGGTATCTTGTCCGGATTTTCTTCCACTGCTTCCAGTAGATGGCGCGTATCTTCCGCCGGAGCCATTGGTCTGTGCTTTCGAGCGTTTGCCGCATGTCCGCCAGCTTGAAGTAGTTCACCCAGCCTTTCACAAATCGTTTCAGGAGGAGTGGACGGTCTTCGTTGCTCGTCGCTTTCCGTCGGCTCAGAATCTCCCGCAGGCGGTTCTTCATCTTCGTCAGCGATTTCGCGTGTACCTTGAAGCGGCATTCTCCGTTCTTGCGGTAAAAGCCGTAGCCAAGGTATTTCACGTAACGGATATGCGCCACATGCGTCTTTTCCCGATTCACTTTCAGGAAGAGTTTCCCTTCGATGTAGCGGGTGATGCTTTCCAAGGTGCGCTGCGCGCTTCGTCTGCTCTTGCAGAGAATCATGCAATCGTCTGCATAGCGGACGAATTTGTGTCCGCGCCTCTCAAGTTCCTTGTCAAGCTCGTTGAGCATGATGTTGCTCAGGAGAGGGCTCAGCGGCCCTCCCTGCGGTACGCCCTTTTCGCTCTTTTCAAACACGCCTCTGCGGATGACTCCGGCATTCAGGTATTTGTGGATGAGCGAGACAAGCTTGCCGTCTTTCACGGTTCTGGAGAGGACTTCGATGAGTTTGCTCTGGCAGACGTTGTCGAAGAACTTTTCCAGATCCATGTCTACGACGTAGACATAGCCTTGGTTGGCGTATGCCTTGCATTGTTTCAGGGCGTCATGGGCTCCACGCTTCGGACGGAATCCAAAACTGCTGTCTGAGAATTGCGGCTCGTAGATGGGCATGAGGACTTGGGCGATGGCCTGCTGTATCATGCGGTCAACGACGGTCGGGATTCCCAACTTGCGGAATTTTCCCTTTTCTTCTTTTGGGATTTCGTAAGCGCCCAATAATATGACGTGTCAGGATAGATGTACCTAAAACTCGTAGTTCTCAACCGCTAGGATACGTGGATGGAGAACTGTTGTCCCTGCTCATTGCCTCGGAAAACCAGC
>JAXGCE010000060.1:0-23165 GCA_034186105.1 Selenomonadaceae bacterium
GCTGGTTTTCCGAGGCAATGAGCAGGGACAACAGTTCTCCATCCACGTATCCTAGCGGTTGAGAACTACGAGTTTTAGGTACATCTATCCTGACACGTCATATTATTGGGCGCTTACGAAAGATCTTGAATGCCACAATCCGTCTTCGTGACGCAAAAAGAGGGCTGTGCAGCAGCGAAAAATCGCTAACTGCAACAGCCCCTTTTCATGCCTTTAGTATACCAGATGGGATTCTTTCGTGATGCGGATGACTTCGTCGACGGAGACTTCGTTGTCCGAGGCGATGTCCTGGTATGGGACATGACGTCGCAACTGATTGCAGATGGTATGAAAAGCTTTTTCAGCGATGCCTTCGGCCTTGCCTTCAGCTTTCGCATCGGCACGTTCTTCGCGGATGCGCATTTCGAATGTCATGTAATCACGCTCCTCTTGTTCGCTTTGCTTTACAGTATGGATTCGTTTCTCGATTTTTTGGACGAGTGGGTGATTGCTGACGTTACCATCCATGTAGTCCAACAGAGCACACGCGGTTTCGGAAAGTCCTGTGCGGTCGCCCTTGGATGTGATAAGTAGGATTTCGGCATCATCCGGCAAGACGATGGAAGGATCTTTCGTGCATAGGCGCTGAAATTTCCATGGCTTGATGGAAGGCACAGTGCAACACCGCTTTCCTGCTTCTTATTTTACATGGATTTCGTTCGGTAATCAAGAAAAATGCAGTGATGGGCAGGGGGGCTTGAAGATGAAGTACACGTATGAATTCAAATGCCAAGTCATCGTCGACTACATGGCTGGACGCGGTGGTGAAGCGTATCCTTGTGTCTTCCGCTTCCGTGACTTTCTTGAACGTGTCGTCATCGGTCATCTTGTCAGTTGCTCGGAATGCATGTAGAATAATGATGAGCAAACACACAAAGGGGCAACATACATTGATGACATTGGACGAACTCCAGCCGGGCGAGGCGGCACTTATAAAGGTCGTACAGGGCACGGGGGCGCTGCGGCACCACTTGCTTGATATGGGCCTGACGCCGCGGACGCATGTGGAGCTGGTGAAGCGGGCGCCGATGGGCGATCCGATCCAGGTGAAGGTGCGCGGGTATGAGCTGACGCTGCGGCTCGATGAGGCACGGCTCCTGCAGATGGAGGGGCTGCACGATGAGGAAGCGGCAGCCGTGCCCGCAGCAAAGTGGCATTTTTCCATCCCGCATCCGGGCGTCGGCGAGTTTGACCGTGCGCCGAGCTACCATCACCATGACAAGGCGACGGAGATTCCTGAGGGCGCGCCGCTGTCGTTTGCGCTCGTCGGCAACCAGAACTGCGGCAAGACGACGCTGTTTAACCAATTGACGGGCGCAAACCAGCATGTCGGCAATTTCCCAGGCGTCACGGTCGACCGCAAGGACGGACAGATGAAGCTGCACCCCGAGGCACGCGTGACGGACTTGCCGGGCATCTATTCATTGTCGCCGTATTCGAATGAGGAGATCGTCACGCGCGATTTCCTGCTGCAGACACGGCCGGACGGCATCATCAACATCGTCGATGCGACGAATCTCGAGCGCAATCTCTATCTGACGATGCAGATCATGGAGCTCGGCATCCCGATGGTGTTGGCGCTAAACATGATGGACGAGGTGCGCGCGAATGGCGGCGCCGTGCACATCAACGAGCTCGAGGCGGCGCTGGGCATCCCGGTCATCCCGATTTCGGCAGCGAAAAACGAGGGCATCGAGGAGCTTGTCGACCATGCCATCCATGTCGCGCGCAACCACGAGCAGCCCGCGCGCATTGATTTCTGCGCCGACAGCAATGACCCCGACGACCCTGTGGCGGCCGTCCATCGCGGCATCCATGCCATGGCGCACCTCATTGAGCCGCTGGCGGAAAAGGCAAAGCTACCGCTGCGCTTTGCGGCGACGAAGCTCATCGAGCATGACCCGCTCGTTGCGGCGAAATTGCAGATCCCCGTGGACCAGAAGCCAATCTATGACCAGATTTCACGTGTCATGGAGCAGGAGAGTGGCCTCGATGCGGAGGCGGCGCTCGCGAATATGCGCTTCACGTTCATCACAGGCATCTGCAAGGAGACGGTCGTGCGGCCGCATGAGAGCCGCGAGCACCGCCGCAGCGTGCAGATGGATCGGTGGCTCACGGGTAAGTATACGGCTATTCCGATCTTTCTCGCCATCATGGCGTTCATCTTCGTCATGACGTTCAATGGCATCGGAGCGGTGTTGACGAGTGGCATGGAGTGGGTTGTAGGCAGTATCACGGACGCCATCGATGCGGCACTGACGGCGACGGGAGTGAATCCCGTCATGCATGCGCTCGTCATCGATGGCGTCGTGCAGGGTGTCGGCACGGTCATCAGCTTTCTGCCGACGATCGTGACGCTCTATTTCTTCTTGTCCATCCTCGAAGATACGGGCTACATGGCGCGCGTCGCGTTCGTCATGGATCGGCTGCTGCGGCGCATCGGCCTCTCGGGGCGCAGCATCGTGCCGCTGCTCGTCGGTTTCGGTTGCTCCGTGCCGGCCATCATGGCAACGCGCACGCTATCGTCTGATCGCGACCGCAAAATGACGATCCTCCTGACGCCGTTCATGAGCTGCAGTGCGAAGCTGCCAATCTATACGTTGATCATCGGCGCGTTCTTCCCACCGCGCTATCAGGCGCTCGTGATGATCTGCCTGTATCTCCTCGGCATCGCCTGCGGCATCCTCTACGCGCTCGTGCTCGACCACACGCGCTTCCGCGGGGCGCCGGTGCCTTTTGTCATGGAGCTGCCGAACTACCGCATCCCGTCGGCGAAGAGCGTTGTGCGCCTCGTCTGGGATAAGTCGAAAGGCTTCGTCATGAAGGCGTTCACGATCATCTTCGCGGCGTCGATCATCATCTGGTTCTTGCAGATGTTCGATGGCCAGCTAAATCCCGCCGCGACGTCGGACGAGAGCCTGCTCGCGAGTATTGGCCGCGCCATTGCGCCGCTCTTCGCGCCGCTCGGTTTTGGCGACTGGCGCATCGCGACGGCCATCCTCACGGGCTTCACGGCGAAAGAGACGCTCGTCTCGACGCTGACCGTGCTCGTCGGCGAAGATGTCGCAGCACTGCAGACATTGTTCACGCCATTCACGGCTGTCGTGTTCCTGACGTTCACGTTGCTCTACACGCCTTGCGTTGCAGCTATTGCGACTGTCCGCCGTGAGTCGGGGGGCAAAAATGCCATCTACACCGTCGTCACACAGTGCGCGATCGCGTGGATGGTCGCGTTCGTTGTGCACCTCGGGGGCGTGGTGCTTGGCTTGCAGTAAGACAGTAAAATACAGTAAAATATCCTACGGAACGAAACCTTGCGATGGAGGTTGGATGATGACATATCGCCGTATTCTCGCGATTGGAGACATTCATGGAAATTTTCGCAAATTCTTGACGCTCTGGCGGCAGCTCGCATTCGACGGGGCACGGGATCTTGTCATCTTTCTCGGTGATTATACAGATCGAGGGCCAGAGAGCCGCGACGTCATGACGTGGGTGCTGGAGCATTTTGGGCGGCCCGGCTTCGTCTTTTTGCGTGGTAACCACGATGAGATGATGCTCGCAGCCTGTCTCGGTATCGAACGGAATCTCTGGCTGCAGAATGGCGGCCGCGCGACGGCGAAAAGCTTGCGGGGGATGGAAGACCTGGAGGATTTCCTCAAACGTTGGGCGAAGACCATCCAGCAGATGCCGCTTTCCTACGATGTGATCCAGGATGGGCAGGCGTACTGGTTCATGCATGCGGGCATCCGCACCGGCGTGCCGCTTGCGGAGCAGGAGGAGGAAACGTTGCTCTGGGATCGCGATTTCGCGACAGCAGATGTGTATGATGGGGAGGCTGTCGTGACGGTCGGCCACACGCCGGTGCCGTATCTCTCGATCGATGGTTCCGTGACGCCAGCCATCTCCGCGCATCCGCTCGTGCTTGATGATGGCCGCCGCATCCTCGTCGATACGGGTGGATTTTTGCCCAAAGGACGCATTTCGGCCATTGATGTGTTGACAAAAACGTACTGGCGGTCGAAACTTCTGCCAGAGGAACGAGGCATCGCATGAAACTTTCCAGACGGGAATTTCTTTTGGGAGGTGCAGGCCTTATGGGTGTCATTGGGCTCGGTAGTTACGGGTTTGTTCACACGGCGGCATTCGGTCGTGCGCCGCGCGGCACGCGCCTCGCACGTTGCCTCGCATCTCCACATTTCACGGACGGCCATTTTGAAAATCTCGTGCCCGTATCCATCATGCCGGAAGAGGTTGAGAACAAGGAGAACCGCTTCACTGCGATGTGGGAATTCCTATTCGGCGACAAGTCGGCACTGTCGCCTGCAAAGCCACTGATATCGCAGAAGACGAATCTTTTTGACCTGCCGCAGACGGATTTCCATTCATGGTGGGAGCAGATGCTTTGAAACAACGTGGTGTTCTTCGTGATTTCTTCAGCGCCCAGAACGCATGTTTTTTTCATGCGTCTGGGCGCATTTTTCGACGATGAGGCGCACGACCCAAGACGCGGGGCGAGAGGGCCTCGCATAGTACCATTGTTCGACCGTGCGTGCCGGGGCGCCGAGCAGCTTTTCGAGTTCGCGCGGCCCGATGCCCCAGAGGTCGCGCATGACCTTCATGGGCTCGTCCGAGCAGGCGATGCGGTCGAGTTCGGCCGCTTTTTTGAGTTCTTGGATATCGACATCGAAACCGGTCTTCTTTTGGAACCAGTTTGGGATATCCTCACGGGTGACTTTCGGCATGGTAGCGGCCTCCTTCAACACAGATTTGTTTCCATTCTATCATAAAAACGAAGCAGATGCACCGCTATGAGATTACAGAAAATTTACACGCATGTAACACGGTGGCGGCCCTTTCTTGCTACCATGGAAAGAGGTGCATATTGCATCGGTTTCCATTTAGATAGGAGGGCATTTTCATGGGACAGAGTTCTTTGAGCCGTCGTTCGTTCCTCAAGCTTTCGGCAGGGGCATTAGCTGGCATGGCGTTGTGGAATTTCGACCATTCGGTGCATGCGTCTGCAGCAGAGGTCGCACAGACTTCGGTGGCAGAATTGCCACTGGTGGCAGAGGATGCGGCACGGAAATCAGCGCTTGTCACGGAGAATTGGCAGCGGTTGCAGGATGATGTAGCAAGCTTGCATGATGGCGCGTTGCAACGGAAGGTACAAGGCGTACTCGACAACCCAGCGCCGACGTTCTTGCGGCAGTATGGTACTGGTGATGCAGCGCGCGTCTATGCCGAGCTACAGGGAAAAGGCCTCGTTGACCCAGCAAAGACGGATGCAGCGCATCTCCTGCCGCCGATCCAGGATGCATCGAAATCGCCGCAACCTTTCCTCACGGCACCGGGCAGCGGCTATGGCAGCCATCATCCGTATCCAGGAGGCCTTGTGACACACACGGCAGCGAACGTCGAGATCCTCAAAGGTATCTATGGCGCATATCAAACGGTCTTTGGCTATGACTGCGACTACGATGTAGCCGTGGCGGCCGAACTGCTGCATGATCTTGCGAAGCCGTATATTTTCCAGTGGCAGGAAGATGGCAGCTCGCTGAAGGAGTACACGATTGCCGGTACAGGGGCGCATCATATCTTCAGCGTGGCGGAGTCCATCTATCGCGGATTGCCAAAAGAAGTCGTCGTCGCGCAGGCCTGCGCACATAATCATCCGGGCTCGGATAGCGATGCTAAGCAGGTCGAGGATTGGCTCGCGGCTGCGAGCATTCTCGCAGGCAAAGACCCTGTCGCGCTTGGCCTCTTGACGCAGAATGGCAAGCTCGAGGAACCCGTCGGACAGGAGGGGTTCCTCGTGCATCTCGGTGATCATGACTGGGTGCTCAGCGGTTTTGCGGCAAAGAAGTGCGTCGAGCATCTGAAAAGCTATGCGACACAGAAACTCGGCATCGCGGCAAGCGACACGAAGCGCATCAATGCTGTGCGCAACTACGCAGGGAGCCAGCTCAGCTACATGCGTCTCTATCAAGCACTCACGCAGGGGACGCGGCAAGCAGATGCCTTGATGGCATCCGCGCTGAAGAAATGAAGGCGTTTTCGTAAATCCATCAATACGGCGCCATCACAGGCAACCTGCTGCTCATGATGTACTACACGACGATCTCGGGCTGGATGCTTTACTACATCTATCTGATGGCGTCAGGCGCGTTCGTCGGCCTCGATGCCGATGGTGTCGGCAAAGTCTTCGGCGGCCTGCTCGCTGACCCATTGACGATGGCGGGCTTTATGGCACTGACCATCTGCCTCTGCGGCGGTGTCTGCTACCTCGGCGTGCAGGCGGGCGTCGAGCGCATCACGAAAATCATGATGGTCTGCCTGCTCGGCCTCATGATCATCCTCGCGGCGAACTCCGTGCTGCTCGATGGCAGCGAGGCGGGCCTCGAATATTATCTGATGCCGGATTTCTCGAAAATCATGGAGCACGGCCTGCAGGAAGTCATCTTCGCGGCGATGGGGCAGGCGTTCTTCACGCTCTCGCTCGGCATCGGCGCGCTCGCCGTCTTCGGCAGCTACATCGGCAAGTCGAAGCGCCTGACGGGGGAAGCGGGCTGGGTCATCGTGCTTGACACGTTCGTCGCCATCATGGCCGGCCTTATCATTTTCCCTGCGTGCTTCGCGTACGGCGTGAGCCCGGCGGCCGGGCCGAACCTCCTCTTCATCACCCTGCCGAATGTCTTCGAGCACATGGCGTTCGGGCGCGTCTGGGGCACGCTATTCTTCCTGTTCATGGCGTTCGCGTCGATGTCGACGATCATCGCCGTGTTCGAGAACCTCATCGTCTGCTTCTTCGAGCTCACGCATGCAGACCGCCACAAGATCATCAAGATCGGCATCCCGACGATGATCGTGCTGTCGCTGCCGTGCGTGCTCGGCTTCAACGTCTGGAGCGGTTTCCAGCCGTTCGGCCCCGGCTCGGGCGTGCTCGATTTCGAAGACTTCTTCGTCAGCTACAACCTCCTGCCGCTCGGCAGCCTCGTCTACCTCGCATTCTGCACGAGCCGCTACGGCTGGGGCTGGGATAACTTCATCAAAGAAGCCGACACCGGCAAAGGCGTCGCCTTCCCGAAGTGGATTCGCTTCTACGTCACCTACATCCTGCCGCTCATCGTGCTGGCTATCTTTGTCAACGGGTATTACGCGTTGTTCTTCAAGTGAGTGGACGAAAATTTCATAGGAATCTATGGGCATGTTCCGTGCAAATGGGACATGCTCTTTTTTCTGCAAAAAGTGTAAAGAAAATTTTACGATTTTGCAGAAACACGAAAATCGTAAAGGATTTTTTACAGTTTCGATGGGCGATAAAAAATGATATAATGAAGCTATAACGAAATGAAACTAATGATGAAACGGAAAGGAGATGCTGTTTATGCGCACGGGCAGATGGCTTTTGATGATTTTTGCGGTGTGCTTTGCCGTGGTGGCTATGATTCCTGGTATCGGGGCGGCGAGTATGCTGAGTGGGTTCCATAAGATTATGGAGATACGCGATTACCCAGTTGGAGATGAAATCAGTCCTTCATCGCTTGGAGACGTGAATGGTGTTTTCTTTACATTGAATGGCAAATCGTTATGCCTTGTTCCAGATTTTATGTATTTTCGTGGAGGGCATATTGAAAGCGGCAGTGTGCACTTTATGAGTGGAGATAGGAATCAGACGTATTTATCGTTTCCTGTCGAGAAATTTCCAAGGTTTCATGTATATAAGTTCCAGAACGATGCTGGTCAAGAATTCCTTCTGATTCTTAGCGATGTTATGGCCGTAACAAACAGTGCAACCAAGGGTTTATGGCTGGTAGGGGGATACGGCAGTCAATATGTTACATTTGCAACGTTTGATTCTGTATGTAATGCAGGACTGCTAGGTGAACATTTTATGCCTAGTATTGAAAATGGTGAATTGCGACTTTTGGGCGTTGCACGTTATGCTTATAATGGATTTTTTCAAGGACATCGTGCATTTGAATATGATAGATACGATCATTGTTATTACATCAACTGGGTTTCGCTCTTTTGGAACTCTGACGCGCAATGGTTCGGCATCCGTCATGCGAACTGAAAGGGAGAATCCCAGTTTTTATTGACTTCCTAGCACTTTTACGCTAGAATAGCCTTGCGTTTATCGCGCAAGGCTACAATTTTATATGCATGCAGGGATTCCTTTACGGAAAAGAGAAATCTTAGCGCTAGCTCCGCAGCGTTGCGGAGGACGAGGAGAAGGTTGTCGAGACGTCAGCGGATGCCTTCCGGTAGGCCCTATCGAGAGTGCTTGTGGAAAACGGGGGAGCAATCCTCCCGACAGAGACAGGCATGGGGCGGATTCCTGCGGAAAACACAGGAGGTTTTATCATGTGTGGTATTGTTGGTTACGTCGGGGACAAGCAGGCGGCGGACTTCCTCACAGAAGGTCTGTCGAAGCTCGAGTACCGCGGCTATGACTCGGCCGGCATCGCGGTCTATGACGGCAACAGCATCCGCGTCGAGAAGTGCGTCGGCCGCCTCGCCGCGCTCCGCGACAAGATCAAGGACGACGTCCCGCAGGGCACGATCGGCATCGGCCATACGCGCTGGGCGACGCACGGCCGTCCGTCGGATGTCAACGCGCATCCGCATACGGACTGCTCCGGCGATTTCGTCGTCGTGCACAACGGCATCATCGAGAACTACCTGACGCTCAAAGAAGAGCTCATCGAGAAAGGCCATGCCTTCAAGTCCGAGACGGACACGGAAATCGTGGCACACCTCTTGGAAGAAGTCTACAATGGCGACTTCGAAGAGAGCGTCCGCGAAGTGCTGCGCCGCATCGAGGGCTCGTACTCCCTCGTCTTCATGTGCCGCCAGCATCCGGACGAGCTCATCTGCACGAAGCAGGACAACCCACTCGTCATCGGCCTCGGCGAAGGCGAGAACTTCATCGCGTCCGACATCCCGGCCATCATCCAGCGCACGCGCCGTACGTACATCCTCAACGATGGCGAGATGGCCGTCGTGAAAAAGGATTCCATCGTCATCACGAACCGCAAGGGCGAACTCGTGACGAAGAAGGTCTTCGAGGTCAACTGGAATGCCGAGGCAGCCGAAAAGGGCGGCTTCGAGCACTTCATGCTCAAGGAAATCCACGAGCAGCCGAAGGCGGTTCGCGATACGATGAGCCAGCGCATCGCCAAAGACGGCAAGAGCATCGTCATGGACGAGCTCAAGTGGACGGCAGACTATCTCAACGACTTCAACAAAATTTATATCGTTGCCTGCGGCACGGCGTACCATGCCGGCCTCGTGGGCAAATACTACATTGAAAAGCTCGCGCGAATCCCGGTCGAAGTGGACATCGCGTCCGAGTTCCGTTATCGCGACCCGATTATCGATGAAAAGACGATGCTGATTGTCGTCTCCCAGTCCGGCGAGACGAGCGATACGCTGGCCGCGCTCAAAGAGTCGAAGCGCCGCGGCGCCAAGACGCTCGCATTGACGAACGTCGTCGGCTCGTCCATCGCGCGCGAGGCAGATCAGGTGCTCTATACCTGGGCTGGCCCGGAAATCGCTGTCGCCTCGACAAAAGCCTACACGACGCAGCTCATCCTGTTCTTCATGCTCTCGCTCTACATGGCGGAAATCCGCAATACGCTGCCGAAAGAGCGCATCGCTGAACTCGTGGCCGAGCTCCAGAAAGTCCCGGCGCAGATCAGCGAGACGCTTTCGGATGTCGAGCCTATCAAGACGTTTGCAAAGCAGTATGGCTTCAATGAAGATGTCTTCTACATCGGCCGCTTGCTCGACTACGATGTTGCGCTCGAGGGCGCATTGAAGCTCAAGGAGATTTCCTATATCCATGCCGAGGCGTATGCCGCCGGCGAGCTGAAGCACGGCACGCTCGCGCTCATCGTCGAGGGCGTCCCCGTCATCGCGCTCGCGACGCAGAAGAGCGTCTACGAGAAGACGCTGTCGAACATCAAGGAAGTCAAGGCGCGTGATGCCGTCGTCATCGGCATAGCGGCCGAAGGCGATGACGAGCTCGAGAAATACGTCGACCACGTCATGAAGGTGCCGGAGACGGACGAGCTCCTGATCCCGATCCTCGCTGTCGTGCCGCTGCAGCTCCTCGCATACTACGCCGCCATCACGCGCGGCTGCGACGTCGACAAGCCGCGCAACCTGGCGAAGTCCGTGACGGTGGAATAAAAAGCCGTGAGCCGCTCAGATTTTATCATCCATTACTTGTGAAATTTCTTGTTTCCCGCTACAATATCTTTTGTAGCGGGAAATTTTTGTTTGTAGAGGGGACAGTATTTCATGAAAGCATTCATCTACGATATGGACGGCGTCATCATCGATTCGGAGCCGATGCATCTGCGCGTCGAGCAACAGATCCTCGCGAAGCAGGGCATCACAGACACGACGATTGAGCACCTCGAAAAATACCAGGGCTCAAGCGACATCAACATGTGGCAGGACCTCGTCGAGAAGCATCATCTGAATTACCCGGCAGAGAAATTCGTTGCGGCGAAGAAGTATCTCTTCAACCGCACGATGGAGGAAGAGGGCGCGACGCCGATCCCGGGCGCGCTCGACCTGATCGAGCGCACGCACCAGCTGCGCAAGCAGGGCGTCAAGACGGCCATCGCGAGTTCGAGCGAGCGGAAGTTCATCAACTTCGTCGTGCAGTCGCTCGGCATTGACGGGAAGTTTGATACGATCGAATCCGGCGACGAGCTGCCGCAGTCGAAGCCCGACCCGGCCATCTACCTCCAGGCGGCGGCGCATCTCATGGTCGATCCAAAGGAATGCGTCGTCCTCGAAGACACGGAGAACGGCGCCCGCGCCGCAAAGGCGGCTGGTATGTACTGCATCGGCTTCATCAGCCCGCACAGCGGCCAGCAGAATCTCTCCATGTGCGACGAAGTCGTGGACGATATGAAGAACATCGACCTCGAACGTTTCTTCAGGTGAAACGTTCTTCTGGAAAATTTACAAAAATCCTGTTGACAAACGGCAGGAAAAGCGTAATAATGTATACAATGTTTACAGACTTACACGCAAACGTCACGGGAGGAAGCACAAGATGGACATGAAACATGTATTATCTGTCTTTGTCGAAAACCAGACGGGCGTGCTCGTGCGGGTTGTGAGCATGTTTTCTAGGCGTGAGTTCAACATCGACAGCTTGTCGGTGGGCGTCACGGAATCGCCGGAGTACTCGCGCATCACGATCGTGGTGCATGGGGACGAAGATCTCGTCGAGCAGATGATCAAGCAGCTCGAGAAGATGCCGGTCGTGCGCGGCGTGGAACGCCTGGATCCCGAAGTCGCTGTATGCCGCGGGCTGACGATGATCAAGGTGCGCGCGGATGATTCAAACCGGCTGGACGTCCTGAAGATGGCGGAGCTCTTCCGAGCGCATGTCGTCGATGTCAAGCCGCAGACGCTGATTTTCGAAATCACGGGAGATGACGACAAGGTCACGGCCTTGCTGCAGCTCCTGAAACCGTATGGAATCAGCGAAGTCATCCGGACGGGCCTCGTCGCGCTGGAGCGCGGAGAGCATACGATTTATGAACATTGTGAGGAGAGAGAGTACTATGGCAAAAACTTACTATGATCAGGATGCAGATCTCGAGATGCTCGCTGGCAAGACCGTTGCCGTCATCGGCTATGGCAGCCAGGGCCATGCCCATGCACTGAACCTCAAGGACAGCGGCGTCAGCGTCGTCGTCGGCCTCTATGAGGGCTCGAAGTCCAAGGCAAAGGCAGAGGCTCACGGCCTCACGGTCCTGCCGGTCGCAGAAGCCGTCAAGAAGGCAGACATCACGATGGTCCTGATCCCGGATGAGAAGCAGGCGGATGTCTACAAATCCGAGATTGGCCCGAACCTCAAATCCGGCTCTGCTCTCGCTTTCGCACATGGTTTCAACATCCATTTCAAACAGATCGTTCCGCCCGCGGACGTCGATGTCTTCATGGTCGCACCGAAAGGCCCGGGTCATCTCGTTCGCCGCACGTACACGGAGGGTTCCGGCGTTCCTGATGTCTTCGCTGTGCATCAGGATGCATCGGGCAAGTGCTTCGACCTCGCGCTCGCGTATGCAAAGGCACTCGGCGGCACGCGTTCCGGCGTCCTGCAGACGACGTTCCGCGATGAGACGGAAGAAGACCTCTTCGGCGAGCAATGCGTACTCATGGGCGGCCTGTGTCAGCTCATGAAGACGGGCTTCGAAGTCCTCGTCGAGGCAGGCTATCCGCCCGAGATGGCATATTTCGAGTGCTTCCATGAGATGAAACTCATTGTTGACCTCTGCTATGAGGGCGGTATCACGAAGATGGTGCAGTCGTGCTCCGACACGGCCGAGTATGGCAGCTATGTCATCGGGCCGCGCATCATCACAGAAGATACGAAGAAGGAAATGAAGAAGTGCCTGCATGAGATCCAGGATGGCACGTTCGCAACGAAGTGGTTGCAGGAGAACCGCGCCGGCGGCCGTGCGAACTTCCTCGCGATGCGCCGTCTCGCACAGGAGCACCAGATCGAGAAGGTCGGTGCAGAGCTGCGTCAGATGATGCCGTGGCTGCGCGACAAGAAAGATTTGACTTTCTGATTTTGCCGCTCGGCAGGCAGGGACTTTCGCGTCCCGCGTAGAAATTACATACTGAAGGTCGGAAAGCCTTCCCGCACTTGGGAAGGCTTTCTTTATAAGGAGGGCAAACTACATGGGCATGAATATGAGCGAGAAGATCCTCGCCCGGCACGCCGGCCTCGCGGAGGTGCATCCTGGCGAGCTCATCACGTGCGAGCTCGACATGGTGCTCGCGAATGACATCACGGCGCCGCCGTCGATTGCGAAGTTCAACGAGATCGGCCGTCCGGTCTTCGACCCCGCGAAGATCGCGCTCGTGCCGGATCATTTCCAGCCGTCGAAGGACATCAAGAGCGCAGGCCTCGCGAAGATTGTGCGCGATTTCGCGAAGCAGCACAAGATCGTCAACTACTTCGAGCAGGGGCGCGTCGGCATCGAGCACGTCATCCTGCCGGAGTTCGGCATCGTCGCGCCGGGGATGCTGACGATCGGCGCCGATTCGCACACCTGCACGTATGGCGCCGTCAATGGCTTTTCGACGGGCGTCGGCTCGACCGACCTCGGCATGGCCATGGCGACAGGCAAGGCATGGTTCAAGGTGCCAGAGGCGATCGAAGTTCATCTGACGGGCAAGAAGCCTCAAGACATCACGGGCAAAGACGTCATCCTGACGCTGATCGGCATGATCGGCGTCGATGGTGCGCTGTACAAGTCGCTCGAATTCACGGGCGGCGGCGTCCACGAGCTCACGATGACGGATCGCCTGACGATCGCGAACATGGCCATCGAAGCCGGCGGCAAGAATGGTATCTTCCCGTATGACGACATCACGGAAGCCTATGTCAAAGGCCGCGTAAAGAAACCTTATGAACCCGTCGCGGCCGATCCTGATGCGAAGTATTGCCAGACTGTCGAGATCGACCTCTCGAAGCTCACGCCGGTCGTGGCGTTCCCGCATCTGCCGGGCAACACGAAGCCCGTGCGCGACATCGAGGAGCCGCTGAAGATCGACCAGGTCGTCATCGGTTCTTGCACGAATGGCCGCCTCGAAGATCTCGAGATTGCGGCGAAGATTTTTGAGGGGCATGAAGTCCATCCCGACGTGCGTTGCATCGTGATTCCGGGCAGCCAGGCCATTTACAAGGAAGCGATGCATCGCGGCTACATCGACACGTTCATCGACGCACACTGCGTCGTGTCGTGCCCGACGTGCGGCCCGTGCCTCGGCGGCTACATGGGCATCATGACGGCCGGCGAGCGCTGCGTCTCGACGACGAACCGCAATTTCCGCGGACGCATGGGCGATGTCACGAGCGAAGTCTATCTCGCGGGCCCACAGACAGCAGCTGCGAGCGCGATCCTCGGCCGCATTGCCGAGCCGAAGGAGGTAAAATAAATGGCGGAACTGAAAGGAAAAGTCTGGCGCTATGGCGACAACATCGATACGGATGTCATCATCCCGGCGCGCTATCTCAATACATTCGACCCGAAAGAACTCGCAAGCCACTGCATGGTCGATATCGACGAGACGTTTGCAAAGAACGTGAAGGCAGGCGACATCATGGTCGGCGGCAAGAATTTCGGCTGCGGCTCGTCGCGCGAGCATGCGCCGGTCGCCATCAAGGCATCGGGCGTGCCCGTTGTCATCGCCGCGAGCTTTGCGCGCATTTTTTACCGCAATGGCATCAACATCGGCCTGCCGCTGCTCGAAATTGGCTCGGACGTCGAGAAGATCCATGCAGGCGACGAGCTCTCTGTCGATGTCTCGACGGGCGTTATCAAAGACCTGACGACGGGCGACACTTTTAAGGCGCACCCGCTGCCTGGTTTCATCCAGGACATCGCGAAGGCGGGCGGCCTCGTCGAATACGTGAAGCAGCAGACGAAGTGAAGCGGAGGATACGATATGGCATACAAGATCACGGTCATCCCGGGCGATGGCATCGGCAAGGAAATCACGGATGCGGCCGTCAAGGTGCTGAAGAAAGTGGATACGAAGTTCGGCCTCGGCCTCTCGTTCACGTACAAGGACGCAGGCGGCACGGCCTATGACAAGTTCGGCACGCCGCTGCCGGACGATACGGTCGCGGCCTGCAAATCGTCCGACGGCGTGCTGTTCGGCGCAGTCGGTGGCGACAAGTGGGACAATGTCGCCCCCGCTTTGCGCCCCGAGAAAGCCATCCTCGGCCTGCGCAAGCAGCTTGGTCTCTATGCGAACCTGCGCCCCGTCAAAGTCGCGGATGCGCTCGTCGAGTATTCGCCGCTGAAGCCGGAGCTTGCGAAGGGCGTCGACCTCGTCATCGTGCGCGAGCTCATCGGTGGCATCTACTTCGGCGACAAGTGCGAGTCCGAGCAGCATGACGGCGCGGAGCGTGCCTGGGATCTCGAAAATTATTCCGTGCCCGAAGTCGAACGCATCACGAAGCTGGCCTTTGAGACGGCGAAGCTGCGCCGCGGCAAGGTCACGTCCGTCGACAAGGCGAACGTGCTCGCGACGTCGCGCCTCTGGCGTCGCACGACGGCCGAGGTGGCGAAAAACTATCCTGATGTCGAGCTGAACAATCTCTATGTCGACAACTGTGCCATGCAGCTTGCGATCCGTCCGGCACAGTTCGACGTCATCGTGACGGGCAATTTGTTTGGCGACATCCTCTCGGACGAGGCAGCCGTCGTCGGCGGCTCGATCGGCATGCTGCCGTCGGCATCGATCGGCACGGATACGAGCCTCTATGAGCCGATTCACGGCAGCGCGCCGGACATCGCGGGCAAGGGCATCGCGAATCCGATGGGCACGGTGCTGTCGGCGGCGATGCTGCTGCGCTACAGCCTACATGAAGAGGCAGCGGCCGACGCCGTCGAAGCAGCGGTCGACAAGGCGCTCGATGATGGCTATCGCACGGCCGACCTTTATAAGGATGGTTTCAAAAAGACAACGACGGACGAGATGGCAGATGTCATCTGTGACCGCATCTGAAATGAGGGATGACGATGAAAGGAGCACAGGCAGTCCTCGCGTGTCTGCGCGAACAGGGCGTCGACACGATCTTTGGCTATCCCGGCGGCATGATCCTGCCGCTCTATAACGCGCTCTATGATGCGGACGACATCCGTCAGATCCTCGTGACGCATGAGCAGAATGCAGCGCATGCGGCGGACGGCTACGCGCGCGCCTCGGGCAAGGTCGGTGTCTGCATCGCGACGTCGGGTCCCGGCGCGACGAACCTCGTGACAGGCCTCGGGACGGCGTTCATGGATTCCATTCCCATCGTCGCCATCACGGGGCAGGTCGACACAGCGTCGCTCGGCCGCGATGCATTCCAGGAGACGGACATCCTCGACGTCACAATGCCCGTGACGAAACATAACTACAAGGTCAAGCGGGCCGAAGACCTCGTGTCGACGGTTCGCGCGGCGTTTGCCATCGCGCGCCATGGCAGGCCCGGTCCTGTGCTCGTCGACGTGCCGCGCGACCTGTTTTTCAAAGAGGTCGAATACACAGAGGAGAAGCCAGAGACGAAGCAGCCTGGCCAGCCTGACGCCGACTTCCTCATCTGCGTGGCGGAAGCCGTGCGCGAGATCGCCGAGGCAAAGCAGCCCGTCGTCATCGTCGGCGGCGGTGTCATTTCGGCAGGCGCGTCGAAAGAGGTGCAATCGTTTGTCGAGCGCTACCATCTGCCCGTCGTCCACACACTCATGGGCCTTGGCGCCATTCCGCGCTCGCATCCGCAGTCGCTCGGTTTTGCGGGCATGCATGGTAAAAAGGCCGCGAATTACGCCATCAACGACGCCGACCTTGTCATCGCGATCGGCAGCCGTTTTGGCGACCGCCAGACGGGCAACCTCGACAAGTATACGAAGGATACGAAGTTCATCCACATCGACATCGACCCCGCCGAGATTGATAAAAACATTGCTCATTCGCTCGGCCTCGCGGGTGACATGAAGACGATCCTTGCGCTGCTCATGAAGCGCGAGCCGACGAACAGCCGCGCGGATTGGTGGGCGAAGATCCATGCGTGGGAAGATACGTATGACTACGACTACCAAGTGAACCGTCTGACGGTGCCATGGGCCATGCACTGCGTCGCGAAGGCGACGAAGGACAAGCCGTTTGCGTTCGCAACGGATGTCGGACAGCATCAGATGTGGGCGGCGTTGCACCTCGCCATCGAGGAGCCACGGACGTGGCTGACGTCAGGCGGCCTTGGCACGATGGGCTTTGGCTTGCCCGCGGCCATGGGCGCGCAGATGTACTATGGCGATACGCGCCGCGTCGTGCATGTTGCAGGCGACGGCGGCATCAAGATGACGGGCAACGAGTACTACACAATCGCGCGCCTGCACCTGCCAATCATCTCCATCATCGTCGACAACATGAGCCTCGGCATGATCCGCCAGCTGCAGAAAGTCAACTACAACGAGCGCTACATCGCCTGCGAGTTCGACTATGAAATGGACTACGCGAAATACGCGGAAAGCTTCGGCATCCACGCCGAGACCGTCGATACGCAAGAAGGCTTCGCCGTCGCGTTCGCCGATGCCATGGCCGATGCGAGCGAGCCGCATGTCATCGTCATGAAAGTCCACCGCAGCTTCGTCGAGCCGATGATCAAAGGCAGCGTCGGAGAGTTCGTGGAGTTCAAGTGATTTTGCAAGGGAGCAGCTTCGGCCGCTCCTTTTTCTGTTTATAGACAATAACTCATAGCTATGATAAAATGGGGCAAGCAGAATATATAGAAAGCCTGAGCGTAGCAACGACGAGGGCTATTTAGAACTGAACAACGATATGAGAGAGGAGAACCCTGATGGAATTTCGACAGCTGGAATATTTCGTCACGATTAGCGAGCTCGAGAACTTCACGCGCACAGCGGAAGTGCTCCATGTCTCGCAGCCGTCGGTCACGAAGGCTATCAAGTCGCTCGAGGGCGAGCTGAAGCTCACGCTCATCGATCGCAGCCAGAAGCATGTGCAGCTCACGGAAGAAGGGCGCACGTTCTTGATCCATGCGCAGCGCATCATGCGCGACGTGCAGGCCGCGTATCAGGACATGCAGCGCTTCCACAGCGAGGCACGCGGCACGATCCGCTTCGGTATTCCACCGATGGTCGAAGGCTATCTCTTTCCAGATTTCTTCACAAAGTTTCGCGCTGTCTACCCTGACATCACGCTCGACGTGCAGGAACTCAGCGACTCCATGGAGGTGCGTGAGCAGGCCGACCTCGGTGAGCTCGATTTTGGCATCGTGCTCGCGGGCCCGGATGATACGGTCGAAAATGAGTTCTTGATCATGAAAGACCAGATGGGCCTCTGTTTGCCGGAGAAGCATCCGCTTGCCGCACTCGAAGTCGTGCCATTTGGCCGTCTGCGCAAAGAAAAATTCATCATGCAGCAGCCACATACGTTCCAGTATCGCTCTGTCTTCGACTGCTGCACGGAGCATGGCTTTACGCCAGATATCATGTTGACGACGTCGCAGCTCAAGACGATCAAGCAGCTCGTCGCCAATGGTATGGGTATCTCCATCCTGCCGAAATTCGTCACGCGCGGCGAGAAAATCTTTGCCCGTCGCAACACCGATCCCGCCATCGACCTTCATATTTCTCTCTATTGGGGCGCGCACAAGACGTTTTCTGCCATCGACAATCGCTTTATGGACTTCATGCGCGACTACACGGCCACGACGGAGTTCAAGAAACATTTCTTTCAGAAATAAGGGGTCACATTCATGCAGCTCAAACGTCTCGAGGCCTATGGCTTCAAGTCTTTTGCCGACAAGATCGTCATCGCATTTGACGCGGGCGTCACGGCCATCGTCGGCCCGAATGGCAGTGGCAAGAGCAACATCACGGACGCCATCCGCTGGGTGCTTGGTGAGCAGAACGTGCGCAACTTGCGCGCGGGCAAGGCCGAAGACATCATCTTCGCGGGCAGTGCGGCGCGGAAACCGCTCGGCGTCGCCGAGGTCTCGCTCATCTTTGACAACACGGACGGCACGCTGCCCGTCGACTTCGCCGAAGTCGTCGTGACGCGTCGCCTATACCGCAGCGGTGAGAGCGAGGTCTATCTCAACAAGTCGCGCTGCCGCATCAAGGACATCTATCAGCTGTTCGCCGACACGGGCATCGGCCACGAAGGCATGAGTGTCATCGGGCAGAACCGCATCGACGACATCTTGAACAGCCGCCCCGAGGAGCGCCGCGCGTTCTTCGAGGAGACGGCGGGCATCACGAAGTACAAGGCACGCAAGAAGGAAGCACTAAAAAAACTCGACGACACGGAGAAGAACCTCGTGCGCGTCGGCGACATCCAGCAGGAAATCGAGAGCCAGCTCGGCCCGCTCGCGGCGCATGCCGAGCGCACGCGCACGTATCAAACACTTGAAGAGGAATACAAGAAATGCCGTCTGACGCGGCTGAGCCAGCAGCATGGAACGCTGATAGACGCGCGCGCCAAAGCTGAGACGGAGCGGCAGGGCGCCGAAACGGAAAAGACAGCCGCCGAGACGGCTGCACGCACGGCCGAAGCGGAAAAAGAGCGCACGCAGGCCGATATCGTTGCCATCGAGCAGTCCATGCAGCACGAGGGCGAAAAGGGCGCAAAGCTCCAGCACCAAGTCGATGGCGTCACGGCCGAACTCGCGACGTTGCGCGAGCGCACAGAAAACAGCGCGTCCGTCCGCGAACACCTTGCGGCGCGCAAGACGGCCATCACGCAGGAACTCGTGCGTGCGGCCGGCGACATCGGCCGCCTGACAGAGACTGTCGCGAAAGGAAAGAAGGATGCGGCAGCCGCGGACGAGCGCATCGCGGACGAGCGCAAGAAACTGCTCGCGCTGAAAGTGCAAGTTTCTGACGCGCGAAAAGCGGCGGAAATGCTTGACGCCGAGACCGCCAAGCTCCAGCTGCAGCTCACAGAGCAGCAGCAAGCCATCGCTGTGCTCGAAAAAGACATTGAGCTCGGCGGCGCAGGCAAGGCAGAGCGCGAAAAAACACTCGCGGCGGCCACGGAACGCCTGGCAGCGATCGAAGACGAACGCGCGGAGCTCGCGAAAAAGTTTACGAAGTGCGAATGCGAGCGCGACCACTGCCTGCAGGCAGGCAACGAAAATGCCGCGACGATGCAGAAGGCAAAGAACGCGCTCGCAGCCGCACAGGAAGCTCGTGAGGCCGCGGCGCGCGAAGCAAAGCGCACGGCCGATAAGCTACAGATCTTGCGTCACATGCAGCAGTCATATGAAGGCTTCGGTCGCGCTGTACGTGCTGTGCTGAAGAGCACGGCACCATGGCACAAGGGCATTGCTGGTGCCGTTGCCGAACTACTGACCGTGCCGGAAAAATACGTCACAGCGCTCAGCGTCGCGCTCGCGGGCAGCCAGCAATACATCGTCACAGAGGACACGGAGACGGCGAAGTCCGCGATCCGCTACCTCAAAGAACAGAAGCTCGGCCGTGCGACGTTCTTGCCGCTATCGACGCTCCAGGTGCGCCAGCCATCGGACGCCGATAATGTGCGCCGCATGACAGGTGCCATCGGCTGGGGCAGCGAGCTCGTCACGACCGAGGCAAAATACCGCCGCGTCGCCGACCATCTGCTCGCGCGTACGCTTGTTGTTGATACGCTCGACCACGCGCTTTCCATCGCACGCGAGACGCGCTATCGTCTGCGCATCGTCACGCTCGATGGCGAACTCCTGAGCCCGGGCGGCTCGCTGACGGGCGGCAGCCGCGGCCACAAAGACGGCAGCTACCTCGGCCGCCAAGGCGAGATCGCCGCGCTCGCAGAGGCGCAGGAAGCGGCAAAGCAGGCAGAAACAGAACGCCAGCAGGAAGAAGCCGCAGCGCGCGCCGCTTACAGCACTTGCCAGCGCAAGGCGGAAGACCTCGAAAAGCGTTTGCAGCAGGCGAATGTCGAACTGGCCGAACTGCGTGTCGCGCGACAGAAAGCTGATGAAGCGGTAAAAGAGCAGCAGAAGGTACTCGAAGAGCAGAAAGCGCAGCAGGTTGCCGCCGCGACATCGTTTGCCCAGGCGCAGAAGCGCCGCTCCGAGGCCCGCGAAGCCGCACGCGCCACGCGCGAAGCGCTCGAAAAGGCACAGAAGCAGTGCGCGGCGCAGCAGGACGACATCGACGACCTCATCGAAGACGTCGACGACCTCGAAGCGCTGCTGCACGATCGCGAGATGAAGCGCGCCGTGCTGACTGTGCAGTGCGAGCGCGACGCCGACCTCTTGCGCGCCAAGAAAGAAGAAAGGGCGAAGCGCGAGCAGGAACTCGCAACCGTCGAACAAGAGACGGAGGAGCAGAAAGAACTCGAAGTCACGAGTGCTGAGCGCCTCGCCGCGCTCGAAGAAGAAGAAGGCCGCCTCGCCGAGCAGCAGGCCGATCTCCGCGCGGCGCATGACCGACTCTATGCGGAAAAAATGGAAAAGATGGCGGCTGCGCAGGACATCGAAAAGACCATCAAGAAGCACACCCGCGACGCCACGCGCTGGACGGAAAAACTCCATGCCGCCGAGCTCGCCGTCTCGAAAGCACAGTTCGCCATCGATGAATGCGAAAAGGCCATGTTCTCCGATTATGGCTTGACGCCGGAGCGCGCGGCCGAAGAAGCCATCGACATCGCGCCAGAAGAACTCGCGCCGAAGATGGCGGAGCTCGAAGAAAAGATGAAGGCGCTCGGCCCCATCAATCCGAATGCCGTCACGGAATACGAAGAACTGAAGCAGCGCCACGACTTCATGGAGGCGCAGACGGAGGACCTGCGCAAAGCGCGCGAAAACCTCGAAACGTTGCTCGCGGAAATGGACGCGACGATGACAAAGCAGTTCGGTGCGGCCTTTGCGAAGATTCAAGAATACTTCCAAGAAAGTTTCACGAAGCTCTTTGGCGGCGGCAAGGCCGAACTCAAGCTGCTCGATGAAAGCGACATGCTCACGAGCGGCATCGACATCCTCGTGACGCTACCAAAGAAGAAGCGCCAGAACCTCTCGGCGCTCTCGGGCGGCGAGCGCGCCTTGACCGTCATCGCCCTGCTCTTCGCCTGCCTGCACTACAAGCCATCGCCATTCGCCGTGCTCGACGAGATCGACGCACCACTCGACGAAGCAAACGTCGTGCGCTTCGGCCACTACCTCAGAGAACTCGCCGACCGCACCCAGTTCATCGTCGTCACCCACCGCAAAGGCACGATGGAAAACGTCGACGTGCTCTATGGCGTCACGACCGAAGATGCCGGTGTCTCGAAAATTTTGTCCGTCAAGCTCAGCGACTATGTGGAATAAATGAATGAAATAGGGGAGTAATAGTATTATGGGATTTTTTGACAAGCTGAAGAAGGGGCTGAACAAGACCCGCGAAAACCTCACGCAGAAGATCGAGAAGCTCGTCATCGGCTATGCTGACATCGACGACGATTTCCTCGACGAGCTCGAAGAGACGCTGATCATGGCGGACGTCGGCGTGCAGACGACGGAAAAGCTCATGGAGGCTGTGCGCAAGGGCATCAAGAAGAAGGAGATCAACAGCCCGCAGGATCTGAAGCCGTTCCTCGCAAAGGAAATCACGGCTATCCTGACGGCAGGCGAGGAAAATGACCGCACGCGCGTTGCGGCGGACGGCCCAACGGTGCTGCTCGTCATCGGCGTTAATGGTGCGGGCAAGACGACGACGATCGGCAAGCTCTCGGCATATTACAAGGAGCAGGGCAAGACCGTCATGCTCGCGGCGGCAGATACGTTTCGCGCGGCAGCCATCGACCAGCTCGAGGTCTGGGGAAATCGAACGGGCGCAAAAGTCATCAAGCACGAGGAGGGATCGGACCCGGCTGCCGTCGCGTTTGACGCTGTCAAGGCGGCCAAGGCACGTGGTATCGATATTCTCATTGTCGACACGGCCGGCCGCCTGCAGACAAAGTCGAACCTCATGCAGGAGCTTGAAAAGATCAACCGCGTCATCGGCCGCGAAATCCCGGGCGCACCTCATGAGACACTGCTCGTGCTCGATGCGACGACGGGGCAGAACGCCATCAGCCAGGCTGAGCTCTTCACGAAGGCAGCGCCCATTACGGGCGTCGTGCTGACGAAGCTCGACGGCACGGCAAAAGGTGGCGTCGTCATCGGCATCAAGAGTCAGCTCGCGATGCCTGTCAAATGGATCGGTGTCGGCGAAGGCGTCGAAGACCTGCGTCCGTTCGTTGCGGAAGACTTTGCGAAAGCGTTATTGGGTGAAAATTAAAAACGACAGTGGAAACGAGGCTGTGACCATGATAGCCTCGTTTTTTATTTGAAATTTTTCAAAAAACTGTTGACAAGTGGCAGCAAGACGTGTAATATATTACGAGTCGGCGGCAGACAGCGAGAGCACAGCACCGCAGACAACCGATGAAGCTCGTGAGCTTCGAAAAAAGAAATTTGAGTTTTTTCTTGACAAAGCAAACGCGCTGAGGTATCATATAGAAGCTGATTCACGAAAGCTCTTCATAAAAGAGCCAAGCGAACAGCGGGTGTTCTTTGAAAACTAAACAATGTAGATTATCATGCA
>JAXGCE010000061.1:0-29003 GCA_034186105.1 Selenomonadaceae bacterium
GACCGCCTGTTTCTTGTACTGTTTTTTATGCCATGATTATCGCCAGTGTCAGATGACCGTGATTGAGGTCAAAGAAAACGGGGCTATCCGCACGAAAATGCTTTCGTGAGACAGCCCCTTTTTTATTTACGCTCCTTCCTCCGTGCCAGCGATGGCCCGATGCCGAGGGCGGAGAGGATGGCGAATGTGACGAAGGCGGCGATGAGGCCGAGGCGGAGGTTTTCGGCGGGCGTCTCGGCCCACGGCAGGGCGAGCAGGCAGGAGACAATGAGCGTCGAGGCGAATTGGCCGAGCAGGCGGGCGGCACTGAGCGTCGCGGAGGCGAGGCTGTAGTCGGCGGGCTCGACGCAGCTCATGATGGCGTTGTTGTTTGGCGCGTTGAAGAGTGCGATGCCAGCGCCGAGCACGGCGATGAGCGGCAGCAGGATGAGTGCGAGGTGCACGAGGCTCTGCGGCGTCAGGAACTTTACGAGCGCGGCGAGGCCGAGGAGCGCAACGGTGATGAGTCCCATGCCGAGCGAGACGAGCAGACGCGCGGATAGCTTGTCCGAGAGATGGCCGCAGACGGGCGACAGCGCCGCCATGAGGACGGGCTGCACGAGCAGCAGCAGCCCGGCTTCGCGCGACGAGAGGCCGAGCACGTTTTGCAGGTAGAGCGACAAGAGGAAGCTCACGGCGAATGTCGCGCTGTAGTTGATCATGGCCGTGAGGTTTGAGAGCGTGAAGTCGCGGTTCGTGCGGAAGAGGCGCAGCGGCAGCATGGGGCGGCCATTCCCTTCGATCCATTCCTGCGCGAGGTTGCGGCGCGCGAGCTCCCAGGCGACGGCCGTGAGTGCGGTGATGAGCACGAAGATGCTACGCCAGCCGAGGTAGTAGTTGAGGAAGCCGCCGAGGAACGGCCCCGTTGCGAGGCCGAGGTAGACGACGGAGACGTTCGCCCCGAGCGCGAAGCCGCGCCGCTCTTTTGGCACGATGAGCGTGATGATGGCCATGCCTGTCGCGAAGAGCATCGAGGCAAAGAAGCCTTGCAATGCGCGCATGAAGATGAGGACGCTGACGCCTGTTGCGATGGTGCCGATGATGTTCGTCACGGTGAAGCCTGCGAGACCGCAGAGGTAGATGCGGCGCTTGCCGTAGATGTCGGCGGCTCTGCCCATCGGTAGCAAAAAGAGCGCGCTCGTGACGAGGTACGCGGAGAGGATCCAGGCGAGCAGGTCTGGATCCGCCGCGAATTCTGCGCCGATGCTCGGCAACGAGAGCGTCAAGGCGCTCGAGGAAAACGGCGTGAGGAATGAGGAAAGCATGATTGAGAAGAGGATTTTCTTTTCCATAAGCAATACAATAAAAAAGGCTGTCGCAATCGCAACAGCCTTTGACGTTCAAAATGGCGGAGAGTGAGAGATTCGAACTCTCGATACAGGTTTCCCCGTATACACGCTTTCCAGGCGTGCTCCTTCAACCACTCGGACAACTCTCCAAATGCTCTCAGATGAGATGCTATGTAGTTTTTGTGTGAGCTACGCGCTCACAACAGAAACTATTATAAAGGCTGTAGGGCACGCTGTCAAGCGTTTTCTGGAAATATTTTCGACATCCGCTGCGCTCAGAGGAAGGCGTCCGTCGAGAGGACGAGCAGGAAATGTCCTACCTCGGTGTAGACGCGCAGGGCGAGCTGCTGGCTGCCGTGCGGGATGACGTTCTCAGCCGCGCGCGGATATTCGAGATCGGGCTCCATCTTGTGGTTCGCGAGCTCGACGATGTAGAGGCCGTTGACGACGTTGATGAATTCTTCGAGTGCGTCGACGGTGTCTTCGTCCATCTGCGTGAGCTCGAAGCCTGCGTATTTGCTCGCGAGCGCGAGAAAGACGGGCTCTTTGGCGAGGATGCCATCGACGATGCTGACGTCGCCCGTGATGTGCTGCGAGACGCCCCAGAGTTTGTGGCGCTCAGCGAGTTCCTCTGAGGGGACAGGCATCGGGCTGATGATGGCAGAGAGGTGTAGGAAGCGGTCAAGGGATGCGACGAAGAGTTCGACGAAGTCTGCATAGTACCGTGTCTCGGATCCAAGTTCCTCGATGGATTTCGCCGCCATGAGCATGGCGGTTCGGGCGGGATGCGTGTCGACGTCGACCTTCTTGCCGCGCGATCGAAGTGCTTGCTCGGTCACGCGACCCTGCAAAATCCCGTCAAGCTCCGCTTCCTCGAGCTCACCAGCATTCAGCAGGCGTTGCGCGTATTCGATCGTACTCATTTTTTGCCGGCCTTCCTGCGGATGTTCTCCACTGCTTTCGTGATCTGTTCCGTCGTGTAAGGCTTCTGGATGAAGTCAATGGCGCCCATCTTCAGCGTCTTCATGATTTTCTGCGGCGTGCCAGCAGACGAGAGCATGACGACGGGGATGTCCGGGCTGACTTCTTTGATGACCTGCAGCGCCTCGATGCCGCCGACTTCCGGCATGACGATGTCGAGGATGATGCCGTCCGGCTTGTCTTTGAGGTCTTTCATGATGGCCTCTTTGCCGTTCTCTGCCTCGATGACCTCGCAACCGAGCTGCTCGAGTTCTGCACGCAATTTTTTTCGTAAGAGCTTCGAATCGTCCGAGACGAGAAGCCTGAGTTTCTTTGGCTCGTTCTCCATGGGTGTTTCCTCCTCGATGCGACAGCGATATGCGCCCTGCCGCGATTTCTGACTACTAGCGTTTAAATTCGCCGAGGGGGGAGAAAATTCCTCCCTTGGATACGGGAAAATCTCCTAGAATTTTCGCAGTTGCGTCGATGTGTCCTTTTTTGTGGCACAACGGGGCCTTTCATGGTATACTAAATTGGTTAAGCTTTAGAAGAAAAGAACGGAGGACGGTCGATGAGAAGCACGCGTCGACAGAAGCGTAGTTGGGGGAGAGTCCGGTGGGTCATCGCGCTCATCGTGATCGCAGCAGGACTGGTCTATGCATGGAACAATCTGGGGCTGCGGGGAGCGATGCGCGGTCAGACGGAGAGTGCGACGCCGATGGCGGCGGAGAATGTCGTCCATGTCATGATCCTCGGCGTCGATCAGCGCGAGGATGATGTTGGCCGCAGTGATACGCTGATGGTCGCAACGATGAACACGGATTCTGGGAAAGGCGCATTGCTTTCCGTGCCGCGTGACACGCGCCTCGCCATCGAGGGGCACGGCTATGACAAGGCGAACCATGCTTACGCGTTTGGCGGGCACGAGCTCAGCAGGAAGTCGGTCGAGCATCTCCTCGGCGTGCCGATGGATCACTACATCATCATCAACACGCGTGCTTTCGAGCGCATCATTGACGCGCTCGGCGGCGTTGATCTCAACGTCGAAAAGCGCATGCATTACGAGGATCCCTGGGACGACAACGGTGGTCTCGTCATCGATCTCTACCCTGGCGAGCAGCATATGGACGGCAAGAAGGCCATCCAGTACGTACGCTACCGCGACGGCGAGGGCGATATCGGCCGCATCGGACGTCAGCAGAAATTCATGAAGGCCGTGCTCGAAAAAGTCATCTCGCCCGACATCCTGCCGCGCCTGCCGAAACTCATCGAAGAGGTCTCGGGCGCGGTCAAGACGGATATGAGCCTGACGGAGATGATCGATTTCGCGCAGCGGCTGAAAGATATCCACGACGCGGGTCTCTCGGCCGACATGGTGCCGGGATCGCCTGCGTACTACGAAGACATCAGCTATTGGATTCCGGACATCGTCGCGTGCCGCCAGATGCTCGCAGAGGAAATCGGCATCACGTTCACGCCGGAGCTCAAGGAAGCGGCGGAAGATGCGGCAGCGGCCTATGAAAAAGATCTGCCGAAAGGACTGAAGATCGAGAAGTCCGATGAGAAGAAGAAAGCGGACGAAGCGGACAGCGACGACGAGTCGAAGGATGAAGCACCGATGAAGCCGTCGGAAATCACGGTCATGGTCATCAACTCGAGCGGCATCAACGGCGCAGGCGCGGAAGTCGCCGACATCCTGAAGCGCAAGGGCTTCAAGATCTCCGGCGTCGAGACGGGCCGCACGGATGCAAAGGAAAAGACGAGCATCACGACATCGACGCGCAACACGGATGTGTTTTACGGCATGCCATTCCCGTGCGTCATCATGGACGGTGGCAGCAGCAACCAGGCCGTCGTCAATATCGGTCGCGACTACGGGGCGACAGGCAAAAAAGGAAGGAAATAATTTTTGGGTACACTCAAAGTCACGAACCTCGCAAAATCTTTTGGCATCGAAGAACTGTTCAAGAACGTCTCGTTCGAAGTTGCGCGTGGCGACAAGGTCGGCTTTGTCGGCGCGAATGGCGCGGGCAAGTCGACGCTCATGAAGATCCTCATGGGACAGGAAGAATACGATGCCGGTAGCATCCAGTGGGACGGGAGCGACACGATCGGCTATGTCGAGCAGACAGCCGATTTCGCGGGCGGCACGCTCTACGAAGAATTCCAGCACGCCTTTGACGACATCCGTGCGCTCGGCGAAAAGAAGGCCGCGCTCGAACAGCGCATGAAGACCGAGGGCACGGAAGGCGAGGCGGGCGCGGCGCTGCTTGAGGACTACAGCCGCGTGATGAACCGTTTCGAGCTCCTCGGCGGCTACGACTACGAGAGCCGCCTGCGCCGCATCGCCTATGGCCTCGGCTTCACGGAGGATGATTTTGAAAAAGACGTCCAGCATTTTTCTGGCGGTCAGAAGACGCGTATTTGTCTCGCAAAAGCGCTCATGCGCGAGCCGGACTTCCTGTTCCTCGACGAGCCGACGAACCACCTCGACATCGAGCGCATCGAATGGCTGGAAAAATTCCTCCAGAGCTACCATGGCGGTGTGCTGATCATCAGCCATGACCGCTTCTTCCTCGACCGCGTCGCGACGCGCATCCTCGAACTCGAAGGTGGCGCTGTCACGAACTATGAGGGCAACTACACGTACTTCATGCGCGTCAAGAACGACCGCCGCGCCGCGCTGAAATCAGCGTACGAAAAGCAGCAGGAGCATATTCGAAAGACCGAGGAATACATCCGCCGCTACAAGGCCGGCATCAAGAGCAAGCAGGCGCGCGGCCGCCAGAGCCAGCTCGACCGCCTCGAACGCATCGTGCTGCCGCCAGAGGATGCGACATTCAACTACTTTGCCTTCCACAAGCCGCCCGAGTGCGCCGACCGCGTCGCCGAGCTCGAAGACGTCTCGTGGCATTACGGAAACCATGCGATTTTTGACCATGTGAACCTCTTGATCCGCAATGGCGACGGCGTCGCGCTCGTCGGCCCGAATGGCGCGGGCAAGACGACGCTGTTGCGCGTGCTGATCGGGGAACTCGAATCGCCGACGGGGCGTGTTAAGATCGGCAGCCGCGTGAAGATCGGCTATTTCTCGCAGCAGCATGAGACGCTGCACCCCGAGAACACGATCCTCGACGAGATCACCTATACGTTCGGCATCGACGAAGAACAGGCGCGCAAATACCTCGGCGCGTTCCTGTTCCATGGCGACGACGTCCTGCGGCGCATCGGCGACCTCTCGGGTGGCGAGCAGTCGCGCGTTGCGTTCCTCAAGCTCATGCTGACGGGCGCAAATTTCCTCGTGCTCGACGAGCCGACGAACCATCTTGACATCCCGGCGAAAGAGACGATCGAAGAAGCGCTCATGGCGTATCCCGGCACGTTCATCGCCGTCAGCCATGACCGCTATTTCCTCGACAAGGTCGCGAACTGCACGCTCGTCCTCGAAAACGGCGGCCTGACGGAGTACACGGGCAACTACAGCTACTACCGCCAGCGCGTCGAAGCCGAAGAAGCTGCGGCCGCCGAAGAACGCGAAGAGCAGGAACGTCTCGCGAAGATCGAAGAGAAGCGCGCGAAGGAAAAAGAGCGCGCCGCGCGAAAGAAAGCGGGCACGCCGGTTCCTGAAAAGACCCATGAGAAAAAGAAGGAGGACGCTGCCCTGCTCGGCAGCATCCAGAGCATGAGCGACACGAAGCGCCAAGAAGCCATCGACCGCGCCGAAGCCGAAATCGCCATGGCTGAGGCCGAGCTCAAAGGCATCGAATACGAAATGAACGACCCCGCTGCGCAAGCTGACCTCGAAAAGAGCCAACAGCTCGCTGATGCCTACGCCGCGAAGCAAGTCGAAATCGAGCAGCGCTACGCGAAGTGGGAACGATTGACGGAAGCATAACCGAGGAAGTGATTTTTTGCAACAGCAGACTCTCGCGGGCTTTGACGCCCCCGACGAGACCCTCACGGGCGTCGTCGACAGCATCATCTTTGCCGCCGACAACGGCCGCTTTTCCGTCCTGCGGCTGAAGCCCGTGCATCAGAGCGGGCGCGTCAACGTCACGCTGCCGAGTGCGCCGCCGCTCGTCGGGCAACAAGTCGAGCTCGGCGGTCACTGGGTCACGCATCCGCGCTTTGGCCAGCAGTTCCAGGCGACGCATATGAAGGTCAGCGCTCCGACGAGCGCTGAGGGCATCGAGCGGTTCCTCGGCTCCGGTGTCATCGATGGCCTCGGCACCGAACTCGCGCGGCGCATCGTCGCGAAATTTGGTGAGGACACGCTCACGATCATCGAGGAGCATCCGAATCGTCTCAAAGAAGTCTCTGGTATCGGCCAAAAGACGATCGAGAAGATCACATCGTCATATCAATCGCAGTCTGAGCTCCGCGAGCTCATGCTCTGGCTTGAATCGCACGGCCTGTCTGGTACGTTCGCAGCGCGCATCTTCAAGCAGTACGGCTCGTTTTCCATCGACGTCTTGGAGCATCATCCGTACCGCCTCGCCGCCGAAGTCGCCGGCATCGGTTTCCAGACGGCCGATGCTATCGCGCACAGCATCGGCATCGAAAAGAGCGACCCCGCGCGCATCGCGGCCGGCCTCGACTACACACTGCTGCAGATCGCGACGAACGGCCACTGCTGCATCCCGGACGGCCCGCTCGCAGAGCGCGCATCGCAGACACTCGGTGTGCCGACGCCCGCTGTGCGTGACGTCCTGAAGAAATCACTCGAAACGGGTGCCCTCGCGTCCGAAGACCTCGGCGGCCAGACCCTCGTCTATCCACCGTCGCTTTATCGTGCCGAGAAAGAAACGGCAGAAAAGCTCCTGTACTTGCGCGATCATGCAAATGAGATCAAGGTGCGCGACCCCGCTGCGCTCGTCGCGAAGTGGGAGGCCAAGTCCGCCATCCGCCTCGCAGCAGGACAGCGCGCCGCCATCGAAGGCGCACTGACGTCAGGCATCTTTGTGTTGACGGGCGGCCCTGGCACGGGCAAGACGACGGTCGTGCGCGGCATGATCGACCTCCTCGAAAAACTCGGGCTCTCCATCCTGCTCGGCGCGCCGACGGGCCGCGCTGCGAAGCGCCTCAGCGAAGCGGCTGGCCGCAAGGCCGTGACCGTCCACCGCATGCTCGAAGCGCAGGGCGGCGAAGGCGCGATGTTCGCGAAAGACGAAGATGATCCGCTCGAAGCCGACGTCATCATCCTCGATGAAGTCTCGATGATGGACATCGTGCTCATGGATCATTTCCTCTCGGCCGTGCCCGAGGGCAGCCACATCATCCTCGTCGGTGACGTCGACCAGCTCCCCGCCGTCGGTCCTGGCTCCGTGCTCAAAGACATCCTGCGCTCTGGCGTCATCCCGAGCGTCCGCCTCACGGACGTCTTCCGCCAAGACGAGGCGAGCCGCATCGTGCTGAATGCGCATGCTATCAACCGCGGTCAGCTGCCGCGCTACCCAGAGGAAAAAGGCGAGCGCGTGCCGCTCTCCGCGAGCGACTTCCACTTTTTCACGCTGCCAGACGCCGCTGCGACGGCCGACGCCATCGTCACGCTCTGCGCCGACATCCTGCCAAAGCACGGCTGGTCACCGCTCGGCGACGTCCAGGTTCTGTCGCCGATGCATCGCCAGGAATGCGGCGTCGACAACCTCAACCGCCGCTTGCAGGCCGCATTGAACCCGCCATCGCCTGCGAAGCCAGAATACAAGAACAGCGTCCAGACGTTCCGCCTCGGCGACAAGGTCATGCAGACGAAAAACAACTATCAGAAGCATGTTTTCAATGGCGACATTGGATTCATCCGCGAACTTGAATCCGATCACATCACGGTCCAGTTTGCTGAGCAAAAGGTCGATTACGAGCGCGCCGAGCTCATCGAGCTCACACTCGCCTACGCCATGAGCGTGCACAAGAGCCAGGGTAGCGAGTACCCCGTCATCCTCCTCCCGCTCGTTCCCGGCCACCACATCATGCTCCAGCGCAACCTCCTCTACACCGCCGTCACCCGCGCAAAAGACCTCGTCATCCTCCTTGGCAGCAAGCCAGCCCTCACGACGGCCGTCGAAAACGACCGCACAAAAAAGCGCTACACCCTGCTCGCCGAACGGCTGACGCACAGCTTGTAAAAAGAAGTTTGCATGTTCAGGAGGCTGATTCCATGACAGAACCCATCATCCCTGTCCTCACGATCGCGGGAAGTGACGCAAGTGGTGGCGCGGGAATCCAAGCGGATCTCAAGACGTTCCTTGCGCATGGCGTCTATGGCATGAGTGCCGTGACGGCGTTGACGGCGCAGAACACGCAGGGCGTCCGCGCCATCCAGGAGGCGACGCCGGAGTTCCTCGCGCAGGAGATTGACGCCGTTTTTGATGATATCCGTCCGAGGGCTGTGAAAGTCGGCATGGTGGCGTCCGCTGCGCTCATCCAGACAATCGCGGAGAAGCTCCGAGAGCATCATGCTGCACATGTCGTTGTCGATCCCGTCATGGTCGCGACGAGCGGCGCGGCACTCCTCGCGGGCGACGCGATGACGGCGCTCAAGGAGGAGCTCTTTCCTTGCGCGGAGCTTTTGACGCCGAACCTCCCTGAGCTCACGCGCCTGACGGGCATCGGCATCGTGAGCGTCGATGCGATGGCAGCGGCAGCTGAGCGGGCAGCGCGTGATTTTGGCACGGCTGTACTCGCGAAGGGTGGTCATTTCGCAGGCGGCGAGGCGACGGATCTGCTCGCTTTCCCTGATGGGCGTCAGGTGTCGCTTTCCGCGCCGCGGTCGGAGAATCCGAACACGCATGGCACGGGATGCACGTTGTCATCGGCCATCGCGGCGAACCTCGCGAAAGGGCTATTGCTTGAAGAAGCTGTGCGCCGTGCGAAAGCGTATCTCACGGGCGCGATCGGCTACGGCCTTGATCTCGGTGAGGGACGAGGCCCGCTCTGGCACGGATGGGCGCTCTCCAGCCGCTTTTTTTGACGGATGGCGTGCGCTGGGGTATGCTTTGCGGTATAATAGGGGCGCGTAGCTTTATGGAAGAAAGAAGAGAAATCATCCTATGAAATATAATATGTTCGTCGCGGCCGGTACCGCGCTCTTGACGGCCGGCCTGTTCCTCGCCGCACCTGTGGAGGCACGCCATCATGAGGACGCGCCTGTGCAGAAGGAAACGACGGTCGCCGTGGACAAAACGGCAACGAAAGACAAAGGTGCAACGCAGGAAACGACGAGATCCCTGACGAAAGATCTGGCGAAGACCATGGAAAACGATGCGAAGACGGGCGCAGACGATGCAGCTGCGTTCCACGCGACGAAAGTCCGGCTGATATGGCCTGCTGTGCCGAGTGCTGTGCGCTATCAGGTCGTGCTGCTCAAAGCGTTTGGCGATGCGGCGGAGAATGTCGTCTGGTCGACGGATCAAGTCTATACGAACGGCATCGAGATCAACCTCGCACCCTATGGGGCGAAAGCGGAGAAGTTTTATTGGAAAGTTTGCCCGTTGAACTATGACGGCCAGGCGATCGCCCCGTCGACGGGGCCGACGCCCATCAAGGATGGAGAACTGGATCCGAAGGCACCGCTCATCACGACGGAGTTCGAAAAAATGGATTATGCGCCGCTCTACCCTGTGTTTTCTTGGGTGCCGACGGCAGGGGCCAAGCATCACATGATCGAGATCTATCGCGTGAAGCCCGAGGGCAACCAGCTGATCCGCACGCTTCAGGCAGGCGAGTATGACTATTATGAGGAGGGCGGCTACACGGTGCCGGGCACGTATGCTTGGCGCGTGCGCGCCGTTGATGAAAGCGGTTGGCCGATCTCGGATTGGTCGGCGCTCTCTGAGTTTTCTGTGACGACGCCGACGCCGGTCGCAGCGCTCGGCGATAGCATCACGCATGGCGGTGGTGCGATGTCGACGCCGCCGGGCTATCTCCTCTACGACTGGGAGAGCTATTCCGTCGTACCGGTCAAGAACCTCGGCTACAGCGGAAATACGACGCAGGATATGCTCGATCGCTTTGAGCGAGACGTGCTGCCGTTCTCTCCACGTGTGCTCGTCATCATGGGCGGTGTGAATGACTATCGCGGCACGGTCTATGGCTCGGAGACGGTCGAGCATCTCATCGCACTGCGTGACAAGTGCAACGCCTATGGTATCATCCCCGTCTTCACGACGGTCACGCCAATCAATCCCGGCCTGATTCGTCGCTATGGCCAGATCGAGATCCCACCGGCGGACTGGCAGGTGCATCGTGACTACATCAATCATTGGGTGCTCGAGCAGACGTATTCCATCGATGTTGCCAAGGCGCTCGAGGACGGCGCAGGATGGCTCGCGACGAAGTACACGACGGACGGGCTGCACCCGGACTATCTCGGCAAACGCCACATCGGCGAATCCATTGGCCGCTATCTGTCCGCGCATTTCCCGTGGATCACGGGGAAGCTGACGAAGAAGCCCATCATCCTGCCGGACGCGCCGGCGAAGTGAGATCGGCTCCCAGAGAAAGCAGGGAATGAGATGCAAGAAGAAGGGCTCGTCTACACGAATGAGAATTGCATCGGTTGCAACAAGTGCGTCGGTGTCTGCTCGGCGATGGGCGCGTGCATCGCGCATGTTGAAGGCGGCAAGGCACAGATCGCCGTCGATCCTTTGCGTTGCACGGCCTGTGGGGCATGCTTCACCGTCTGTGCCCATGATGCGCGCAGCTATCATGATGACACGGAGCGCTTCTTTCGCGATCTCGGACGCGGCGAGGCGATCTCGCTTTTGATTTCTCCGGCGCTTTCGACGGAGTACCCCGAGCTCTATGGGCGCATCCTCGGCACGCTGCGAGGCCTCGGTGCGCAGCGCATGCTGCCTGTTGCGTTTGGTGCCGACATCTACACGTGGGCGACGCTTCGCTATCTCGCCGACGGGCATGACCGCGCCGGCATGCTGTCGTCGCGTTGCCCTGTCGTCGTCTCGTACATCGAGCATTTTCACCCCGAGTTGCTCGACAAGCTCTTGCCGATCCAGAGCCCGATGATGTGCATGGCCATCTACGCGCGCAAAAGGCTCCGCCTGACGGAAAAGCTCGCTTATATCGGCCCGTGCATCGGTCGCTCGCTCGAGCTGCGCCGCGAGGGGCAGTACGAATACGTGAGCTACAACCTCACGTTCCAGTCCCTGCTGAAATACCTGCGCGCTCATGGCATCGCAGACGAGACGTGCGACGAGGAGATCGACTACGGCCTCGGGCTCTCGTATCCAGCGTCCGATGGCCTCGCCTCGAATCTGCGCTGGTTCCTCGGCGATGATATCTTCGTGCGCGTCATCGCGGGCAAGCGCAATGCCTATCGCTGGCTCGATCGCAACGCTGATGCGCTCGTCGAGGGCCATCTGCCGTTTTCCGTCGTCGACATCGCGAATTGCGGCGACGGCTGCCTTGAAGGTACGGCGACAGAGCCGGGATGCAACGAGCACGACGAAGCGTTCTGCCTGCTCATGCAGCGCATCCACGCGCGCGAGCAGCTCGACGAGGAAGGGCCATGGAGCAAGCGCATCCCGCCCAAAGAACGCCTCGCACTCCTCAATCAGCGCTTTGAGGGGCTGCATGTAGAAGACTTTGCACGTAGCTACCTTGATCGTTCGGCACAGTGCCAGGATTGGGAGCCATCGGAAGACGAGGCCGACGCCATCTACGAGAGCATGCACAAATACGACACTGCTTCGCGCCATATTGACTGCTCAGCGTGCGGCTATGACACGTGCGCTGACATGATGCGCGCCATCTACAACGGCTTTAACAACAGCCGTAACTGCATCCACTACGAGCAGGCCGAGGCCGATCGCCTCGAAAAACTCAGCCTCTCGGATGAGCTCACGGGCGTCCAGAGCCACAACGCTTACTTGCTTGCGACGCAGTACGGTCACGGCTCCTGTGTTGCGGGTACGACGTTCGTCATGGCTGATGTCAATGGGCTGAAGCGCGCCAACGACACGAAAGGCCACGCCGAGGGCGATCGCTTGCTGCGCACGGCGGCTCAGTGCCTCGCAGCCATCTTTGGAAAAGGCAATGTCTACCGCATTGGTGGCGACGAATTCGTTGCTATCGTACAAGACCTGTCGCATGCCACCGTCTGCGCTCGCCTCGGAGAAGCCCAGCAGAGCCTCGAAGGCCTCGACGTCTCCGTTGCCTTTGGCACGGCACACGCGGGTGTGAGTACGACGTATCGCGAGCTCAAGGACGACGCCGACAAAGTCATGTACAAAGACAAGCTCGCTTGCTACGCACGGCATGGCTGGAAGCCGAGAGGGTGAGGAACTCCGTCTGCAGATGCGCTCGAGATATGGAAAGATTATAAGGAACGAAAGACGCCGCACAAATTTCTGTGCGGTTCTTTTTACGGATTGACGGAGCTATTTTCTCGCTGTACAATAACGATAAGTAATGATTGCAATATCGAATCCCGTTCATATTTTGGAGGCACCCATGAAGTATGCGATGAATCTCGAGATGAAGGGGCGGCCGTGCGTCGTGCTCGGCGGCGGGCCCGTGGCGCTTCGCAAGGTGCGGCGGCTCGTGCACGCGGAGGCGGTCGTGACGGTCGTCGCGCCGATGGCCGTCATGGAGATGGCCGAGCTCGCGATGGCACATCGCATCACTTGGCAGCAGCGCGGCTATGAGGAAAGCGACCTCGACGGCGCGTTCCTCGTCGTCTGCGCGACGGATGATGCTGAAGTGAACACGCGGGCGGCACAGACGGCGAAAGAACGCGGCGTGCTCGTCAATGCACCCGCGCAGCCCTCGCTCTCGGATTTCACGGTGCCTGCAAGCCTTTCGCGCGGCCATCTGCTGTTCACGATTTCGACGGACGGCGGCTCGCCGGCGCTTTCGCGTGCCATCCGCCAGCAGCTCGAGACGCTCTATCCAAAATCATTCGGCGACTGGCTCGAAATCGTCGCCGCGCTGCGCGAGGAGCAGAAGGAGCATCTCGCGACGGCGCGTGACCGCGAGCAGTTCTGGCGCATGGCGCTCGATGACGGGATTTTGGAGCTCGTGCGGGCAGGCAGGCTCGCCGAGGCAAAGGAGAAAATCAGTAATGCAGCTCATCTGTCTGGGACTCAATCATAAGACGGCACCCGTCGAGGTGCGCGAGCAGTTTTCCATCCCGAAAGCGGCCGTGCGGCAGGGGCTCGCGAATCTCAACGACTATGCGGGGCTCGACGAGGTCGTCGTGCTCTCGACGTGCAACCGCAGCGAAATCTACGCCGTCGCGGAGGATGCGGACGACGGGCTCGAGAGCGTGCGCCAGTTCCTCGCCGACCTCGCGGGGACGGACGCCGACATCGACGAATACCTGTACGACTACATCGACGAAGAGTGCATCCGCCATCTGTTCCGCGTCGTCTCGAGCCTCGATTCGCTCGTGCTCGGCGAGGGACAGATTCTCTCGCAGGTCAAAGAGGCCTATGCCGTTGCGCGCGAGGCCGGCGCGACGTCGACGGTGCTGAACACGCTCATGCACCGCGCCATCGCGACGGGCAAGCGTGTGCGCACGGAGACGCGCATCCAGTTCAATTCCGTGTCCGTCAGCTATGCTGCCGTCGAGCTCGCAGCGGAAAAGCTCGACGGCCTCGCGCACGCGCATGCGCTGATCTTTGGCGCGGGCAAGATGGCTGAACTCACGGCTGAGCACCTCATCGCGCATGGCGTGACGCATCTCTACGTCGCGAACCGCCACCGCGAGCGCGCGGAAAAGCTCGCGGAGAAATTCGGCGGCGAGGCCGTCGAGTTTGACGGGGCGCTCAAGAACTGCCCCGATGCCGATGTCGTCGTGACATCGACGGGTGCACCGCACTACGTCGTGAAGCCGTGGGACGTGCAGCAGTACATGACAAAAAGGCGCGGCCAGCCTGCATTCTTCATCGACATCGCCGTGCCGCGCGACGTCGATCCCGACGTCGGCGACATCAAAGGCATCACGCTCTACAACATCGACGCGCTCGAAGCCGTCGTCGACGAGCACAAGGCCGAGCGCCGCGAAGAAGCGAAGGCGGCGGAGAAGATCGTCGAAGAGGAAGTGCAGTCCATCGAAGAACGCTTCCAGTATCTCGGCCTGCAGCCGCTCATGGCGCTGCTTTCGAAGCGCTGCGAGCGCATCCGCCAGCGCGAGATGCGCCGCTGGCACTCGAAGCTCAGCGAGCTCGACGAGCAGCAGTGGCGCCACATCGACCACATGACGAAGATGATCGTGCGCAAGATCCTGCGCACGCCGATGATGAAGCTCAACGCCTCGGCCGGCACGCCGGACGAGCGGTTCTACATCGACGCCATGCGCGCCGTCTTCAAACTCGATACGATAGGAGAGACCGGGACTCGTGAAGAAAGACACCATCATTATCGGGACGCGGAGCAGTAAGCTCGCGCTCTGGCAGGCCGATTATGTCATGGATTGCCTGCAAAAGAAATATCCAGAGCTCCATGTCGAAAAGAAGCTCATGACGACGAAGGGCGACAAGATCCTCGACGCGCCGCTCGCGAAGATCGGCGGCAAGGGGTTGTTCACGAAGGAGCTCGAGCAGGACATGCTCGCGGGCGGCATCGACATCGCCGTCCACAGCCTGAAAGACATGCCGACGGAAGTGCCGGACGGCCTCATCATCACGGCCATCACGAAGCGCTATGACCCGGGCGACGCCTTTGTCAGCAACAAGGCCGCATCGCTCGCCGAGCTGCCACAGGGTGCCGTCGTCGGCACGTCGAGCCTGCGCCGCAAGGCGCAGCTGCTGCACGCGCGGCCAGACCTCGTCGTGAAAGACCTGCGCGGCAATGTCAACACGCGTCTCCAGAAGCTCGATGCCGGTGAATACGATGCTGCCATCCTCGCCGTCGCGGGGCTGAAGCGCCTCGGCTTCGGCGGCCGCATCACGGAAGTCCTGCCGAAAGACATGATCCTCCCGGCCGTCGGCCAGGGAGCGCTCGCCATCGAGGCAAGAGAGGGCGACGCGGAGACGCGCGAGCTCGTCGCATTTCTGAACGACGCAGCGACCGTCGCCGGCGCGAAAGCCGAGCGTGCCTTCCTCGCGAGAGTCGAAGGCGGCTGCCAGGTGCCCGTCGGCGTCTACGCGACGCCAGAAGATGGCGGCCTCCACGTCGAAGCTGTCATCGCCTCGCTCGACGGCAAGCGCCTCTACCGCGACCACGTCAGCGGGCAAGTCAAAGATGCCGAGACCATCGGTACGCAACTTGCAGATAAATTGTTAGATGCAGGTGGTATCGAGATCATGCACGAAATCGGGTTGTTGCTCGACCGAAAATGACTCGTATTTCGTTGTGACAATAGGAACGAAGACCCTCTGATACCGTAGCCTCCCTCTCAGAGGGAGGGGGACCGCGAAGCGGTGGTGGGAGTGTCGGAGGTAGGAACAAACAATCTGCACGATTGTATTCTGCGAAGGGAGAACCTATGACTACCAATCCCGCAATGGTCTATCTCGTCGGCGCCGGCCCTGGCGACTACGGCCTCATCACATACAAGGCCATCCAGTGCCTGAAAAAAGCCGACGTCGTCGTCTACGACCACCTCGCCGATGCCCGCATCCTCTCGTGGGCGCCGGCGTCTGCTGAGCGCATCTACGTCGGCAAGATCTCTGCGCACCACACGATGAAGCAGGGCGATATCAGCCACCTGCTCGCGGACAAGGCGAAGGAGGGCAAGACCGTCGTGCGCCTCAAGGGCGGCGATCCGTTCGTCTTCGGACGCGGCGGCGAAGAGGGCATCGTCCTGCGCGAGCAGGGCGTGCCGTTTGAGATCGTGCCGGGCGTCACGTCCGCCATCTCCGTGCCCGCCTATGCCGGCATCCCCGTCACGCACCGCGCCATCGCGCGTTCGTTCGCCGTCGTCACGGGGCACAAAGACCCGACGACGGAGGGCGATGTGAACTGGGAAAAGCTCGCGACGGCGACGGACACGATCGTCTTCCTCATGGGCATCGCGAACCTGCCGCACATCACGGAACAGCTCGTGAAATATGGCCGCGATCCGCAGACGCCGGCCGCCGTCATCCGCTGGGGCACGAAGCCCGAGCAGCGCGTCCTGACGACGACCGTCGGCACAGCGGCCGAAGACGTCATCAAAAATGGATTGAAGCCGCCAGCCATCTTCATCGTCGGCGAGGTCGTGAAGCTCCGCGACGAGCTCCAGTGGTTTGACCGCCTCGCACAGCGCCCGCTCTTTGGCAAGCGCGTCCTCGTCACGCGCGCAAGAGCGCAGGCGTCGAAACTCACGACGGCGCTCGAAGCACTCGGCGCCGACGTCCGCGAAGTGCCAGCCATTGCGCTCGCTGATCCGTCCGACGATTACAAGGCCATCGACGCGGCCATCAAAAAGCTCTGCGACTACCAGTGGCTCGTCTTCACGAGCGCGAATGGCGTTGAGCGCTTCTTTGCCCGTCTCGCAAAGGCAGGCAGAGACACGCGCGCCCTCGGCTACGCGCAGGTCGCGGCCATCGGCTCCGCGACAGCGGAAAAGCTTGTGACGTACGGCATCCGCGCCGACGTCGTCCCGACCGTCTACCGCGCCGAAGGCATCCTCGATGCGCTCGTGGGCAAGCTGCCGCCGCACGCTAGCATCCTGATCCCGCGCGCCGAAAAAGCCCGCGAGATCCTCCCCGAAAAGCTCCGCGAACAGGGCTATACGGTTGATGTCGCGCCTGTCTATCAGACTGTCGCGGCTGACGCGGACGGCGCCGCGCTCGCCAAAGAGCTCGAAGCCGGCGACTACGACATCGTCACGTTCACGAGCTCCTCGACCGTCACGAACCTCGTCAAGATCCTCGGCACTGCTGCGCCGCTCCAGCATGCCAAGACCGCCTGCATCGGCCCCGTCACGGCCGAGACAGCGAAGGAAAACGGCATCGCTCCCGGCATCGTCGCCGAGACGTATACCATCGATGGCCTCGTTGCGGCCATACGAGAGACATTGTAAGAAAAACTTATTTTCAACGATTGCTGAACGGGTCTTGTTCAGAAGGCTCCCTCTCAGAGGGAGCTGTCAGCCGAATGGCTGACTGAGGGAGTGTCACAAGCATGACGTATGAAGCGCACGGTTTATCCTTATACGGGCTCTGAAAGTAACGTTTCCCCCCGCATAAAAAGCAATCGTGAATGAAAACCTTCCATCTTGTGAGACTCCCTCAGCTTCGCTTCGCTCAGCAGCTCCCTCTGAGAGGGAGCCTTTTATAGAAGGAGATGCATTTCGTATGTACACTCAGAAACTCCGTCCCCGCCGCATGCGCATCAGTCCGAACATGCGTGCCATGGTCCGCGAGACCACGCTTTCGGCGAAAGATTTCATCTATCCAATCTTCGTCGTGCCCGGCACGAACGTCAAAGAAGAGATCCCGAGCATGCCGAACTGCTACCATCTCTCCGTCGACAACGCTGTCAAGCTCGCGAAACAGCTTGACGAGCTTGGCATCCCGGCCGTCGAAGTCTTCGGCCTGCCCGAGTACAAGGACGCTGATGGCAGCTCGGCCTGGGATATGACAAGCCCTGTGCAGCGCGCCATCGCGGCCATCAAGAAGGAAGTCCCGAACCTCATGATCGTCGGCGACGTCTGCCTCTGCCAGTACACGACGCACGGCCACTGCGGCCATCTCGAAGGCCATTACGTCGACAACGACAAGACGCTGAAGCTTCTGCAGAAAGTCGCGACGTCGCAGGCCGAGGCCGGTGCCGATATCGTTGCGCCGTCCGACATGATGGACGGCCGTGTCGCCGCCATCCGCGAAGACCTCGATGCGCACGGCTTCCTCAATGTTTCGATCATGAGCTATGCCGTCAAATACGCGTCTGGCTACTACGGCCCGTTCCGTGATGCGGCCGACAGCGCGCCGCAGTTCGGCGACCGCCGCCAGTATCAGATGGATCCCGCGAACACGCGCGAAGCGATGAAGGAAACCGATCTTGACGTCATGGAAGGCGCGGACATGATCATCGTCAAGCCGGCGCTCGCGTACCTCGACATCGTGCGCCAGGTGCGCGACCGCATCACGCTGCCGATCGTGACGTACAACGTCAGTGGCGAATACGCCATGGTCAAAGCCGCTGCCGCGAACGGCTGGATCGATGAAAAGCGCATCGTCCTCGAAACGCTTACAAGCATGAAGCGCGCCGGCGCCGACTGCATCATCACCTACCACGCCATCGACGCCGCCAAGTGGCTGCGCGAGGAGGAGTAATCTATGCTGAACCTTGAAAAATCCCTCGCCGCTTTCAACGAAGCTAAAAATCTCATGCCCGGCGGCGTCAACAGCCCTGTCCGCTCCTATGCGAACGTGGACTGCAATCCGCCATTCATCGCCCGTGCCAAGGGCGACCGCATCTTTGACATCGACGGCAACGAATACATCGACTACGTCGGCTCGTGGGGCCCGATGGTCGTCGGCCATGCGCATCCGAACGTCGTCAAGGCACTCCAGGAAGCCGTCACGCGCGGCACGAGCTATGGCGCGCCGACACTGCTCGAATCCGAGCTCGCGAAGCTCGTGCAGTCCGTCTATCCGTCCGTTGAAATGATCCGCATGGTGAACTCCGGCACGGAAGCGACGATGTCGGCCCTCCGCCTCGCGCGCGGCTATACGGGACGCGACAAGATCCTGAAATTCATCGGCTGCTACCATGGCCACAGCGACAGCCTGCTCGTCAACGCCGGCAGCGGCATGGCGACGTTTGGCGTGCCGAGTTCGCCGGGCGTCACGAAAGGCACGGCGCAGGACACGCTGACCGTCCCGTACAATGACATCGATGCGCTCAAGAAGATCATGGACGAGCACGGCGACGAAATCGCTGCCGTCATCGTCGAGCCGGTCGCGGGCAACATGGGCTGTGTCCCGCCGCGGCAGGGGTATCTGCGCACGATGCGCGAACTCACCGAAGCGCATGGCACGCTGCTCATTTTCGACGAAGTCATGTGCGGTTTCCGCGCCTCGCTCGGCGGTGCGCAGGCGGCCTACGGCATCACGCCGGATCTTACGACGCTCGGCAAGATCATCGGCGGCGGCCTGCCCGTCGCGGCCTATGGCGGCCGCCGCGAGATCATGGAACGCGTCTCGCCGGCAGGTCCTGTCTACCAGGCAGGCACGCTCTCCGGCAACCCGCTCGCCATGACGGCCGGCATCGAGACGCTGAAGATCATCACGGCTGAGCCCGAGCCTGGCCAGCCCGACTACAGCCGCGTCCTCACGCTCAAGACGAAGAAGCTCCTCCTCGGCTGGCAGGAACAGGCGAAGAAAGCCGGCGTCACCATCCAGGCGCACCAGGCCGGCAGCATGTTCGGCATCTTCTTCAATGAGCACGAGGTTTGGAACTTCGACGACTCCTGCGCCTCCGACCAGGAAGCCTTCAAAGTCTGGTTCCAGTCCATGCTCGAGCAAGGCATCTACCTCGCCCCGAGCCAGTTCGAGACCCTCTTCATGAGCGGCGCTCACACCGAAGAAGACATTGACCGCACCATCGAAGCGGCCGGCAAAGCCTTCGCGGACGTCGCGAAGAGCAGAAAATAACAAATTGCAAATATGACACAGCCCTCATCAGCGAGCGTACACGCGCAAGGATGAGGGCTGTTTTGAGTGAAATGCGATAAAAAAAGAGTTCATGCGAAAATGTTTGGCGCGATTACGGAGCCTTGCTTAATCAAACCGATGTTGCAGCTGCTCCAGATGTTGCTGCATCAATTGGTTTCGATGACGAATAATCAGGTCGTCGTACACATCATTACGGTCACGCCAATCGAATTCTTCCATGGGGCGGACGTGCTGGCCATCACCGATGCCCTTGTTGCGCTTGAGAACCCATTCTGCCTTAGATTTTGTGAAATAATGGTTGATACGTATGAGGTTTGTATGATCGACGAAATTATCCATGCCATCTACACGATGCCCATTTTCGTCGATTGCAAATTTTCCTGCTTGATATGTGGCAAAATGAGCGGAGTTCATCGTTACGGTCAAGCGTGGGTTGACAATGGACTTTATGTGAGCATCCCATTTCCACGGGAATTCAGACCATTGATAACCGTCGGGGGCACGGTATACGAAGTTGTCGAGCACACCACCGACGGTTGGCCGGTTTTCCCATCCTGAAGATCCAAAGGACTTACAGTTGATTGCAATCCCCGCAGCATGCTCTTCTTTTTCGATCAATTGGTTCAAAAGCGGGAGCAAGGGAGTGCTTTGGAGCGGCAATAGGAATTCATAGATATCGATGAATCCCATATAACGACAGTCCGCTCGATAGCGCTTCAAGGCATCTTGGCATACAGGAGCATGCTGTATCCGAGCGCGCGATGATAAATCACAAGGGCTGCATTCATGTATGGGCGCAAAAAAATGATTGAGCCAAAATTCGGCCATTTTTACGGATCCGTACCGTGTTGTGTTTTCACGCTATCATCTCCCGTGTATGCAATTCCAACATCATCAGTTATACCGTAAAAGAAATACCTTGACAAGTGAGAAGGCTTGGATACAGAAAATTCTAAGGAACTGGGTGTCGGCCTCTTGCAAAATCCAATCCAATTCTCCTTTCTTTTTCCCATGCGATCGCCTATAATGAAGCTAGAAACCTAGCCTCTACCGAACCAACAATCGCAAGAAAGGAAGATCAAAAATGAGCATCAGCAGCATTTTGAACGGGTTGAATACCTCGATCCGTACATATAATACCAATAGCGCCTCCTCTGCCAGCAGCATCCAGAAGATCGCCACGGGCTCGAAGTATCCTAGTGCCTCGTATGGCCCTGCCAGTTACGCCATTCTCCAGCGCACGTATTCCAATATCGGCGCGACGAATCAGGCGAATGCGAACACGCAGAACGCGAACGCCATGCTGAACACGGCTGCCGGTGCGGCAGGCAATACGGTCAGCATGCTGACGAGCCTGCGCTCGACGCTCCTCAATGCGGCGAACGGCACGAATGGCGATGTCGATCTCGCAACGCTTCAGAAGGGCGTTGACCAGACGATCTCGAGCATTGACGAAAATGCCGCGACAGCGACGTATAATGGCAAGCAGCTCCTCGATGGCAGCCAGTCCATCAATATCCAGGGCGTCGACGGCTATACGACGGTCAACATCGGCAACCTCACGTCGCAGGGCCTCGGCTTGACGGATAGCGAGGGCAAGAGCACGATTGATCTGACGGATACGAGCTCGATTTCCTCGGCGCTCGACAAAGTCGATGCGGCACTCAACACGGCGCTCGATCAGACGACGAGCATCGGTGCGGCGCAGCAGGGACTCGGCTATCAGTCGTCGAACCTCACGACGCAGGCAGAGAACCTCTACGACACGGCCAGCACGGAGGGTGACACGGACATCGCAAAAGAAGCCACGAACCTCGCGAGCAGCAACACGCTCCAGCAGACGGCGCTCTTCGCGATCAAGCAGGGCCTCCAGAATTTCAACCAGTCCGTCATGGGTCCGCTCGGCGGCATCAACAATCATAGCCGCGGTGCAGCGGTGAAGATGCTGATGTAAAACGCTATAAACGACAGAACCCGCTTGGTAGCATCACCAGGCGGGTTTTGATGAATATGGGGAAAAGGTGACGTAAGGAACGTCGATTCGATCGGGGATGATTTTATGCGGAAATGGTTGGTATTTTTGCTGGTGGGAGCGCTGTTATTGTTCCAGGTCGGCAACGTCTTTGCGGCAGAAGTGTTCAAAGGCGAGTATACGCGCCACACAGGGAAGGTCTGGGCCTATCCAGGGGAAAATGTTCGGTTTATCGTCAGTAATCCCAACGTGGCGGAGGAGTTCCGCTATAAAAATGGGGAATATCGCGTGCGCTTCAAGCAGCCAGGAGATGTGGAAGTCAAGGCGATCTTCCAGGATCCAGGGCAGGAACCCCTCGTCTACCGGCTGATTTTCCACATCACAGGAGATGCCTCCGATGAAACGGCCATTGATCTGCAATACTATCGCCAGGACGTGCTGGATCTGGTCAATCAGGAGCGCGAGAAAGCGGGGCTGCAGCCCTTGCAGCTTGACGAAGAGCTCAATGGCTATGCCGAGCGCCGCTTGCAGGAAGTCACGCAGTATTTCTCGCATCAACGCCCGGACGGCAGCGATTTCAACACGCTCGTGCCAGCTGAGCAGGCTCGTAAATACATTTATCTTGGCGAGAATCTGCAGCGTGGAGCGAATTCGCCCGTTACGGTCGTGGCCAATTGGATGCTTTCGCCGACGCACAAAGCCAATATTTTGTATCCCGACTATAATGTCATGGGGCTGGCCTACGTGTACAAGGCGGATGATAACAGCCATCACTATTGGGTGCAGTGGTTCGGCAGACGATAAGACAAAACAGGCGCCGCACGAATGTTCGTGCGGCGCCTCAGTTTGTAGACTTACAGATTTTTAGTTATCCACAGGCAATTGTGCATTCACAATCAAAAATGAACGCATCGTGCCGAAAATACATCTTTTTGAAAATTTCACAGAAATTTTGCAACAACCGGGAGGCTTTCTCTGGAAGCTTTCCGGTCTTTTTCTTCCAGAGGGCCAGTTTCTTCAAATTCATGCACGCGAAAGTGAGCGTGACCTGCATCCTCACTTTCTTGAGGCCACGCATGGTTGCGTATCTCATGCCGTGCTTCTCTTTCGCATCGCGTAGATTCCTTTGTATTTCGGGACGTAACGGTATTCCTCCGCTTGCTCTGCATAGTCCGCCCAGACGTGCCGCGTGACGACCTTCGTCATGTTCTTGCTTTCCGTGCATTGGCTGCGGTATGGACATCCCGCACAGTCCGCCGGATTGCTCTTGTATTCCCGGTAGCCGTCCCGGTTCGTTGTGGAGTAGTTCAGGATCTTGTCGTTCGGGCAGAGGTAGCAGCCGAAGTGCTCGTCGTACACGTATTCCCACTTGCGGAAGAAGCCTTCTTTCGTCATCGGGCGCTTGTAGGGGACGACGGAGACTTTCCCGCTCTGGATGATTTCGCGCATGATGCCGGGCGTCTTGTAACCGGCGTCGACGGCAATGGCTTCCGTGGCATTCAGTGTCGGTAGGAGGTTCTGGTAGAGTTCATGGAAGGCTTGGCTGTCGTGGATGTTTCCCGCGCCGAGGTAGAAGCCCAGGATGAAGTTGTTCTTGTCGCAGGCGGTGTTGGAAACGTAGGCGAAGCAGCGCTCGTGCTCGCCCTTGACGAACATCCCGCTGTCGGGATCGGTTTTGCTGCTGGTTTTCTCGACGGTCTCCGGCACTTCGTCATTCTTATCCGGGAGAGGTGCTTTCCCGTGCGCCTCGCGGTCTTTCGCGATCTCTTCGTCCAGTTCTTTCTGGTACTGTTTCACGGGCTTCGTCACGGTGATCTTCTCTTTGCGGTTGCGGTTTGCGTTGGCTTTGATGTGCGTCCCGTCGATGAAGACGGCGCTGGCGTCGACGAATCCCGCGTCCATGGCTTCTTGGAGAATGCGCTGGAAGATATGTTCGAAGATGTCCGTGTCTTGGAAGCGGCGGACGTAGTTCTTCCCGAAGGTCGAGAAATGGGGGATCTTCTCGGTGAGCCCGTAGCCGATGAACCAGCGGTAAGCGACGTTGACTTCAATCTCGCGGATGGTCTGACGCATGCTGCGGATGCCGAAAAGATACTGGATGAAGACGATCTTGAAGAGCGAAACGGGGTCGATGCCGGGAGGCCCGCCATCCAAAGGCGAATACAAGTCCTTGACCTCGTCATAGATGAAGCTGAAATCGATAGCCCTGTCGATGACGCGCAGGATGTGGTCTTGCGAAACCAAGTCCTCCAGAGAAATGAATTGGATGTCCCGCTGACGTTCACGATTTTTCTTGCGATACAAGGAAAGCACCCCCACTGATGCCAGTATAGCATAAATGAGGGTGCTTTGGGGTAGTATGTCTACAGTCTGAGGCGCCGCACGAATGTTCGTGCGGCGCCTTGCTTTATGTTATGCGATGAAGTTTTTCGTGATTATAACCCTGCATACACATGTCTTGCAGGGGGGGGACTTGCGTGATATACTGAAATCATTCGATGAGAACTACACTTGAGATAGAGGGGGCATTGCAGAGAGCATGAAAGCGAATCGGAAAAGAAGACATGCAGTTTTTGCTGTCGGCCTTGGGGTTTGTCTGGGATGCATGACGAACGTCCTTGTTGGTACCTTTGTCCCTGCAACGTGCAATTGTGCAGAGGCACAAACAATTACGGTGGAAGGTGTCTATGCCCTGCAAGATCCTTTGGAGAAGATCCAGGAGGCAAAAGAACGAGCACGGCAAGAAGCGATGCGGAGTGCCTTGGAGCAAGCAGGTGTTTATGTCAGCAGTTATTCTGAGGCGCATCATCTTGCTTTGACAGAGGATGAAATCGAAACACGCGCGTCCGGTATTCTGCATGTAGAACAGGAACATTACACGACGAGCATCGAGAATGCATCTACTGTAGTGTATCATTGCGCGTTGACCGTGACACTCGATCTCGATCATATCATGACAGCAGAACCAAATTCTCAGATCATTGCTTATGCCGCAGGGCGCAAGCAGCAGGATCTGCAACAGGAGCTTGAGCAGAAGAAGGCTTTGCTGGAGATCCAGAAACAGCAAGTCGAACGCGTCTCGCGGAAAAGTTATGAACAAGCCATCACGCCAGAGATGGTACAGAAATTCCAGGCGCAGGAGGTACAGCTCCAAACATCACAACAGAAAATTCGTACTTCATCGACGCCTCACCAGATGGCAGCGCAGATTCTTGCGAAAGATCAAAAGGATCTTGTAGCACGGTACCAGCTGTCCCAAGCGTCACAAGGCGATACGGCTGAGGAAAAAGCGGCATATCACATCGCGGTTCGCACGTTGTGGGAAATGTTGCACGAGATGTTCACAGAAGATGAATATTACGCAATGGTGATTCCGCTGACGGCACCGGGACAACTGCTGGACCTGGATTTCACGGGTAGCCATCTCGTGACGTTGCGACAGACGCTTTCCTTGAGCAGTGTCGCAGGAGAAACGTCTTTGCAAGCATGTATCCAACAGGAAGCGCAAGGCGTGGATGGCAAGACGGTTACACTGGCTGTCCGTCCTTATGACCTGACAGAGGGGTCCCTAGCGAAAGCGCATCAAGTTTTGGGCCGCCATCAACAATTCTTGGAATATCAGCAAATGGGAAAGGGGAATACAAAATCATGAAGTTACAGAAACGCGCAAGGAAACTTGCTTGGGTCGGAATGATCGGTGCCGGGCTCTTCGGGCCGGCGAGTTATTTTGCTGCGCCCATGCCGACAGTTCAGGCAGAAGTGCAGACGATTTCAGCAGAGGGCATATACCTTGTCGGTGACGGGCCGGATGAAACATTGGGGATTGGACAGGAGCGCGCACAGAGCGATGCCATGCGAAAAGCAGAGGAGCAAGCGGGCGTCTATGTGCAATCCTATACAAAGACGAAGAATGCGACGCTGACGGCTGATGATATCAGTACGTTGGCGAGCCACGCCCTCAAAGTGCTCTCGACGAAATATACGTATGACAATCAAGGCGGCGATGGCATCAAGATCCACTGCCATGTCGATGTACAGGTCGATCCTGTCCAGATCGATGCGTTTTTGCAGAAACGCATCGGTGATAACGAGAGTTGGGAAGCCATCAAGGAGCAGAATGCTGCGCTGCAAGAAGAGCTCCGTCGTATCGATACAGAAATGGCGACGCTGAAGCAACAATATAAGCAGGCACGCGATGAACAGGAAAAGCAGATACTCGCGCAGAAGGTCAAGAAAAACGAGGATCAGTTGACAGCGGCTTCCTACATGAAGCAGGTCGGCGAAGCGGAGCTCGCGAACAATTTGCTGGGGGTCATCGACCTTTGTACGAAAGCCATCGCGCTCAATGACCAATTCGCGCCGCTGTATAACGATCGCGGTGTTGCGTATCTCCAGCAAAAGCAATTCGACTTGGCATTGTCAGACTTCAATCAGGCTTTGTCGTTGAAGAAAGACTATGGTTTTGCGTACAACAATCGAGGGCTGATTTACAACGAGCAGCAAAAATACGACTTGGCGCTGGCGGATTTCAATCATGCCATTGCGCGGAATCCATCTCGTGCGCCCTATTACAATAACCGCTCTATTGCTGAGATGGGGGCTGGAAACCTGAAAGGCGCGCTTGATGACTTGAACAAGACCCTTTCACTGCAGCCGGAGTACTATTCGGCTTATCTAAATCGCATCAAGGTGTATTGGAAAACGAAGCAATTCGATCTGGCGTTGCAGGACAGCAATCGAGCCGTCGCATTGCAACCGAAAGATGCCCGTTCATATGTTCGCCGCGGCTTTACGTATACCCAGTTGAAACAATACGCGTCTGCGCTGGCGGATCTCAATACGGCCGTGCAGCTGGCACCAGATCTGGCCGAGGCGTATTTCACGCGTGGTGGCCTTTATTACGCGCAAAAGGATTATGATCAGGCGATTCCTGATTTCCAGCGAGCGGTCGCTTTGGAGCCGAAAGATGTGAAAACCCATAATCTTTTGGCGCAGTTGTATGGCAATCTCAAAAAATATGATCTGGCCATCCAAGAATTCAACAGCATCCTCCGCTTGGATCCCCAAAATGCGCAGGCATATATGTACAAAGGCGTAGCTTATGCTGGGAAAGAAGATTACGCAGCTGCAGTTGCCAATTATGACAAAGCGCTTGCTCTGGCACCAAACGCCGTCCCCATTTATATGAACCGGGCATTGGCTCATGCAAATCTGAAACAATATGATCTTGCACTTGCAGATTACGATAAAGCCATTACCCTGAAGCCGGACGCAGCCATCATGTATTATGGCCGTGGCAACGTTTTTGCGCGCAGCGAGGGAAAATACGAAGCTGCGATCAGCGATTATACCAAGGCAATTTCGCTGAAGCCAGATTATGTCGAGGCCTATAACAATCGCGGCATTGCATATCGCCACATCAAGCAGTACGACTTGTCGCTTGCGGACTTCAACAAGGCCATCAGCCTCCGGCCAGATTCTGAAAAGACGTATAACAATCGTGGCGAGCTTTACGAAGAAACGGGGAAGCTGGATGCCGCGCTAGCAGATTATGGCAAGGCACTTTCCTTGAAGCCAGAATACGATCAAGCGTTTTCTGGTCGCGGACTGGTGTATCTGGATCTTGGGAAATACGATGAGGCACTCCGCGATCTGAATCATGCCATCCGTCTCCAGCCACAGTCAGATGAGGCTTATGCTAACCGTGCGAAAGCTTTCCAGCGGCTTGGCTACAAAGAAAGTGCCCGTCAGGATGCGGAAACGGCTCTTTCCTTGAATAAGGACAATCTGGAAGCAGCGAAAGTACTGGAAGAATGCAAGATGTGACGAATGATGTATGACGGACATCATGTAGGAGAAACAAAATGAAATGGATGGGGAAACTTTTAATGATGGCGCTCATGTGCGTCTGCGTGGCGCTGGCCGTGCCTATGACGAACGCTGAAGCGTATGTCATAGAGGAGGTCGATGGCGTCTCGTGCTACCATGGGGATCTCAATTATCCGCTTTGGGAAACCGGCAGCAAGCTGGGCTCTGTGTTCGATATCAGCTCGGCGTTCATCGAAGATGAAAATGATTCCTATGCATATATCAAGGTCAATGAGTATATGGTGCATTATGAAACGGATTATTTATCGCTGGATGGTGCTAGAGAGATTCGCTACAACAAGCGCTCGGGGCAGTTTGCATTTCAGGGAGCCGACGGATGGTTTGATCCGTTTGCGAGGTATCCTTATCAAAGGATTTTATTGAACCATGCCCTCTATCTCATCCGTGCGAAGTTCGGCATGTGAGTGGCTTCCCATCCATTGATTCTTGCGATGACAAAGTGTTCGGAAATACAATGAAAGGATTGGTTTTTCATGGAGTTGCACGTGAAGATTTTTGATGTTGTTAAACGGGCCTCTCGTTCGCTCCGCATCTGTGCTTGCGCGGTCGGCCTGCTCGCGATGGCCGTCACCTCAACGGTATCGGCGGAGATTGCGCCGGAACAAGCTGCGCTCGGCGGGATTACGCTCGGCGCACCGACTTCCTATGTACGCAGCATCTATGGCACGGGGAGCGTTTCCCGTGAACACGGTGTCCTTACGTACCGTTATAATGGCGCATCTGTCAGTTTTTGGAGCGAGAATGGTCCGGGCAAGGTCATGAATATCGACACGTGGAAGAATAATGGCTTTGCTACACCCGCCGGTGTTACCGTTGGGATGTCGAGCAGCATTTTGTACGACCTTTACGGCCAGCCTGATTGGGATCTGAATCGGCGGTTTATTACAAGAAAGCCGGTCTATGCGGATACCCAGAAAAATTATGTATATTTTGTTTCCGGAAGTGATCGCTACAAATACCTTGTCTTTTATACGGATTCCAATGACGTAATCAATGAGATTGTCCTCCATTGGGCAGATTGAGGATGCTTGGAAGGGGAGGACATTTGCGATGAAAATCTTGCGTGGAATGGAACAGTGGTTTTGTGTCCTAGCAATCTGCGTTGGCTTTGGCTGCCTGGCGATGCCGTCGGCATCAGCGGGATATGCGTTGAACGGACAGTATTGGAACGGCTGTTAGCGTCGGGCGAAAATCGCCACTGAGTGTCGGGTGAAATTGACCAATTTTAGTCGGACAAAAATCGCCAATCGTGTCCTTCTTGCGCTATACTGAAGCCGTCAACGGCTCGGGGAA
>JAXGCE010000062.1:0-4540 GCA_034186105.1 Selenomonadaceae bacterium
ACGCAACTTTAACGCAAAAAACGTCCCCGCATCGCGGACAGCGGTGGGGGGACGGCAAAAAAAAGAGAACCACGAATCGTTGAATTTTCTAGGGTTCGCGATTCTGAAAATGTATCCCTCCCAGAGGGGGGGGACGGGCCCGAAGGGCGGGGGATAAGTAGACGCAAGGCGCTTTAGCGCCTATGCGGTCATTTATGCCGTAAGGCTGTCCCTTGTACAAGCAAAACAAATCGCACATCGTTTCTTCCGCGGGTGCGATTTCGATTCATGAGGTGAGATTGTGGATTTTGGTCAAGGAAAAGTCGTGCCGGTGAATCTCGAACACGAGATGAAGAACTCGTACATCGACTACGCGATGAGCGTCATCGTCTCTCGCGCGCTGCCCGATGTGCGCGATGGTCTGAAACCGGTACACCGCCGCATCCTGTACGCGATGCAGGAAGCGGGCATGGGGCCGTCAAAGCCCTACAAGAAGTCGGCGCGTATCGTCGGCGAAGTCTTAGGTAAATATCATCCGCATGGCGATACGTCTGTCTACGACGCGATCGTCCGCATGGCGCAGGATTTCTCCATGCGCTACATGCTCGCGGACGGCCATGGCAACTTCGGTTCCGTCGATGGCGACCCGGCTGCTGCCATGCGTTACACCGAGGTGCGCATGTCGCGCATCTCCGAGCTCATGCTGCAGGATATCGATAAGGAAACCGTCGATTTCGTGCCGAACTACGATGAGTCGCTCAAAGAGCCGTCTGTGCTCCCCGCGAAATTCCCGCAGCTGCTCGTCAACGGCACGAGCGGCATCGCCGTTGGCATGGCGACGAACATCCCGCCGCACAACATGAGCGAGGTCATCGACGGCACGCTGATGCTCATCGATCACCCCGACGCGACGGTCGAAGAACTCATGACCGTCATCAAGGGGCCGGATTTCCCGACGGCCGGCCTGATCCTCGGCACCGAGGGCATCAAGAGCGCCTACACGACGGGGCGCGGCGTCATCAAGATGCGCGCGAACGCCCGCATCGAGACGCTGTCGAACGGCAAGCCGCGCATCATCGTCACGGAGCTGCCGTATCAGGTCAATAAAGCGCGCCTCGTCGAGAGCATCGCGCAGCTCGTCCGCGACAAGGAGATCGAGGGCATCACGGGGCTGAACGACGAGTCCGACCGCAGCGGCATGCGCATCGTCATCGACCTGCGCCGCGACGCGAACGCGAACGTCATCCTGAACCAGCTCTACAAGCACACGAAACTGCAGGACAGCTTTGGCGTCATCATGCTCGCGCTCGTCGATGGCAAGCCGCAGGTGCTGAACCTGAAGCAGGTACTCCATTACTACATCAAGCATCAGGAAGACGTCATCACCCGCCGCACGCAGTACGAACTGCGCAAGGCGCAGGAACGCGCCCACATTTTGGAAGGCCTCACCATCGCCCTCGACCATCTCGACGCCGTCATCACGACGATCCGCGAGAGCCGCACCGGAGACATCGCGAAAGCCGCCCTCATGGAAGGCTTCAAGCTCAGCGAGATCCAAGCCCAGGCCATCCTCGACCTGCGCCTCCAGCGCCTGACCGGCCTCGAGCGCGAAAAGATCGAGCAGGAATACCAGGAAACTTTGAAAGCCATCGAGGAATACAAGGCCATCCTCGCCGACGAACACCGCATCCTCGGTATCATCAAGGATGAGCTCACGGCCGTCAAGAAGAAATTTGGCGACGCGCGCCGCACGAAGCTCACGATCGACACGAGCGAGATGAGCGTCGAAGACCTCATCGCCGAGGAAGACGTCGTCATCACCATGACGCACGGCGGCTACATCAAGCGCATCCCGCTCGACACGTACCGCCGGCAGAACCGCGGCGGCAAGGGCATCAAGGGCATGCCGACGAAAGAAAAAGATTTCGTCGAGGACATGCTCATCACCACGACGCATCACACGATCCTGTTCTTCACAAACCGCGGCCGCGTCTACCACCTGAAAGCATATGAAATCGCCGAATCGAGCCGCCAGGCGAAAGGCACGGCCATCATCAACCTGCTGCAGCTCCAGCCGGGCGAATCCATCCGCGCCATCATCCAGGTCAAGGAATTCAACCCCGACGCCTACCTCTTCTTCGCGACGCGCAAAGGCATCGTCAAGAAGACCGGCCTCATCGAGTTCCAGAACCTGCACAAAGGCGGCCTGAACGCCATCAACCTCGACGACGACGACGACCTCATCGGCGTCAAGTTCACGAGCGGCAGCCACGACATCATCCTCGGCACGAAGTGGGGCATGGCCATCATCTTCAGCGAGGACGACGTCCGCTCCATGGGCCGCACGGCGCGCGGCGTCAAGGGCATCCGCCTCAACGACGGTGACGAAGTCATCGCCATGGACAGCCTGCGCCACAGCAGCGAAGTCCTCACCGTCACGGCCGAGGGATACGGCAAGCGCACGGAAGCGGAAGAATACCGCATCCAGACGCGCGGCGGCAAAGGCCTCATCAACCTCAAAGTCACCGACAAGACCGGCGACGTCATCGGCCTGCGCGTCGTCCACCCCGACCAGGAGCTCATGCTCATCACCGAGGGCGGCATCGTCATCCGCACGACAATCAGCGACATCCGCAACACCGGCCGCAACGCCTCCGGCGTCAAGATCATCACGACAAACGAAAACGACAAAGTCGCATCCATGGCCGTGCTGGATCAGAAAGACTGACCTTTCAAGCAAGCCCCCCTCCCAGAGGGGGGAGGGCCACGAAGTGGCAGGGGGAGTCCCCTGTACGACAAAACAAGAATATCAAAAATACTCCCGCGGGTGCGAATGTGCATCCACGGGAGTATTTTCATTCTCCACCTTGTTCGATTTCCCGAATTTCATCTTTCGATGCATCCGCAAGCGCCGCCTCCTGGAACTGCGGATTATGCGGCAGATCCATGATGAAGCGGTCTGTTTTATTCAGCAGCGCCCGCCCCTCCATCATCTCCATATCAAACACATGTCCGCCGCACGTCCGCGCGTCGTCGAGGAAGTGGAAATGCCAGCCGCCCGTGTTGACGCCCTCGAGGTACTGCGGGAAATAGAAGCAGACGAGCGAGCCTGCGACATTTTCAAATACGAACCGCCGCTCGTCCCGCGCCAGCACGTCCGCGAACTTCACGAACGGCGGTTCCTGCCGGAGCTCCGTCCGCGCCGCCACGCGGCGAAACGTGCCGTCGATCTGCAACACATAGAGATTGTTCGGCCCGAGGATCTCCACGCGCTCATCGAGCGCCGCGCGCAGCGCTTCGAGGCTCGAGACAGGACCGAAGCCGATGTGCTCCCCCTCTTCGAGAAACGACACGCTCGCGAACGTCACGCGTTCCTGCGGTGCGGCCAGCACGGCCGACCCGTTGCCGAGGATGCGGTAGCACTGATGTCGCAGCAAGATGAGCTCTCCATCCGCCGCAGCGAACATCCCGAGCCCCGTGTCGCCATGCTGCAACAGCTGCTCCACCGTCACGCTGCCATAGTAGTTCCCCATCACGAGCGATTGCAGCGTCGAAATCTGGTAGATCGGCTCCTTCTTCTTCAGGAAGCGGACGGGAGAACTCGAAAAATCCATGGTGTAGGCTCCTTTATTTACAGACGGATGTTTTTCTCCATTCTACATCGTTTTCTGTAAAATCGCAAACTTGGATCCCATTGTTTCTTGCTATGTCCCATAGCTGTTTTCAGATTTCTATGGTATCATAGGAGGCAGCTCATAGGAAAGAAGGTATTCTTTTGAAAAAGAAAGGTTTCATGCTCCTCAGCATGCTGATGGTGCTCGTGCTCTCCGTCGGCATCTGCTCGGCAAAGGGAAAGAGTGTAGAGGAACAAGCGGCGGCGCAGCAGCAGGCCACGCTCGCGAAAGTGCAGCAGGCAAACGCACTCTGCGACAAATTCGTCTGCCGCTATGATGAAGAGGCAAAGGCATATACGTTCGTGCCGAAGCCGGACGTGCTCGGGCGGCTGTCCGGCAAGGCGGCGGCTCTGATCCCATCGGTCTCGTATGCGGAAAAAGATGGCAAAGTCTCGTTCCATCTGCTGTTCTCGTACGCTGGCCTCGACTTCCTCGGCTTCACGGAAGTCGCGCTCGATACGAATGGCAAGTCGTTCGCATTCGCTGTGCCGGAGGGCGCATCGACGCAGGAGACGGCGACGGGCTTCGTCACGGAGGATTACGCGGCGACGTTTGAAGGCGACCTCATCGACGATATCTATGATGGCGCGACGGCGACGGATGGCAAAAGCGTGCTCCGTCTCACAGGCAAAGACACGGTCGAGCGAGAGCTCAATGCATATGACAAGGCCGTGCTCAAAGAGGCTGTCGAGCTCTATCGGGCATTGAAGAAATAACAGAACCATCGAGCAACATGCGAAGCGGCGCCCGCTGTGCAGAGAACATATCTCAACGTACTTCTTCCGGGGGGCTTTTCTGTCCAGCCTGGCATCTGTTAATTTGGCAGCAGTGCGATGGCACCACTCGGGATCGTCCTTGTTTCCCTGTTTTTCTGCTTCCGGTTTCTG